>JBBQSP010000062.1:0-30520 GCA_038213735.1 Vicinamibacterales bacterium | reverse complement strand
GCTTTTCGGCCAATGACGGCACGGCCCTTGAGCAGCCTGTTCGACCTTACCGGCCGCGTCGCCATCGTGACCGGCGGCTCGCGCGGCCTTGGTGAAGAGATGGCCGAGGGCCTCGCCGAAGCCGGTGCCGCGCTCATGCTGTGCGCCCGTCGCGAGCAGTGGCTGGCGCCGACCCTGGACCGGTTCCAGGGCCGCGGCTTCCGGGTCGCCGGCCTGGTCTGCGACGTGACGCAGCCGGAACAGGTGCAGGCGGTCGTTGACCAGACGCTGTCGGCCTTCGGGCGCGTCGATATTCTCGTGAACAACGCCGGCGTCACGTGGGGCGAGGCGCCCGAAACGATGCCGCTCGACAAGTGGCAGCGGGTGATCGACGCCAACCTGACCGGCGCATTCCTCTTCTCGCAAGCCGCCGGCCGCGAGATGCTGAAGCAGCAGTATGGGCGGATCATCAACATCGCGTCGGTCGCGGGCTTGCAGGGATCGGTCAACGGCGCGCACTACGCCGGCTACGCGGCCAGCAAGGCCGGGTTGATGGGCTTGACCCGCGAACTCGCCGCGTCGTGGGGCAGAAGCGGCATTCGCGTGAATGCCATCGCGCCGGGCTTCTTCCATTCCCGCCTTGCCGATCCCGCGATCGAGAAGGCCGAGCCACAGATCAAGGCGACTAGTCCTATTCCCAGGGTTGGCGAGGCCGGCGAGTTGAAGGGTGTCGCCGTGTTTCTTGCGGCCGACGCCTCGAACTACATCACCGGCCAGACCATCGTGGTCGATGGCGGCCGGACGATCACGTAATGGCGGTACGTTCCGACCGTCCACGGCCGTGGCTCGACCACTACGATTACTGGGTCCCGCGTCACACCAACTACCCGCGGCGGCCGCTTTACGAGATCCTGCGGCGAGCGGCGGCCGAACGCCCCGAATTGCCGGCGACGACGTTTCTCGGCGCGGACCTGACGTTTGGCGAGCTGAAGGAGCAAGTTGATCGGCTGGCCACGGCGCTGGCGCGCTTGGGCATTGTGAAGGGCGATCGCGTTGGCATCATGCTGCCGAACTGCCCGCCGTACGTGATTGGTGTGTTCGCCGTCCTGCGGCTCGGCGCCACCGTCGTCAACATCAACCCGGCGTACACGCCGCCCGAGGTCGCCTTTATCCTGGGCGATTCGGGTGTGCGGATGGTCCTGACCCTGGACGTGCTGGCGCCGGTGCTGTCAGCCCTGCAGCCGGGCACGTCGCTCGAGACCATCGTGACCACGGCGCTGGGCGAGTATTCACCGGCGGCCACCGCGCCGGCCGCGGCACCGGGCGTGATGCGCTTGGCCGATCTGATCGCGGGTGCCGTCGAGATCGATCTGCCGCGGGTCGCCATTGATGCGGATACGGACGTGGCGGTGCTGCAGTACACGGGCGGCACGACCGGTGTGCCGAAGGCGGCGATGCTGACCCATCGCAACATTTTCGCCAACACCATCCAGACCGAGTTGTGGCATTCGCGCAGCATCGAACGCGGGCAGGATCGCTTTCTGCTGGTGATCCCGTATTTTCACATCTACGGCCTGACGGTCGGCATGATGCGTGGGATCTGGCAGAACGCGCGGCAGATCCTGATTCCCAAGTACGACGTCGAGGCCGTGCTCGCGGCGTTGCGCGATTACCGGCCGACCTACTTCCCGGCGGTGCCGACGATTTTCGTGTCGCTGCTCAACCATCCGCGCCTGCGCGAGTTCCACCTCGATCGGGTCGGCACCTACAACAGCGGTTCGGCGCCATTGCCCGTGGAGGTGCTGGAGAAGTTCGAGCGCCTGGTCAACGTGACGCTGAACGAAGGCTACGGGTTGTCCGAGGCGTCGCCGGTGACGCACTCGACTCCTCACCTGGCGCGCCGCAAGCCTGGAAGCATTGGCCTGCCCATGCCCGACACCGACCTCAAGATTGTCGATCTCGAGACCGGCACGCAGGAGCTGCCGATCGGCGGGGAAGGCGAGCTGTGCGTCGCGGGCCCACAGGTGATGAAGGGCTACTGGAATCGCCCTGACGAAACCGCCATCGCGCTGCGCACCGACGCCGATGGCGTGGTCTGGCTGCACACCGGCGATGTCGCCCGCCTGGACGAGGACGGCTTCACCTTCATCGTGCAGCGCAAGAAGGACATGATGATCGTGGACGGCTACAACGTCTATCCGTCAGAAGTCGAAGCGGCGCTCTACACGCATCCCGCGGTGATGGAGGCGGCGGCGTACGGCGTGCCGCACGGCTATCACGGCGAGGTGGTCAAGGTGGCCGTGGTACTGAAGCCGGGACAGGTGGCCGTGCCTGACGAACTGCGTGCCCACTGCGCCGGCCGGCTCGCCGACTACAAGCGGCCGCGCGTGATCGAGATTCGTGCGAGCCTGCCGAAATCAACCGTGGGCAAAGTGCTCTACACCAAACTGCGCGCCGAGGCGGCCGTTCCGAATGCTTGAGCCATCATCACGATCACGCGAGTTGCGCGAGCGCCTGCTTGCATTCTTCGATCAGCACATCTACCCGAACGAAGCCCTGTTTCACCAGCAGATCCACGACGGCCGATGGCAGGTCCCGGCGATCATCGAGGAGCTGAAGGTCAAGGCGCGGGCAGAGAGGCTGTGGAACCTGTTCCTGCCGGCCAGCGATAAAGGCGCGGGCCTGACCAACCTCGAGTACGCGCCCCTCTGCGAAGTGATGGGGCGATCACTCGCGTTCGGGCCCGAGGTGTTCAACTGTTCCGCGCCCGACACCGGCAACATCGAAGTGTTGGCGCGCTATGGAACGCCGCAGCAGCAGGCGCGCTGGCTGACGCCGTTGCTCGACGGCCGCATCCGGTCGTGCTTTGCCATGACCGAACCCGACGTCGCTTCATCGGACGCCACCAACATCCGGTCCACCATCGTCCGGGAGGGTGACCACTATGTGTTGAACGGACGGAAGTGGTGGATCTCCGGGGCCGGTGACCCGCGGTGTCAGATCGCCATCTTCATGGGACAGAGCGACCCCGCTGCGGCGCCCCACAAGCGCCAGTCGATGATCCTGGTCCCGATGGATGCCGCCGGCGTCACCATCAAGCGCATGATGACGGTGTTTGGCTACGACGATGCGCCGCACGGGCATGCGGAGATCACCTTCGAGAACGTGCGGGTGCCGGCTGGGAACATCCTGCTTGGCGAGGGCCGTGGTTTCGAGATTGCGCAGGGCCGCCTCGGGCCCGGCCGCATTCACCACTGCATGCGGCTGATCGGCCTGGCCGAACGCGCGCTCGAAACCATGTGTCGGCGCGTCAAGGCACGCGTGGCCTTCGGCAAGACGCTGGCCGAGCAGGGCACCATTCGCCGCGACATTGCCGACTCGAGGATCGAGATCGATCAGGCGCGGCTGCTGACGCTGCGGGCGGCGCACTTGATGGACACGGTGGGGAACAAGGCCGCCCGGCTGGAGATTGCGATGATCAAGGTGGTGGCGCCAAACGTGGCGCTGCGCGTGCTCGATCGCGCAATCCAGGCGCACGGCGCGGCCGGGGTCAGCCAGGACACGTTTCTCGCCCACGCGTGGGCCTCGGCCCGCACGCTTCGGCTCGCCGATGGCCCCGACGAAGTGCACCTGGAGAGCGTGGCGAAACTCGAACTGCGGAAGGACTAGGCGAGGCTTACTTCGTCAGCCGAGGACCTGCTGAAGCGCGGTTCTGAGCCGGAACTGGTCGGCAGATCCCAATGTGCCGAGTGTTCGCAAGAGCAGGCCGGTTTCAATCGTTGTGAACACCGGCTTGATCACGGATGGCTTCAGTAACCCTGCGTCGCGCCACCCGCTGACGGTCACGTCACCCGTCTTGGGTTCAGACGCGACACGGCTGGTGACGGCCACGACAATGACATCCTGCCGCTCGCGATGGTAGGCATCCGAACTGACGACAATCGCGGGTCGCTTCTTGGTCGCCGATTGGTCGGTGAAGGGAAACGGAACGAGAACGACGTCGCCGAAGCTACAGGCGGTCGTATTCAGCGTCATCCGAATTGTCCCAGACCTTGCGGAAGGCGTCTTCGGACAGCCGCGTCGCCGCCTGCTTCAGCGCACCGTCCTGGTCGCGGGCTTTCAGGAGGTCAACGAAGTGCTCGACCTCGTCGATGCGCTCCGGCGGCAGGCTTTGAATCTTCTCGAGCAGCGTCTGTGCGGCCATGAGGTCCTCAAGCCAATTCTACGCCCTTCGTGGCCGCGGAACCAGCCAGTGAATCCGCGGAAACAGTGGGTGGACCGTGGCAGAGGCTGCGTACATGTGGCAAAAACTGCAGCCCGACAGGCTTCCTCCGATATGATTTGCGGGCGTGGCCCTCTCAGAAGCTGACACCCGCTCCAAGCTGATCGACCCGGCGATCCACGCGTGCGGCTGGTCGGAGGACATGATCTGCCGTGAGACCACCTTGGGCGCGGTCGAGATCATTGCGGGCAAAGCGCGCCGCCGGTCTGTGGGACGAACGGGCTATACCCTGCGCGTTCGCGTCAGCTCGGAGACGCAGCCGGTCGCCATCGCCCTGATTGAAGCGAAGAAAGACACGCTTCCACCGGGGCATGGACTGGATCAAGCGAAGGGCTACCTCGCCGCGTCGCGACATAACGTCCAGTTTGTCTTTTCGTCGAATGGATACTTGTACGTCGAGTTCGACCGGTCGACAGGCTTGACCAGTTCCCCGAGGCCCCTTTCAGAGTTTCCTTCGCCGGCCGACCTCAGGGCGCGCTACGAGCGGGTCATGGGCTTTGCGTTGGAGGCGCCGTCGGCCAAGCCGCTGCTGTCCCGTTATCAAGGTGGCGAGGGGCAGCGACGGTATTTCCAGGACGCCGCCATTCGTGCGGTCTTTGAAAAAGTCGCCCGTAGCACCGCTGAAGGTCGACCGCCCCGCGCGTTGCTGTCGCTGGCGACCGGAACCGGCAAGACCTTTATTGCTTGCCACCTGCTCAAACGCATCGCTGATGCGGGCCAATTGAAGCGGGCGCTGTTTCTCTGTGATCGCGATGAGTTGCGCACGCAGGGCCTCAAGGCCATGCAGAGTGTGTTCGGCGCCGATGCCGCCGAAGTCTTCGCCGAGGAGGGGGGCCGCAACCATGCGACTAATGCCCGGGTGCACATCGCCACCTACCAAACCCTTGGTATCGATCGCGAAAATGGTGACCCATCGTTCTTGTTCAGGCACTACCCGGAGAACTATTTCTCGCACATCGTCATTGACGAGTGCCATCGGTCGGCGTGGGGCAAGTGGTCCATTGTGCTGACGCGCAACGCGAGCGCTGTGCAGATTGGCTTGACGGCCACACCCCGCCAGCTTGAGTGCGATGAAGACACGCGCGAAGCGCAGGCCGACGCCCAGGTGACGGCCGACAATCTGAAGTACTTTGGCGAGCCTGTCTACGAATATGGCCTGGCCCAGGCCATGGAAGATGGCTACCTCGCCGCGTGCGAGATTCAACTGGCGCAGGTCAACCTCGACGCCACCGGCTTGACCGCTGCCGACATTGTCGCGCGCAATCCCCGCAACGCGATCACGGGACAGCCCCTCACTGCGGCAGAGATCGCAGCCGCGTACGAGAAGACTGACTTCGAGTCGAGGCTGCTCCTGCCGGATCGCGTGAATGCCATGTGCCTCGATCTGTTTACCCGGCTCCTGGCGTCTGACCCCGAGCGGGGGCCACACCAGAAGACGATCATTTTTTGCGCCCGCGATCGTCACGCAGACGACGTGGCCAATGGATTGAACAACCTGTACGCGGAGTGGTGCAGGCGCCAGGGCGTGGCGCGCAAGGATCCCTACGCATTCAAGTGCACGGCTGAGTCAAACGGCAACGATGTGCTGCCCGACTTCCGAGGCTCGGCCTCCTCGCATTTCATCGCGACGACGGTTGAGTTGCTGACGACTGGAGTCGACGTGCCCGGTGTTCGCAATATCGGCTTCTTCCGCTACATGAAGAGCCCGATCTCGTTCTACCAGATGATTGGTCGCGGCACCCGGATCGACGAGCCGACCGGAAAGCTGATGTTCACGGTCTACGACGACACCGGCGCGACGCGTCTGTTCGGAATGCCGTTCGTGACGTCTGGACCCACCGGTCCAGATGGCCCTGCAGGTCCCGACGGCCCCGATGGACCGGCGCCCTCTCCGCCGCCGATGCCTCAGGTGATCGTCGACGGGTTTGAGGTCTCGGTTAATAGTCTGGGCCAGTTTATCGTCTCATCGGTGGGCGGCCAAGCGATGCCGGTTGCCATTGATGACTACCGGGCCGGCCTGTCTCGGCGGCTGATCGATGAGTGTCCAACACTCGAGGACTTCCGGGCCCGATGGGTGAATCCGCCCGATCGTGAAGAGATCATTAATCTGATCGTCGGCGCCGGTTACTCACCAAGCGTTCTCCGGATGGTTGAGGACATGAACGACTACGATCTGTATGACGTGCTGGCCGATCTGGCCTATGGTCTCGCGCCGCGGACCCGTGAAGGGCGAACGCTGGCGTTCCGCTACAAGCATTCAACCTGGCTGGGCAAGTTACCGCCCCAGGCAAGTGGCACGATTCAAGCGATAGCCGACCAGTTCGCAGTTGGTGGGACGGAAGGACTTGAGAATCCGCATATCTGGCAAGTGCCCGAGGTAATCGCCGCCGGTGGTTTGAAGGCTCTTGCTGCAGCGGGGGAGCCCAAAGCAATTCTTCGTGAGACGATGCCGTCGGCGCGTCGTACGCGTCGTCGCTCAAGAGGCCCTATCGCTGGAAGGACTGGGCGGCACCGAGCCAGGCGGGCGCCAAGCCAAACAAGCGCAAGGAACTGGACGACGCGGGCAACAAGGCGTTCATCCACTTCGTCAATGGCGAGTTGATCCCCTACCTCAAGAAGCTGCGCGACAAGGCGAACGCCACGCCTCGGCAGAAGGTCATCTCCGAGATCATGTCCGGCGTCGAGAAGACGCGGATCGACACCGAGAAGAACTTGCTCGATGTCCTCGACAAGGTTCACGAGATCACCAACGAGGGCATCGACAACACCCACGTCTTCGCCCTGAGCCAGATATACGAAGGCCTCTTGCTCAAGATGGGCGAGAAGGGCTCAGACGCCGGTCAGTTCTTCACGCCGCGCGAAGTGATTCGGGCGATGGTGCGAGCCATCGACCCCAAGCTTGGTGACACCGTCTACGACCCATGCTGCGGGACGGGCGGCTTTCTGGCCCAGGCCGCTGAGTACATGCAGCCGAAGGCCGGGTCCAAAGTGCCGGCTGCGGCCATTGCTCACCTCCGCCAGGAGACGTTCTGGGGTCGCGAGAAGGAGAACCTGATCTACCCGATCGGACTCGCCAATCTGATTCTCCATGGCATCGATCGACCAAATATCTGGCACGGCAACGCGCTCACTCCTCGGTGGTCTACGGAGGGCTGTTTGCTGGTGCGCCAACACAGTTCAAGGTCATCCTCACCAACCCGCCCTTTGGCGGCAAGGAAAGCGCATCCGCCCAGACCAACTTCGACTACCGGACCAGCGCCACCCAGGTCCTGTTCCTGCAGCATGTGATCCGCGCCCTCAAGAACGACGGTCGTTGCGGCATGGTGATCGACGAGGGGGTGCTGTTCCGCACCAACGAAGACGCATTCGTGAAAACCAAGCGCAAGCTCACTGACGAGTGCGACCTGTGGTGCATTCTCTCGTTGCCGGGTGGAGTGTTTAGCGCGGCCGGCGCCGGCGTGAAGACCAACTTGCTGTTCTTCACCAAGGGGAGGCCAACCGGGAAGATCTGGTACTACGACCTTTCGGATGTGAAGGTCGGGAAAAAGACGCCGCTCACGCTGAAGCACTTCGAAGACTTCGCGGCGAAGCTCGCGACGCGCGAGGACTCAGAACGTTCGTGGACAATCGACCTGGCTACGCGTCGCGCCAAGGCCGCGGCCGACGCCCAGCCGTTTAAGGATATCGCTCACGCCAGGTCGCAGCAGGCCGATCGGCTAAAGGACCGACTCGCCGAACTGAAGAAGGCGAAGCCTCGCGATCAGGAGGCCATCGACAAAACGGATGACGAAGTCAAAGGGCTGCTGAAGGCGGCGCGGGAAGCCACCAGTAAGGCTGACGACATCGAGAACGCCGTTTACGATCTAAAGGCAGTGAATCCGCATCGAGTCGTTGAGGTCGACCGACGCACGCCGAGCGAACTGCTGGACCTGATTGAATTGAAGGGCAGAGAGGTGGCTGAGGCACTCAAGAAGCTGCGCCAGCTCACCGGTCCTGCATAACGGCTCGGCGAGCGACTACTTCGGCAGGCCGGGCGGTGTCTCGGACGGATCCTGCCCGACTACCACCGTCCACGGCCGGACCTGCCACTGTGTGACGAGCCCTTCGTTGACGTAGGGATCGGCCTTCGCGAAGTTCTCGGCGACCGACTTGTCGGCTCCGCGGAACACCAGCAGCGCGCCGGCCGGCTCGCCGAGCGCGCCGGCCATGATCAGCTCGCCGCGCCCGTGCGCCTCGCGCACCGCGCTGATGTGCGCGGGGCGAAACGGCGTCCGCTTGTTGATGAAGTCGTCCACGACTTCGTAGGTCAGCGCGAAATACGGCATCAGTAGCCTTTCAAGACCCCAGGTCCTCAGGGCCCCAGGACCCCAAGATCCTAGGACTCTAAATCGTCATCAACCAGCCGTGACGGTCGGCGATGCGGCCCGAGCGAATGCCTTCGAGTTCGGCGCCCACTTTCGCGAGCACCGAGTCAGGTGTCATCGCCTTGACCGTGATCTCGCGATCCTTGTGACGCAGGCGGCCGAGCGGCGCAATCACCGCCGCGGTGCCCACGCCCGCCGCGCCGTCGAGCGCGCCCTTGGCGTGCGCCTCGAACACTTCATCGATCGAAATGCGGCGCTCTTCGATCGGCACCTTCATGTCGCGCAGCAAGGTGAGCACGCTGTCGCGCGTGATGCCGGGGAGAATGGTGCCGCCGAGCGGGGGCGTGACGACGGTGCCGTTGATCACGAACACGACGTTCATGAGGCCGGCCTCTTCGACCCACTTGCGCTCGATGCCGTCGAGCCACAGCACGTTGTGAAAGCCCTTCTTCTGCGCTTCGAGGGCCGCCAGCATGCTGCCGGCGTAGTTGCCGCCGCACTTGGCGGCGCCGGTGCCGCCGGGGAAGGCGCGCACGTAAACGTCCTCGGCGATCAGGTCAACGGCCCCCGAGAAATAGGGACCGCTCGGGCAGGTCTCGATGATGAAGCGGAAGGTGTCGGAGGGTCGCACGCCGAGCGGCTCGCCGGTGGCAAACATGACGGGACGAATGTAGAGGGCCGCGCCGTCGCTTTCGGGAATCCAGTTGCGGTCGAGCTGCACCAGCGCCGCCGTGCCATCGATGAAGATCGAGGCGGGAATCTCGGGCATGGCCATGCGCTGGCAGGTCCGGTTCATGCGGGCGTGGTTGGCGTCGGGGCGAAACAGCACCGCGCCGCCGCTCGGCCGCGGAAACGCCTTGAACCCCTCGAAGATGCCTTGGCCGTAGTGGGCCACGGCCGGCGCGGCCGCCATCATCTGGGCGCCGTAGGGAACAATCTTCGGGTCGCCCCACTTGCCATTGGCGTAGTCGGCCACCAGCATGTGATCGCTGAACACAGCGCCGAACGCAGATTTGTCGCGGATTTCCGGCGTCAGCCGGGACGCCGATGTTTTAGTGACGGGGATAGTAGTAGCGAGCATGTCCGAGTCTATCACCGGCCTGCCCTGAGCGAGGCGAGGGCGCGAGTGCTCGCCGAGTCGAAGGGGGCCACAGATGGCACCGATGGGCACCTGACCTGCGTCTAATCCGGGACTAATCTGTTTCTTGTCGTCAGTCGGTGGCACGGCCATCGCGGCCGCGGGGCCGTCTGATAGTTAGCTGTGGCGTGGCGCCTGCATAACCGAAGTAGAATCCGAGCTATTCGTGTTCGACGCCCTCTTTAGATTCTTTTTCGAACTCTCCCCGGTGGTGTTCAGCCAGGGGGAATTTCGCTTCGCCGCCTCCACGGGATCGTACGTGGCCGCCGTCGCGGTGGCGGTGGCTGTCGGCCTGACGCTGATGGCATACCGCTCGGGCCGCGGCCGCGCGCGCGACCGCGCCATCCTGGCGACCATTCGCATTGCGCTGCTTGCCATCCTCCTGGTGTGCTTGTTCCGCCCGCTGCTGGTCGTCAAGGCGGCGGTGGCCCAGCAGAACTTCCTGGGCGTGCTGCTGGACGACTCGCGCAGCATGCAGATTGCCGACCACAACGGCCAGCCGCGCTCGTCGTTTATTACCGAGCAGCTGACCGGCCCTAACGCCGCGCTGCTGGCCGCGTTGTCGGAGCGCTTCACCGTGCGGACCTTCCGCTTCTCGGCGGCGCCGGCGCGCACCACCGAGCCGGGCGCGCTCACGTTTGGCGGTTCGCAAACCCGCCTTGGCGCCGCGCTGTCGGGCGTGCGTCAGGAACTGGCCGGCCTGCCGGTGGCCGGGCTGGTGATGGTGAGCGACGGCGCCGACACCGCCGACGCGGCGCTCGGTGACGCGCTGCTCGGCCTCAAGGCCGAGGGACTGCCGGTGTTCACCGTCGGCGTCGGCCAGGAGCAGTTGTCGAAGGACATCCAGGTCGGCCGCATCTCCACGCCGAAGACCGCCTTGAAGGGCACCACCTTGATGGTGGACGTGGTGTTGTCACAGTCGGGGTTCGACGGCCAGCCGGTCACGCTCGACGTCGAGGACGAAGGCACGTTGGTCAGCACGCAGCAGGTCACGCTGCCCGACGCCGGCATGCCGGCATCCATCCCGGTGCGATTCACGGTCACCGAAGCTGGCCCGCGCGTGCTGCGCTTCCGGGTGTCGCCGCAGCAAGGCGAGCTGGTCACCGAGAACAACGCGCGCGAAGCGCTGATCGACGTCCGCGATCGCAAGGAGAAGATCCTCTACTTCGAAGGCGAGCCGCGCTTCGAGATGAAGTTCATCCGCCGCGCCGTCGCCGACGACACCAACCTGATCGTGACCGCGCTGCAGCGGACCGCCGACAACAAGTACATGCGTCTTGGCGTCGATACGCCCGACGAACTGGCGGCGGGCTTCCCGAAGGCGCGCGAGGAACTGTTCGCGTACCGCGGCCTGGTCCTCGGCAGCATCGAGGCCGGCGCCTTCACCGGCGACCAGCTGCGCATGATCGCGGAGTTTGTCGATCGTCGCGGCGGCGGATTGCTGACGCTCGGTGGTCCGCGCGCCTTCGCCGAGGGCGGCTACGCCGGCACCGCGGTCGCCGATGTGCTGCCGGTGGTGCTCGATCGCACGCGGACCCAGGCCAAAGACACCGTGTCGCGGCTGACCGTGAGGCCGACCCGAGCGGGCAGCGCGACCGCCGTCACCCAGCTCGCGGCCACCGAAGCGGCCTCGGCAGAGCGCTGGAGCACGCTGCCCGGCATTACCACGGTCAATCGCATCGACGCCGTCAAGCCCGGGGCCACCGTGTTGCTGAGCGGCACCGACGAGTCCCGTGCGGAACGGCCGATGCTGGCGTTCCAGCGCTACGGCCGCGGCAAGGCCTTTTCGTTCCTGCCGCAGGACTCCTGGATCTGGCAGATGCACGCCAGTATTCCCGTCGAGGACATGACGCACGAGAACTATTGGCGCCAGTTGCTGCGCTGGGTGGTGGACGATGTGCCGGACCAGGTGGAGCCGAGCTTGACGACGGAACGGGTGGAGCCGGGCGAGGCCGCGACGCTCGTGGCCAACGTGGTCGATCCCTCCTTCGTCGAACTGAACGACGCCGTCGTCATGGCGACCATCACCGGTCCCGACGGCCAGGTGTCGGACCTGCCCATGACGTGGGACGGGGAGCATGCGGGGCGCTACTCGGTCGCCGTGCCGACCAGGGCGCCGGGCTGGTACGAGGCCAAGCTCGACGCCATGCGCGGCGGCAAGATGATCGGCAGCAACGTCACGCACTTCCGCGCGGCGCCGGGCGAGGCCGAGTTCTTCGACGCCACCATGAAGGCGGCGACCCTGAAGCGGATTGCTGAAGACACCGGCGGGCGCTACTACGACGCGGCCAACACCGCGACGCTCGCCGATGACCTGCGCTACACCGGCCGCGGCGTCACCAGCGTCGAAGAGCACGATCTCTGGCACATGCCGATCGTGCTGATGCTGCTTGTCGGCCTGCTGTGCGCGGAATGGGGGTATCGGCGTGTTGTCGGCCTCGCGTAGCCTGGTCGTCGTGACCGCCCTCGTGGCGACCGCCAGTGGCGTGTTGCTGGCACAGGAGTTTCCGGGCTTTCGCAGCCGCCGGCCGCCGCCGGTGATCGAGCTGGGGCAGGCCGAGTACGACGGCCGCTTCGTGTTCACGCGCCTGCGCTACGGCCCTCCCGATCTCCGGAGCATGCGCCGCGAGCCCCCGTGGGCGCACGATTTCCCGCGCGCGGATTTCAACTTTACGAAGATCATGGCCGAGATCACGTTCGCCCGGACGTTCATGGACCAGGGCAACGTGCGGATGCTCGACGATCCCGACCTGGCGATGTTTCCGGTCGCCTACATGTCGGAGCCGGGGTTCTGGACCATGAACGACGCCGAGGCCGAGGGCTTTCGGGCGTACCTGCAAAAGGGCGGCTTCGTGATCTTCGACGACTTCCGCGAGGACCACCGCGACAACCTGGTGCACCAGATGCGGCGCGTGCTGCCCGACGCGCGCTGGGTGCCGCTCGATGCGTCGCATCCGATCTTTCATTCGTTCTTCGAGATCGACTCGCTCGAGGTCGAGGGCTATTACGGCATGACCGAGTGGACCGGGATCTTCGAGGACAATGATCCGGCGCGCCGGTTGCTGGCCGTGGCCAACTACAACCACGACCTGGGCGAGCTGTGGGAGTACTCCGACACCGGCTACGTGCCGGTGGATTTATCGAACGAGGCGTACAAGTTTGGCGTGAACTACGTCATGTACGCGCTGACGCATTAGCCAGTTGAAGAGTTGGTAGTTGGTAGTTAGGCACGAAGTGACGTGAGAGGAGCCTCCGTGGACACCGTTGACATGAATTCGCCGGATGATCTCGCCCTTGCCGACCGCATGAAGGACGGCCGCGACAAGATCATCCGCGAGTTAAAGAAGCTGATCGTCGGCCAGGACGAGGTCGTCAACCAGGTGCTGCTGACCTTGTTCGTCGGCGGCAACAGCCTGCTGATCGGCGTGCCCGGGCTGGCCAAGACGCTGTTGATCCACACCATGGCGCGCGTGCTGGAGCTGAAGTTCTCGCGCATCCAGTTCACGCCCGACCTGATGCCGTCCGACATCACCGGCACCGACATCATCCAGGAAGACGCCGCCACCGGCCGCCGCCAGATGGTGTTCTCGCCCGGGCCGATCTTCGCCAACATCGTGCTGGCCGACGAAATCAACCGCACGCCGCCCAAGACGCAGTCCGCACTGCTCGAAGCCATGCAGGAGCACCGGGTCACCATCCAGGGCCGCACCTACAAGCTCGAAGAGCCGTTCTACGTGTTCGCGACCCAGAACCCGATCGAACTGGAAGGTACGTATCCGCTGCCCGAAGCCCAGCTCGATCGCTTCATGTTTCACATCGTCATGGAGCACCCGCCGGAAGAGGAAGAGTTCCTGGTCGTGAAGACGACCACGGCGATCCTCGAGCCGACGTTCGAGCGGCCGGTGAGCGGGCCCGACCTGGTCGCGTTCCAGCGGCTGGTGCGCCGCGTGCCGGTGGCCGATCCGGTGATGCGCTATGCCCTGGCGCTGGTTCGCGCCAGCCGGCCGAAGTCGCCGAACTGCCCCGACAACGTCAAGAAGTGGGTGGCGTTTGGCGCCAGCGTCCGCGCGGCGCAGTTCCTGGTGCTTGGCGGCAAGGCCCGCGCCCTGACCAGCGGCCGCTACCACGTGAGCTTCGACGACATTCGCGCGATCGCGCACTCGGTGCTGCGTCACCGCGTGCTGACCAACTTCCACGCGCAGTCGGAAGGGGTCACGAGCGACATGCTGATCGACCGCCTGATCGAAGCCGTGCCGTCGCCGAAGTCTGGAATGTAGATGTCCGTTCACCAGCCCATTCCCGGCGCGCGCTTCGTGGACCCGGTGGTCCTGGCGCGCATCGGCAACCTGGAGATGGTCGCGAAGACGGTGGTCGATGGCCTGATCAACGGCACCCACCGCTCGCCGTTCTTCGGCGCGTCGGTCGATTTCGCCGAGCACCGCGGCTACGTCGCGGGCGACGACATCCGGCGCGTGGACTGGCGGGTCTACGCGCGCACCGACAAGTACTACATCAAGGAATTCGAGGCCGATTCCAATTCCAACTTCTCGGTGCTGCTCGACGTCTCGAAGTCGATGAGCTTCGGCGAAAAGCTCTCGAAGCTGGAGTACGCCAAGACGCTGGCGGCGTGCCTGACGTATCTTGCCAACCAGCAGCGCGACCGGGTCGGCCTGGTGACGTTCGACGAGGGCATCGTCGATCACGTGCCGCCGTCGGCCAAGCACATGGATGTGGTGCTGCACACGCTCGACCGGGCGAAAGCCGAGAAGCCCGGTCACCTGGTGGCGCCGATCAAGCGGCTGGCGGAACACTTCGGCCGGCGCGGAATCATCGTCGTCATCTCCGACTTCTACGCCGAGCCCGAAGAGATTTTCGATGCGGTCGGCCTGCTCCGGTTCCGCGGCAACGATGTCGTGCTGTTTCACGTGCTCGATCCGCAGGAAGTCGACTTCTCGTTCGTGGAGCCGTCCAGTTTCGAGGACCTCGAGAGCGGCGACCAGATTCCCATCGTGCCGGCGGCGCTCGCCGACCAATACCGGTCGCTGGTGGCGGCGCACATCGAGGCGCTGACTGCCCGCGCGTCGCAGCAGCGGATCGATTACATGCTGCTCAATACCAGCCAGCCGCTCGACTACGCGCTGTTCCGCTTCCTGTCGATGCGCGAACGCATGGCCCGCACGAGGTAACCGTGTCGTTCCTGACGCCCCTCTTCCTGATCGGTCTCGCGGCCCTCGCCATCCCGGTGCTCGTGCACCTGACCCAGCGCGAGCGCAAGTCGGTGGTCGCGTTCCCGTCGCTGATGTTTCTCAAGAAAATTCCCTACGAGTCGGTGCAGAAGCGCCGCATTCGCGACTGGCTGTTGCTGGCGATGCGGCTGGCGGCGCTGGCGCTGATCGTCGCGGCGTTCGCGCGGCCGTTCCTGCGCGGGTCGGAGATTGCGGCCGCGGCCGGCGGCGCCCGCGAAATCGTCGTGCTGCTCGATCGCTCGTACAGCATGGGCTACGGCGATTCGTGGTCGCGGGCGCAGCGGCTCGCGGCCGACGCCATTGCCTCGGCCACGCCGGCCGATCGCGTGTCGTTGGTGCTGTTCGCCGACCACGCCGAAGTGGCGCTGCGCTCGACGCCCGATCGATCGCGCGCGGTGGCCGAAATCAACGCCGCGTCGCCCGGGCCCGGCGCGACCAAGTACGGACCGGCGCTGAAGCTGGCCGGCAGCGCGCTGGCCGAGTCGTTGTTGGCGCGCAAGGAAGTGATCGTGGTGTCTGACTTCCAGCGCAGTGGCTGGCAGCCCGACGACACGTTGCGCCTGCCGGGCGGCACGGTGATCACGCCGGTGATGGTGGAAGGCGCGACCGGCCCGAGCCTGGCGCTGACGCCCGCTACGTTGCTGCGCACGCGCGACGCGGGCCAGCCGGAACGGGTGACCGTCACCGCTGGCGTGCTGAACCGCACGGCGGCGCCGGCGGCCGCCGTACCGGTGCAACTCGAGATGGACGGCCGCATCGTGCAGACACTGACGGTGGATGTGGCCGGCAGCGCCTCGGCGACCGTCACCTTCGCGCCGGTGTCGATTGCCGCCACCACGACCCGCGCCACCGTGCGCCTCGGCAGCGACGGCGCCACGGGCGTCGCGGTGCAGACGGGCATCGCGCCGGCTTCGTCGGCGGTCGACGCGCTGGCGCGCGATAACGTCTTCAACTTCGTGATCACGCCGAGCGCGCCGGTGCCGGTCACGGTCGTTACGCAGGGGAGCCGCGGCGACGCCAACCTGTATTTGTCGCGCGCGCTCGAGATTGGCGAGGCGCCGCGCTTCGAGACCTCCTTGCAGTCGGTCGAGGCCCTGGCCGGCGATGCGGCGACTCGCGCGCGGCTGCTGATCCTGAACGACCTGGCGGTGCCCGAAGCGACCGCGGCCCGGCTGGTCACGTTCGTCGAAGGCGGCGGCGGACTGTTGATGGCGCTCGGCCCGCGCGCGTCGTGGCCGTCGGCCCGCGAGGCGTGGCTGCCGGCGGTGATTGGCGCGCCGGTGGATCGCACCCGCGGAGCGGCGGCCAAGTTGAGCGGCATGGACTTCGGGCACGCGGTCTTCGAACCGTTCCGCGCCCCGCGCAGCGGCGACTTCTCGACCGCGCGGTTCTACTCGTACCGCGGCTTGAAGGCGGCCAAGGACGCGACCGTCCTGGCGCGCTTCGATACCGGTGAGCCGGCGCTGATCGAGAAGGCCATTGGCCGCGGTCGCGTCGTCATGTTCGCCTCGACCATCGATCTCAGCTGGAACGACCTGGCGCTGAAGCCGGTGTTCCTGCCGTTCGTGCACCAGTTGGGCCGGCACCTGTCGGGCTTCCGCGAGCAGCCGGCGTTCCTGACGGTCGGCGAAGTGCTCGACATCACGGCGGCCGAGATTGCCGCGGGCGCCACCTCAACGGCCGCCGCCAACAGCGAGGCCGGCCGCACGGTGTTGGCCCCGTCGGGCGAGCGTCGTGATTTAAGTGTGAATTCCGAGTCGCCGACCTCCGCGGCGGCGCTGGAACTGGTAGAACAGGGTTTCTACCAGGTCCGCCCGGCGGGACGAGAATCGGGACCGGTGATTGTCGCCGCCGCCAACGTCAACCTGGCCGAATCGAATCTCGACCGGATGGACCCGAAGGAGCTGGTGTCGGGCGTGACCGGCAACGGGGCGTCCGGCCCAGCCGGCGCCCAGGACGTCTTACCGGATGAGGCGCAGGAACTGGCGCAACGGGTCTGGTGGTATCTGCTGTTCGCGGGTATCCTGCTGCTAATCGCGGAAACCGTGCTGGCACAGCGACTATCGCGCGCCACGCGGTGAGATGTCGGGAAGACGGCCGCCCATAAAGGGCGGCCCTGCATCGGAGATGCCGTAGATGGGTGAGCTCAATCCGCGTGCGCAACTGCTCGAAGTAGTCCGGCAGGTACGCCGGCGTTGGCGCATCAAGCTGGCGCTTCGTGGCGCGGTCGGTTTCCTGATCGCCGGCGTCGCGGTTCTCGTCGCGATTGCCTACGCCCTCGAGGCACTCAAGTTCACCCCGTCCGCCATCTTCTGGTTCCGCATTGCCGCCGGCCTCTCGCTGGTCGCCGCCGCCGCGTGGTTCTTCGCGCGGCCGCTGTCGCGCAAGGTCACCGACGAACAGGTCGTGCTCTATCTCGAGGAGAACGAGCCGACCCTCGATTCGACCATCCTGAGCGCCATGGAGGCGTCGGAACGGCCGGGCGACTGGTCGCCGGTCCTGATCAACCGCCTGATCGAGAACGCCATTGAGCGCGCGCACGAGATTCACGAAGGTCAGCGCATCGAGCGCGACTCGCTGAAGCGCTATGCCTGGGTCGCGGGCGGCGTCGCGCTCGCGGCCGTGGCGCTGTTCACGTTTGGCCCCGGCTACCTGCGGCACACCCTGACGGCGATCTTCGACATCTCGCGAGATGTCGAGGCCGCGGCGCCCTATCGCATCGAGGTCACGCCCGGCGATGCCAAGGTCCCGAAGGGCGCCGACCAGATGATCAACGCGACCATCTCGGGTTTCGATGCCGCTGATGCCACCATCCTGATTCGCAAGGCATCGCAGTCGGCGTTCGATCGTGTGCCCATGGTCAAGAGCGAGAGCGGCGCCTACGAAGGCATGCTGTTCGACCTGGCCGAACCTCTCGAGTACGTCGTCGAAGCCGCCGGCGTGCGGTCGGCGGTGTTCAAGCTCAACGTGGTCGAATTGCCGTACGTGAAGAAACTCGACCTCGAGTACACCTATCCTGCCTACACCGGCCTCGAACCGCGGACGATTGAAGACGGCGGCGACGTCGCCGTGTTGAAGGGCACCGATGTGCGCCTCACGATCACGCCGACCATGGCATCGACGGGCGGCCGGGTGGTGCTCGGCGACCACGAGAGCGTGCCGTTGACGGCCAACGCCGATGGCACGCTGACCGGGCAGTTCAAGGCGCAGCACGACGGCTTCTATCACGTCGAGCTCGACGCGGCCGGCGGCGACCGGCTGCCCGCGTCGCCGCAGTACACGGTGGACCTGCTGTCGGACCTGATGCCGACCGTGAAGCTGTCGAAGCCGGGCCGCGATACCGACGCGACGCCGGTGCAGGAGTTCTTCGTCGAGGCGCAGGCAGACGATGACTACGCGGTGAAGAACCTGCAGTTGGTGTATTCGGTGAACGGCCGCCCCGAGAAGACCATCCGCCTGTTCGACGGCGTGAAGCCGGTGCAGGAAGTCACGGCCGGCCACACCTTCTACATGGAAGAACTCGGCGTGAAGGCCGGGGATTCGGTGTCGTACTACGCCAAGGCGACCGACAACGATGCGGTGGCCGGCGCCAAGCAGGCGACGAGCGACATCTTCTTCCTGCGCATCCGGCCGTTCGACAAGAACTTCAAGCCGGCCACCTCGATGGCGGGCGGTGGCGGCGGCGGTGGCGGGGGAGGCGGCCAGGAAGTGGGCGCGCTGTCGCAACAGCAGCGCCAGATCATTTCCGGCACCTTCAATCTCCAGCGCGATCGCAAGACGCTGAAGGCCGACAAGTTCCGCGCCGACATGGTCGTGTTGACGCTGGCGCAGAGCAAGCTGCGCGACCAGGTCACGGGCTTGGTCCAGCGCATGAACAGCCGTCTGGTGGTCTCCGATCCGTCGTTCAAGAAGATCGCCGAGTTGCTGCCCAAGGCCGCCGAGCAGATGACGCTGGCCGAGAAGCAGCTGCAGGCCCAGAAGCCCGACGGGGCGCTGCCGCCGGAGAACGCGGCCCTCCAGTTCCTGCAGCAGGCGGAAGAGGAATTCGAGCTGCAGGTGCAGACCGGGCGCCAGGCTGGCGGTGGTGGCGGCGGGGGCGGCGCGGGTTCGATTGCGGAAGACCTGGCCGACTTGTTCAAGATGGAAATGGACAAGATGGCGAACCAGTACGAGACCAACCAGCAAGCCTCGTCCACGCAGCAGGATCAGCAGATCGACGAGCTGGCCGAGAAGCTGAAGGAACTGGCGCGCCGGCAGGAGCAGGAAATCGAGCGCCAGCGGCGCCAGGCGGCGGGACAGTCTGTCGGCGGTGGTGGTGGCGACTTGCAGCGCGCGCTTGCGGAGCAGGCCGAGGAAGCGGCGCGGCAGCTCGAACGCCTGTCGCGCGATCAGCAGCGGCAGGACCTGGCCGACACGGCGCGCCAGTTGCGCAGCGCCGCCGAATCCATGAAGCGGGCCGCCGCCTCCGGCGATCCGTCGGCCGCCGGCCAGGCCTCGGCCGCGGCCGACCGGCTGCGAGAAGCGCAGCGGCAGCTCACCAGCAACCAGCAGGCGCGCGGCGAACGCGACGTGCGCGAGGCGCAACGGCAGGCCGAAGAGATTGCCGAAGAGCAGAGGGACATTGCCGGCGACGCACGCGGCTTGCCGCAGGCCGGTCCCGACCGCCTGCAGCAGGCGCAGTTGCTGGGCCAGCGCAAGGACGCGCTTGAGAACAAGGTCGCGAATCTCGAGAAGCAGCTCGATCGCATGGTCGGCGAGCAGACCCGGGACGCGAAAGACACCGCGCGCAAGTTGTCGGAAGCTGCCAGCGGCATTCGCGACAACAAGGTGAAGGAAAAGATCCGTTACTCGAAGAGCCTGCTGGGCGCGGGCGCGCCGGAACAGTACGCGCGCAATTTCGAGGAAGAGATCGGCGCCAACATCGAGGCGTTGCGCAAGAAGCTCGATGATGCCGCCAGCACGGTGGGCCAGCAGGGCCGCGATCGCAGCACCGAAGCGCTCGACAAGGCGCGCGAACTCGCGCGCGGCATGGATTCGATGGGCCAGCGGATGGCGGAACGCTCGCGCCAGCAGGCTGCCAACGGCCAGCAGGGACAGCAGGGCAAAGAAGGCCAACAGGGCCAGTCGGGCGAGCAAGGTCAGGCCGGCCAGCAGGGCAAACCGGGCCAGCAGGGACAGCAAGGTCAGTCCGGTAAGGAAGGCCAACAGGGACAGGGCCAGTCCGGCAAGGAAGGCCAGGGCCAGGGTGGCGGCCAGCAGGGCGGCGATCGCACCGGCGGTGGCGGCCGCGACGACATGAGCGGTCGCGCGACCACCGGTGGCTTTGGTGATGGCGGCTGGAACGGCAGCGACCGCAGCCCGGGACGCTTCTCGCCCGACGACATTCGCCAGTTCCGCGGCGAGGCCCGGCGCTGGGCGCAAGAGGGCCAGGCGCTGCGCAACATGCTGCGCGAGCAGAACATCGACGCGAAGGAGCTCGACGAGATCATGAAGCGGCTGCGCGAGCTCGACTCCGAGCGCGTCTACCAGGATGTCGCCGAACTCGAGCGCCTGCAGACGTTCGTGGCCGAAGGCATGAAGCGTTTCGAGTACGGCCTGCGCCGCCAGGTGGGTGACGAAACCGACCGCGCGCTCGTCAACGGCTCAGACGAGGTGCCGGCCGAGTTCAAGGCGCTGGTCGAGGAATACTACCGGTCGCTGTCGAGGCAAAAGCAGCGTCAATGAGCCTTCGCCTCGCGGCGGGCCTCGTGGTTGCGATTCTGCTGGCAACATCGCTGGCAGAGGCGCAGCGCGGGTTTCGCGGGGGCCGGGGCCGCTTCGGCAGCGAGTCGGGTGCGCCACCGCGGTTCGCGTCCGAGGCCGACTTCGACGGCAAGTTCCACATTTGCCGGCTGATGTACACGCAGGTGCGCCAGCAGAACCTCGGCATGGGGTGGGGCACCGACTATCCCTTCGCCGAGATCAACCTCTCCATCCGTCTCTCGGAACTGACCAAGACCACGGTGGCCTTCGATGGCGAGCGCAATCCCGTCAACCTCGTCGTGCGGCCGACCGACGACGCGCTGTTTCAGTGCCCGGTGGTAATTGCGTCCGATCCCGGCAGCGCGGGGTTCTCGGCGGCCGACGCCGATCGCTTGCGCGAGTATCTCGACAAGGGCGGCTTCCTCTGGGTGGATGATTTCTGGGGCAGCTACGCGTGGGACTCGTTCGCCAGCGAGATTGGCAAGGTGCTGCCGCCCGGTGAATTCCCCATCAAGGACCTCGAACCCGGTCACGCGATTTTTCGCACGTTGTTTCCAGTAGCCGAGATCCCGCAGGTGCCCTCGATCAACTTCTGGCGCGGCAGCGGCGGCGAGACGTCCGAAATGGGCATCGAGAGCGAGAAGGCCCATATGGCCGCCATCACCGACAAGCAGGGCCGCATCATGGTGTTGATGACCCACAACACCGACATTGCCGACTCGTGGGAGCGAGAAGGTGACGATCCGAACTTCTTCTTTCACTTCTCGCCGAACGGTTACGCGGTAGGGCTGAACACCATGCTCTACGCCATGACCCACTAGCCCCCGCCGACGCCCATGACCCGCGTTGCCCGCGCCTTTGTCGTTGCCCTGGTGCTGGCGACGTCGGTCGCCTCGGCGCAAGAGCGCTGGGGGCGCGGCTGGGGCGGGCGCGGCCGGTTTCCGCCACGGTATCCGACCGTCACCAGCTTCGACGGCGGCTTCAACTTCTGCCGCCTGATGTACAACAGCGACCGTTCCGAGCGCGGCGGGTCGGGCTGGTCTACCGACTATTGGGACGCCGACATCAACTTCAGCAACCGGCTCGGCGAGCTGACCAAGACCACGATCAGCCGGCGCCCCGACGGCACGCCTAATCACCTCACCGTGCGCATCGACGACCCGCTGCTGTTCCAGTGCCCGTTCCTGAGTGCGACCGACGTCGGCACTGCGTTGTTCTCGGAAGACGAGGCCGAGGTGCTACGCAACTACCTGCTCAAAGGCGGGTTCTTGTGGGTAGACGACTTCTGGGGGCCCTATGCCTGGGACAGCTGGGTGAACCAGATCAGCAAGGTGCTGTCACCGGCGCAGTTCCCGATTCGCGATATCGGTCTCGACCACCCGATTCGCCGCACGCTGTTCGAGTTCACGGCCTTGCCGCAGATTCCGTCGATCAACTTCTGGCGCGAGAGCGGCGGCGAGACCTCCGAACGCTACGAGATGAGTGCCCAGCCGAATTTCCGCGGCATTGCGGATGAGCATGGCCGCCTGATGGTGGTGATGACCCACAACACCGACATCTCGGATGCCTGGGAGCGTGAAGCCGCCGACCCGCAGTTCTTCTTCAGTTTTTCCCCGCAAGGCTACGCCGTCGGCCTCGACGTCGTCCTCTACGGCATGACGCACTGACTCGAGGGGCTTACTCATCGTGAGGGAGTAAACTATCGCCGTGTCTGATTCCCTTCGCCTGATTGAGCGGTTTCACACCGCGGTGGACCTGTGGGTTACCGGTGTGACGCTGCGTCGCCAGGCGATTCGCCGCGACCGTCCCGAGGCCACGCCTCAGGAGGTGGAGGCGCTGCTCAATTCATGGCTGCAGGAACGCCCCGGGGCCGAGACGGGCGACGGACCGCAGGCCGACCGGCCTGAGCGCGCGTGAGCGAGCCGGCCGACGCGACGCGGTTGCTGTCGGCGTTGCGTCAGACCGCCCGGATTCTCGATCAACGGCACCAGCCTTGGGCGCTGGTCGGGGGCCTCGCCGTGTCGGTCCGCGTCGAACCCCGATTTACGAGGGACATCGACCTGGTGGTCGCCGTGGCCGACGATGCCGCCGCCGAAGCACTGGTTGGCGATCTCCAGGCTGCGGGTTTCACGCTGAAGGTGTCCCTCGAGCAGCAGGCGCTCGGCCGGCTGGCCGCCGTCAGGGTCGTGCCTCCCGGACAGCGCCAGGAAGGCATCGTCGTTGACCTGTTGTTCGCCTCCGCCGGCATCGAGCCCGAGATTTGCCGGGATGCCGAGCGGGTCGAGATCGCGCCCGGCCTGATCGTGCCGGTGGCCCGGGCCGGGCACCTGGTGGCGATGAAAGTCCTTGCGCTCGCCCCGGATCGCCCTCAGGACGGCATCGATCTCCGCGCGCTGGCGGCACAGCTGACGCCAGAGGAACGCGGGCGTGCCGTGGCTGCGGTCGCGCGCATCGAAGAGCTGGGCGCCAACCGCGGCAAGGCGCTTGGTGCTGAACTCGAACGATGGCTGGGTGACTGAAACAGATTCCGGTGTCGCCAATGGCCCGGCGCACAGTACCATTGCCTGTTAGCCTCCGGGCAATTTTTTGAGGAGTACGCCGTGAGTGAGCCGGAAGTAGAAGATTTCGCCGCAATGTTCGAGGCGTCGGTCAAGACCAGGCGCTTCACGCGCGGCCAGGCCATCGAGGGGACGATCGTCGCGATTGGGCCCGACACCTCGCTGGTCAACGTCGGCGGCAAGGGCGAGGCGGTGATCGAGACGGCCGACCTGAAGGACCACGAGAACGACCTCGAGTTCGCCGTAGGCGACCGCATCCAGGCCATCGTCGTTGGCACGAACAAAGGCATCACGCTGTCGCGCAAGGGCATTCGGGGCGCGGCGTCGCTGCTGCAGCTCGAGAACGCCTACCAGGCGGGACTGTCGGTCGAAGGCAAGGTCGAGCGCGAGGTGAAGGGCGGCTACGAAGTGCGCGTCGCCGGCCAGCGCGGGTTCTGCCCGTTCTCGCAGATCGACACGGTCCGGGCCACCGACGCGGCCCAGCATATCGGCCAGACCTACGCCTTCCGCATCATCGAGTTCAAGGATGGCGGCAAGAACCTGGTCGTGTCGCGACGGGCGCTGCTCGAGGACGAGCAGAAGGCCGGCGCCGCCGTCCTGCGCCAGTCGCTCGCGGTCGGCGACACCGTCACCGGCCGCGTGGCCTCGGTGCGTGAGTTTGGCGCGTTCGTTAACCTGGGCGCGGGCGTCCAGGGACTGCTGCATGTATCCGAGATGGGCTGGTCGCGTGTCACCGACCCATCGTCCGTGGTCAAGGTCGGTGAAGAGATCACGGTCCGCGTCTTGCGTGTGGACAACGACGGCGAGCGCATCGCGTTGGGCCTGAAGCAGCTGCTGGCCGACCCGTGGGTCGCGGCCGCATCGAGCTACGAAGTGGGGCAGGTCAAGACCGGCCGCGTTACCCGCATCGCCGACTTCGGTGCGTTCGTGGAACTGGAGCCCGGCGTCGAGGCGTTAGCGCACTTCTCGACCTTCGCGCCCACGGGCCGCCAAGAAGACTGGAAGCGAGCAGTCGCCGTCGGCCTGACGGCGCCGTTTGAAATCGTGACGATCGATGTCGAGCAGAAGCGCATCGGCGTGGCGATGGTCCAGGACGGCGCGGAGATTCGCGATGGTAAGAAGGTAGACGAAGTGAAGGAATACCGCGACCGACAGGTGACCGCTCCTTCAGGCGGCATCGGCTCGCTGGCCGACCAACTCCGCGGCGCCCTCAATAAATAAGGTGGAGGCGCCCCCTTCTTGGGGTTGCCTGATCCGATGTGGTGTCCGCCCTTAGGCGGACCGGCGCCGAGGCATCTCGCCATCGGCTTCCGCGCTCCCTCCGCGACGGCTGTCAACCCGCCGCGCGCGCCGGAGGTGGAGGCAACCCTTCAGGGTTGCCTGACCGGAATCACGCTCGCAGCGGGTTGTCTGTAAGTAACCCGCCCGTCGGGGCGCTGTTGATTCCCTCTGTCTAAACAGTAATCGGTCGCCCCGACTCCCGCCGGCGGCGCTGTCACTCCAGCCGACGTCGAGACGCCTCGGCAGGTAGGTTAGGATGTCTGTGTTCGAGGGACGATGGTAGGCTTTCGGGGTGAAGGTTCGCGAGCTGATCTCGTTGATCGAATCGGATGGATGGTTGCTCGTGCGTGTGTCCGGGAGCCATCGCCAGTTTCATCACCCAGTCAAGCTTGGAACGGTCACCGTCGCTGGGCAGCCTGGGACGGACGTGCCGCCTGGCACGCTTAACAGTGTCTTGAAGCAGGCCGGCCTGAAGAAGTAGGAGATCGCGAATGCGTTACCTAGTCGTGCTTGAGCAAGGCCCAACGTCTTTTGGTGCGTATGTCCCCGACCTTCCGGGCTGCGTTGCAGCGGCGGAAACTCGTGACGAAGCTCTGCGCCTCATTCGGGAAGGCATCGAACTTCATATCGCGGATCTCAAACAGAGTGGGCAGCCAGTGCCCCCGCCGTCGTCCACGGGTGAGCTGATCGCGGTACACGCCGCGTAGCCCGCGGCAGCGCGACCTCTCGCCATCGGCTTTCGACATTCGACTGCGCTCAGGTCGCCCCGGGCAGAGTCGAGAGGCGCCGGCTGCGCTCGCCGCTCCACCCGACGGCGAGATGCCTCAGCGGGTGGTGACACGACGTGATTCTTACTGGCCGGATCTTCGGCCTCGCCGGACTCAGGTGTTAGCTGGCAAGTGCTCGGTTGTGTTATCGAGACCGACACGGTGGACCAAGGCTGCCGGGTCGTAGAGGTCTTGCGAAAGAGCGTCAGCGTAAGCCGGGATCGGGTTAGGATTCACGCAGCTTGGTAACGAGCTAGGTAGGCATACGAATCCTCGGTGACGACGTTGAATTGTGTGATTGGGGACCTACGATGAGGCTGTCGTACGTAGTGCTCTGCACGTCGGTCGCGTTAGTGCAAACCGCGCAAGGCCACAGCCAACGCCTGTCACGCTCGACAGCGCGTGAAATTCGCCCCGCTGAGACTCACGTATATAGCGTCCAGGCCCGTACAGGTGACCTGACCGCTGGCACAATCGCACCTTCTGCGCCGCCGCTCTCCGTGGAGCTGCACGACATTGGCAGCGCGAAACCGCGAGTTCTCGGCATTTCCTCCAATGGGCGGGTCGGATTCGTCGCCTCGACGACCGGGATGCACCAACTGCGGGTGTCTCTTGCAGGAGCGCAGGCAGTGTCGTACTCGCTGAAGTTGAGTCCGCCGGTCTCGCCCTCAGCGCGGATGCGCGGCGTTCACCCACAGCCACAGGTAACCTATCGAAGTGCACGAGTGTCCCGGCTCTCCGACGCCGTTCAGTCGGGACGCACCGGCGAGGTCGTGCGTTTCTGGGAGGAGGTTCGGAAGGCTGGCGGCTATCTTTTTGAACCGCTTGGCGACACCGACCAGGAAGCAGGCCGGCCTCCGGACGATCTTCTGGCCACGTTCTTTTGGAAGGCGACTTACGAGACGCACAACGTCCTCTTCTCCTGGTTCGGGTCGGCTCGCCCTGAGGACTACTACATGAGCAATCTCCCCGGGACCGATGTCTGGTACAAGACGCTGCGTGTCTACCGCGACAGCCGATTCTCATACACGCTCTCACCGAACGATCGTCCCGAAGACCGAGCGCTGACAAGTCAACCCGATCCGGCCAATCCCGTGTCCGCGTACGGAGGCTCGGTGTCCGTGTTCGCGACACCGAAAGCCCCGGTCGAGTGGACTAGGGAGGTGCCGACGAAGCGTGGTCTGGTTCAAGAGCGGCGTTTTGAGTCGACTCTCCTGGCAGGCGCGTATCCAGCCTGGATCTACACGCCGCCTGACTACGCGCCGAACGGGGGGCCGTACCCATTGGTGGTGTTGTTCGACGGCGAAGGGTATGTGGCCAACTTCGATGACAGACGCCGCCTCATTCCGACCATGTTCGACAACCTGATCGAACGGGGGCGGATGCGGCCTGCGATTGTCTGCTTTCTTGGCGGCTTCCGAGGAACGCGAAATGGCCTGGCGCCTCTCAACGAGGTGAGTACAGACGCGGTCGCGACCGAACTGCTGCCGTGGCTGATGTCGATGTATGCGATCAGCACGAATCCCAGGGACGTCGTGATCGGCGGCTATAGCGCAGGAGGGACCAAAGCCTCGCTGATCGCTTTGAAGTACCCCGCGCTCTTCGGGAATGTCCTCTCACAATCCGGGGCATTTCGCGGGCCGGTCAACACGTACGAACCCAATCTCGTGGCCAGGCTGTTCGTTCGAGCTGAGCGCGCACCAGTCCGCTTCTATCTCGACGTAGGGCTCTACGATCCCGGAGGGAGTGTGCGCGCAGACGATGAAAGCAACACGGCTGGTAATCGCCACTTTCGGGATGTGCTTCAGGCGAAGGGGTACGACGTGATCTACCGCGAGACCGGCGGCGCGCACGAGTTCGTGCACTGGTCTGCGACCCTCGCCGAGGCCCTAGTCGCCCTCCTGGGCCAAAGTCGATGAACTTACGAGGCGGATGCCGAACACCCAAATGCAGCCGACGCGCCGTGTGACGCTTGGCGGCGCGCGGCTGATTTGGCGTCGTTAACCGGCCCCGCAGGCTCAGGCCGTTCGCTGTCAGTTGGAACCCGAACGCAAGTCGGCGGGAGTCGGGGCGACCGATTTCTGTTTGGACAGAGGGAATCAACAGCGCCCCGACGGGCAGGCTACTGACAGACAACTCGCAGTGAAGGCAAGGAGCGACAGTCGGGCCTGAACTGCGAGTTGATAGCCGTCCGGAGAGAGGGCGGAAGCTGATGGCGGGCGGCCTGCGCGGGAGGCAACCCTAAAGGGTTGCCTCCACGTAATGAACTAGCCCGGCGTCGCCCGTGGAGTTCTTCAGCAGCGCCTTCATCTCCAGCAACTCGATCATCGACCGGCAGCGGGCGAGGGGGCCCAGGCGCTCCAGCAGGGCCTGCTTCTCCATCGGATCGAAATCGAGGTACTGCGCCAACGCGTTGATCAGGTCATCGTCCGGCATGTTCTGCGGCAGGCGACTTTCCATGGTTCCCTGGAACAACGGCTCCAGCAGCCCTTCGAGCTTGCGGCGGGCTTCGCGTAGCGGGTCTCGGTCGGCCTTGGGGACGGTCTCGTCGATGGGGGTGATGAAGGCGCTGCGGTACAGCCGCCCAACCGTCGGGTCTTCCTCACCCAGGATCGTGAACTTCTCCAGCCCACGCAGCACCAGGTTGAACCGGCCATCGTCCAGATTCTCGGCGTGCGTGATCAGTCCCGTGCAGCCGGTGCCGTACACCGGCGGCCGGCCCTCGTAGTCGGCATCGTTACCCGGACGCAGCAGCACCATGCCGATCAGCCGATCGCCGGCCAGCGCGTCGGCGGTCATCTGCCGGTAGCGCGGCTCGAAGATGTGAAGGGGCAGAAAGACGTTCGGGAAGAGAACGACCGTCGGCAACGGAAAGATTGGCAACGACGAAGGAAACATGGTCAGTGAATCGTCTTGGTCTTCTTGTCCATGTAGTCCATCAGGACGTACTCGCCGAGCGTGTAGGGCGTCGTGAAGTACGCCTTGCCGCGGCACATCTGCGCCACACGGCGGACGAACGCCACCAGGTCGTAATCGCGCGCCAGCATGAAGGTGTTGATCATGATACCGGCCTTGGCGCATGCCGAGACCTCCGACAGCGTCTCGCCGATCACGAACGGGTCGAGGCCGAACGGGTTCTTGTAGATGAGGCCGTCGGGCTGCGTCAGCGCCGATGGCTTGCCGTCGGTGATCATGATGATCTGCCGCATGTCCTTGCGCTGCCGCTCGAGGATGCGCCGGGCCACGCGCAGGCCCTCGCGGGTATTGGTGTAGTACGGGCCGACACGGACGCGGCCGAGCTCGCGCAGCGGGATCTCCTCGGCGCTGTCGTGGAAGAGCACGGCGTGCAGGGTGTCGCCGGGATACTGCGTGCGAATCAAGTGCGACAGCGCCATGGCGACACGCTTGGCGGGAGTGAAGCGATCCTCGCCGTAGAGGATCATGCTGTGGCTGCAGTCGAGCATCAACACCGTGGCGCAGGAGCTTTGATATTCGCCCTGCGCGACCATCAGGTCCGAGTAGTCGATGTCGATGCCGCTGTCCGGACGAACCTCAAGGTTCGTCCCCACGCCTGACTCTGAGGCGCGCTGCACCGCATTCAGGATCGTCGCCGTGGCGTCGATGTTCATGACGTCGCCAAACTCATACGGCTTCGGCGCACCGCTGGTCTCGATGCCGGTGGACAGGTCGCGCGTGTCGTGCCGGCCCGTGCTGCTGTGGCCCGACGAGCCGAGCAGGTCGCGCAGCGCGCGGTAGCCGAGGAAATCGAGCGCCTTGTCGGTGACCTCGAACTTCACCTCGCCAGGCTCGCCCTCGCCGGGGCCGCCGCCCTGGGCGCGTCGCGCTTTCTCGGGATCCAGGTCGGGCGGGGTGGTGATGTAGCCCGACTCTTTCATGCGCTCGATGATCTCCTGGATCAGTTGCTCGAGCTGCTCGCGCATCTGCTCCTGGGTGCCCTCGGCTTGGTCGCCGAACATCTTCTCGAGCGTGTCCTCGGGCAGCACGCCGCCGTTGAACAGCGCCTCGAGAATGGCGTCGTGCAGCGCCTGCATGGTGCGATCGCTATCGTCGCCGGTGTCGCGCGGGTTCCCAAACCCGCTCGACATCAGCAGGTCCGACAACTTCGACATGAGTTCATCCATGTCGAGGTCGTCGAGCAGATTCGGCACGTACTTCGTGTACTTGTATTTCACGCAACTCCCGACAGAAAGCAGATTCCCGACAAGGGGCGCCCTCCCGACCAGAGACACCCTCCCGGCAGCGTCAGTTGTAATACTTCTTCTTTTTCTTTCCCGTCGGGCTGTCGTCGTCATCATCATCCGGCGTCAGCACCGGCGTGCGCGCCTGGGGCTGCTGAGGACGACGAACGGGTTCGGTGCCGAAGTAGCCGCGCTCGTCGCTGCGGCTGATCTTCTTTTGCGAATACAGGCCCTCGAGGGCGAAGTCGATGCCCGCGGCCAGCACCGGTACCGGCGCATCCGGGGCCGTGCCGACCAGCTGGACGAGTTCGATCAGGCCCTGCACCTTCTTCGCCTGGGCGACCAGGTCGGCGGACGAGGTCGTGTCCGACAGGCTGAGCGCGCCGCCGAGGTCGAACCATTCGATCACGGGCTTCAGGTCGCGGTCGCGGACGTAGCCGTCGAACACCTGCGACACCGCCGACCGCACCAGGTCGCGCGCCACCTGGTCGGCGCCCTTCAACTCGCCCTCGTACTCCAGTTCGAACTTGCCGGTCATCGACGGCAGCGCGGCATAAATGTCGGTGACGCGCGCCACCGCCGGCGTTTCTCCGGTCGCCAGCGCCCGCCGCTCGGCATTCGATACCGTGGTCTCGAGCACGCTGATCGGCAGGCGCTGGCTGACGCCCGACCGCTTGTCGACCTTGCGCTCGCCGCGCGCCTGGAACGCGACCTCTTCAACCACCTCGCGCACGAAGCGCGGCACTTCGATGGCGCCGCCGCGTTCGACCCACGCCTCCTGCGACGTGATCTCGATCGCATCGACGCGGTTCTGCATGTAGTGGGTGCGGATCTCGGCGCCAATGCGGTCCTTGAGCGGCGTGATGATCTTGCCGCGCGCCGTGTAGTCCTCGGGGTAGGCGGTAAACGCGATCAGCAGGTCGAGCGGCAGGCGAATGGGGTAGCCCTTTATCTGGACGTCGCC
>JBBQSP010000061.1:0-31329 GCA_038213735.1 Vicinamibacterales bacterium | reverse complement strand
CCCGCCCGCGTCCTCGATCAGTTCCCTGGGGGTCAGCGGACGCACGCCGCTTTCCGAGAGGTTGAACTCCACCAGGTTCTCGAAAGTGGATTGCATACGTTCCATGTCGAATTGTTCGAGTCGCATGCCCGGCAGTTTATACTGCCTCCGACCCCCGGATGCGCGATGACCCAATCCCGCGTTTCGTTCGTGTCCCCGCCGGCGAGTTCGCCATGGGATCGGACGAGGGCGCCGACGACGAGCGACCATCGCATCCCGTGCACGTGGATGCGTTTTACGCGTCGATCCACCCCATTACCGTCGAGCAGTACGCCGAGTTCGCCCGCGAAGCGGGCTACGGCGTGCCGGCGATTCGCGACTTGCCGCTATTCGTGACGCCCGCCCATGAGTCGTCCTTCCGGGAACTGGCGGCGGCGTACGTGTGGCACGGCGGCGAGCCCCCGCGCGAACGCGCGCGCCATCCCGTGACCCTGGTCACCCATTCCGACGCCACCGCCTATTGCCGATGGCTGAGCGGACGGGTCGGCCGGCTGGTCCGGCTGCCGACCGAAGCCGAGTGGGAGCGCGCGGCGCGCGGTGGCCGTCACGCCACCCGTTATCCCTGGGGGGATGACGTCGATGCCTCACGCGCGAATTTTCTGCCCGACCCGGCGTTGAAGCGGCACCGCGGGACGCGCCCAGTCGGCTGCTATCCACCCAACGAGATGCAGCTGTATGACATGGCCGGCAACGTCTGGCAGTGGGTGGCCGATTGGTACCGCGCCGACGCCTACCGCAACGGCGAGAACCGCAATCCGCGCGGCCCCGGCAGTGGCACGCTGCGCGTGGTCCGCGGCGGCTCGTGGGTCACGCACGACGTTGACCAGCTTCGCTGCGCGCACCGGCATCAGGTGCCGCCCGACACCTATGCCTACAGCATTGGTTTTCGGGTCGTGTATTCAGACGATGGCTCTGGCTAGGCCGAGCTCGACGGGCATGCCGCGAGTCGCGTCTAATGGAGGGAAGGACGTGCTCATGAGAAGCCTGCTTGCTGCCGCGGTGTTCCTCGCTGCCACCGCATCCGCGTACGCCCAGACGTCGCCGGAGCCGCCGTCGGTCGTGGTATCGGGTGAGGGCGTCGTGACCGCTGTGCCCGATCAGGCGTGGGTCCGGATTGGCGCCGAGAGCCGATCGAAGGTGCCGAAAGAAGCGCAGTCGCGCAACGCCGAGGCGATGACCGCCGTGCAGCAGAAGCTGACCGCGCTTGGCCTTGCGAAGGACGCCATTCGCACCGTCGCCATCGACCTGCAGTTGGACTACGACTACGCCAACGGCCGGCAGACGCCGCGCGGGTACATAGCCCGCAACACCATTGAAGTGCGGGTCGACGACTTCGCCAAGCTCGGCGACGTGCTGGATGCCGCCGTGGGATCCGGCGCGACCAACCTCCATGGTCTTCGCTTCGACGTCAAGCGCCGCGGGGCGCTCGAGCGCGAGGCCCTGCAGCTGGCCGTGGCCAATGCCTTGGGCCGCGCTGAAGCGCTGGCTGCCGGCGCGAAGCGCACGATCGATCGCGTGATTCGCATTGAAGAGTCGTCGGTCGGCCGCGGCCCCGAGATGCCGGTGATGGCCGTGCGGATGCAGTCTGACGTTGTGGGCACGCCGGTGGCCGCAGGCGAGCTGGAGATCCGCGCCCAGGTCAGGGTGACAGCATCACTCAAGTGACAGGCTCGCCCACAAGTACCACGCGGCGACCGAGCGATGCGGTCGCCACGCCTCGCCCCTCGTCCTGAGCTGATCGGGCGTCGGCCGCTTGCGCAGGCCGTAGATGCGGTGCGCGGCGTTCATCAGCCCCAGGTCGTCGGCCGGCAGGATGTCGGGCCGGCCCAGCCGGAACATCAGGTAGATCTCAGCAGTCCAGCGCCCGATCCCTTTTACCGCCACGAGCTGGCGCATCACCTCTTCGTCCGACTGCTTCTTGAGGCCCTTCAGATCGAGCCGTCCATCGAGGACGTGGGCCGCAAGGTCCTTGATGAACGCGACCTTGGGTCGTGAGAAGCCGACCCCCCGTATCTGATCATCGCTGAGCGTCATCACACGCTCAGGGCGTGGCCGCCGGTCGGGCGGGAACAGGTCGCAGAAGCGGCCGAAGATCGTGGCGGCCGCCTTCGTGGACAGTTGCTGCGACGCAATCGACATGGTCAGCGCTTCGAACGGGTCGCGCGGTGCAGCCCTGTGCAATTCGCAGGGACCGACACGCTTGATGAGCTGGCCGAGTTTCTGGTCCGCCTTCATCAAGTGACGACGGGCCGCCCGGTAGTCTGCTTTCACGTGGCCGAACCTATCAAAACCTGAACTAGAATCGAAGACCAATCAAGTCGGATATGTCGATTCCCACCATCACCTCGAGCCGCGACTCGTCGATTGTTGACCTGATCGGCGACACGCCCCTCATCCGGCTGCGCCGGATCGAGCGCGATCTCCCCGGGGTGGAGTTGTACGCGAAGGCTGAGTGGAAGAATCCGGGCGGGTCGGTGAAGGATCGCCCGGCGCTGCGCATGGTGCAGGAGGGGCTGGCTGCGGGCCGGCTGGTGCCGGGCAAGGTCATTCTCGACGCCACCTCGGGCAACACCGGCATTGCCTACGCGATGATCGGCGCCGCCATGGGGTTTGCGGTCAGGTTGTGCGTGCCCGAGAACGTGACACCGGAGCGCAAGCGCATCCTGCGTGCCTACGGCGCCGAGCTGGTCTTCACCAATCCGCTCGAAGGTTCCGACGGCGCCATCCGCAGGGCGCAGCAGATGAACGACGCGGCGCCCGGGAAATATTTTTATGCGGATCAGTACAACAACGACTTCAACTGGAAGTCGCACTACGACACGACCGGTCCCGAGATCATCCGGCAGGCCGGCGCGCGGCTGACGCATTTCGTCGCGGGTCTTGGCACGAGCGGCACCTTCATGGGGACCGGCCGCCGCTTGCGCGAGTTCAATCCGGCCATCGTGCTCGCGTCGGTGCAGCCCGACTCGCCGCTGCACGGCCTCGAGGGCCTGAAGCACATGGAATCGGCGATGGTGCCCGGCATTTACGATGCGGCGCTGGCGGATCGCGACGTGCGAGTCGGCACGGAAGAGGCCTACGACATGACGCGCCGCCTGGCGCAGGAGGAGGGCCTGCTGGTTGGCATTTCGAGCGGCGCCAACCTGGCCGGCGCGCTCAAAGTGGCGGCCGCGGATTCCGTCGTGGTCGTGGTGTTTTGCGATGGCGGCGAACGCTACTTGTCCGAACGCTTCTGGGAGAACCCTCCCGAAGGCGCGTCGATCTGCGGAACCAACTGATGGACCGCCTGCAGTTGACGCCGGCGGTCGACGCCGCCATTCGCGCGCACGGCCGGGAAACGTTTCCGCATGAGTGCTGCGGCGCCCTGCTCGGCCGCGACGGGATGGTCAACGAAGCGCACGCGCTGCCGAACACCACCGAGGAAGGCCCGCGCCGCCGCTTCCTGGTCAGGCCCGACGACTACCGCGGCGCCGAGAAGCGCGCCCGCGAAACCGGGCTTGACCTGCTCGGCTTCTATCACTCGCACCCGGATCACCCGGCGCGGCCGTCGCAGTACGACCTCGACCACGCCTGGCCGTCGTTCTCGTACGTCATCGTTTCGGTCATGGCCGGCGACGACGCGCTGCTGACCTCGTGGCGCCTGAAAAACGATCGTTCGGCGTTTGACGAAGAACCCGTAGAGATAACCCAATGATCAAGATCCTGATTCCGACTCCGCTGCGTCCGTTTACCGACAAGCTCGACACCGTGGAGGTGAACGGCGCGACGGTTGGGGAACTACTGCAGAACCTGACCACCCAGTACGGCGGGCTGAAGCAGCACTTGTACGCGGCCGACGGCAAGCTCCGCAGCTTCGTCAACATCTACGTGAATGACGATGACATCCGGTACCTGCAGAAGAACGAGACGCCGGTCAAGGCGGGGGACACCGTCAGCATCATTCCGTCGGTGGCGGGCGGCGCACCAACGGCGGTCAAGGAACAGGAGGCGTTGCCGGAACTGTCAGGCGACGAGATCAAGCGCTACAGCCGCCACCTGATCATGCCGGAGGTCGGCGTCGAGGGGCAGCGCAAGCTGAAGGCGTCCAAGGTGCTGTGCATTGGCGCCGGCGGCCTCGGTTCGCCTGCCGCCATGTATCTTGCCGCCGCTGGTGTCGGCACCATCGGCATTGTCGACTTCGACGTGGTGGACTTCAGTAACCTGCAGCGGCAACTGCTGCATGGCACGCCCGACGTGGGCCGGCCGAAGCTGGACTCGGCGAAGGATCGGCTGAACGCGCTCAACCCGAACGTTCACATCGAGACCTACGACGCGGCCCTGAGTTCGGCGAACGCCCTGAAGTTCTTCGAGCCGTATGACGTGATCCTGGACGGCACCGACAATTTCCCGACGCGCTACCTGGTGAACGACGCCTGCGTGCTCAGCGGCAAGCCGAACGCCTACGGCAGCATCTTCCGTTTCGAAGGGCAGGCGTCGGTGTTCGCGACCAAGGATGGTCCGTGCTATCGCTGCCTGTATCCCGAGCCGCCGCCGCCGGGATTGGTGCCGAGCTGCGCCGAGGGTGGCGTGTTCGGTGTGTTGCCGGGCATCATCGGCGTGATTCAAGCGACCGAAACCATCAAGCTGATCCTCGGGATTGGCGAGCCGCTGATTGGCCGCTTCATGATCTACGACGCGCTGCGGATGCGCTTCCGTGAGCTAAAGCTGCGCAAGGATGCCGACTGCCCGGTGTGCGGCACGAACCCCACGCTCACCAAGTTGATCGACTACGAGCAGTTCTGCGGCGTGGCGCCGCACCAGATGGCTGCGGCCGCCAAGCCGGCGACCGGCGCCGACGCGCTGACATCGCTCGAACTGAAGGCCGAACTGGACGGAGACCGGAAGGTCGTCGTCCTGGACGTCCGCGAACCACAGGAATACCAGATCAACAAGATCCCGGGCTCGATCCTCATTCCGTTGGGCGACCTTCCGAAGCGGTACGTGGAGCTCGACCCAAACGCCAACATCGTGACCCAGTGCAAGTCGGGAATGCGCAGCGCGAAGGCGCAGGAATTCCTTAAATCTAAAGGGTTTACGGGCGTTCGCAACCTGACTGGCGGCATTCTGGGCTGGATCGACCAGGTCGACCCGAGCCAGCCGAAGTATTAGGGGTCAGACCCCTCGGTACGGCCGTCTCGGGGTCAGACCCCCCCGGACCATGTCCGACTTGCTATGTCCGATATCAGGGACTAAAATAGGACTCCTGCGGTCGGATATGCAGTTCCCGTAACTATGCTGAGACTTTCGAAGAAATCTGACTACGCCTTGCTGGCAATGAAGCACCTGGCGACGCGCCCCGATGGCAGCGGCTCGTCGAGCGCCCGCGAGATCTCGGAGTCGTACGACATCCCCCTCGAGCTGCTCGCCAAGGTGTTGCAGCGCATGGTACGTGCGCGCCTGCTCTTGTCGGTGCAGGGCACGCGCGGCGGCTATCGGTTGGGCCGGCCCCCGGCGACGATTTCCGTGGCCGACGTGATCCAGGCAGTGGATGGCCCTGTCACCGTCACGGCGTGTTCAGACGATGACCACACCTGCGACCAGTACACGAAGTGCAGCATTCGCGACCCGCTGTGGAAGATCAAGAACCGCATTCTCGACGCGCTGAACACCGTCAGCGTGGCCGAGATGGCGGCGGAAGTGGAGGCCGCGGTGCCGGCGCCGACGCCGACCGTGTCGCGAATGATGTTTGTTCCCTCGATGGGCGAATGAGTGCGCCCATCGCCCTGAGCGAGTTCACGAGCGACCGCAGGTCGAGCGCGGACGAGTCGAAGGGCCGACAGGTATGAAATGATTTACCTCGATCACCACGCGACGACCCCCGTGGATGCGCGTGTGCTCGAGGCGATGCTGCCGTTCTTCTCCGAGAAGTTCGGGAACGCAGCCAGTAAGCAGCACGCGTTCGGCTGGGCCGCGACAGACGCGGTCGAGCAGGCCCGCAAGCAAGTGGCGGCGCTGATTGGCGCGGGCAGCAAGGACGTGATCTTTACGAGCGGTGCGACCGAAGCGAACAACCTCGCCATCAAGGGCGCGGCAAAGGCACGGCGCAGCGAGCGCGACCACCTGGTGACGGTGGCCACCGAGCACAAGGCGGTGCTCGACCCGATGGCGCGGCTCGCGCGCGAGGGCTGGCAGGTCACGGTGCTGCCGGTCAACGGCGCCGGCCTGCTCGACCTGGGCGAGCTCGAGGCGGCCATTACCGAGCGCACCGCGCTCGTGAGCGTGATGGCGGCCAACAACGAGATCGGCGTACTGCAGCCGATCAAGGACGCGGCGGCGCTGGCCCACGCGAAGGGCGCGTGGTTTCACACCGACGCGGTGCAGGCGGTGGGTAAGGTGCCGTTCGATGTCGAGGCGCTCGATGTCGACTTCGCCGCGATCACGGCGCACAAGATGTATGGCCCAAAGGGGACCGGTGCGTTGTATGTGCGTCGAAAAGGCAGGCCCGTCGCGGCGATTGCCGAGATCGACGGCGGCGGCCACGAGCGTGGCTTGCGGTCGGGCACGTTGAACGTGCCGGGCATTGCCGGGTTCGGCCAGGCGGCGGAGATCGCCCGTGCTGAGATGGCGGAAGAAGCGGGCCGCACGCTGGCTCTGCGCGAGCGCTTACGTAGTGCGCTTGGCGCGAAGACCGAAGGCATGACGGTGAACGGCGCGCTCGACGCGCGGTTGCCCGGCAACCTCAACGTGAGCTTCGAAGGAGTTGACGGGGAAGCGTTGCTGGTAAGCCTCGACGACATCGCGGTGTCATCCGGAGCCGCCTGCACCGCCGCCGAGCCGTCTCATGTGCTCGTGGCGCTCGGGTTGTCGAAGGATCGCGCGCTGGCCTCGCTCCGATTTGGCATTGGGCGGACCACGACCGCCGACGAGATCGACTACGCGGCCGCCAAGGTCAGTGATGTGGTGGCCAGGCTTCGCCAGATGTCGCCGGTATGACTCGTTCGGAGGGCATGGCTTGAGCCGTCGCCGGGCACGATGAAGTACTCGGCCGAAGTGCTCAAGCGCGTCCGCGAGCCGCAACGGGTGGGGGTGCTGCCGGCTGGTGCCGATGTCGGCACTGGCGTGTCGGGCACGCTGGAGGACGGCACGGTCACGCGCATCGACGTGCGGGTGGCCGGTGATCGCGTCGTCGAGGCGCGCTTCAAGGTGTTTGGCTGCAGCGCGGCCATCGCGAGCGCCAGCCTGGTGGCGGAATGGCTCGACGGCGCCTCGTTGGACGAGGCGCGGGCGATGACGGCCAGCCGGGTGGTCGAGGCGTTGCAGTTGGTGCACGAACGCGAGGACGTCGCGCAGCGGGCCATTGCGGCCGCGCACCAGGCGCTGGCGAGTGCGGCGGAAGGCGGTACGAAATGATCGAGATTACGGACAGCGCATCGCGCGTCATCAATCGCCAGTTGGCGAAGAACCAGCATCCGGGCGGCGGGTTGCGGATTGCCATCAAGGCCGGCGGCTGCTCGGGCTTCAGCTACCAGTTTGCCTGGGACGGGTCGGCGCGCGACACCGACGTCGTGTTCGAGGGCGCCGGTGGTGCAAAGGTGTTTGTCGACCCGCGCAGCCTGAAGCTGCTTGATGGCACGGTGCTCGATTTCGACGAGCACAACATGATGGCGACGACGTTTACCTTGAAGAACCCGCATGCGACCAGCACGTGCGGCTGCGGCACGTCGTTTTCGGCTTAGGGATTCCATGACTACAGCAACAAAGCAAATCGAAGAATTAGCGAATACCGAATACAAGTACGGGTTCGTCACCGACACCGAGCAGGACATCATCCCGGTCGGGCTCAACGAAGACGTGGTCCGCCTGATCTCGTCCAAGAAGGGCGAGCCCGAATGGATGCTCGAGTGGCGCCTCAAGGCGTTCCGCGCGTGGCTGAAGATGGAAGAGCCGCACTGGCAGAACGTCAAGTACGAGCCGATTGACTACCAGGGCGTGAGCTACTACGCGGCGCCGTCGGAGAAGAAGAAGCTGAACAGCCTGGACGAGGTCGATCCCGAGATTCGCGCGACCTTCGACAAGCTGGGCATCCCGATCGAAGAGCAAAAGCTGCTCTCGAACGTGGCCGTCGACGCGGTGTTCGACTCGGTCTCGGTGGCGACCACGTTCCGCAGCAAGCTGGCCGAGCTGGGCATCATTTTCTGCTCGTTTTCGGAGGCCGTGAAGGACCATCCCGACCTGGTGAAGAAGTACGTCGGCTCGGTCGTTCCGCACACCGACAACTACTTCGCCGCACTCAACTCGGCGGTGTTCAGCGACGGCAGCTTCGTCTATATCCCCAGGGGGGTGCGCTGCCCGATGGAGCTGTCGACCTACTTCCGCATCAACGCCAAGAACACCGGCCAGTTCGAGCGGACGCTGATTATCGCGGACGAGGGCTCGACGGTGAGTTACCTCGAGGGCTGCACGGCGCCGATGCGTGACGAACACCAGCTGCATGCCGCCGTCGTCGAACTGGTGGCGCACAAGGACGCGACCATCAAGTACTCGACCGTCCAGAACTGGTACCCGGGCGACAAGAACGGCAAGGGCGGCATCTACAATTTCGTGACCAAGCGCGGCATCTGCAAGGGCGAGCGCTCCAAGATCACCTGGACCCAGGTCGAGACCGGTTCGGCGGTCACTTGGAAGTACCCCAGCTGCATCCTGCAGGGTGACGATTCGGTGGGCGAGTTCTACTCGGTGGCGGTGACCAACAACTACCAGCAGGCCGACACCGGCACCAAGATGATCCACCTGGGCAAGAACACGCGCAGCACGATTGTCTCGAAGGGCATCTCGGCCGGCCGCGGCCAGAACACCTATCGCGGCGCCGTCAAGATCGGCAAGAACGCGTCGAACGCCCGCAACTACTCGCAGTGCGACTCGCTGCTGATCGGCGACCGCTGCGGTGCGCACACGTTTCCGTATCTCGAAATCAAGAACACCACCGCGAAGGTGGAACACGAGGCCTCGACCTCGAAGATCGGCGAAGACCAGATCTTCTACTGCGAGTCGCGGGGGATCTCGAAGGAAGACGCCATCAACATGATCGTGTCGGGCTTCTGCAAGGAAGTGTTCCGGGAGCTCCCGATGGAGTTCGCGGTCGAGGCACAAAAGCTTCTCGGTATCTCTCTCGAAGGGTCGGTCGGTTAAATCATGCTCGAAGTCAAGAATTTGCAGGTCAGGGTCGAAGACAAGGAAATCCTCCGCGGCATCAACCTCTCGGTGAAGGCCGGCGAAGTGCACGCCATCATGGGGCCCAACGGCTCGGGCAAGAGCACGCTCGCGCGCGCCCTCGCCGGCCATCCCGGCTATGAAGTGACCGGCGGCGAGGTGCACTACCAGGGTCACGACCTGCTCGACATGGACCCGGACGAGCGCGCCCGCGCGGGCGTGTTCATGGCGTTCCAGTACCCGGTGGAGATCCCGGGCGTGAACAATGCCTACTTCCTCAAAGCGGCCTTGAACGCGAAGCGCAAGCAGCAGGGCCTCGATGAACTCGACGCCATGGACTTCATGGCGCTCGTGAAGCAGAAGCTCAAGGTCCTGCATGTGGACGAGTCGATGCTGATGCGTTCGGTGAACGAAGGCTTTTCGGGCGGCGAGAAGAAGCGCAACGAGATCTTCCACATGGCGGTGCTCGAGCCGACCCTGGCAGTGCTCGACGAAACCGACTCGGGCCTCGACATCGACGCCCTGCGCGTGGTTTCGGACGGCGTCAACGCCATGCGCAGCCCCGAGCGCTCGTTCATCGTGGTTACCCACTACCAGCGCTTGCTCGAGTACATCGTGCCCGACTACGTCCACGTGCTCGCCGAAGGACGCATCGTCCGCTCGGGCGGCCGTGAACTGGCCCTGGAACTGGAAGAGAAGGGCTACGCCTGGACCGAGCCGACTGGGGCGAGGAAGTAATGGAGACACTGGTGCAAGCAGCGCCGGCGTGGGTCAAGGAACGCCGCGAGGCGGCGGCGAAGCATTTTGCCGCGGTCGGCTATCCGACGACCCGCCTCGAAGATTGGCGCTTCACGAACGTGTCGCCGATCGCCGAGGTCATCTGGCCCCTGGCGCAGGGCGCGTTCGCGCAGGCCGCCGAGCTGGTGTCATCCGTCAACGTTCCGGGCGCGGTGCGCCTGGCCATCGTCAATGGCCAGTTCGCGGCGGGCCTGTCGGACCTCAGCACGTTGCCCAAGGGGCTGCGCATTGCCAGCCTCCGAGACGGCGCGCGCGATGCCACGGACGGGATCGAGACGCACCTCGGCAAGGTGTTCAGCATCGCCACGCATCCGTTTGCGGCGCTGAACACGTCGTTCCTGGATGACGGCGTCGCCATCATGGTGACCAAGGGCGCGGTCGTCGAGACGCCCATTCACATCGTGATCGTGACCGGCGGCGAACAGCCCGTGGTGGCGCATCCGCGCGTCCTGATCGTGGCCGGCGAGAACAGCCAGGTCCGCGTGGCGCAGTCATTCATTGGCGCCGCCGGTTCGGCGTACTTCAACAACGCGGTGGCGGAGGTCGTGGTCGGCCAGGGCGCGCGCGTCGAGCTCTACACCGATCAGCGCGAGTCGGACCAGGCCTTCCATCTCGCCAACATCCAGGCGCACGTCGAATCCAGGGGCGTGTTCGAGTCGCACGCCTTCTCGACCGGCGCCCGCATCATGCGTCACGACATCGGGATTGGCCTCAAGGGCGAAGGCGCCGACTGCACCATGAACGGCGTCTATCTCGCAGACGGCGAGCGCCTCATGGACACGCACACCTCGCTCGATCACGCGATGCCGCACTGCACCAGCCACGAGATCTACAAGGGCATCCTGGCCGGCAAGTCGAAGGCAGTGTTCAACGGCCGCATCATCGTGCAACTCGACGCGCAGAAGACCGACGCCAAGCAGACCAACCGCGCGCTGCTGCTGTCGGACGATGCGACCATCAATTCGAATCCGCAGCTCGAGATCTTCGCGGACGATGTGAAGTGCACGCATGGGGCGGCGGTGGGGCAGTTGGACGAAGAGGCCTTGTTCTATCTGCAGGCCCGCGGGTTGAACCGCGAAGAGGCCCGCGAGATGCTGCTGCACGCGTTTGCCGGCGAGGTCATCCAGGGCCTGAAGATCCCGGCGTTGCGCGAGCAGATCGAGACCAATTTCTTCGCCCGTCTTCGCAGGGACACGGCACGCTAATGGCCACGCTCACCAGGACCGCCGTGACGTTCAACGTCGACCGGGTGCGGGCCGAGTTCCCGATCCTGGCCGAGCGGGTACACGGCCAGCCGCTGGTTTATCTCGACAGCGCCAACACCAGCCAGAAGCCCGAAGCCGTGCTCAAGGCGATGGACGATTACTATCGCCACGCCAACGCCAACATCCATCGCGCGACCCACTTGTTGAGCGAGCGCGCAACGGCCCTGTATGAGGGCGGCCGGGCCAAGGCGGCGGTGTTCCTCAACGCGCCAGACCCGCGGACGATCGTGTTCACCAAGGGCACGACCGACGGCATCAACCTGGTGGCCCAGGCGTACGGGCGCTCGATGCTGAAGCCTGGTGACGAGATCCTGCTGTCGTGGCTCGAGCACCACTCGAACATCGTGCCGTGGCAGCTGGTCGCCGAGCAGACCGGCGCGGTGATCCAGGTCGTGCCGATCAACGAGACCGGGGAACTCGAGCAGGACGCCTACGCGTCGCTGTTGTCGGCGCGCACGAAAATCGTCGCCGTCGGGCATGTCTCGAATGCGCTGGGCACCATCAACCCGATCAAGGCGATGATCGAGCAGGCCCACGCGGTGGGCGCCGTCGTCCTCGTGGATGGCGCGCAGGCCGCGCCGCACCTGGTGATCGACGTGCAGGCGCTTGATTGCGATTTCTACGTGCTGTCGAGCCACAAGATGTTCGGCCCCACCGGCACCGGCGTGCTGTATGGCCGCGCGTCGCTGCTCGAGGCGATGCCGCCGTACCAAGGCGGCGGCGACATGATTGCGTCGGTCACGTTCGAGCAGACGCTCTATAACCAGGTGCCGTACAAGTTCGAGGCGGGCACGCCCAACATGGCAGGCGTGGTCGGACTGGCTGCCGCGATCGATTACCTGGCGGGGATCGACCGCGAGGCCGCGCTGGCCCACGAAGATGCCGTGCTCGATTACGCGACCGCGCAAGTGAAGCAGCTTCCCGGCGCGCGCATCATCGGCGAGGCCCGCCACAAGACCGGCGTGCTGTCGTTCATGCTCGAGGGCGTGCATCCCCACGACGCGGGCACGATCCTGGATCAGCAGGGCGTGGCGGTCCGCACCGGTCAGCACTGCGCGCAGCCGGTGATGGACTGGTTCGGCATTCCCGCGACCATCCGTGCGTCGCTCGGTATTTACAACACCCGCGAGGACATCGACGTCCTCGTGCGCGGACTGCATAAGGTGAGAGAACTCTTCGTGTGATGGAGGTCTTGGGGACTTGAGGTCTTAGGGTCTTGACGGCCCAGGACCTTAGGACCTTAGGACCCTAGGACCACAGATGTCAGAACTAACCGAGCTCTATCAAGAGGTCATCCTCGACCACAACCGGCGCCCGCATAACTTCCGGGTGATCGAGGGGGCGACCAAGCAGGAAGGCTACAACCCGCTGTGCGGCGATCGCCTCACGCTGTACGTGGCAATGGAGGGCGGCGTGATCAAGGATGTTGCGTTCCAGGGCTCAGGCTGCGCCATCTCCAAGGCGTCGGCGTCGCTGATGACCGACGCGCTCAAGGGCAAGACCGCGGACGAAGCGCGGGCGTTGTTCGAGCGGTTTCACGCCATGATCACGTCGGACCATGACGGCCCGACGGCCGACCTTGGCAAGCTGTCGGTGCTCGCGGGCGTGCGCGAGTTCCCGACCCGCATCAAGTGCGCCAGCCTCGCCTGGCACACCATGAAGGCGGCGGTCGCGCATGAGAGCGACGCGCCGGTATCTACCGAATGAATTTGCCAGTCATGACCACCGGCGGCCTGCCCGAAGACAGCGCCGCCAACGAAGTCAGCCAGTCAACCGGTGACATCACGCCGGATCCGGCGAAGATGGACACCATCGCCCCGAAGGTGGTCGAGGCGCTCAAGACCGTCTTCGACCCCGAGATCCCCGTCAACATCTATGAGATGGGGTTAATTTACGACGTCATCATCGACGCCGCCGGACAGGTGGGCGTCAAGATGACGTTGACCGCGCCGGCCTGCCCGGCCGCGCAGTCCCTGCCGATCGAAGTGCGCGACAAGGCGCGTTCGGTCGAAGGTGTGACCGACGCCAAGGTCGAGGTGGTGTGGGATCCGCCGTGGACCAAAGACCGCATGTCGGACGCGGCCAAGCTCCAGCTCGGCATGCTCTAGTTGGGGTTCTTGCGACGCGCCTCGCACGGTGACCTCACCTGGCCCTGTGAGACGACTCCACCAGCACGAGGCCGGCGCCGAGCCCCGCCGGCAGCCGGTCGCCCAACCCGCTCAGGTTGAAGCCCTCGCGAATCTTTCCTTTGACCACCACCTGCGCGCCGTTGCGCGGCACGCCGTTGTCGGAAACGACCCACAGCTGCCCGGAGCCGTCCTTGAGACGATACGCGCCTCGCGAGCCGACCGAGAAGCTGTCGGTGACTTCGCCCGACACGTTGACGTCGCGGTCGCGATAGCGGCCGGGATCGCTGAGGACCTTGTTGATGGTGACCGACGCGCACGCCGCCGTCGTGATGGACACCAGCAGCAGGAGCGTGCCGAGCGCGAGGATTCGTGGTCGAGGGCTTGTGATGCTCATGGGTAAAGTTTCGCGCCTCTGGCCGGGTTGGATCTGTGCCGAATTGCACAGCACGACGGGCCAAGCCCCAGGCCCCGTTCCGGCGTCATAATGTGCATATGCGGGTTCTCGCGCTGGCCGCGCTCCTCCTCAGCCTGACGGCGCCCGCGTGGGCGCAGGAGGCGGCGCCTGCGCCTGCGGCCGAGACGCCCGTTGACCCCAACAAGTTCGGCGTGTCACTGAAGCGCATCCAGAAGGGGCTGCGGATGTCCGAGTTGCGCGAGAAGGACCAGCAGGACGGCACGGCCTTTCGACTCGAGTACCAGATCCAGGTCTACGGCATGGCGCCGAAAGTCGACGTGCTCCAGGGCGTGGATCTGCTGAACGGCCCCGTGCCCGGCTCAGCGCCGTCGCACCGTCAATTCATCGAGCACGTCACGCCGCAGATCTATCGCACGCCCGGCCTGCCGTTTTCAGCCGGCATCTTCTGGCTCGCGAATCACTTCTGGGAAAAGGGCAGGAAGACGCGCTGCGAGGAAGAAATCGCCAACTATCGCGCCCTGCTTATGGAGGGCGTCAACGTCGCCGCCCCCCGCTGCACGCAGTAGGTGCCGCCCGCCGCAGGGTGCGCGTGGCCATGAAACTAAGCGGTCTGCGGGCTCAGCGAATGGAGCCCCAGCCGATCGTGAGCGTGAGTACCAACATGACAAGTGCGGGTCGCCGATCTTGGCGTGCATGGCGAGGGCCCCCACCATGAGCAGGCTCACCAGTGCCGCGGCCGGAAGCACCACCGGAGGGAACCAGAGCCCGGCCAGCAGTGCCAGCGCCGCCCCCACCTTGAGTGCCCCGATGGCATAAGCAAACCAGGATGGCAGCCCGTAGGCGGCGAACTCCTCCAGCATCGTGTTGGCGCTGCCCCCGCGATACTTCGTGCCCTGATTGAACCGCAACAGCCAGACGTTCAATAAGCCGAGTGCCGCGATTACTTGAAGCACGGTCAGGAAGGTCGTCATGAGTGTTCGTTCGCTCCATGTCAGAATAATCGGAGGCGACAAGCAGCTTCTCCGATCAGATGGACCACACGCAAGCAATCTTCTCAGTGGCGCAAGGCATCTCGATGGTGTCGTTCGCCTGGTACGGCATGCTCTGCCTGTTCTCTGGCCGGATGGTCGGGGAATTCGAGCGCTATGGCCTGGCCCGGTTCCGGCCACTCACTGGCGCACTGCAGCTGGCGGGAAGCCTTGGTTTGCTGGCGGGATACCGCTCGCGGCCGCTCCTGCTGTTGTCCGCCGCAGGTCTGGCGGCACTGATGGTGGCCGGGATCATCGCGCGCCTGAGGATACGGGATCCGATCGTCGCCATGTTGCCGGCGTTCGCCTTTTTCTCCCTCAACCTCTCGCTCGTTGTTTACGCTCCATAAGGGCGGCCACCGGCACGTTGTGCGCGGTCCCGCCACAGCGCCGCGTCGGGATCGAACTGCCATCCCGCGCACACGCTGGGCCCCATGCGCTGCCAGGTACTTTCCCGACGAGACGTACGGCTTGGTGGCGGAGGTCGATGACCTCACGCGTGATGCCGTCCATGAGAGGGATCGGGCGAGCGGGCACCGGTGGCGATGCGGGCTTGGCCGATGTTTCGATGTAGATCACGCCGGTGTCGTCGGGCGGGCCCGCCAGCACCGGATGTGCCGGCCGCAGTTGGTCGGGCCCCGCCCGGCATGACTCCGACCTCGCGAATCCTTCGCGCCCAAGGGGGCGTCCTAAGAGCGCCGACCAGAACTATTTCACAAGGAGACCGACGTGTTTCACCGTAGCGACTACGCTTTCATCACCGCCGCATTTCTGTCGTTTCTGTTTTCCGTGTACTTGTGGTTCTCCGGTCAGCGCGAAGAAGGCCTGTTCGTGGGAATCTGGGTGCCCTCGATTCTGGCTTTCGCGACGCTGGTCGCGCAGGTCAAGGCCCGCTGACATGTCAGGCATGGGCATTTTCCTCGTCGGCCTAGGCGTCAGCACGCTGTGTCTTTTCGGCCTCTATTTCACGACTACCGAGATTTCGCGGCTCGGCCGCAAATCCAATGATCGAGCGCGCGCGCACCAGCGGTAACGTCGTGCCGCGGACCTATCTCATCATCGCTGCCGGCAGCGCGATCGGGTCGTGCGTTGCGCGCCGTCTTGCCGCCGACGGAGCGACCCTCGTGCTAGCCGCGCGGGACCGGTCGCGGATTGAGGCGCTGGCCGCCGATGTCGACGGCCGGATTGTGCAGGCGGACGCGACCCGCTTTGAAGACGTCGAGCAGTGTGCCCGCGAGGCTGCCGCGCTGACCGGACGTCTCGACGGCGTGTTGAACTGCGCCGGCTCGATCCTCCTGAAGCCAGCGCATTTGACGACCGCCGACGAGTTGGCGCAGGTGCTCACCACCAATCTCGTCTCCGCCTTCGCCACCGTGCGCGCCGCCGCGCTGGTGATGCGCCAGACCGGAGGGTCGATTGTCCTGATGAGTTCGGCTGCCGCCCAGATCGGCCTGCCCAATCACGAGGCCATCGCCGCCGCTAAAGCGGGTGTCCTCGGATTGATGCGCTCCGCGGCCGCGACCTATGCTTCGTCCGGGATCCGGGTGAATGCCGTCGCGCCGGGGCTGGTCGAGACTCCGCTGAGCCGGAGCATCACCTCGAACGAGGCTGCGCTGAAGGCCTCAATTGCCATGCACCCGCTCGGACGGATCGGAACGCCCGAGGATATCGCGACCGCCGCGCACTGGCTCCTCGGTCCCGATAGTGGGTGGGTGACCGGCCAGGCGATCGGCGTCGACGGGGGACTCTCAGCCGTCAAGGGCCGCGTCCGGCAGTAGGATTGTCACACATCATGACCACCGCCAAGATCCTCGCCTTTGCCGGCAGTGCCCGCCGCGACTCCTGGAACCGAAAAGTGCTGGCCGTGGCGGTGGCCGGGGCGCGCGACGCCGGCGCCGAGGTGACGGTCGTCAACCTCGGCGACTATCCCATGCCGATCTACAACGCCGATTGGCACGAGGAGCACGGCGTGCCGCCGGCCATGCTCGAGTTGCGCAGCCTGATGATGGCGGCGAACGGCTTGCTGATCGCCAGCCCGGAGTACAACACTTCGATTACGCCGCTGCTGAAGAACACCATCGACTGGCTGTCGCAGGAGGCGAACGGGGAGAGTGGGCGGGCCCCATTCGAGGGCAAAGTCGGCGGGTTGATGGGCGCGTCCAACGGCGCCTTCGGCACCATTCGCGCGCTGCCCCATGTCTCGATGATCCTCGCCAACCTCGGCGTGCTCATGCTGCCGATCGTCGCGGTGCCCGCCGTGGCGAAGGCCTTCGACGAAGCGGGCGCCATGACCAACGAGCGCGTCAAGAAATCTCTGTCGGCGCTCGGCGCCCGCGTTACCACGACCATCGTCAAGCTGGGCTAGCGCGTGCTGCAGGTCAACGAATACGATCGCTTCGCCGACATCTACCAGGTCTGGACCGAGACAGCCGGCTCGACGCGGGCCAACCTGGCGTTCTACGTCGACGCCTACCTGAAGGAGACGGGTCCGGTCGTGGAACTGGGCGTCGGTGACGGCCGCATTGCCGTGGCGGCCGCGTCCAGGGGACGATCGGTGATTGGCGTCGACCTGTCACCGGCCATGCTCGAACAGTGCCGCCTTCGCGCCGAACGCGCCGGCGTGCGCGATCGGCTCACCCTGCTGAACGCCGACTTCCGGACCTTTCACCTTGATGAACCGGCCGGCTTGATCGCCTTGCCGTACCACAGCCTCGGCCATCTCGTCGCGCTCGACGACAAGCGCCGCGCGATCGCCCAGGTGTTCTCACAGCTCAGGCCCGGCGGCAGTTTTGTGTTCGACGATTTCCTGATGACGCCGTCGCTCGTCGACCACATGCGGCAGGTCCAGCTGCGGGCGGAGTACCAGCTGGCGACCGGCGCCGATGCCCTGCTCTGGGTTACGTCGCTCGTGGACGAAGCGGCGCAAACGATCAGGGTGGTGACGTGGGAAGATGAGCTCGACGCGGAGGGGACGCTGGCGCGGCGGCGATATCGGCGGCTGAGCCTCAGTTGGCTGGCTCCGTCACAGGCCCGCACGCTGCTCACGGAAGCCGGGTTCGAGATCGAAGCCTGCTTCGGCGACTTCGACCGCACGCCGTTCTCGGACGCCACGGCGCGCGAGCAAATCTGGATCGCGCGCAGGCCCACGTAGGAGACAATCACCTCATGATTGGCACCGCCGGCCTGCAAGGCCTCCGGGTGGAGTGCATTGTCGGCATCCACCCCCACGAACGCGCGGCCCGGCAGTCCGTGCTCTTCGACATCGACCTGGACTACGACTTCGCGGCGGCCGCGACGGCTGACGCGATTGACGAGGCCGTTGATTATTCGCGCGCGGCCAGCCTGGTCAGCGAATTGGCGGAACGCCGGGCCTTCCAGTTGATCGAGACGATGGCTGAAGAGACGGCGACGATGTTGTTCGCGCAGTTCCCGCAGGCGCGGCGGGTCCGGATCGAGATTCGCAAGCCGGCCGCAGTCCCGGCCGCCACGTGCGCATTCGTCCGCGTCGAGCGGGTGCAGCCGTGAGTGCCGCGGCGCCCCTGGCCGTGGTCACAGGTGGCGCCCGCCGCCTGGGCCGGCACCTGTGCCTGATGCTGGCCGCACGCGGCTACGACATTGTGATTCTCTATCGCAGTTCCGGCGAGGATGCCCGCGCGCTCGTGCAGGAGATCGCCGCCACCGGACGTCGCGCGCGAGCGATCGCGGTGGAGGTGGGCGACGAGTCGCAGGTGGCCGCGGCCTTCGCCGAGATCGCGAAGGACGGCCTCGGGGTCGATCTATTGCTGAACAACGTGGGCAACTACAACCCGCAGGACGTCACCAAGCTGACCCCCGCGGTGTGGGATGCGACGCTGGCCGCCAACCTGTCCGGCGCCTACTACTGCTGCTTCCATGCGCTCGCGCTGATGCCGGACGGGGGCAACATCATCAACATCGGCATGGCCGGCCTCGATGGCATCCGTGCCAACGTGCGGGGCGCCGACTACTACGTCAGCAAGACCGGCTTGTTGTCGCTGACCAGGTCGCTGGCGGTGGGCTACGCCACGCGCCAGATCCGCGTGAACATGGTGTCGCCGGGCCAGCTCGATAACTCCGTCGATCTCCCGCCGCCAGACGAGATTGGGCAAACCGTGCCGCTCGGCCGGGCCGGCGGGCTGCAGGACGTCGCGCAGGCCGTCAGCTACCTGCTTGACGCGACCTACGTTACCGGCGCCAACATCGACGTCGCCGGCGGCTACCGACTCTAATGGAGTGTTGGATCGAGATCACATTGGACCGTTCCGACGGAACGGTCCCTGGGCCTTGGCTGAGCGATATCGCCGGCGCGTTCCATTCGGTTGATACGCTCCACCGGTGTTGATGACCAGCGCCTCTGCGCTCGTGCCGCTGTGGAACCGCGGTGCCGAATGGGAGCGCCGGCTCGCGATGGTGCGGGAGGCGCGCGCGTTCCTGTACCTGTCGACGTTCTACATTGAGCACGACACGTATGGCGTCGGGATGCTCACCGAGCTGATCGCCGCCCAGCGCCGGGGCGTCTCGGTGAACCTGCTCGTCGACGGGTTTGGCCAGCGACTGGGCGGCGTGTTGATGTCCGCCGAACATCGAGCCACCCTCGCCGCCATGCTGGACGAGCTGCGCAGCGCCGGCGCAATCGTGACCACGTATCACCCGGCGCGAAGGATGCAGCGGTGGCTCGGCGGCGGCCAGCACGTCAAGATCCAGGTCTCGGAAAGCGGCGAGGCCATTTTCGGCAGCAGCAACCTGAGCCGATCCTCGTACGAGGGGTGGCACGAGTACTCCGTCGCGGTTCGCGGTCCGGTCGTCCGGATCTTGCTCGAAAGCTATCGAGCCATCGGCGGTACGGTGAGCGACTCACATCTTCGCCAGCTGGACGCCGTGGAGCAGAGCGGTACCGCCGACCTGAAGCTGGACTACTGGGTGTGCAACCCGAATAGCTCGCAGGGCCTGGCTGGACCACTCGGCTGGCGCGGCGTCAACGTCGTGACCGACCGCCTGATCGAGCGGATCGCCACGGCCCGGCGCTCGATCTGCATCACCAGCTTCTACTTCAAGCCAGTCGAGCCGCTGTTGGCGGCCCTGCTCGCGGCCGCCCGGCGCGGTGTGCGCGTGGAAGTGCATCACTCGCATCGCGAGGCACTGCCGGCGACCGACCTCGCCTGGATCGCCGCGGCATCGCACTACCGTCGCCTGCTCGAGGCGGGCGTGCACATCTACGAAAACCGTCACGGGGAGCACTCGAAGATCGTGTTGGTCGATGACCGGTGGGTCGCGTTTGGCAGCTACAACTTCGAGCACGCGGCCCACGATCGGCTGGCCGAGGCCATGCTCGCCAGCGGCGATGTCCGCGCCACGCGGCCGGCCGCCGAAATTTTCGCGGAGTTGCGCCGGGATCCTGACAACATGCGGGTCACGCCGCAGGTGGTCGCTGACTGGCCGATCCGGCTCACCGCCCGGCTCCGGCTGCTCGGCCCCTTCAAGAGGTGGATGTGACACTACGATTCAAGGAGATCGAGCACAAGTTCGTCGTTGACGACGGGTTCGACCTGCCGGGTTTTCGGCAGGTCGTCGCGGCGCTTGGCCCGACCAGGACCAGCACCGTGAGCGTGCATGACCGCTACTTTCTGACGGAAGGCGGCAGCGCCCGCCGATTCCTCATTCGACATCGCTACGATGCCGAGCTGCATCACCTGACGATCAAGTCGCTCGAGGCCGACAGCGAGGTCCGCACCGAGGTCAACCTCGACCTCGGGCACCACGCCGGTTCGCAGGCGGCGCAGGTGGACGCGTTCATCGGTCACCTGGGCGTGATCTGGCGCGGCGCTTTACAGAAGGAGCTGGAGGTTTGGTACTTCCCTGAGTGCGAAGTCGTGTTCTACGAAGCCTCGACCGCCAGCCGCTCGATCTGTTGCGTGGAGTTCGAGGCGACGCGCAAGGACTCGCTGCCGGAGGCGCTGGCCACGCTGGAGCGGTTCGAAAGCGCCACCGGGTTTGATGGCGCGTCCCGGACTCGCGAGTCGCTCCCGCAGCTCTTGTTCCCCGACCTGGCGGCGCTCATCTCCTGACCGCCTCCGGGGTCGCGCTCGTGGAATAATTCCGGCATGTCATCAACCGTTCGCGCCCTTGCCTTCGTGTGCCTGACGCTTGCCGCACAGGCCGCCGCCGCCCAGCCGGGCGCGGTGCCTGCCGCCATCCGCACTGCTGCCGATGCCATTTCAGCCGAGCAGGTGGCGTGGGACCTGGCGTACCTGGCCTCCGATGAGTTGCGTGGCCGCAATACGCCGTCGCCGGGCTTCGACATGGCCGCCGACTACATCACCGAGAGGCTGGCCCGCGCCGGCCTCAAGCCGGGCGGCGATGCCGGAAGCTTCCGGCAGCACTACGCGCTGCACGAAACGCGCGTCGATACCAATGGCGCGACACTCGAGATCGCCGGCCGCCGTTTCGCGCTCGGGCGCGACTTTGCCATGCAGTCGTTGGCCGGGCCGATCAGCGCCGAACTGCCGGTCGTGTATGTCGGCCATGGCTGGGTGATTCCCGGCCGCAAGATCGATCCGTACGCCGGCGTCGACGTGAAGGGCAAGCTCGTACTCGCCCATGGCCCACGCGCGCTGCCGCAGGGCGTGGTGGTGCAGCAACTCGGACGAGTCGCGATTGATGCCGAGACGCCCCTCGCTGCCGCGACCGCGCGCGGCGCCGCCGGCGTGCTCTTCATCACCCAGGCCGCCGACCTGGTCCGGTGGGACCAGGTCAGGGGCGGGAATACGGTGCGTCGCGAGCTCGACCCGCCGGTGCCCTCCGCATACTCCGCGGCGACGATCACCTCCGTGTTGCTGACGCCGCCGGTCACCACCGCGCTGCTCGACGGCGAGATGGTCACCGGCCCGCAGGCGGTTCGCATCGGCGAGCCGGCCGCCTTTCCGGCCTCGTTCCAATTAAGGAAGACCGCGCGGCTGCACGTGCCGGTCTCGGCCCCCACGGTCTATCGTCCCTATAACGTGGTCGCCATTCTCGAGGGCAGCGATCCAAAACTGAAGGATGAAGCCGTCACCGTGTTCGCGCACCTCGACGGCGCGGTGGGGTCGCGCGAGATTGCCGGCGACGCGATCTACAATTCGGCCGACGACAACGCCTCGGGCAGTGCGGCCATGCTGAACATCGCCGAACAGATGGCGGCGGCGCCTCGTCCGAAGCGGACGATCGTGTTCGTGTGGGACAGCGGGGAAGAGCAAGGGCTGTGGGGCACGCGCTGGTTCGTCCACAGCCCGCCGGTGCCGCTGGCGCGGGTGGTCGCGCACTTCAACATCGACATGATCGGCGCCAGTCGGCGGCCCGGGTCCGCCGATGAAGCATCGAACCTGGTGACCGAGCGTAACGAGGTGTTCGTGATCGGTCCCCAGGCCCTGAGCCGGCAGGCGAGCGTCCTCTTGGACCGCGTCAACGAGTCGTACTTGAAGTTGAAGTACAACCGCCAGTACGACACGTCCGACAGCGAGTTCTTCTACCCGCGCACCGATGCCGGGCCGTTCCTCGAACGCGGCATCCTGACGATCGGCTTCACTACCGGCATCCACAACCGTTACCACCTGCCCGCGGATGAGGCGCGCGCGCTCGACCCGGTGCAGGTCCACGTCATTGCCCGAACCGTGCTGGCCAGCATCTGGATGGTCGGCGACGCCGCCGAACGGCCGGGCATCGATCAGCCGATTCCGCGCACGGTGCCGCGCTTCAAGTAGGGGATGCTGCCAATGACGATGAAACCACTGGCGATTGCGGCGGCGGTGCTGGCGGGACTGGCGCCCTCCTTCGCCCAGGCTCCGGAGGGCGGGCCCGTCGGTCCCAGCCCGTACGACGTCGTGCGCGGATGGCAGAAGCCGTTTGCCGCGCCCGGTTACGCGTTCGGCGGCAACTCCGGTGTCTTTGCCGAGTCACCGGATCGCATCTTCATCGCGCAGCGCGGCGAGTTCCGCTTGCCCGACCCGATGCCGCCGGGCTTTGCCGGCTTCGCCGGCTCGATCAAGATGAACGTGTTGTCACTCGCCGACCGGCGCGAGTGGCGCAACTGCTTGTACACCCTCGACCGCGAGGGCCACGTCAAGGAGCGGTGGACGCAGTGGGATTACCTGTGTGAGGGCTCGGCTGGTCCGGGCCCGCATCGCATCCGCATCAGCCCGTACGACCGCGAGCGGCGCGTCTGGGTGATCAACGAAACCTTTCACCAGATCTACGTGTTCACCAACGACGGCAAGCAGCTCCTGCGGATCCTGGGCGAGAAGAATGTGCCCGGCAGCGATGAGCGTCATTTTGCCAAGCCGCAGGACGTCGCCTTTCTGCCAGACGGCCGGGTGCTGGTCGCCGACGGCCTCGACAACCACCGCGTGATGATCCTCGACCGCGACCTGAACTACCTGGGCGAGTTCGGCGGCAACGGCAAGGGCCCCGGTCAGTTCAGCGGCGTGCACGCGGTGGCCATTGGTCCCGGCAACCGCATCTTCGCCCTCGATCGATCCGGCGGCCGCATCAACGTGTTCAGGACGACCGCCGATCCGAAGAAGGTCGAGTTCGTCACCGCCTTCCCGGGCTTCTCGCTGCCACTTGACCTCATCATTAACGACGACAGCCTATGGGTGACCGACCTCAAACCGCTGCGCTTCGTGAAGCTCGACTTTGACGGTAACCGCCTCTACACGTGGCTGGTCTCGCCCGATCTGCCCGACGGCTACCTCGAGGTGCACGCGTTCTCGGTGGATTCAGCCGGCAACCTCTACGGTGGCGACAACCAGTACGGACGCACGCAGAAATTCGTACCCAAACCTGGCGCGGACCCGAAACAGCTGATCCGCGCACCGTGGGTAGCGCGTTAGGATGTACGTGCTATGAAAAAGATTCAATTGCTCACGTTGGTAATAGCTGTGCTGGCGGTCGACGCGTCGGCGTTGTTCGCACAGCAGCGGGTGACGGTCGTTCAACGGAACAGCGAACGCGTGACTGGCTTCTTCGACGACTGGGTGCGCGCCACCGACACGGTGTACATTCGCGTCTCCCAGAATAATCAGCAACGGATCGGGATGGGCAACATCCTGTTCATTGCCAGGGAGGGCGATGCCGACAACCTGCCGGCGACCGAGATCGAGGCCGCACGCGGGGCCGACCACCTGCTGGTGACCCAGGGCACCGAGGTGCTGGTTGGCCGGCTGGTGAACATCGAGGGCGGCGACGGCTCGGCTCAGCCCAACGAGCGGCGCAGCGTGACGTTCCGGACGCGCGATGGCGGCGAGCGCCGGTTGCCCTTCACGGAAATAAAGCGCCTCTATCTAGGCAACTACCCGCAGACGACGGCGGCGGCCGCGCCGAGCACGACGGTGCCCGAGGGCAGCATTCGCGTGTTGGCGAACCAGCAGTGGACGGCGACCAACATCACCATCGGTCGCGGCGACCGCGTCTTGTTTACGCCCGAGGGCGAGATCCAGTTGTCGGGTGAGGCCGACGACAAGGCGTCGGCCAACGGTTCGCTCAAGGGACGCACCGCGGGGAACGCGCCCATGCCGGGGGTGCTCGCGGGCGCGCTGATTGGGCGCATCGGCAACGGTGCGCCGTTCGCCATCGGCAACCAGGGCGTGCCCCTGCCCATGACCGGCGAGGGACCGCTGTGGCTGGGGATCAACGACGATGCGGTCGGTGACAACACCGGCGCCATCGTCGTGCGGATTGTTGTCACGCGCGGACGGTAGTTATTTCTTGAGCTTCGCGAACGCCGCGCCAAACGCGGTGTTCGGGAGCGTCGCCGGTTTGGGTTGTGGTGCGGGCCGAGGGCCCGCACCCGGCCTGGGTCCGCCGGCCGATTTCAAGCCCGCCGGCACCTCACCACTCTTCATCGTCAGCGCAATGCGCTTGCGCCCGGCATCGACCTCGACCACCCGCACCTTGACGATGTCGCCGGCCTTGACGACCTCGCGCGGATCCTTCACGAACCGATCGGCCAGCTGCGAGACGTGGACCAGGCCGTCCTGGTGAACGCCGATGTCCACGAACGCGCCGAAGTTGGCGACGTTGGTCACCACGCCTTCGAGCGTCATTCCCGGAACCAGGTCGCGCAGATCCTGCACGCCGTCCTTGAACGCGGCGGTCTTGAACTCGGGCCGCGGATCGCGATTCGGCTTGTCCAGTTCCGCCAGCACGTCCTTGACCGTGGGCACGCCGTACTGCGCGTCGGCGAAGTCTTCGGGCCTGAGCGTGCGGATGACCGGCGACTTGCCGATCAGCTCGCCGATTGCCAGGCCGGTCTGCGTGGCAATGCGCTCCACCAGCGGATACGCCTCGGGGTGCACCGCGGACGCGTCGAGCGGGTTGTCGCCGTTCATCACGCGCAGGAAGCCCGCCGCCTGCTGATAGGTCCGCTCGCCAATGCGCGGGACCTTCAACAGCTGCTTGCGATTGCGGAACGCCCCGTGGGCGTCGCGGAACGAGACGATGTTCGTCGCGAGCGCGTCTGACAGGCCCGAGATGCGCGCGAGCAGCGGCACCGACGCGGTGTTCAAGTCGGCGCCGACCGCGTTGACGCAGTCCTCGACCACCGCGTTCAGCGTCTTGCCCAGTTGGAAGGGGCTGACGTCGTGCTGATACTGGCCGACCCCGATCGCTTTCGGATCAATCCGCACCAACTCCGCGAGCGGGTCCTGCAGGCGCCGGGCAATCGACACCGCGCCGCGCAGCGAGACGTCGAGATCGGGAAACTCCTTGGCGGCCGCCTCCGACGCCGAATACACCGACGCCCCGGCTTCCGACACCATCACCTTGGTCAGCGGCAGGTCGGGCAGTCCCTTGATCAGGTCGCCGGCCAGCTTGTCGGTTTCGCGCGATGCGGTGCCGTTGCCAATCGAGATTAACTGCACGCCGTGCTTCATGGCGAGCTGGCCCAGCGTTCTCAGTGAGCCCGCCCAGTCTTTCCGCGGCTCGTGGGGATAAATGGTGGCGGTCTCGACGACCTTGCCGGTGCCGTCGACTACCGCGACCTTCACACCGGTGCGAATGCCGGGATCGAGGCCCATGGTGACGCGCTGCCCGGCCGGCGCCGCCAGCAGCAGGTCGTGCAGGTTGCGGCCGAACACCTTGATGGCTTCAAGCTCGGCCTGCTCGCGCAGGCGTTGTTCAGCGTCAAGTTCCAAGTGGCCGAGCAGCTTAACCTTCCACGTCCAGCGGACGGTCTCGGCCAGCCATTTGTCGGCGGGGCGGCCCTGGACGGTGATGTTGGCGCGGCCGGCAATGCGGCGTTCCGGCTCGGTCGGGCCGTCCACGCCTTCGTCAGGCAGGCCGATCGACAGGCGGAGGAACCCTTCCTTGCGCCCGCGCAGCAGCGCCAGCGTGCGGTGCGAGGGCACCGCCTTCACCTGTTCAGTGGCCGCGAAGTAATCGGAGTACTTGACGCCTTCGGCTTCCTTGCCTGGCACCACCACCGACTTCCACTCGCCGCGCTCCCACAACAGCGTGCGCAGCCCGCCGACGAGCTCCGCATCCTCCGCGAAGGTCTCCATCAGGATCCAGCGCGCGCCTTCGAGGGCAGCTGCGCCATCGGCGACACCCTTGTCGGCATCGACATACGCGGCGGCGGCCGTCTCTGGCGACAGCGCCGGGTCGTGCCACAGCGCGAGCGCCAGCGGTTCCAGTCCGGCTTCGCGCGCGATCTGGGCCTTGGTGCGCCGCTTCACCTTGTACGGCAGGTAAAGATCTTCGAGACGGGCCTTGGTGGCGGCGTCGCGGATGGCCGCCGCCAGTTCCGGCGTGAGCTTGCCCTGCTCCTCGATGCTCTTCAGGATCGCCGCACGCCGGTCGTCGAGGTCGCGCAGGTAAGTGAGCCGCTCGTCGAGCGCGCGCAACTGGGTGTCGTCGAGGCCGCCGGTGGCCTCCTTTCGATAGCGCGCAATGAACGGCACGGTGGCCTTGTCATCGAGCAGGGCGATGGCGGCCGCTACCTGCGGCACGCGAACGTTTAATTCTTCGGCAATCAGTTGGGCGATCGATTTCATGTGGGACGGTGCGGGAGCCAAAGGCAACCACGAAGTGCACGAAGCACACGAAGCCTCCTTTGGGCTGCCCCAAGAGAGTCTTCGTGAGCTTCGCGGCCTTCGTGGTTAGGTTTGCGGAGCGCTTACTTGGTCGCCGCGGGCGCAGGAGTGGCCGGCAGCGCCTTGCCCTGCAGTTCGACGAGGCGCTTGGCGAGAATGTTGTTTACGACCGCGTTGTTGCGGATGTCGGTGAGGTACGCGGCCCGCAGCAACTGCTCGCGGCGGCCCCGCAGCCCGTTGGTGATGGCGTCCTTCACGGCCGGCATGCTCGGATCTTTCTGGCCGGCGGTGTCCTTGGCCACGAACAGCACGATGGTGTGAGCGCCGTTGTTGCTGACGACCCGCACCGAGCCGGGCTCGGACTTCAGCACTGCATCGCGCCGGGCGGGGGGGGCCTGCTGCAGGCGCGAGATGGGGATGACGCCCTGGTCGCCGCCGCGCGGCGCCGACTGCGGGTCTTCGGAGAAGTCGGCGGCCAGGTCGCCGAACGCCACGCCGGCCTTCAGGCGCTCCATCAGCATCTGGGTCTTGGCCGCCGCCTCTTGCGGCGTCCGTGCATCGTCACCGGACCGGTTGGCGATCTCCTGTTCGGCGACCGGCGTCACGGCGATCTGGGCAATGTGGTACGCGTCTTCGGTGCGGTTGAACTGCGCCTTGTTGGCGTTGAAGAAGTCGGTGACTTCCTGGTCGGTGACCACGACCTTCTTGGAGACTTCCTGGTCCATGACCTTCGTGACCAGCATGTCGCGGCGCAGCGCTTCGCGCATGTCGGCGGCGGTGAGGTTGCGAGCGGCCAGGCTCTTTTCGAAGGCTTCAGGGGTGATGTTCTTCTTGCCCTCTTCGAACGACTTGTCCACGTCGGTGTCGGCCAGTTCGACCTTGAGCGCGCGCGCCTTGGCCATCAGCAACTCCTGGACGATCAGCTCGTTCAGGGTGCCCAGCTTGGCGGTCGCCAGTTCCTCTTCCGACAGGACGGCACCGTCCTGCGCGGTGCGGCGGTACGTCTTCTCGACCTCGTCGCGCTTGATCTCGCGGCCGTCAACGACGGCCCAGGCGTCGGCCGACGCCGCCGGCGTGGCGGGGGTGGATCGGCACGCGCCGGCGAAGCCCGCCAGCACGAAAACGGCGGCCAGGGCGAGGTGACGGTGGCGCATGAGGGGCGACGTGAGCGTGTTCATCCGATCTATTGTATGCGGCCAACCGCCTCCTCGGCCATTAGGGAGTGACGGCCCGCCGGATGATGTCGTGAATCTGCCGGACGCCGTCGGTGAGGGCGGCCGGGCCCGGCTGCAGGATGTAGGTGGATTTCACTTCGTAGATCCGCCCGTTCTTCACGGCCGGCACGTCGGCCCACCCGGGTCGCGCCGCAATTCGGGCGGGGCGCACCGGCTTGCCGCACCACGAGCCGATGATGACGTCGGGGGCCCGCGCGATAACCTGCTCACTGGTCACGATGCGGTCCCTGGCCAGGCTGGCCCGATCGAGCTCCGGGAAGATCGGATCGCCGCCGGCAATCTGCACCAGCTCCTCGGTCCAGCGAATGCCGCTGATCAGGGGGTCATACCATTCCTCGAAGAAGACCTTGGGCCGCCACGGTAAAGCGGCGGCCTGCTCCCGTATGTCGTCGAGGCCCTGGCTGAGCCGTGCCGCCAGCGCCTCGGCCTTCCCAGCCACGCCGACGATGCCCCCGAGCACGCGGATCATTTGCAGGATCTCGGCGACGCTGCGCTGGTTGAAGGTGAAGACGGGGTAGCCGCGCCTCACCAGGTCGGTGGTGATATCCGCCTGCAAGTCGGAGAAGGCCAGGATGAGGTCCGGCTCGAGCGCCTCGATCTTTTCGTAGCGGGCGTGCAGGAACGACGACACCTTGGGCTTCTGGCGGGCCTCGGGTGGCCGCACGGTATAGCCCGAGATACCGACGACGCGGTCGCCCTCGCCGAGGAGGTAGAGCGTCTCGGTGGTTTCTTCCGTGAGGCAGACGATTCTACGCGGGTAACTCGATCGTTCCAATCAGCGCTCCCCTTGGCTCCACAGTTGCATATCCATCAGCATGACGCAGCTGGACAATCCCACCGACACCCTCGCCGCCGAGCGGCGCAACGTCCTGGAGCAGGTCGAAGACTGGCTCGAGACGCCTCTGCTCATCCTCGCCTTCGTCTGGCTGGCGCTCATGGTCAGTGAACTGATCTGGGGCCTCAGCCCGATCCTTGAAGCGACTGGCCTCGTGATCTGGATCGTGTTCATCGTCGACTTCCTGATCAAGTTCGCACTCGCGCCAGCCAAGAGCGCGTACCTGCGGAGCAACTGGCTGACGGCGATTGCCCTGCTCGTTCCGGCCCTGCGGATCTTTCGGATGTTCCGCGTCTTTCGCATGCTCCGCCTGGTGCGCACCACGCGCGGGCTGCGCCTGGTGCGGGTGGTCACGTCCCTCAACCGCGGCATGCGTGCGCTTGGCGAGAGCCTGGACCGCCGCGGCTTCGGCTACGTCGTCCTGCTGACGGTCCTCGTGACCTTCGGCGGCGCCGCCGGCATGTATGCCTTCGAGAACCACAACCCCGACGGCCGGGGCTTGACCACGTACGGCGCGGCGCTGTGGTGGACCGGCATGATGATGACGACGATGGGGTCGGAGTACTGGCCACAGACGGCCGAAGGCCGCATTCTCTGCCTGCTGATTTCGCTCTACGCCTTCGGGGTATTCGGCTACGTTACCGCGACGCTCGCGACCTTCTTCGTTGGCCGCGACGCGGCCAGCGATCAGGGCGAGTTGCCGAGTGCCGAGGCGGTGCGGGAGTTGCGCGCAGAGATCGCAGCGCTGCGTCACGCCCTGGGGCGCCCGGAATAGGCGGCGGCTGGTGATGCCGCAAGGTCGGCAAAAACGAACCCGTCACGATCGACGACGTCGCCGACGCAGACGGCGATTGGATGGTTGAACATCGGACCGGTATGCGCGAACGAATGGAACTCGCCGTTCTCGCCGCACGGGTCAACCCCGGCCGGCAGGTCGTCGATTAGTGATTGATCGAAGGTGCGCCCCGCGAACGAGCGATCAAGCTGTTTCGGGTTGACGCACGTCAGCGTGGCGCGCAGGCCGCTGTCGAGCATCTCTTGCGCCAGCGCGGCGGTCGGCTTGGTCTTCCAGAGCGGAAACAGCGGCTCGAGTCCGGAGCCGGCCAGCCGTTCCTCGCGGTACCGACGCACGTCTTCGAGAAACAGGTCGCCGAACGCCACGTGCGTGTAGCCATCCTGCACGAACCCATCCACCGCCGCCTTCATGATCGCCTCGTACTGCTCGTTCGAGCACGGCCACGGCAGCGGCACGACGTAAAGGGGCAGGCCCGTCGCGTCGGCTTGCGCCTGCAGCAGCTCGCGCCGAACGGCGTGCATGGCCACCCGATCGAAGGCTGCATTGGTTGTCGTAAGCAGGCCGGCGACGGCACCGGGTTGTTGCTGTTGCAGCGTGTGCAGCATCCACGCTGAGTCCTTGCCGGTGGACCAACTGACGAGGATCTTCATGGCCGGCCCCGCATAAAGGGGGCCCCTACAAGGGCCCTCATGGGTGCAGCGCCTTGGCCATGCGCTCCACGCTCTCGGCGACGCGCGGGCCGGGGACGGTCACGGCGTGGCCGGCAATGAAGTGCACGCGCTCGTTGCGAACCGCCGGCACCGATGCCAGCCGCGCCCACGACGCCAGCTCGTCGCGCATCGGCTGGCCCTGGGGGATGTCTTCGGGTCTCAGCTCGATGATCACCTCGGGCGCTCTGGCGAGGATCGTCTCGGTCGATACCTGCACCGACTCACGGTCGATGTCGTTGAACACATCGTCTCCACCGGCAATCTCGAGCATGTCGTGCAGGAAGCCGCGGCCGCCGCTGACGTACACGTTGCGCAGGGTCTTCGGTTCGCGCGAGAAGACCAGCAGGGTCTTCGGCCGACGCTTGCCCGCGACCCGGGCGCGGACGGCAGCCAGCCGCGCTTCGATCGTGCCGACGACCTTGCCGGCCGCGGCCGCCTGCCCGGTCCGGGTCCCGAGTTCCGTGATCGTGACCAGGATGTGGGCGAGGCCGCCGTGCCGGTAGTCGAACGTGGCAATGCCGGCCCGCTTCATCTGCGCCTGCAGGTCCGCCTGGCTACCGTAGGTGATCACCAGGTCCGGCCTGAGCGCGATGATGCGCTCGGTGTCGGGATCGAGCAGCGCGCCAACCCGCGGAAGGGGCTTCACCTCAGGCGGATACTCGTCGTAGCTGGACACCGCGATCACCTGCGGCCCGGCGCCAATGGCGTAGAGCATCTCGGTCAGCGCCGGCACGAGCGAGATGATCCGTTGCGGAGGCCCCTGAAAGGCAAACACGAAGGGCACGAAGACCACTAAGAGAACACTTCCAA
>JBBQSP010000060.1:0-31582 GCA_038213735.1 Vicinamibacterales bacterium | reverse complement strand
TCTTTGGCGGTTCTCAGGGCGCGCACGCGATCAACGTGGCCATGGTGGAGGCAGCGTCGCGGCTGGCAGCCACCGGGCTCGAACTTGCGATCACCCACCAGACCGGTGAGCGCGATCTGGATCTGGTGCGGACCGCGTACGGCCGCGCCGGCCTCGCGGCCAGAGTCGAAGCCTTCATCGACCAAATCGACCGAGAGATGAAGGCGGCCGACCTGGTCATCTGCCGCGCCGGGGCGACCACCCTCGCCGAACTGACCGCGTCGGGCCGGCCGGCGGTGCTGGTCCCGCTGCCGACCGCCACTGACGACCACCAGCGGAAGAACGCCGAAGTGCTTGGTCGCGCCGGAGCGGCAGTGGTGATGGAAGAACGCGAGCTGGACGGGCCGCGGCTGGCGGCGGCGATCGCGGGACTGATCGGCGACCCCGCGAAGCGGCAGCAGATGTCGGCCGCCGCGCGGCGGCTGGCGCGGCCCGATGCCGCGTCACGGATTGCGGATCGGGTGGAGCAGCTGGCCCCTCGACTGCGCTCGGGACAGGGTGGGCGGCGTGCTGGGTAAAACCAGGCGCATCCACTTCATCGGCGTCGGCGGAATTGGCATGAGCGGCATCGCCGAGCTGCTCGCCAATCTCGGCTACGCCGTGTCGGGTTCGGATGCCAGGCGATCGAGCGTCACCGACCGGCTGGCATCGCTCGGCGTGACGGTCGCGACCGCGGGGCATGCGGCGGCCAACGTCGGCAATGCCGACGTCGTCGTCTACTCGTCAGCGGTGCGTCCGGACAACGCAGAGGTGGTCGAGGCCAAGGCGCGACGGATCCCGGTGATTCCCCGGGCCGAGATGCTGGCCGAGTTGATGCGACTGCGCTTCGGGATCGCGGTGGCCGGCGCGCACGGCAAGACCAGCACGACCTCGATGATCGCGCTGGTACTCGAGCGGGCGGGACTCGATCCGACGGCGGTAATTGGTGGGCGCCTGAGCGCCTTTGGCAGCAATGCGCGGCTGGGCCGCGGCGAGTACATGGTGGCGGAGGCTGATGAGAGCGATCGGTCGTTTCTGAAGCTCTCGCCGGCAGTGGCAGTGATTACGAATATCGACCGCGAACACATGGACGCATACGGCGGCTTTGCCGACCTGCAGCAGGCGTTTGTCGACTTCGCCAACAAGGTGCCGTTCTACGGCGCCGTGGTGGCGTGCGCCGACGACGCGGAGCTGTCGCACGTCCTGCCGCGCTTCACCCGTCGGGTCGTGACTTACGGCATTGATGGTCCCTATGACGTGAGCGCCGCCGGAGTCGTGCTCGAAGGCTTCGGATCGCATTGCACCGTCGTCCACCGCGACCTGCACACCAATCGCGCGACTGAATTGGGCACGATGGCGCTGGCCGTGCCCGGGCTGCACTCCGTGCGCAACGCCCTCGCGGCGGTGGCGGTGGGCCTCGAGTTGGACGTGCCGTTCACAAAGGTCGCTTCGGCCCTGTCGGAGTTTCACGGCGCCGAACGGCGCTTCGAGCGGCGCGGCATCGTCAATGGCATCAGCGTGGTTGACGACTACGGTCATCACCCCACCGAGATCGCGGCAGTACTGTCGGCGGCGCGGGCCGCCAGGCCCGCGCGGATTGTCGTCGCGTTCCAGCCGCACCGCTACACGCGCACGCGCGACCTGATGGCCGAGTTTGGTGCCGCCCTCGCGGCCGCCGACGAAGTGGTGCTGACCGACATCTATGCCGCCAGCGAAGAACCGATCCCGGGCATCACCGTCGAGGCCCTGGCCGCGGCGGTCAGCACGGGTCGCGCCAGGCCGGCTCACGTCGTACGGCGGCTCGACGACGTCGCCGCGGCGGTCGCCGAGCTCGCGCGGCCCGGCGACCTCGTGTTGACGCTCGGCGCCGGGTCGATTGGCGGACTGGCGACGGCGCTCTTGGCCGAACTCGAACGGCGGCACGGCTCGGGGGAGGCCCGGTAATGGCGGGACTCCCCAGGCCCGGCACTGGCGCCGCTGCCGTCGCGGCCCAGACCGACAGGCGGTTCAAGCGGGCCCACGTGAAGCCGTCGCGCAAGCGCACGTCGGCCGGGCGCCACGCGTGGCTGGCGATTCGCCTGCTCGCGATGATCGCGGTGGTGGGCTACGGCAGCTACCGCGGCGTGACCGCGATGGGCGCCGCCCAGGCGCTGCAGGTCAGCCACCTGCAGGTTCGCGGCCACCACCGCCTGTCGACCGGCGAGGTGCTGGCGCTCGTCGATGGGCTGCGCGGCCAGAACATCCTGGCCATCCGGATCGGCGAATGGCAGCAGCGGCTGCTTGCCTCGCCGTGGGTCGAGAGCGCCACCATCCGCCGGGTGTTGCCGGCGACGCTGGAGATCATGGTGCTGGAGCGCGAGCCCATGGGCATTGGCCGCATCGGCACGGCGCTCTACCTGGTCGACAGCCAGGGCGTGATCGTTGATGAGTACGGCCCGGCGTACGCCGACATCGACCTGCCGATCATCGACGGGCTGGCCGCGTCGCCGTCCGGCGATGGCGCCGCGATCGACGTGGCGCGCACCGCCTTTGCCAGCCGGGTCATCGCGGCGCTGGCCGCCCGGCCGGAACTAGGCCGGCGCGTGTCGCAGGTCGACGTGTCCGACCTGCACGACGCGGTCGTGATTCTCGACGACGACACCGCGCTGCTGCGGCTGGGCGACACCGACTTCGCGGCCCGCCTGCAGCAGTACGTCGACTTGCAGCCGACGCTGCGCGAGCGGCTGGCGAGTATCGACTACGTGGATTTGCGATTCGATGAACGATTGTACGTGCGTCCGGTCAAGGCATTGCCCGCGACGGCGCGACGGTAGAGGACGGGGAGGGTTCGTGGCACGACAGGAACGCTACGTAGTGGGGCTCGACATCGGCACGACCAAGGTGTGCACCGTGGTCGGCGAGCTGCTCGAGGACGGCGGCGCCGATGTGATCGGCATCGGCATGGCCGAATCGAAGGGCCTCAAGCGCGGGGTGGTCGTCAACCTCGAGGCGGCGGTAGAATCGATCAAGAAGTCGATCGAGGAAGCCGAGCTGATGGCCGGCGTCGAGGTCGGCTCCGTGCATCTCGCCATCAGCGGGCCGCACATCAAGGGCTTCAACAGCCGCGGGGTGGTCGCGGTGGCCGGCAAGAACCGCGAGGTGACCCGCGACGATGTCCGTCGCGCGATCGATGCGGCGCGGGCGGTGTCGTTGCCCGCGGGCCGCGAGATCCTGCACGTGCTGCCGCAGGACTTCGTGGTTGACGAGCAGGAGGGTATTGGCGCGCCGGTCGGCCTGACCGGCGCCCGGCTTGAGGTCAACGTCCACATCATCACCGGCAGCCAGACCGCCACCCAGAACCTGGTCGCGTGCGTCAACCGCGCCGGCGTGGAGGTCATTGACACCGTCATCGGCCAGCTGGCCGCGTCCGAGACGGTGCTGACCGCCGACGAGAAGGAACTGGGGGTGGCGGTGGTCGACATCGGCGGCGGTACCGCCGACCTCGCCATCTTCGAGCGCGGCAGCCTGTGGCACACCGCGGTGATTGCCGTCGGCGGCGATCACTTCACCAACGACATCGCCGTCGGCCTGCGCACGCCCATCCCGGATGCCGAGAAAGTCAAGCGGCGGGCCGGCTGCGCGTTGTCGTCGATGGTCGAGGAAGACGAGACCATCGAGGTGGCGAGCGTCGGCGGCCGGCGCCCGCGCGTGATGGCGCGTCGCATCCTGTCCGACATCCTGCAGCCGCGAGCCGAGGAAATGTTCCACCTGATCTGGGACGAGATCAGCAAGGCGGGCTACGAGAAGTCGCTCAACTCGGGCCTCGTGCTCACCGGCGGCGGCGCCCAGCTCGAGGGCATGTCCGAGATTGCCGAGCAGATTTTCGACCTGCCGATCCGGCGCGGCACGCCGGTCGGCGTCGGTGGCCTTGCCGATCACGTGAGCAACCCGGCGTTTGCCACGGCCGTCGGCCTGGTGCTGTACGCCGCCCGCCATCGAGGGCCGGCAGCCGGCGCGAGCGGCGGCGGTGCGCTGACGCGGGTGATGGGACGGTTGCGGACGGTGTTCAAAGAGTTTTTCTAACCGGATCTTGTGATCCGGGTGATGTGGCGATTTTGAGATTTGGCGATGCGTAACGATTCAGACGGAGGAGGCACGATGGCGGATCAAGACGGCTTCGAGGCGCTGCGGCTCACGCTCGACGAAGAAGCGCGGATGGGCGCGCGAATCAAGGTGGTCGGCGTGGGTGGTGGCGGCAGCAATGCCGTGTCCCGCATGGTGCAGGCCGGCATCTCGGGCGTGGAATTCATGGTGGTCAACACCGACGCGCAGGCACTAAAGACCAATCCCGCGCCGGTCAAGATCCAGATTGGTGGCAAGCTCACCAAGGGACTCGGCGCCGGTGCGGATCCGAACGTCGGCCGGCAGGCCGCACTCGAGGACACCGACGCGCTGATCCAGGCCCTGTCGGGGGCCGACATGGTGTTTGTGACCACCGGCCTCGGCGGCGGCACCGGCACCGGCGCGGCGCCGGTCATTGCCAGCCTGGCCACCGAGCTCGGCGCGCTGACCATCGCCGTCGTCACCAAGCCGTTCAAGTTCGAGGGCAAGAAGCGATTCCGGCAGGCCGAGGCCGGTCTCGACGCGCTGCGCGACGCGGTCGACACCGTGATCACCATTCCGAACGAACGCCTGCTGTCGGTGATCGCCCGCGACACCTCGATGCTCGATGCGTTCGTCACCGCGGACGATGTGCTGCGGCAGGCGATCCAGGGCATCTCGGACCTGATCCTGGTGCCGGGGCTGATCAACCTCGACTTTGCCGACGTCAAGACCATCATGTCGGGCATGGGCGTGGCGATGATGGGCACGGCCATGGCCGAGGGGCCGTCGCGCGCGGTCGACGCCGCCAACCGCGCCATTTCGAGCCCGCTGCTCGAGGACGCCTCGGTGCGGGGCGCGCGCGGCGTGATCGTCAACGTGACCGGCGGCCCGGACATGTCGCTGATGGAAGTGAACGAGGCGCTCACCATCATCCAGGAGTCGGCGCACGAAGACGCCAACATCATCTTCGGTGCGGTCGTCGACAAGGCGCTGACCAACAAGGTGAAGATCACGGTGATCGCGACCGGCTTCGACCACGTCAAGACCGACCGCTCGACGCCGGCCCATGCCCCGTTGCAGACGCCGACCGACATGTCGGCCTATTCGCAGCCGATTCGCGTTGAACCGTCAACGGCAGCCCAGCCGCGGGCCGCGATTGTTCGCCGCCCGGCGCTGGACATGCCGGCCGCGGTGGTGCGTCCGGTGGCGGTGGGGCAGAACGGCGGGGATATGGCGCTGGCTGGACCGCCGGTGCTGCCCGGCGAGTTCGACCTGAACCTCGACCTCGACGTGCCGGCCTTCCTCCGGCGGAGCGAGGGGTAGGGCTGATACAGTAGACAGATCCAGGGGAGCCGCGAGCGCCGCCGGCGTAGCGCCAGCTCGGCGACTCCCCCGTTTCTTAATGAAGCCACGACAGCAACGCGAGATCGCACAGGAGATCCTCTCCAAGGAAGTTGGCTACGTGCGCAAGCCGCACGCCAACCGGCTGCGGGTTGCCCTGATCTTCCCCAACAGCTACTTCGTGGGGATGTCGAATCTCGGTTTCCAGACCATCTACCGCCTGTTCAACGACCAGCCCGACATCGTGTGCGAGCGCGCGTTCCTGCCTCCCAAGCAGGAACTGGCTGCGCTGCGCGAGTCCGGCACGCGCATCGTCACGCTCGAGTCGCAGACGCCGGTGGCGGACTTCGATGTCATTGCCTTCTCGGTGTCGTTCGAATGGGACTACACCAACGTCCTCACCATGCTCCGACTGGCCGGCGTGCCGTTGCGCGCGGCCGACCGCGACTACACGCACCCGCTGGTCGTGATCGGCGGCGCGGTGACGTTCGTCAACCCGGAGCCGCTCGCGATGTTCGCGGACGTCATTGCCGCCGGCGAAGGCGAGGCGCTGGTGCCCGCGCTCGTGGACGCCATGTCGACCTCCTCGCGCAGCGAACAGCTGAAGCGGCTGGCGCAGGCGCGTGGCTACTACATCCCGTCGTTCTACGACGTCGAGTACGCGGCCGACGGCACCATTGCCCGTTACGTGCCGCGCGAAGGTACCGGCGCGCCGCCGGTGGTGCGAAAGGCGGCACTGAAGACCACCGAGGCCGTGGACCCGCCGTCGACCACCATCTTCACGCCCGATACCGAGTTCGGGTCGCGCTTCCTGATCGAGGTCGTGCGCGGGTGCGCGAACCTGTGCCGGTTCTGCTGGGCCGGTTACAACTACCTGCCGGTGCGCGCGTTTCCAACCGAGCGCATCCTGGCCCTGGCCCAGGCCGCCCGCGCCCATTCGTCGAAGGCCGGCCTGGTGTCGATCGCGCTGTGCGATCACCCCGACATCGAACACATCCTGCGCAGCCTTCGCGACATGGGCTATTCGATCAGCCCCGCGTCGCTGCGCCTCGACGACCTGACGCCGACGATTGTGTCGCTGCTCAAGGAGAGCGGCGAGCGCACACTGACCATCGCGCCGGAAACTGGATCCGATCGCCTGCGCCGGGTCATCAACAAGACGGTGACCAACGCCGAGATTCTCGACAGCGCCGAGCTCATCTTCTCGAGCGGGATCGAGAGCCTGAAGCTCTATTACATGATCGGCCTGCCCACCGAAGACGATGACGACCTGGTGGCCATTCGGGACCTGACGCTGCAGATCCACGAGATCATGCTCAAGCACGCGCGGCCGCGCGGCCGCATTGGCCGCATTGTCGCCAGCGTCAACCCGCTCGTCCCGAAGCCGGGCACCGCCTACCAGTGGCTGCCGATGGAACGCACCGACGTCATCGAGGCCAAGATGAAGCGTTTGCGCGCCCTGGTGGCCGACGTTGACAACGTCTACTTCAACATCAAGAGCGAGCGGCACTCGTACTACCAGGCGCTGCTCTCGCTCGGCGACCGGCGAATAGCCCCCGCCATCGAGCAGGCCGAGGCCAACGGCGGCCAATGGCGCAAGGCCCTGGCCGACAGCGGCCTCGACGGCGACTTCTATATCTACCGCGACCGCACCCACGATGCGGTGCTGCCCTGGAACATCATCGACGGCGGCATGAAGGAACCCTTCTTCCGCGCCGAGTTCGAGAAGAGCACCCGCGCCGAATGGACGCTGCCTCCGAAGCGCGCCAAGGAAAACGCGCGCTTGCTGCCGGTGATCAGTTGATCACTCGGCACGACAGCAGGCGGCGGTGCGGCGCCCTTCAACTGGCGACAGCCGCCTGCGACTCGAATTCGGAGTATGCCTGCAGCACCAGGTCGCGCACCTTGTCTTGCGCGTTCTGGTCGGTGACCGGGCGGAGCAGCGAGAAGCTGCGCCGCTCGCCGTTGACCGAATAGGTGCGGGAGGGGAAGGTGACGTTGCGGCCCACGCCGGTACGGCGTTCCCACACCGCAAACCCGAGCAGCCTGAGCCCCTGCAGCTCGCCATCGGTGAAGTGCACTTCCGCATCCGCCAGTTTCCCTGACGGCGTTCCCTTGTCGTTCGGCATGATCTTGACCACCATGGTTGTCTCCAGTTCGCGGGCCTGTTCACGGCCCGGCGTGTTGCGTTGGTTCACGCAACAGGAGCTATCAAGGGCGATGCCAAGGCGAAAGGCGCAGAATCAGGCGCAAGATCACGATCATGGCCGCGGCGACGGTAACGTCAGTTGCGCGTGGCCGGCGGCATTCGAATGAGCCTGCCGACGCCCACTCCCGCATTTCGTTGGACTGTCGAGCCTTGGGGGCACGCGCTCAAGTGCACGCCCCTCGAGACCATCGCGCAACACGTGTTCACATCAAAGCAACTGCAGTTGCAGAACTCTGAGGGGTGGGCGGCTGCGGCGTCCTCGGTGGGCGGCTCACCCGGACAGGTGCGTCGCGTCAAGCAGGTCCACGGTAACCTCGTCCGGGTGCTGGCGCGCGGCGGCACGACCGGGGGGGATGCCGAGGCGAAGCCCGATGGCGATGCCGTCGTGTCGAATGTGCCCGGTCTTGTGCTGGCGGTGATGGTTGCTGACTGCGTGCCCATGATCGTGGCTGATCGCGCGAGCGGCGCGGCCGGCGCCATCCACGCCGGCTGGCGTGGCACCTGCGCGCGCGTGGGACCGGCCGCGGTCGAAGCCATGCGCCATCACTTCGGGACCGAGCCGGCGGACCTGACGGTCGCGATCGGACCCAGCATCGGGCCTGGCGACTACGAAGTGGGCGAGTCGCTGATCGCGACCTTCCAGCAGGCGGGGCACGGCGCGGGCGACCTGGCGCGATGGTTCCATCGGCGCGATGCGCGCCTGAGCCTGGACCTGTGGTCGGCCAATCGCGACCAGCTGATCGATGCGGGTGTCGCGGCCGGCCGCATTTTCGTTTGCGGGCTCAGCACGTTGGCCCACCCGGAGATTTTCGACTCGTACCGGTCGGCGGGCGAGCGAGCCGGCCGCATGGCTGCTGTGGTGGCGGTTCCGTTGTAGCGGTTGTGCCGGCACCATGTCGCGCGCTGCCGCGGCCACGTCCATTCTACGGTCTCGGCAAGGTGATAATCGAGCACTTCGAGTCGGGCGGTACCCGTGCGAAAGTCACGGGTGCCATCCTGGCACCAGAGAAAAACGCCGGGCGGATAGGGACCCGCCCGGCGTGAGGCCCTGACGTGGCGTTAGAACTCCAGGCGCACGCCGACCTGCGCTTTGCGCGGTGTGTAGCTGGTGTTGTACGCCGTGAGGAGGAGGAACTGCGTCGACGCCTGGTTGCCGGTCGGGTTGCCGAAGTTCGTGCGGTTGGTCAGGTTGAACAGGTCCGCCGAGACTTCCAGCTTGCGCTGGCCGCCGACACGGAAGGAGTAGCCGACGCGCATGTCCAGGCCGAAGAAGCCAGGGCCATACGCGCCGTTACGCTCGGACTTGTAGTTGCTCACCGTATAGGCGTTGTTGCCGCTGCCCTGGTATTCGCCCGCGGGCAGCGGTTCGGCCTGTATGCCGTTGAGGTCGGGGTCGACGTTGGCGTTGACCAGCGAGAACGGCCGCCCGCTCAGCGCCCGCGCCACCCAGCTGATGTTGAGGCCGCCGGTCCTGGGGATCAGCGCGGTGCCGCTGATGGTCAGGTTGTGGCGGTTGTCGAAGTCGGTGGGGCCCTCGTTCAGGTCGAGCCGCAGGTCGTCCCGCAACTGGAAGTTGCTGGCCGGCGCGCCGTTGCCCGAGGTGTTGCCGTTTGACTTGGCCAGCGTGTACGAGACCTGCGCACTGTAGTTGTTGCTGAAGCGCTTCTTCAGCTGCAGCATCAGGGCGTTGTAGTCGAGCTCGCCGACGTTGACGGGCTGCGTGACGTTGGTGGTGAATGGCCCGAAACCCGGATACTTGAGTGCCAGCTCCGCCACCGCCGCCGTCAGGTCGGCACTGACGACGCGGGTCAGTGTCGAGGCCGCCACCGTCGGGTTCGAGCGCACCTGCGGGTTGAGGGTGCGCTGCATCAGCAGGTCGCGACCGCGCGAGTAGACGTAGTCGGCACTGACGCTCAGCTCCGCCCGTAGCTGCCGCTCGTAGCCGATGCTGACTTCGTCGGTGTACGGGGTTCGGCGGTCGGGGTTGTCCCAACTCGCGCCGGTGTTGCGCAGCCGCTGACCGCCCGGGTAGAGCTGGTTGAGCAGCGATCGGTTGAGGACGGGGCCGTTCACCAGGAACGGGTCGGTCGGCAACTGGCCGTTGCGCGGGCCGTTGTCGGCGGCCGCGGTCGGAAAGTTGACGATGAACGAGGTGGTGAAGGGAGTGCCGGTGTAAAGGCCGCCAATCACTTCGAAGTGGGTCTTGTCGTAGAAACGGCCGACGGCGATGCGGACGACGCTCTTGCCGCCGATGTCGTAGGTGAAGCCGAGGCGCGGCGCGAGGTTGTTCTTGTCCATCGGGTGCTGGTCGACCAGCGGATCGTCGTCCTCGTCCGGGAACGGAATCAGCTCGAGGTCGTAGCGGGCGCCAAGGTTCAGCGTCACGTTGTTGCCGAGCCGCCACTTGTCCTGGACGAAGCCCGACGCGTAGTGCGCCTTCTGGTAGAACTCGTTCGGCCCGCCGACGCGAATCGACAGCCGATCTGGATAGGTCGACGGCACCGCCGGATTGAAGGCGACGTTGCTGCGCTGGAACTGGAAGGTGCCGTTGAGGTTGCCCTGGTTGGTGTTGAAGGCGGTGGAGTAGGCGTACTGGACACCGAGCTTCAGGTCGTGGTCGCCACCCTTGCCGGGGATGAACCACGCCAGCGTGTTCTCCACCTGAATACCGTCGTTGATGCGCGCCTGCGCGACGTTATTCTGCTGATCGGTATAGTCCTGAAACTGCAGCGTGACCGGGCACTGGGTCATGTCGCGGCCGTTGGTGGTGAAGCAGTTGTTGGCGAAGCTCACGTTCTCGCGCGTCCAGGTGAGGCGGAAGGTGTTGACCTTGGTGTTCGACAGCACCATGTTGAGGCTTCCCGACACCGTCTGGTCGACGTCCGATTCCTCGCGTGCCGCCGCCGGCGTCACCGCGCCGATGATCTGGTTGACCTGGGGTGATGCCTCGCGCAGCCAGCGCACGCTGTAGGTGGTGGTGTTGCTGACCTGGTGATCGCCGCGGATGATGGTGTTCCACACCCGGTCGCGCGTCAGCTGCGTGCCGTTGAGGTCGGGCCGGGCCGGAATGTTGATGGCGTTGGGCCGGTCGATGGCGAAGCGCTCGAGGCTGCCGAAGAAGTGGATCTTGTTCTTCACGATCGGGCCGCCGTAAGTGCCACCCCAGCGCTCGTACTTGGTTTCCGGCTTCGGCAGGTCGTTCTGACGGGCGAAGAAGTGGTTGGTCGTCAGGGCCGTGTTCTGAAGAAACCCAAACGCCACGCCGCGGAAGTTGTTGGTGCCGGCCTTGGTCACGGCGTTGATGACGGCGCCCGAAGTGCGGCCGTACTGCGCGTCGTACTGGCCGGTAATCACCTGAAACTCCTGGATTGCCTCGATCGGCGTGCGCGCCTGCGAGCCCGCCCGCTGCCCGATCACATCGTCGTTGTTGTTGCCGCCGTCGAGCATGAAGTTGTTGTTGCGGGGATCCTGGCCGTTGGTCGAAATCGAGTCGCTGCCGAATGACTCGGTTGAGACCGAGGGGACGATGCCGGGCAGCAGCCCGACAAAGCCGATGAAGTTGCCGTTCACGCTGGGCAGCTTCACCAGGGTATCGCTGGTGATGTTGCCGCCGAGTTCCTTCGAGGTTAGATCGACAATCGGCGAGACCGCGGTGACGTTGACTGTTTCCTCGAGCCCGCCGACCGACATGGTGACGTCGATGCTGGTGGTCTTGCCGACCTCGAGCCGCAGGTCCTGGCGGTCGAACTTCTTGAAACCCTGCAACTCCGCGGTGGCGCGATAGGTGCCGGGGACGAGTCCGCTGGCGATGAACGAGCCGTCGTTGCTGGACACGGTTTCGCGGAACATGCCGGTCGCCTGGTTGGTGACCGTGACGGTCACGCCGGGCAGGACCGCACCCTGGTCATCGACGACCCGTCCGCGCAGTTCCGAGGTGCCTTGTTGGGCCGCCGCTGCCGTTGCCGAGAACAGCAGCACGACCAGCCATTTCCATACTCGTACTCTCATCGAAACCTCCAGGGTAGAACTTCAGAACAACAATCCAACTTGCTACTTCACGCCGACGGCGAGCATCTCGCCGCGGAGCAATGCTTTCTTCATGCGACCGCTGCCGCAGTCGAGGTGGTCCTCCATCAATGTCCTGGCGGCCGCTGGGTCATGACGGGCGATGGCATCGACAATCTGCCGGTGCGCCTCGGTGGCGCCCGCCTGGAATTGCCCCGGGCTCGCGCCCAGTGAGATAAAACGATCGATCTGCCCGAGGCAGCGCTCGATGAGCTCGGTGGCCAGCGTGTTGCGGGCCGTCCGGGCGATTGCGAGGTGGAATCGGGCATTGGCCTTTTCCACCGCCCGGTAGTCCATCGAGGGCAGTTCGGCCAACTCACGTAGCAGGCCGATGTCGTCCGGCGTCGCCAGTTCGGCGGCGCGGGCGGCGGCGGCGCCTTCGAGCAGGCGCCGTACGTCGAAGTTGTCGTGGACAGTCTGCACGGTTATGCGGGCCACGAAATAGCCGCGGCCTTGAATACGTTCGAGGTAGCTCTCTTGCCAGAGCCGTGACAGGCCTTCGCGGATCGGCGTCCGCGACATGCCGTGCGCGGTCGCCAGTGTCGGCTCCGAGAGCGGCGCGCCGGGCGTGTAGCGGCCTTCAATGATCGCAGCCTTGATGCTGCCGTACGCGCGATCGACCTGGGAGGTGTCAGCCAGAATCCAACCAGTATACAGGCTGATTCAGGCGCGAATTCGCCATTCGTCCCTGGGACGTGCCTCAGGCTCAGGTCGCCTTAAAAGGGCGTCTGTGGGCTGAAGAGGCAGGGCGCGCCGGGCTGGAAGGTCAGGTCTCTTCTGCCGAGCAGCCATGGGCGACATTAGCCAGGAACGTCTTGAGGGCCGACGGGTCGAGCGGTTTCACGAAATGCGCGTCAAAGCCCGCCGCACTCGACTGCTGTCGGTTGTCATCCTGGCCCCAGCCGCTGAGCGCGGCGATGACGATGGTGCGCCCCCACGGCTCACGTCGTATGCGACGAGCCGTTTCATAACCGTTAAGACCCGGCAGGCCAATATCCAACAGTGCGACATCGGGCCGATAATCGCCCGCGACGGCCAGCGCGGTCAGGCCGTCGTGCGCCTTCTGCGTGTCGTGACCCATCTCGCCGAGCAGCACGACCAGCATTTCGGTCGCATCGAGGTTGTCATCCACGACCAGCACTTTCAACGGTCGGGGTCGCAGGACCTCGTCGCGAGTCGGTTCCGGCAGGGTCGCGACGGACCTCGGGTGGTTCCCCGCCAGCACGGGCAGCGTCACCGTAAACATCGCACCGTGGCCCAAGCCCGCACTATGGGCCTTGATCCGTCCGCCATGTAGCAGGACCAGGCGCTGCACCAGGGTCAATCCGATACCCAGCCCGCCCTGCGTGCGCTCCAGCGATTGATCGACCTGCGTGAAGGGTTCGAACACCGCGTCGAGCTCCCCTGGTGGAATCCCGATGCCGTTGTCCGTCACCGTCACGGTGACTGCCGCGTCGGCGCGCTCGACGGCCAGGCGAATCCGGCCACCCGGCTCGGTGTATTTCGCCGAGTTGTTGAGCAGGTTGAGAAACACCTGGGCCAGCCGCATCAGGTCACCGAACAGATAAACCGGATCGTCGGGCGCCGACACCGACAAGGTGTGACCGCGCGCCTCGAGAACCGGGCGCACCGCCTCGATGGCGCTGTCGAGTGCGTCGGCCAACGGCATTGGTTGGGATCGCAGCTCGAGCTTGCCCTGGGTGATGCGCGACAGGTCGAGCAGGTCGTCGATCAGGCGCACCATCTGTCTCAACTGGCGTTCCATGATCCCCAGGGCCACGGCGGTGTTGGCCGGATTGGTGCCGCTGCGGCCCAGCACCTCCACCGCGTTGCGCAGGGGGGCGAGGGGATTGCGAAGTTCGTGGGCCAGCGTGGCGATGAACTCGTTTTTGCGCCGATCGACCTCGCGCAGCGCGGCCTCGACCTGGGCGCGTTCGCGGACCTCGACCTCAAGCGACTCGTTGGCCCGCCGCAGCTCCGCGGTTCGCGCCTCGACCCGCCCTTCCAACTCGTGTTGAGCGCGGCGCACCGCCTCGTCGGCTTCCTTGCGGGCGGTGATGTCGTGCATCGAGACGACCGCTCCGATGCGGGCACCGTGTTCGTCCAACAACGATTGACCACTGGCCTGAACGACCCGCCGGGAACCGTTGGCCGGCGCAATGACCATCTCGACGCCTTGGACATGTTCGCCCTGCAGCGCCCGGTACAACGGGACGTCTTCCGTTGACATCGCCGTCACGCCGTCGGCGTGGAACAGGTGATAGTGCTCGGCCCAGCGCTCTGCCGAGATGCGCGCTTCTGGCAGGCCGTGAAATTCGCGGGTGGCGCGGTTGAACAGGGTCAGCACGCCGTTGGCATCACACGCCACGATGCCGTCCTGGACGTTCTCCAACAGCGCCTGGAGGAAACCGTTCGTTTCGGTAAGGGTAGTGGTGCGCTCGGCGATTCGGGCTTCAAGGTCGGCGTTTGCCCTACGCAATGCCTCTTGGTTTTCCCTCAGCGCCTGTTCCCGCTCTTTCCTGTCGGTAATGTCGCGGAGATGCCCGGTAAACAATGGCGGCCCGCTGGAAGAGATTCGCGTGATCGAAATCTCCGCTGGAAACTCTGAGCCGTCGGCTCTCATGGCCGTCAGTTCCAGGCGGCGGTTGAGGATTGGGTGGTCCCCGCGCGCCAGGTACCGTGCCATGCCGGCACGGTGCGCATCTCGCAGGGCCGGTGGCACAATCAGCCCGGCCATTTCACGACCGAGTACGTCCGCCTGCTGATAGCCAAAAATCCGCTCCGCGGCGGGATTGAACTCCACCACCGAGCCGGCCTCGTCGATGGTGATGACGGCGTCAAGCGCGGTCGCCAGAACCCCGGCCTTGCGTGCGAGAGTCACCTTCAGCTGTTCGCGGTCGGCGCTAGCGGCTTGACGCGCCAGGTGCACGCGCTCGTACAGCCAGCTGATCAGCGCACCGGCAGCAATGAAGGCGGTCAGTCGCAACTGATCATTGGGACCGATGGTCTGGAAGCGCGTCACGGGTGCCACGAACAGCATGGCGGCGACGGCGCCGAGGCCGGTTGCCACCAGGCCAGGCCCGAGCCCCCCGGCGCCTGCCGAGATGGCGACGGCGAGGAGAAACAGGCTGAACGGCGGGTCACCGCCGATCAAGGGCGCCAACCAGAGTCGGCCGGCGGCGAGCAGGATCGTCGCGACGATAGCGATGAGGTAGGCCCGTGCTGAGGCAGGGTCCAGTCGGCCGACCACGCTCATGGCAGGAACCTCGGCAATTGCATTTGTGCTCCGCGAATGTTAGCAGAGTAGCGTGAGCCGGCGGTCGCGCATCGGTCGCCTCACGGCGGTGCGGCCCACCTCACGATCGAGAGCGCCGCGCCTCCAGGAATGCAATGTCCGGCGGCAGGCGACTCTGCGTTTATCCGATCGCTTTTGCCGCTAACATTCATTCAACATGGCAGCGCTCTACCTGGGAATCGCCCGGGCGCGGCTGGGACCGGCCGCCGCCTTAATCGACACCGGACGCGGCCTCGCGGCGTGCGAAGAGAATCGCCTGACGCGGGCGCGGCAGGCACCCACCCTGGGCGAACCCGATCTGGCCATCGCCGAACTGCTCGCTTTTCTCGGGCGCAGTGAAGGCGATATCACGGCCACGGCGGTGGTCAGTGACGAAGACGCCACGTCATCTTCCGTCGCCGGGCGGCGCGAAGTGGCGGCGCACCAGGCGCATGCGGAATACGCGTTTCGCGCCTCAGGCTTCGACTCCGCCCTGGTCGTCACCTGCGACGCCAGCGTTCGCAAGGGCTGGACCGCATGGCACTACCGGGGCACGGGCGCAGCCGACCCAGTGCCGCTCGACGTGGATGCCGGCGACTTTCCCATCGCGCGCATCTACAGCGAGCTCACGGCGGCCCTGAATCTCATGCCCGCGCGCGACGAACACCTGACCGAGGCCATGGCGCGTGCCGGCGTGGACCGCCAGCGCGGCCTCGCTGACGCCATTACCGTCACCGACTCCGGCATGCAGGTGCCCACCCGCTTTCGCGAGCTTGTGACCGACGCCGCCCGAGGTGACTCGTCGCGCCAGCGCGACGTTGCCGCATCGGTGCAACGCCGTCTCGGCGAATGCCTCGTGGAGCTGCTGCGGCGACTGGCCACAGCGTCGGGAGCCAAGGACGTGTGCCTGAGCGGTGGCCTGTTTTTCAACACCGACCTGAACACCACGGCGGCGCACTGCGGGTTGTTTGAACGCACGTTTCTGCCGGCGCATCCCGGACGAAGCGGCAGTGCCATGGGCGCGGCCTTGCTGGCTGCGGCTGCGGCAGGTGCTCCTCCGGTGTCAGGCGCCTCAGGTGCGTACCTGGGACCGGCGTATGACGCCGCGCAGATCAATGCCACCCTCGAGAACTGCAAGCTGTCGTTTGACCTGAAGCGCGACGAGCAGGTCGTTGACACCGTGCTGGACGCCATCACGGCCGGGCGACTGGTGGGCTGGTTTCAGGGCCGGCTCGAGTGGGGTCCGCGCGCGCTCGGGCACCGGACGGTGCTGGCCGACCCGTTCTCGCCGTACGTGCTCGACAACTTGAACGGGTATCTCAAGAAGCGCGCCGCCTTTCGTACCTACGGCGTCAGCGTCCCGTGGTCTCGCCTCGGCGACCTGTTCATGGTGCCCGCCGGACTCACCGGGCCGCCGCAACCCTCGCCGTTTATGCAGTATGAGTACACGCCGCGCGATCCGGACCGGTTCCGCACGCTGCTGCCGGACGGCGCGACGACGATCCGAGTGCACTCGGTCGGTGAGGACGAGCCGCGCTACCTGCGGCTGCTGGAGCGCTGGGGCGAGGTGGCCGGCACACCGGCGTTGGTGAACACTTCGTTCAACGGCTTCCACGAGCCGCTGGTGTGCTCGCCACGGGATGCCATCCGCGTGTTCTACGGCACTGGTCTCGACCTGCTGGCGATGGAAGGGTTCGTGATGCGCAAGTAGCGGTGCGTCCCACCTTACGATCGAGACCGCCGTGCCTCCAGGAATGCAATGTCGTCGGCATCGCCAGGTGCTGCCCGGTTCGCCCGCGCGATGCGCTTGAGGTTCAGCAGGTCATCCTCCGAGGCGACCAGCACGCTTTGCGATCTGACGGTGATTCGCGTTGCCCGCGCGGCGAGCTGCGCGGCTGGCACTGGAAAATCGAACAGCAGATCCACGCGCAGGCCCGTCTTCGGATGCGAGAAGTATGCGCTGGATGGCGTGTCGAGACGCAGACGGATACTGGCCACTCGGCGGTTGTCGATCGTCGCGGTGATGTCGCCCAAATCGTTGACGCGGGCAGCAAGCTGCAGCCCGCGGTTGTAGAACAACGAAACGAGGGCTTCGAGGCGATCTCCCGGGGCGGGGATCACGAAGTCGAAGTCACGCGTCACGCGGCGCGACCCAATGGTCACGAGGGCCATGCCGCCAACAAGGACGGGCTCCAGACCGAGCGTCGTCAGGTCGGCCACGATCTCGCCCGCGTCGTCGAGCAGTGCGGCGGCGTCCCGCATGTCACTTCCGATCAGGATAGAGGCCCGGAAGGGGGCCCTTACAGCTACTGACTCGGGCTGGCGTCGGCCGGCGTCCGCCGAGTTCCTCCATCGCCGTCACATAGGCGAAGTTCTCGACGATGCGCCGCGCGATGTCGAGCGATCGCTTCCTCGCCGTGCCGCCAAGCGCGGCGATTCGCTTCCGGTCCGACGACGACAGCCGCCGGGCTCGCGATTGCCCGCCGAGGCGGCCCAGGGCCTGAGCGATTGCTCTGGTGCTGTTCATAGCGGTAATTATACTTAGCGCTAAGCACACTCGCAAGTAACCGGCCAGCAACGCTGGCGGAACACCCTCGCAGCAGAGCGGCGTCGCGGCCCTGAATGGTCCACCGCCCGAGCCCAGTGCGACGTTGGACCATCGATAACGCGTCATCATCCTGTTACAATCTTCCCGCGACCACGGCCCACGGCCGAGACTGGAGGCCAGTATTTCTGAGTACCGCGGCGCGACGTGCTCAAGCAATCCGCTGCCCTGGCCGGCGGCCTGGCCCCGCTCATCGGCCCGGTTCGCCCATCCGTCGCCGCCGCCCAACCCCGGCGCACCATCCGCTTCGGGGTCATCGGTCTCAACCACGGGCACATTCATGCGCAGACCGAGACCGTGCGCCGAGGTGGCGGACAGCTCGTCAGCGTGTTCGCCGACGAGCCCGAATTGACGCGGGCCTTCGTCCAGCGATTCCCCGAGGTACGCGTTGCTCGCAGTCGCCAGGAGATCCTGGACGACACGAGCCTCCAGCTGGTGGTGTCCGCCTCCATTCCCGTTGGTCGCGCGCCACTTGGGATCGAGGTGATGCGCCACGGCAAGGACTTCATGGTCGACAAGCCGGGAGTCACAACCCTCGCCCAGCTCGCCGAGGTTCGTCGCACGCAGGCGGAGACCAAGCGCATCTATTCGATCATGTTCAACGAGCGCTTCGAGAGTGCCGCGACCGTGCAGGCAAGCGGCCTGGTGCGGGCCGGCGCGATTGGCACGCCCCTCCAGACCGTGGGCCTCGGCCCACATCGACTGAACCTGCCAACCCGGCCGCCGTGGTTCTTCGAACCCGAGAAGTACGGCGGCATCTTGTGCGACATCGCGTCGCACCAGTTCGATCAGTTTCTGCATTTCACCGGTTCGACGTCGGCCGAGATCGTCGCCGCGCAGGTTGGCAACCTTCACCACCCTGAGCACCCGGGCCTTGAGGACTTCGGCGACGTGATGATGCGCGGCAACGGCGGCTCCGGTTATGTCCGGGTCGATTGGTTCACGCCAGCTGGCCTGCCCACCTGGGGCGACGGCCGCCTGACCATTCTCGGCACCGACGGCTTCATCGAGATCAGAAAGACCGTGGACCTCGCCGGCCGCGCCGGGGGCAATCACCTGTTCCTGGCCGATGGCAAGGGCACGCGCTACGTGGATTGCTCGGCCGTTGACCTTCCCTATGGGCGTGCGCTGGTGGCCGACGTCCTGGATCGGACCGAGACCGCCATGCCCCAGGCGCATTGTTTCCTGGCCACCGAACTGGCGCTGCGGGCCCAGCAGGCTGCGAAACGATTGGAACGCTCATGAATCGGCGCGATGCGATCAAGACGCTGGCGTCAGCCGTCGCGGCGACCACGGTACCGTGGAGCCGCGCCGACGCCCAGCCGTCGTTCCGATTTGGGTACGCCGCGATTACCTGGGGCGGTAATGATCGGCTGGCCATGGCCGACATCGAAGCCGTGGGTTTTCCGGGTATCCAGTTGCGGACCGCCGCGGTCGACGCGTTTGCCGACCGACCGGCCGAGCTGAAGGAGTTGCTCGCGCGTCATCGCCTCACGATGGTGGCGCTCTCGAGCGGCACTCTCGGAATCGATCCGGCCCTGGAGGCCGAAGAGATGGCGCGGCACACCCGTCACGCGCGATTCGTGCGCGAGATCGGGGGGCTCTATCTGCAGATCATCGACTCCCGACCGAAACGCGCGATTACCGCCGCCGACTATGGCGCCATGGGCCGCCGGCTCACTGAGCTTGGCAAACGCACGGCCGATGTCGGGATCCCGCTCGGCTATCACCACCACATGGGCAGCCTGGGTGAGGCTCCTGATGAGATCGAACGGATCCTCGGCGCCGTTGACCCACGCTACGTCAAGCTACAGCTCGATGTCGCCCACTACCTGCAGGGCGGTGGCGATCCGGTGGCCGCGACCCGGAAGTACGGCTCGCAGATCTTGTTCTTGCACCTGAAGGACGTTGAGACGCGCACGCCGGAACCCGGTCAGGTTCCGCCCCGGTCATACCGCTTCGTCGAGTTGGGGCGCGGCCGCGTCGACCTGCCAGGCGTCATGACCGCGCTCAACGAAGTCGGATTCAAGGGCTGGCTCGTGGTCGAACTCGACGCTGTTCCCGATCGGGCACGCAGCCCGAAAGAGGCGGCGGAGTTGAATCGCCGTTATCTGACCGAACGTCTGGGGCAAACAAGCTGAGCGGAGTGATCGCTCCGAGATAGGCAGAGTTAATGAACCGTCGCGACGTGCTTCGTGGATTGGCCAGTGGCGCTGCGGCCCCGCTGCTCGGATCGCTGCTGCCCGACGAGTTGCTGGCGTGGGGCCGGGAAGTGCACCTCGCGACCGGCGCGGGCCAATCGACCGCCGGATCGCTGCCGGCGCCCGTGATGCAGGCCCTCACCGCGGCGTGCGAGCGCATCATCCCTGCTGACGACACCCCAGGCGCGACCGTCGCCGGCGTGCCGGCATTCATCGAGCGCATGCTCGCCGATTGGTACGACCAGCCAGAGCGAACGCGGGTGCTCGCCGGGATCGAATCACTCGATGCGCTGGCACGAACCCGCTTTGGTCGCGCGTTCGCGGCCGGCTCAAACCCCGAACAGGACGCGCTTCTCCTGGAGCTCGACCAGGCAGGGCCGGCTCACTGGTTCGGCACCGTGAAGTACCTCACCATCTGGGGCTACTTCACCTCCGAGGTCGGGGTGGTCCGTGAGCTGGGCCAGTGGCCGTCGCCCGGACGCTACGACGGTTGCGCGCCGTATTCACCCCGGCCGCGGAAAGCACAAGTCCAGCCATGAACCAACCCACCACCCGCGACTACGACGCCATCGTCATCGGATCAGGCATGACCGGGGGCTGGGCGGCCAAGGAGCTCACTGAGCTTGGGCTTCGCACGCTCGTGCTCGAGGCCGGCCGGCTGTTGGTGCCCGCTCAGGACTATTCGGAACACAAGCCTGTTTGGGACATGCCCTTCCGGGGTCTCGGTGATCGGCGCTATGTCGAGAGTCGTCAGCCGAAACAACGTCGCTCCGTCTCCTTCGACGAGTGGAGTCACCGCTCGTGGGCCGACGATGTGGACAATCCGTACACCACGCCGCAAGACAAACCCTTCGACTGGTTTCGATCCCGGCAGGTCGGCGGCAAGTCCACGATTTGGGGACGCCAGGTCTATCGCTGGAGCGATCTCGACTTCGAGGCGAACGCGCGCGAGGGTATCGCCGTTGATTGGCCGATCCGGTACCAGGATCTGGCGCCGTGGTACGACCGCGTCGAGTCGTTCATAGGCGTGAGCGGTCAGCGCGAAGGCCTGGCGCATTTGCCCGATGGACCGTTCTTGCCGCCGATGGCGATGAACTGCGTCGAGACGCACGTGGCCGAGCGCATTCGCTCGTCGTTTTCCGGCGAGCGCCTGATGACCATTGGCCGAGCCGCGGTGCTGACCGCGCCGCTCAACGGCCGCGCCGCCTGTCATTACTGCGGGCCGTGTCATCGTGGTTGCGTGACACGGTCGTACTTCAGTGCGCTCAACGCCACGCTCCCGGCAGCCGAGGCGACGGGCCGCATGACCCTTCGCCCACACAGCATTGTGAGGCACCTGACGGTCGATTCGTCGAGCGGCAAGGTATCGGGAGTCCACGTCATTGATGCGCAGACCCGGGCGTCACACGAGTTCCGCGCCCGCATCGTCTTTTTGTGCGCTTCGGCGATTGAGAGCAGCCGCATCCTGCTGAACTCGCGGACCACCCAGCATCCCGAAGGACTCGCCAATACCAGCGGGCAGGTCGGCCGCAACGTCATGGACCACATCAAGTGGGGCGGGGCGAGCGGGCAGTTCGACGGTTGGGCTGACCGGCGCATCACCGGTGCCCGCCCGAACGGCATCTACGTCCCGCGCTTCCGCAACGTCGGCTCGCGCCACACAGACTTCGTGCGGGGTTATGGGTTCCAGGGTGGCGGTTCCCGCCCGGGGTGGCAAGCGCGGGTGCAGACGCCCGGCATCGGCGTCGCGCTCAAGCAATCGTTGAGCGACCTGGGTCCGTGGACGATGGCGCTGAACGGCTTTGGCGAGATGTTACCGCGACCAGAGAATCGCTGCACGCTCCACCCGTCCACGGTTGACGCCTGGGGCATTCCGGTGCTGCACATCGACTGCGCGTGGGGCCCCAATGAACTCGCGATTCACAAGGACATGAACGTGACCGCCGCCGAGATGCTCGAAAAGGCTGGCGCAAAGCAGGTACGCCAGGACACGAGGATCAGCACGCCGGGCAACACGAATCACGAGATGGGCACTGCCCGGATGGGCCGCGATCGCCGCACCTCGGTGCTGAACGGCTGGAACCAGGCCTGGGACTCGCCCAATCTGTTTGTGACCGACGGCGCCTGCATGACCTCGAGCGGCAACCAGAATCCATCACTGACATACATGGCGCTGACTGCGCGCGCCTGCCACTACGCCGCGGAAGAGATGAAGCGCGGCAATCTGTAGCGCGGCTAAGCCGCCTAGGAACCGTTAGCGTCCATGCCGACGTTGGACAGGCGGTCGGCGTCCTTGTTTCTCTCACGGGGGACGTGAGCGAAGCTGACGTTGCCGATCTGCATCACCAGCATCCGCGCCTTCATGTGCAGAGGCTTCAGGCCCTCGTTCTTGACCTTGTAGTTGCCACGCATCTGCTCAACGATCAGCAGCGAATCGCCCTTCACTGAGAGCGCGGTGACGTCGTGGTCGGCGGCCCACTGCAGCGCGGCGACCAGGCCGGTGTACTCGGCCACGTTGTTGGTGGCCACACCGAGCGCGCCACTCAATTCCGCCAGCACGGTGCCGTCATCGTCCACGATGTACGCACCCCACCCGGCGAGGCCAGGGTTGCCCCGCGAGCCGCCATCGAAGTATGCCGTGATCAAGGTGCCTGGGGTGCCTCAGGTGCCTTGGGTGCCTGAGGTGCGATGAAATAGAGAATGCGGTTGCAGCTGTCGCACTGCACGATCTGGTCGTTCTTGATCACGTTGACGAACACTGCCGGACGCAGCCGCACCTGGCACACCGTGCAGCGCTCGCCCTCGGCGCGGGCGACGGCAGTGCCGCGGACCTTCACGATGCGAGCGAAGGTGTCGACCAGGCCCTTGTCGCCTAGGCTGGCGACCAGGGCGGTGCGAGCGTCCGCACACTGAGCCACCACGCCCTGCTGGACCGTGATGTCGGCCTCGATGGCGCCGCGTTCGGTGCCGACCTTGGCTTGGGCGGCTTTGAGTGCGGCCTCGGCGGCCTTGATCGAGGCGTTGATCTCGTCAGCCTCCATCATGTTCACGAGAACCTTCTCCTCGTGCTGGCCGATTTCGTCTGCCACTGATTTGATCTGATGCTGCATGGCATGCAACTGCTCGTTGGTCTTCACCGCCATGACCTGGTCTTTGTACTTGTCCTGCCGCTGCTGGGCGGAGGCCAGGTCCTTGTCGATCAGGCCGCGACGGGTCTTGTTCTCCGCAAGGGCGTGCCTGGCGGATTCGAGGGCGGTGGTGGCGCCCTTCAGCAGGGCGTCGAGCGCGGCAATGCGGCCCGGGGCCTCCGCGATGGCCTTGGCGGCCACCGCGGCTCTGCTTTCGATCTCTTGCAGCTGGATCAGTCGTTCAAGGTCTGGAAGCATTCGTCCTTTGCACTACGCGTCGAACCATCGAACCCCGTGAACCTCTGAACCCGTGAACCTCTGAACCCGTAGGGAGTGGGCCCACCTGGACTCGAACCAGGGACCAACCAGTTATGAGCCGGCCGCTCTAACCAACTGAGCTATGGGCCCTCGGTTACGAACGACCTTCGAGGAACGCCCGCAGTTTACGCGATCGCGACGGGTGACGCAGCTTCCGGAGCGCCTTGGCCTCGATCTGGCGGATGCGCTCGCGGGTGACGGCGAAGTTCTGGCCGACTTCCTCGAGCGTGTGTTCGCTGCCGTCGCCGACGCCGAAGCGCATCTTGATGACCTTTTCCTCGCGCGGGGTCAGCGTCTTCAGCACCGATTCGGTCTGCTCCTTCAGGTCCAGGTTGATCACCGCTTCCGACGGCGACACCGCCGAGCGATCCTCGATGAAGTCGCCGAGGTGTGAATCTTCCTCTTCGCCGATTGGGGTCTCGAGCGAGATCGGCTCCTGCGCGATCTTGAGGACCTTGCGGACCTTCGAGACCGGGATGTCCATGCGCCGCGCAATTTCCTCGGAAGTAGGTTCGCGCCCGAGCTCCTGCACCAGCGCCCGCGAGGTGCGGATCAACTTGTTGATCGTCTCGATCATGTGGACCGGGATGCGGATGGTCCGCGCCTGGTCGGCAATCGCGCGGGTGATCGCCTGGCGAATCCACCACGTCGCATAGGTCGAGAACTTGTAGCCGCGGCGGTACTCGAACTTGTCGACCGCCTTCATCAGGCCGATGTTGCCTTCCTGGATCAGGTCGAGGAACTGCAGGCCGCGGTTGGTGTATTTCTTGGCGATCGAGACCACCAGGCGGAGGTTGGCTTCGACCAGTTCCTTCTTCGCCTGCTCGGCCTGCGCTTCACCGCGCATGATTACTTCGAGCGTGTGGCGGAGGTGGTCGACACTCTCCTCGAGATCTTCCGTGCGGATCTTGATCTCGGCCTTGAGATCGTTCATCCGCTTGGTCATCGCCTTGCGCTCGTCTTCCTTGAGCTTCGGCTTGCGGACCTTGAGCAGCAGTTCCTTCTTCAGCTTGTCGTGCTCGCGCTGCTGCTTCGAGACGCGCTCGACGATGTCCTTGACCTCTTCGACGAGACGGCGCTTCACCGGTTCGGTGAACTCGATCTTGCGGATGTAGCGCGAGGTCTCGACCTGGCCGCGCATCAGCTTCCAGCGCTGGCGGCGGTACTTCTTCTTGTCGGCCTTCGGAATCGCCTCGAGCTTCTCGTCGTGCTTCTCGACGGCGAGGCGCGCCTTGCGCACGGCCTCGACCTGCTTCAGGAACTGCTGCGCGCGCTCCTCGATGCGGTCGTCGGTGATTTCCTCGTCGTTGAAGATCACCAGCTCGCGAATGGTGCGCTCGCCGGCCTTCAGGGCGTCGCCCATGCGAATCACCGCCTTGGTGATCGCCGGCATGCGCGAGATCGACTTGATCACCGACAGCTTGCCGCGCTCGATGCGGCGGGCAATTTCCACTTCGCCTTCGCGGGTCAGCAGCGGCACGGTGCCCATCTCGCGCAGGTACATGCGGACGGGGTCGTTGGTCTTGTCGAGCGAACCTGGGGTGAGGTCCAGCTCGGGCCCTTCGCCTTCCGGGCCCTCTTGGCGCTCGATGCCCTCGCGTTCGAGCTTGTAGCCCTTCTCCGAATCGACCAGCTCGATGCCGGCGCTCGCGAATACGGCGAGCAATTCCTCGAGGTCTTCGGGGTTGGCGGTCAGATCCGCCGGCAGCAAGTCATTGACTTCGTCGTACAGGAGATAACCTTTCTCCTTGCCGATGACAATGAGCTGACGGACTTCATCGAATTTCTCTTCGAGCGCCAAGGCCATATTCGTGTTTTTCCTCAAGAGTGCGGAGCCCTCTATTGTAGCTCTTTTGGCGGCTTCATCGCCTCCAGGGCGCGAACCATTTGCGACTTCTTCGCCAGCAGGACCATCGACGCCGGGCCGCTATCTCCTATATCTTGCAGGCGTTTGAGCTCCCTTTGGACGTCGGCCAGCTCACGCTCGAGCCGGACGTACTTCAGGGCAACCACACATAAATCCGGAAGCACCGCGGGAGGGGATGGTTCGGCGGCCACGGAGGCCAGTAACTCCGCTTCCTGCGTACTTAGACGCTCCATCAGCGCACTAGGCACATCCTCGGCCCTGACCGTGAGCTCCTGCGCCGTTCGGAGAATGTTCGCCGTGCTAAGTCCTTTCAAATCTTCAGGTTCGAGCTGGTTCAGCCACTGCAGCGTGGTGACCGGGTCGTGCACCAGGCTCCAGATCAGGCCTTTCTCGGCCTTCCTCACGTTGCCCTGGAGACTCGGCACTCGCTCAGCTGGCAGTTCCGTCTTACGATTGGCGGCCGCCTTCCTGATCTCGGCCCGAACCACGTCTTCCGTCACCCTCGCTTTGTGGGCGAGGCGGTCGGCGAACTGGTCGCGGACGGCAGGGTCGGGAATGCGTGCCGCCACCCCGAGCATGCGCTTCAGGAACTCACGGCGGTTGTCGTCGCGCGTCAGGTCGATGCCGGCCGCCGCGCGGTCGAGCAGGAACTCCAGGTACGGCCGCGAGTGCTTGAGCTGTTCGCGAAAGCCCTCGGCCCCCTGCTTCTGGATAAACGTGTCGGGGTCGCCACCGCCGGGCAGGGTCATGACGTTCACGACGAACCCTTCAGCGACCAGTAACTCCGAGCTGCGTTCGGCCGCCGTCTGTCCGGCGCTGTCGGGGTCGTAACAGAGCACGGTCTTCGACGTGAAGCGATGGAGGATCTGTGCCTGCTGCGGCGTCAGCGCCGTGCCGCAGGTCGCCACCACGGGGAAGCCGCCCGCCTGGTATACCTGCGCGAAGTCGAAGTAGCCCTCGACGATGATCGCGTAACGCACCTTGCGGAGATCAGCCTTGGTCAGGTTCAGGCCGTACAGGGTGCGGCTCTTGGTGTAGATCGGCGTCTCGGGCGAGTTCAAGTACTTCGGCTGCTGGTCTTTCTCGAGCGCCCGTCCGCCGAACGCCACCACGGTCCCGGTGTCGCGGGCGATCGGCACCATCAGCCGGTTCCGAAACCGATCCACCTCGCTGCCATCGTCGCGGCGGCTGACGAGGCCGCTCGTCACCAACTGCAGCGGTGAGAAGCCCTGCGTCAGCAGGCGCTGACGCAGGGCATCGCGGCCTGGCGGCGCGTAACCGAGCTGCAGTTTCTCGATCGTCTCGGGCGTGAGGCCGCGCTCGTTCAGCAAGTAGTCGCGGATGCGCGCGCCGGCCGGTGAGGCGAGCTGCTCGCGAAAGTGCGTGACCGCGACCTCGTGGATCTTCACCAGCGCCTCGCGTTCGGCGGCCGTCTCGCGATGCTCTCCCCCGGCTTCGAGCTCGGGGATCGGAATGCCGAACCGGTTCGCCAGGCTGCGCACCGCTTCCTGGAAGCCGACCTTGTCCTGCAGCTCCATGAACTTGAAGACGTCGCCGCCGACCCCGCAGCCGAAGCAGTGGAAGAAGCCCTTGTCCTTGTTGACGGTGAACGACGGCGTCTTCTCGCCGTGGAAGGGGCACAGGCCCTTGTAGGTCGCGCCGGCCTTGCGCAACGATACGGAGTCGCCCACGACGGCGACAATGTCGGCCGCCGAGCGCACTTCGTCGATGAACGTCTGGGGAAAGAGGGCCACGGTGAGCTTCGGCTTACACCTGCCAGCTTACCGCGTTCGGCGCCTCCCGGCGCGGCGAAGGCCCCGTTACTCGCTTCGCAGGGCGGTCACTGGGTTCACTCGCGTCGCGCGCCGCGCCGGCAGCCGCGCGGCGATCGGGGCCACAGCCACAAATCCCATCGGCACGATCGCGACGGTCACCGGGTCGAACGCAGGCAGGTCCACGAACATGCTGCCCATCATCCGGCCCACACCACACCCGGCACCAAGCCGGCACCCGCCGCTATTCCTTAAGCTCCACGATCGTCGCCCCGCCGCCGCCCTGGTTCTCCGGGGCTGGGTAGTGTTTCTCCACCAGAGGGTGCGTCTTCAGAAACGCTTGCAGCCCCTTGCGCAAGGCGCCGGTCCCATGACCGTGCACGATCCGGATCTGCGAGACGTCAGTGACCATCGTGTCGTCGAGAAAGCGCGAGACGCGATCGATCGCCTCGTCCACGGTCAGCCCGATCACCTTCAGTTCGCTCAGCGATCCCTCGCGCGGCTTGAGGTCCACGTTCACGCGGACGGTGCCTTTAGGCAACCCTGAAGGGTTGCCTCCACTGGCAGGGGTGCCGCCCACCACGCGCACATCCTTCACCTTCGCCCGCATCCGCTTGCCGCGCACATCCACTTCTGCCTGATTGCCATCGATCGACACGACGGTGCCCTCGAGACCCATGCCGAGCGAGACTTTCGCGCCGACGAATGGCGCCCGCGCCTCGCTCGCTACCGGGCGATCCCCCGCCTTTGGGTCGGGATGCCGCAGGTCCTCGACGATGCGATCGATCTCGGCCCGTGCTTCGGCCTTGGCGGCGCCAGACTCGCCGGTGTTGACGACCGCGCGCAGAGACGCTCTTTCCACCAGCGCCTCTGACTTCTCCTTCAACTGATCGATCACCGCATCGACGTCGCGGCGGGCCTGGCGCAGGCGGTCGTCGAGCCGCTCGTTGAGGCGTTTCTTGAACACCTCCTCGCGTTCGGCGAGCGATCGCTCACGTTGCGACAAGGCGGCGTTGGTTTCGTTGAACGTCCGCCGCTCGCGTTCCAGCTTGATGCGGTCGGCTTCGAGACCGCGGGCCTGCGCGTCGAGGCGCGACAGGTGCGCCTGCAGCCGTTTCTGGTCGTCGCTCAGGTAGCCGCGTGCCGCCGCAATGACCGCCTGCGGCATGCCGAGCCGCTGCGCCATCTCGATCGCCAGGCTGCGTCCCGGCGCGCCATAGATCAGGCGATAGGTCGGGGCGAAGTTCTGCGGATCGAACGCGAACGCCGCCACCGCCACGCCCTCGGTGCCGATCCCCCACGTCTTGACCGAGTCAAAGTGCGTGGTCGCCATGACCAGCGCACCGCGCTGGCGGAAGTGCTGGACGATCGCGGTGGCGAGTGCGCCGCCTTCATTCGGATCGGTGCCGGTGCCGACTTCGTCGAGCAGCACGAGGGCGGGGAACTGCATCTCGCGATCCATCGACACCAGGTTGGTGATGTGCGACGAGAACGTGCTGAGGCTGTTTTCAATCGACTGCTCGTCGCCGATGTCGGCGAACACCGATCGAAACACCGGCAGCCGGGCGACGGTGGCCGGCACGTGCAGGCCCGACTGCGCCATCAGTGCAAACAGTCCCGCGGTCTTCAGCGCCACGGTCTTGCCGCCGGTCTTGGGACCGGTAATCAGCAGCACGCGATTCGGTGGATCAAGCAGGACATCCACCGGCACCGCCCGCTCAAGCATGGGATGGCGTGCGCCCTTCAGTTCCAGGCTGGTGTCGGCGGTGAATTCCGGTTCGATGCCGTTCACTTTCGAGCTGTGGCGCGCCTTCGCCTGCAGCGTGTCGAGGTCCCGCGCCACGTCCTGGATCACGGCGAGGTCAGCGGGCCGGCTGCGGAAACGATCCGTCAGTTCCAGGAGGATGCGAAAGATCTCCTCGCGCTCGCGATCCTCGAGCTCGACGATGTCGTTGTTGATCTCGACGGTGGCCGCGGGCTCCATGAACAGCGTCGCGCCGGTGGTGGAGCTGCCGTGCACGATGCCCGGCACGTTGCCGCGATGCTCGGCCCGCACCATCAGCACGAAGCGGCCGTTGCGTTCGGTCACCACTTCGTCCTGCAGGTACTTCGCCGAGCTGCCGCGCGTGAACTGTTCCAGGGTGCCACGCAGTTTCTGGCGTTTCTGGCGCAGCTCGTTGCGAATGCGCTTCAATTCGGGACTGGCGTGATCGAGCACGTCGCCGCCGGGGTCGATGGCGTGGCGCACTGCGGCGACTTCGTCCTTGAACGGCACGAGGTGTGCGACGAGCTTGCCGAGAATGGGAAAGTCGCTGCCGGCGCGGCGCACGCTGACACCTGCCAGGTCCACCGAATCCACGAAGTCGGCGAGCATGCGCAACTGCAGCGGCTCGAGCGGCTGGCCGGTAATCGCGAGGTAGCCCAGCGCCTCGGGCAGGCTCTCGCCCGCGCGCAACGGGAACAGCGGATGGCGCTCGAGAAAGCGCACGGTCTCGCTGGTTGCCTCCTGCGCGGCGACGACGACCTTCGGATCGGTCGACGGCTGCAACTCCGCCAGCGCCGCCGTCCCGAGCGGCGTCAACGCGAGTGCCGTGACGGCCTCGACGATGCGGTCGAATTCAAGGGTTCGTAATGCAAGCATTGGGGTCCGGGATCCGGGATCCGGGATCCGGGACCCGGGGATCCGAGCGCAGTGCGCGGACCCCGGACCCCTGATCCCGCCAATTACAAGTGATTAATCATGCTGGCGATACACCCCGCCCCGTAGCCATTGTCGATGTTCACCACCGACACCCCGTTGGCGCACGAGTTCAGCATCCCGAGCAGCGCGGCGACACCACCGAAGCTCGCGCCATAACCGATGCTGGTCGGCACGGCGATCACCGGCACGCTGACCATGCCGGCCACGACACTGGGCAGCGCGCCTTCCATGCCGGCGACGACGATGACCACGCGGGCAGCCTCGAGCCGGGCCCGGTGTTTCAGGATGCGGTGGATGCCGGCAATGCCGACGTCGTACATCCGATCGACGGTGTTGCCCATCAACTCGGCCGTGATGGCGCCTTCTTCGGCCACCGGGATGTCCGAGGTGCCTGCTGAGCAGACGGCGATGGTGCCTACGCCCATCGGCACCTCCCGCTTCACAGTGATGGCGCGGGCCAGCTCGTGGTACTCCGCTTCGGGCACCACCTCGCGGACGGCCTGCCAGGCGGCGGGTTCGGCCCGGGTCACCAGCAGGGGATGGCCGTGCCCAACAATTCGGGCCGCGATGGTGGCAATTTGCGCCGGTGTCTTGCCCAGGCCAAGGATGACTTCGGCAAAGCCCTGCCGTATCGACCGGTGGTGGTCAACCTTCGCAAACCCAAGGTCCTCAAAGGGTTGGTCCCGAAACGCCCCCAGAAGCTGTTCGAAGGCCTGTGTGGTGTCGGTCCGGCCCTCGCGGACGTGTTCCAAAATGAGGCGTAATTCTGCGGGTGTCATGACGCTATCGTCCGTGTTTTGTTGACTTTACTGGCAGTTGATTCTTATAATGCTTGACTGGACTACGGGGCAGAAACCCCAATCATAGATGACTGCAGTCGATACGCTCATACTCGCTTTATATTTTTTCGTCCTGCTGATCCTGGCCGTGTATGGATGGCACCGGTACTACCTGGTGTACATCTACATGAAGCACAAGCACGAGCAGCCGGTTCCAAAGGGCACGTTCGACGACCTGCCGGTCGTGACGATTCAGCTCCCGCTCTACAACGAAATGTACGTCGTTGATCGGTTGATCGACGCGGTCTGCCAGATCGACTACCCGCGCGAGAAGCTGGAAATCCAGGTCCTGGACGACTCCACCGACGAGACGCGGCAAATCACCGAACTGGCGGTCCGGCGCCACTCGCTTCAGGGCGTCGACATCAAGTATCTGCACCGTGAAGACCGCACCGGCTACAAGGCGGGCGCGCTGGACGAGGGCCTCAAGGTGTGCCGCGGCGAATACGTCGCCATCTTCGACGCCGACTTCATTCCCAAACCTGATTTCCTGCTGCGGTCGGTGCACTACTTCACCGATCCCAAGGTGGCGCTCGTGCAGGCGCGCTGGGGCCACATCAACGAAGACTACTCGCTGCTGACGAAGATCCAGGCCGTGCTGCTCGACGCGCACTTCGTGCTCGAACACGGCAGCCGTAACCGCGGCGGGTGCTTCTTCAACTTCAACGGCACGGCGGGCATCTGGCGCAAGGACGCGATTGCCGATGGCGGCGGCTGGCAGCACGACACGCTGACTGAGGATCTCGACCTCAGTTACCGCACGCAGCTCAAGGGCTGGCAGTTCGTGTTCGTGCAGGATCACGTCGCCCCCGCCGAACTACCGGTGGAGATGAACGCGTTCAAGTCGCAGCAGCATCGCTGGGCGAAGGGCTCGATCCAGACCTTCATGAAGCTGATGCCGCGCATCCTGCAGTCGGATCAGCCGTTCAAGGTCAAGGCCGAAGCCTTCTTCCACCTGTCGGCCAACTTCAACTACCCGTTGATGGTCGTGCTGTCGGTGCTGATGGGACCGTCCATGGTGATTCGCTACAACATGGGTTGGTACGAGATGCTGCTAATCGACATCCCGCTGTTCTTCGCGGCGACGGCGTCGGTGGCCAATTTCTACATGGTCTGCCAGCGCGAGTTGTATCCGCAGACGTGGACCGAGCGGCTGAAGTA
>JBBQSP010000059.1:0-32737 GCA_038213735.1 Vicinamibacterales bacterium | reverse complement strand
GAAATGGATGATTGGGGCCAGCCCCCCCAATCCACCATTTGGATGATTGGGGCCAGGGCTTCAGGGCGGAAACCAAAGAGTTTCTCGTGTCCGAGGTGCCAAAGAGGTGTGAGGGCTGTCCCCAATCCACCGTTTGGTGGAATTGGGGGTCAGCCCCCGATGCGGAAATTGCGCATCATGCCCATGTCCTCGTGCTCGAGGATGTGGCAGTGATAGAGATACAGCCCCGGGAAGCTCGAGAACGTCGCCTGCACGCGCACCGTCTCGCCCGGCAGCACCAGCACGACGTCGCGCCACCCGCCATCCGCCAGGCCCTCGCGCAGGGCGTTGGTGGCCGCACCGCTGCGCTGCAGCACACGGAACTGGCGGCCGTGCATGTGAATGGGATGCGCGGCCTGCATGCCCATGCCGTTAGGCAGGTTCATGAACTCCCAAACCTGCGTGGATCCCGCGGCGACGGTTTCTTCGGGCGCCGTCTGCGTCATCTCGAACGTGCGGCCGCCGAGCAGCCACTCCATGCGGCTGAACACGATGGGCACCTGGCGAATTCTTGCCCCGGCACCGGCGGTCCACGCCGCGTCAAACGTTGACAGCCGCGCCGGCACAGAGAAGGCCACGCCGGCCCGCGCGCGCGTGCGCAGCGTCATCACGCGCAGCGGGGCGCCGTTCGGCGCGCCGGACGCGCCGCCCATGCCGCGACCCATCCCCATGCCCATGCCCCGGCCCATCCCCATCATGCCGACCACGCCCGCGTCGGCCTCGGGATAGGCCTGGCTGTCGAGATGAACGTCGGTGCCGGCGGCGATGCCGCTGAGGTCAACCAGCAGATCGGCACGCTGTCCCGGTGCGAGCGTCAGCACGGCCTGTCGCGCTGGCCGGTCGAGCAGCCCGCCGTCGCCGCCAATCAGCGTCATCTTGACGTCGCGGCTCCACGCCAGCTTGTAGATGCGCGCGTTCGATCCATTCAGCAGCCTGATGCGCTGCCACCCGGCATCCACGTCCATGACCGGCTGCGGCTTGCCGCTCACCAGGACGCGGTCGCCGAGAAAGCCGTTCATCATCTCCATCATGTTGTCGCCGCGGAACACCAGCTGGTTGCGCGCGTCGAACAGGCGATCCTGCAACACGCACAGGTGTTCGGCCGCGCCCGACGGCAGGCCGAGCGCGTCCTCTTCGGCATCGTGGACGATGAAGAGTCCGGCGAGACCGCGATAGACCTGTGCGCCCGTGCGCATGTGGGGATGCGGGTGATACCAGTACGTGCCGGCGCGATTGGTCACCTCGAACTCGTAAACGTAGTCGCGGCCGGGGCCGACGGCGAGCCGCGGATGCCCGTCGGCGAGCTCCGGGACGTCGAGACCGTGCCAGTGGACGATGGAGCTCTCGGCCAGCTGGTTGCGGAAGCGGATGCGCACCTTCTGCCCGCGGCGGACGTGAATCACCGGACCGAGATACGACCCGGGCAGCACCTGCAGCGTCGTGGCCGGGCCCTTGGCGACCTGGCCGGTGAATCGCCATACGCTGCTCGGGGCCCCGGTCAGGATCGACGCCTCTCCCGAGGCAGCAGTCAGCGTGAACTCGACATCGGGCGTGAACCCGGACGGCCGCAGCTGTCCACCGGCGGCGTAGGCCCGCCCGGTGGCGCCGGCCAGGGCAGAGAGACTCAGAAGGCGAAGCAGATCTCGGCGATGCATAGCGGTGACCGCTGCAATCTTCAAGCCGCGGCGCTGCCTAGGCTACAGCCCGGATTGGGCGCCACGGCGCGGTGAATATGCACCAATCCGCGCGGGATATTTCACTGTGTGCACCGGCTCTATCATCCCTTTGCCCAGTAAACTGACAGGTACGCTTCGTGCACCTTGTCAGCCAACCCCATGAACACGCCTGAGCCCTCCCCCCCGGACGCCCTCGACCAGCTGCGCGTTCGTAGCGATCGCAAGCTCATTCACGCCCTGCTGCTGACCATTTCCATTCCGACCGTCATCTTCGCGGCCATCGACCTGCTTGGCGCCGCGCCCGGCGCGACCAGCCTCGAGAGCCGGCTACTGGGGCGGGCGCTCAGCCTGGCGGTCCCGCTCGGAGGTCTGTGGTTGATCCGGCGGTCGCACACGCGAGCGGCCTTGTCGCGCAACACCTTCCTGATCGCGCTGACGTCGGTGCCCGTCTTGATCGCCCTGCTGCTCCAGCAAGCGCGTGGTTCGACCCTACCCCTGTCGGCCATGCTGCTGATCCTGGCCGTCATGTACGTGGCCTTGCCCAACACCCTGATCCGGCAGATCGCACCGCCGCTGTTCCTGTCGGCGTTTCTCGTCGGGGCGCGCCTGTGGTGGCTGGACGGCCCGTCCGATGGAGGCCTGATCGCCGACCTGGTGGTGATCGTGTTCCTGAACATCATTGGCGTCGGCGCGGTGCGCCGCCGGCTGCTGTTGCAGCACCGGGTCTCGGAGTCCTGGCAACTCGAGGCCGAGGCCCGCGATCGCGAACGGCTGGCACACCTTCGCGCCGAGCACGCCACCCAGCAGCTGCAGGCGCTGCGCGGGATCATCCCGATTTGCGCCAATTGCAAGCACGTGCGCACGGACGCGGGCGAGTGGCAGCAGATCGAGCGCTACGTGCGCGACCACAGCGACGCGGACTTCTCGCATGGTGTGTGCCCCTCGTGCGCCCATCGCCTGTATGGCGACTATCTCGATGATGACGAGGGGAGCCGGCTCGAAGTGGCGGATTCTGCAACGAAGAAAGGCTAGCCGGGGCCAGGCACCTTACATTCACCACTTGAATGCGGTGACAGCGGCATGCGCCGACAAGCGCTGGTGCAGGTCACTGGCAATGGCGACGTCCAGGTAGGGCACGTCGATGCGATGCGACATCTCCCGCGCGCCCGCGGTGTCGACGCGCACGCGGGCCATGGCATTGCGGCGATCGAACGGCGACTGGTACATCGTCACCGCCTGGATCTTGTTGACCCGCGCCACCGTGACCTGCTTCCATAGCCACCCGCTGCGCATCACCACCACCTCGCCGGTCTCCGACCACCCCAGGTGCGCGACATACTGCCGTGCGCCGATCACCGCCCACGTGGACGCGATCAACAGCACCCCAATGGCGCCCCAGCCGATGGCGATACCGGCGGCGATCGAGAGGCCTCCCACGATCACCAGGTTCGGCTTCATTGCCCGCCGGAACGCGCGCGGGTGGACGGGGTGCCACTCGAGTGCCGACAGGTCGGCGCCCGGCACCACCTGCTGAATCAGGCCCGGCAGCGCTTCGACGCGGATCAGAGGCGCCAACCACTCGCGACCGCCGCCAGACGATGGGCCCTGGCCGGAGCCTCCGGCGGTTTCGACGCGCACCGTCGCGCGATCCAGCCAGCGGTGCAGCGGTCCCGCCGACACGATCAACGTCTGCACCCGCCGAATCGGCACCGTCGTCGTGACCCGCGTGAACAGTCCATACTGCGTCCGCAGGTCTTCGCCGATGCGCGTCAGCCGGAAGTCGTAGAGCCGCACGAACGCCCAGGCCATCGACACGATGCGGATCGCGATCAGCAAGAAGCCGAAGGCAGCGATCGCCAGTCCGAGGTTGGCCAGGGGGAGCGCGCCGCCATCGAAGATGCCCCGCAAGACTGAGCGGAAGAAGCCGCGGCCGGTTGCTTCGCTGCCGCCGAACAGCCGGCCCACGATCAGGTCGCCGACGCCGGTTTGCCAGACGACGCCGGCGCCCGCGCCGACGAGGACCATCCCCTTGTTCTCGAGGAAGCCGCACAGCAGCAGTTCGCGCAGCGGCAAGTGGACGAGCGTGTCGCCAACCGGCTCTGGCGTCGGCGCCGCGGGTTGATCCTGATCGATTTCAATAGCGGCGGACCGGGCGCTGAACACGCGCTGGCGCATCTCGTCGAAGGCCGCGCGCGGCAGTACGCTCAGCCGCGCCTCTTCCTCTTTGCCGCCGCCGGTTTCGACGCGCACTTCGACCACGCCGAAGAAGCGATGAAACACGTTCTGCACGGCATCCACGTTCTGGATTCTCGCGAACGGAATGTGGCGCACGTTGCGGAACATCAGGCCGGTGCGAATCACCAGCTCCCGCTCGTCGTAGTGGAGGCGGAACGACAGGTAGCGGGCCACGCTGACGATCATGGCGGGGACAAACAGGACGAGCAGCCACGCCTCCCAGCCGGCCGGCACGCCGCGGACCATGCCGCCGTCACCGCCCGTCGATCGCGAGGCGCCGGCGATCACCAGCACGGCGGGAATAGCGAACCGCTTGATGTGTCCGGCCAGATCGAACAGCAGCGTCGCCGGATGCAGCCGCTGTTCAGACGGCATCGCCCGCTCCCGACGGCAGCAGGTGCGCGCGGATGCGCAGCGCGCGTTCGTGCTCGAGCCCCTCGAGCACGACCTTGGCGTGATCGGTGCCGGCCGTGTAGATCACCAGCTTGCCGAGCCCATAGCGCCGATCGAGTGGACCTTGGGCGACATCGATGTGCTGCACGCGCGAGCGGGGCACGTTGACCACCACCCGCCAGTACACGCCCTGGCGGATCTCGATCCCCAGGTCGTCCACGCGGTACGAGGTGTGCCGGTAGGCGCGAGCCGGCCAACGATAGGCGAACACGCCGCCAAGCGCGGCGAGGACCAGCCACACGAGCGGCAGCGTTGCCCGCAACCATCGCGGGAGGTCGTCTCCGGCGAGCAGCGTGATGCCCAGCCCAACCAGCGATACCAACAGCGTCGCCGCAATGAACAGGCCGCCGGAGATGCGCTGCACGGGGATGACGCGTGGATCGAGCTGGTGGTCCTGGCCGTCGGCAACACTGTCGGGTTCGCTCACTGCTTGATTCTAGGGGCCTGACCCCCAAATTCACCAAATGGTGGATTGGGGACAGGGCTCCGAGACCAAGAAGGCTGGTTAGATTGCGATTTCCCGCCCGAAGACCGCGAGGCTGTCTCCTTTGCGACCAAGAGGGCTGTCCCCAATCCACCATTTGGTGAATTTGGGGGTCAGGCCCCAGAATCCCCTCATGGCCGACTGGACCGCCGCCTTCACCTACGCCTTTCGCACCCTGCGCCGCCAGCCCACCTTCGTGCTGGTATCGGTGCTGACCCTGGCCCTGGGCATTGGCGCCAACACCGCGATCTTCAGCGTGATCAAGACGGTGGTGCTCAACCCGCTGCCGTACGAGGATCCCGAGAAGATTGCCGTGCTGTGGGAGGTGAACCCTGACGGCAACCAGGGGCCGGTCTCGATTCCCACCTTCGAAGACTGGCAGCGCGAGGCCCGGAGCCTGGAATCGCTGGCGGCGTACCGGCACGTTGACTTCTCGTACAAGGGGACCGGCGATCCGCAGAACGTGCCCGGCCTGCGCGCGACGCCGGACCTGTTTGGCGTCCTCAAGAGCAACGCCGCGCTCGGCCGCACCTTCACCGCAGACGAGGCCGTTCCCGGGGCCGATCGCGTGGTGGTGCTGAGCCATGGCTTCTGGACACGCGTACTCGCCGCCGACCGCGGCATCATCGGCCAGGCGATTCAACTGGATGCGGTGCCGTTCACCGTGGTCGGCGTCATGCCGCCGGCCTTCGAGTTCCCGACCAGCACCAAGGTCGAGGTGTGGACGCCGCTGGCGTTCGATCCCAAGGACATGCACGGCCGATCGCGCCGGGCGCGGTCGCTGACGGTGGTCGGCCGCATCGCGCCAGACAGCTCGGCGCAGCAGGCGCAGGAAGAAGTCACTGTGCTCGCCGGCCGCATTGCCGCCGAGTTCAAGGACAGCAACGCCGGCTGGACCGCGCGCGTCGTTGCCGCACATGAACAACTGGTGGGCGCGTCGCGCCCGGCCCTGATGGTGCTGATGGGCGCGGTCGGGTTCCTGTTGCTGATCGTGTGCGCCAACATGGCCAACCTGCTGCTGGCGCGGCTGTCGAGCCGGCGGCGCGAAATGGCCGTGCGCGGCGCGCTTGGTGCGAGCCGCTGGGAAATTGCCAAGCCGATCGTCGCCGAGAGCTTGCTGTTGTCGTTTGCAGGCGGCGTGACGGGCCTGCTCGCCGCCTTCGGCGGCCTGCGGCTGCTGTCGAACCTGCCCGAAAGCCAGCTGCCGCGCATGGACGGCCTGGCGCTTGATGGCGGGGTGCTGCTGTTCACGACGGTGATCTCGATCGGCGTCGCGCTGGCGTTCGGCCTGCTGCCGGCGCTGCACGCGTCGCGCCAGGACCTGCGCGACAACATGCAGGAATCGTCCGGCACGACCGGCAGCCCGTACGCGCGCCGCCTGCTGAGCGGGCTGGTGGTGGTGGAAGTCGCGCTCGCGCTGGTGTTGCTCGTTGGCGCGGGCCTGATGACGCGCAGCTTCTCGAAGCTGCTGGAAGTGAATCCCGGTTTCGACTCCACCAACCTGATCGCCGCGCGCGTGCTGCTGCCGACCACCAAGTACCAGCGCCCGACGCAGGTGCGCTTCTACGAGGATGTGATCGAGCGGATGCGCCGCGCGCCTGGGGTGACCAACGCCTCGGCCGTGTCGGCCATGCCGCTGCACGACGTCGGCGCCGCCGGCGCCCTGCCGTTCACCGTCGAAGGGCAGCCGCCGCCACCAACCGAAGACCCGCTGGCCGACGTCCGCATTGTCGCGCCCGGGTACTTCGAGACCATGAAGATCCGGCTGATCGAGGGCCGCTTTCTCGACGAGCGCGATGCGGAAGTGGGTCCGCGCACCAGCGTGATCAACCAGACCATGGCGCGCCGCTACTTCGCCGATCGCAGCCCACTCGGCCTGGTCATCCAGAACCCCCACGGCAAGAGCCAGGTGGTGGGCGTGGTCGGCGACGTGCACAACCAGGGCCTCGACCGCGAGCCGCGCAAGCAGGTGTACCTGCCAATGAAGCAGAGCCCGACCGCCGGCATGGCGGTGGTGGCGCGCACCAACCAGGACCCGATGACCGTGGCCAACACCATCCAGCGGGTGATTTGGGAGGTCGATCCGGGCCAGCCGATTTACGAACTGAGCACCATGGATCAGATCCTTGCGCGCGCGGTGTTCCTGCCCCGCCTCAGCACCACGCTGCTCGCGCTGTTCGCGGTGGCCGCGCTCCTGCTGGCCGCGCTCGGCATTTACGGTGTGCTGTCGTACTCGGTGTCGCAGCGGACCCGGGAGATCGGCTTGCGCATGGCGCTCGGCGCCTCGGGCGGCAATACCGTGGCGCTGGTGGTGAAGAGCAGTGTGGCGCTGGTCGCCATAGGCGGCGTGGTCGGCCTGGTGGCCGCCAGCCTGCTGGCGCGCTCGATGCAGGGCATCCTGTACGGCGTGGGCCCGTTCGACATCCCGTCGTTTGCCCTGGCCGCGACGGTCCTGATGATTGCCGGCGTGGCCGCCAGCGTTCTGCCGGCGCTGCGGACGACCCGCGTGGACCCGATGATCGCGTTAAGAGAGCAGTAGTTGACAGGCAACCCTAAAGGGTTGCCTCCACTTCTCCTAGGATAAGCGGACGACACGGGCGGGGTAAGCGGCCGGCGCATGCCCAGCGTATTGCTGGGCATGGAAAAGGTGCTCGCCCCGTTTCGGACCCACATCTACGCCCTTTTGCGGTTCACGGCCGGCCTCCTTTTCTTCCTCCACGGCCTGCCCAAGCTGTTTGGCGGATTCGGGCGTTCGGCGCCGGCGGAGCTGATGTCGCAAATGGGCCTGGCCGGCATCATCGAGGTCATTGGCGGGGCGATGATTGCCCTCGGTCTTTTCACGAGCCCCGTGGCCTTCGTCGCGAGCGGCCAGATGGCGGTGGCGTACTTCCAGTCGCACGCGCCCAGGGGCCTGTGGCCGATCATGAACGGCGGCGAGCTTGCGGCCCTTTTCTGCTTCGTGTTCCTGTACTTGGCGGCGGCCGGATCGGGCAAGTGGAGCATTGACGCGATACGGAGATAGGGTGCCTAAGGTGCCTAGAGTGCCTAGAGTGCCTAGAGTGCCTAGAGTGCCTAGAGTGCCTAGGGTGCCTAGGGTGCCAGGTGGCGTGAGGCCGCGGTCTTATTCCCGTCAGCGAGGCATTGCGCCGGCGACTTGCTGCGCATCCACGCCACCAGGAAGCCGGCGTTGAACGCATCGCCGGCGCCGGTGGTGTCCACCACCTTCACGCGCGGCGCCGGAAAGTAGATCTCGCGATTCGGCGCGATCCACGTCGCGCCCCTGTCGCCCTGCTTGATGATGGTGATGGCCTGGCGTTGCCGCCAGTGGGGGATAGCCGCCTCGAGCGTGGCCTCGCCGGTGCCACGCCGGGCGTCGACATCCTTGACGAACACGAAGTCGAGCGCGTCGATCAGATCCGTGAGGCCGCGATCGCCCGTCAGCGGCTCGCTCCACCCAAGATCCCACGAGGTCGTGATGCCGCGCTTGCGCAGGCGCATGACGATCCGCGTCCACTGGGCGCAGTCGTGGGGGTAAAAGCAGAGGTGGACGTGATCGGCTATCCGCTCCGGCTTGCTTAGAACCTTGGCAAGCCTGGCCTCGAGCTTCGCGTTGACACCGTTGAAGGTGACAAAGGCGCGGTCCTCGTCGGTGGAAAGCGCCGCCGTGATCGCATGTGGCTCGTCGGGTTTCCGCAGATTCGTCACGCTGACCCGCGCGCGCTTGAGACGGGTGACCGCCGAATCCCCGAGCGCGCTCAGCAGGATCGTCTTCATGCCCAGTCGCGCGGCGTGCACGGCGGTGATCACCGCGCCGCCGCCAACCGAGGCGGTGAAGTGGTCGGTCTTGATCTCTTCGCCGAGGTCGGGGAGGCGATCGAGCGCGAAGAAGACGAGGTCTTCGAACGCCTCCCCGGCGCACAGCAACGTCATGCCTGGGCCTACTGGCGGGCGGCCTGCGCGGCCTGGCGGGCGCGCGTCAGGTGCGGCACGATGCCGATCATGCGTTCCATCAGGAACAGCTGCGCGCGGTGATGCATTTCGTGTTCCTTCACGCCGAGCAGCATCTCGAAGCGCGTCTTGCCGCCCATGGGCAGCGCAACCTGCTCGCCGAGTTGCGCATCGGTCATCGACTCGAGGCCCGCGGCAAAGGTCTCGCCGTCGGCCTTGAGGGCCGCCACGATCGCCGCCTTGGTCGTCAGCGACTTGGCGGTCGTTCCGACCTCGCCCATCCAGCGGCCGAAGTCGTCCATGGTGATGGCGGTCTTCTGGTCCACGAAGTGGCACTGGTTGGCCCAGTGCGGCGTGGCCGCCAGGTGCGCCAGGATCTCGCCGACGCTCATGGTGTCGGGCGCGGCGCGAAACGAGTACTTCTCTTCGGGAATATCTTCGGCGACCTGGATGGTGTTCTTGCGAACCGTGCGCCAGCTCTCCGCCATGTCTTTCGATCCGTAATAGTGCATGTCAAAACCTTTCAGTAACCTGCCGGGAGGGCACCACTTGTCGGGAGGGTGCCACTTGTCGGGAGGGGGTTATGGGTCGGGATTTATGGGTCAGGACCAACTGCTCACTATAGCGCCATTATCGGGCGGCCCATGAGTGCGATGCCGAGCAGCGCGCCCGCGACGATGAACCATACGATGCCGACGGCGATCACGACGTTTCGCGCGGTGGGGATGAGGAGGCTCGGCTGGTTGGCGCCGAGGGCGCGGTCGAGCACGAACCCCAGCAGCGGCAGCGCCTGCAAGGCATGCATCCCAACGAAATGCGCGACGCGCAGGTCGCCGAACTCGACCGACCAGTTCACGACCGGCAACCCGGGCCCGCCATCGGGTCCCGGCCAAGAGTGGCCGTTGTTGGCGACCATCAGGAACCCCGGCAGCATGCTGGCCAGGATGAACACCGCCACGCCAATGCGAATGCCCCACAGGTAGCCGGCGCGCGGCGACGGCGTGTCGCGGCGGACGATCCACAGGAACAACACCACGGCGATGCTGCTCACGGTGATGGCCGCACCCATGATGTTGAACACCGCCAGGTCAAAGGGGGTCTGCGCGTTGAAGTGGGAGGTGGTGCCGCGGCCCGCCTGCATGGCGATCAGCACGATCTCGATCACCATGGCGCCGGCGATCGTCCAGCGCACCAACGCGCGCTTCACCGCGTCGGGTTCGGTCTCGGGCATGAACCACGCGATCGACCACAAGAAGATCGTGATCGAGATGAGGAACTTTGCGGGCTTGATCCAGGGGTTGATCCCCAGGATCAGCCGCTGGTCGCTGATCGACAGCAGGATGACGATGACGAGGCCGAGCAGCATCAGTGCGCCGGTCCAGAAGAGGAGCGGGTCGCGCGCGCGTAGTTCGCCGGTCATGCCGCGTCCAGGTCCAGTGCCTTCGTTTTCGCGGTGCGGATGGCGAAGTAGAACAGCAAGCCGATGGGGCCCAGCATGAACGTCATCAGGTAGCAGGGCACCATCACCAGCCGGGGAATGCCGAGCCGCTGCGAGTCGCGGCTCTCCCACGCGCCGACGAACAGGTCGAACGCCAGGTAGTGAACCCACCCGGCCAGCAGCAGTTCATCGGTCCCGAACAGCAGCTTGACCTCGGCCAGCGAGCCGAAGCCGCCGGGGGCGGTGCCGATGTGCAGGAAGATGTAGGCGAAATAGATCACCGACAGCGTCAGCGGAATGATGATCGCGGTCAGCAGCCTCGCGCGCGGGTCGGCTGGCACCACCACCAGGAGGATCCAGCCGAGCATGGCGATAAATGTCGCGAAAGAGAAGACGGTCTCGAGGGCCGGCATGACGGGATTCTATGCCGTACAAGGGAAAGGCCGGGACTAAAGTCCCGGCCCTCCTGGCACGGACGAACCTAAAGGTTCGTCCCTACTGGGTTACCGACGTGCCGTAATAGATGCCGTTGAACAGGAACTTGAACGTGCCGTGCGGCTGGGCGCGGAAGGTGATCTCGGGACCGAGCATGAACACCTTGCCCTTGCCGACCGTCGCGGCCGCCGCGGCGACGCCGTCCTGCAGGTAGTGCTGGCCCCACGCCCAGCCGGAGCGCAGTGACTGCTTGCCGGCAAACCACGCCACCGGCTTCACGCCGTTCATGGCCGCGCCCGGACCCAGGTGCATCACCGGGCTGTTGTCGAACATCACGTCCACTTCCTTCTCGAAGCCGTACGCCAGCGGATTGGTGTTGTCGACCGCCACCTTCAGCAGCGAGCCGGGGATGTAGTACTTGTCGCGCGGCAGCGCGCGCTCGACGCCGGCCGAGGTCGTCTCGACCAGGTGATCGCCGACCGGCAGGCCCATGTGGCGGCCAATGTTGGCCGAGCCGCCATAGGCGATGATCGTGCCGCCTTCTTCCGCGAACTTCTTGAGCTGCGGCACGGTCTTGTCGATGGTCACGCGGCCGAGCCGATTGCGGAACTCCGCGGGGATGCTGTCGGGATTCGGGCCGGCACCGCCGCCGCCAAACCCGCCGCCCCCGCCGGCGCCTTCAGGGATGCCACCGTCCGGGAAGATCAGGACGTCGTACTTCGCCTTGAGGTTGCCGGCATCGAGTGTCGCGGGGAACACGAGTTCGAAATCAAACTCGTACTGCTCGAGCAGCCAGCGCGTCCAGCCCGATGGCATGGAGCCGCCGTAGTTGTCCCACAGGCCAATGCGCGGCTTGGTGAGCTTGTGCGTGGCCCCGGTGGGCCGTTGCGCCACCGCTGTGAAGTGGAGCCCGAGGTCGGCCGCCGCCTTGGTCAGCACGGCGCTCGTCGTGGCCTTGGCGGGCACGAAGATCACGCCCGTGCCGGTGGGTGACTGCCAGGTGCGATCCGCGACGAAGTACGCCTCTTCACCAGCCTTCATCAACCGGTTCACCGCGATGAACGCATCATTCTGGTGATGCGAGACGACGTAGCCGGCAGTGTTTCCTACTGAGGTGTTTCCTACTGAGGTGCCGGCGAGCTCGGTGACCTTGCCGGGCGCGGGCTTGACGATGGTGGTGACCTTCTCGAACTGGCCGTCGAAGCCGTCGAGAATACGATCGAACTTCACGCCCATCTGGTAGGCGAGCGTCCAGCCGGCGTTGTCGTACGGCGGAATGGGCGGACCGCCGGGGAACTGGAAGTCGTTGGGGTGATCCTGCGGCTCGAACATGTCGAGCACGTGCGGGCGGAACGCCTGGGCCGTCTTCACCACCCACGATCCCGCGGGGTACTGCTTGCCACCGGCGCTGAACGCGGCCGTGGCCTTGTGCACGGTCACGCCGTTCTTGATCAGCGCGTTCATGAACTTCGTGGCGGTGAGGAAATCCGGCTGATCCGCCGACAGCACGTAGCCGCGGGGATCGCGCCACTCGGGCTTCCTGGCCAGCTTCTCGTACTGCGCGATTGGCACGGTGCTGCGGGCGAAGCCGCCCACGTTCATGCGCGGATCGCCGGCATCCACCTTCTGCCCACGCGCGATCTCATCCTTCATCGCCTGCAGCCGCCTTGGGTACATCGTCCAGGTGTCGGTCGAGCCCTTGGCGATGCTGTCCTTGCCCATCTTGTAGATGCTGTAGAGAAAAATCTCTCGGTTACGCGACGCCACGTCGAGCACCGCGCGATTGGCGGTGACCGAGTAATCCACCGACTGGCGGAAGTGCCACTTCTGCGGCTGGATCGGATAGGGCAGGTCAGCGCTGGCCATCTGCCGATCGGGTACGAACGCCACTTCCATGGGCGTCGGGTGGCCGATGGTTTCGGTGAGCAGGCCAATCATGTTGTGGAAGTACGGCGTGGTGCGCAGGCCGCCGTTCCACCACGTGGAGTAGTTGGCGCCGCGGCGCATGGTGGCGCCGGGCTTGTTCTCGGTCACGAACCGGTTGTGCATGGCCGATCCGACGACGTCGAGGCCCGTGATGATCAGCGGGTGGTAGACGTAGTTGGCGGGATCGCGGAAGGGCGGCGCGAACAGGATGGTGCCGGTTGGGCCGGTCTGGTGATGGTTGTAGATGATCTGCGGGAACCACTCGCTATAGAGCTGGCGGTTGATGTTGATGGTTTCGGCCTGGGCCGACATGTAGAAGTCGCGGTTGTTGTCGTGGCCGATATACTTCTGGTAGAGGCGCGGCAGGTTGCCGGTTTCGCGCTTGAGCGGATCGCTGTTGCGCATGTACCAGTCCGAGACCAGCTCCATGCCGTCGGGGTTGACGTGCACCGCGAGGATGATCACGTCGCGCAGGAAGCGCATGGTCTCTTCGTCGGTCTTGCTGACCAGCTGGTAGATGGTTTCGATCAGCTGCTGCGCGCCGAGCACTTCGTTGGCGTGCAGGCCGCCGTCGATCCACACCACGGCCTTGCCGTCGCGGGCGAGCGCGCGGGCCTGCTCGTCGGTCAGCCCCTCGGCCTGCGCCAGGCGGCGGGCAATGTCCTTGTACTTCGCCAGGTTCCGGTGGTTCTCGGGCGAGGTGATGATCGCCATCAACTGGTCGCGGTCCTCGGCGGTCTTGCCGATCGACTGCACGATCATGCGATCCGATTCGGTGTCGAGCTTTTTCACGAACTCGGTGAACTTGGTGTAATTCGGGAGGACGTAGTCGGCGCCAATCTGGTGACCGAAGAACTGTTCCGGCGTCGTCACCTTGGGCGCGGCCGGCGACTGGGCCTGCGGCGCTGCCATCGAGAGCATCAGGAGAAGGACAAACGAGAGCGAACGAAGCTTCAGACGCATCCGGAAAGTATACCGCCGCGCTACGATTGGGGCAGCATGCCTGACATCCAGCCATACGGCACCTGGCCGTCACCGCTCACGGCCGCGCGCGTCACTGCGGGCGCGCTGCGCCTGGATCACGTCCAGCTCGACGGAGACGATGTGTATTGGGTGGAGGGGCGGGCGTCGGAGGGGGGCCGGACGGTGTTGGTGAAATGCGATGCGTCTGGCGCGACCACCGACGTGACGCCGGCGCCGTTCAACGTCCGCACGCGCGTGCACGAGTACGGCGGCGCCGCCTACACAGTGAATCGCGGTATCGTCTACTTCTCGAATTTCAGCGACCAGCGAATCTATCGGCAGCGGCCGGGTGAGGCGCCGGAGCCGATCACCGCGGCCGGCTACTTCTACGCTGACTGTTGCGTCGACGTGACGCGCGGTCGCCTGATCAGCGTGCGCGAGGACCACACCCAGGAGGGCGAGCCCGCGAATACGATTGTGGCGATCGAACGCCGAGACGACGGCACTGAAGTGCCGCCCTCCTGGCGCGTCAGCGCCTTGATCTCTGGCGCTGACTTCTACTCCGATCCGATCGTCAGTCCCGATGGCGAATCGCTGGCGTGGCTGCAATGGCATCACCCCAACATGCCGTGGGACGGAACGGAGCTGTGCCTCGCGCGGTTTGGCGCCGACGGCGCGCTCGGCCCGGCGCGGGTCATCGCGGGTGGGGCGGCCGAGTCGGTGTTCCAACCCGAGTGGTCGCCCGACGGCACGTTGTACTTCGTGTCGGATCGATCCGGGTGGTGGAATCTCTATCGGTTGGGCGGCGAGGGCGTGGAGGTGGTGCACGCCATGGCGGCGGAGTTCGGCAAGCCGCAGTGGACCTTCAGCATGGTCACCTACGCGTTCGTTTCGGTCGACTGCGTCGCGACCACCTATACCGAGGGCGGCCGCTGGAAGCTGGCGCTGATCGACACGGGCACCCGCGAGTTCACACCGATTGCGCTGCCGGTGCAACCGCTCGAGTCGATCCAGGCCGGCGGCGGCGCGCTCTTTTTCATCGCCGGATCGGCGACCGAGGCGAATGCGGTCATGCGTCTCGATCTTGCGAGCAAGACGAAGGAGGTGTTGCGTTCGGCGTCGGCCGAGCGGATCGATCCCGCGTGGATCGCCAGGGCCGAAGCGGTGACCTTTACCGCGGCTGGCCGCGAGGTGCAGGCCTTTTACTATCCGCCGACCAATCCGGAGGTCGAAGCGCCGGCGGGTGAGCGGCCACCGCTCCTGGTGTTGACCCACGGCGGTCCGACCGGTGCCACCCTCGATGTGCTCGATGCCAAGCTGCAGTTCTGGACGAGCCGCGGCTTTGCCGTGCTCGACGTCAACTACAGCGGCAGCACCGGCTACGGCCGCGCCTATCGCATGCGGCTGAACGGGCAGTGGGGCATCGCCGATGTCGACGATGTGGTCGGCGGCGCCACGGCCATGGTGGCCGCGGGCAAGGCCGACCCCGATCGGCTGATCATTCGTGGCGGCAGCGCGGGTGGCTACACGACGCTGGCGGCGCTGACCTTCCACCAGGTGTTCAAGGCCGGCGCGAGTTATTACGGCATCAGCGACCTCGAGGTGCTGCAGCAGGACACGCACAAGTTCGAGTCGCGCTACAACGAGTCGCTGATTGGCCCGTATCCAGCCGCTCGCGACAGGTACGTCCAACGGTCGCCGATTCACTTCACCGATCGCCTGTCGTGCCCGATCATCCTGTTCCAGGGCCTTGACGACAAGGTGGTGCCGCCAAACCAGTCGGCGATGATGGCCGCCGCCGTCCGAAAGAAAGGTTTGAAGGTGAAGTACGTGACGTTCGAGGGCGAGCAACACGGCTTCCGCAAGGCCGAGAACATCATCCGCGCGCTCGAGGATGAGCTCGCGTTCTACCGCGACGTCTTCGGGGTCTGACGGTGGGGCTCGGCGGCTTCGCCGCCTTCGTCGGGCTCGCGTCTGCGGCTCTCGTGGGGCGCCCTTCGGGCGTGGGGTTTCCCTACGAGGCGGCGGCGCCGCGAGCCCGACGAGTGCGCGGAGCGCACGAGCCTCACGAAGGTGGCCAAAGCCGTCGAGCCCACACACTATGCTTGACAATAATATTGCTACATAGTTATATAAGCATATGAATGCGATGCGGCTGTCGACCCTGCTCCTTGACGATCCTTCAGTGCGGCTGCTCGATGTCCGTACCCCCGGAGAGTTCGAGAACGCCCACATTACCGGCGCCTACAACGTGCCCCTCGACCTGCTCGGCGAGCACGCCCAGGACGTGCGCATGGCCGCGGGGCCCGTGGTGCTGATTTGCCAGTCGGGGCAGCGGGCGTCGAAGGCCAAGCAATTGCTGCGCCAGTCGGGCCTGGCCAACGTGCACGTCCTCGAGGGCGGCATGAAGGAGTGGCTCGCTCGCGGGCTCGCGGCCAGGCGCATCACGCCGCGGATGTCGCTCGAGCGCCAGGTGCGCATTGCCGCCGGCACCATGGTGGCGATTGGCGGGATCGGCGCGCTCGCCGTGTCGCCCCTGTTCGCGGTGGTGCCGGCCCTGGTCGGCAGTGGCCTCGTGTTCGCCGGTCTTTCTGATACGTGCGCCATGGGCATGCTCCTGGCGAAGCTGCCGTACAACCGCGGCGCCGCGACCTGCGACACCGAAGCCATCGTCCAGCGCTTTCTCGCGCACGGAGGCCGCCCGCGGTCATGACGGCGGCGGCTCTTGGCCTGGCGATAGGCATCGGCCTTGTCATGGGGCTGCTCGGTGGCGGCGGGTCAATCCTGGCAGTCCCGGCGTTGACGCTGTGGCTCCACTTCCCGCCCAAACAGGCCGTCGTCATCAGCCTCGCCGTGGTCGCTATTGCCGCCACGGCTGGCGCTGTGGGCAGTCTTGTCCGAGGCACGTTGCCCCTGGCCGCCGGTCTGATCGTCGGCGTGGCTGCCACCGTGGGCGCATTGCTTGGCGGCTTCGCCGGCGCGCAGTTGGCCGATGCCACGCAGTTGCGCATGCTCGGCGTGGTGATGCTGGTGGCCGCGACCTTGATGTTCTGGAATCCGGTCACGGCCGTCGCCCCGGCAGCGCGCCGTTCGGTGCCAGTGCTGCTGGCGCTTGGGTTGCCCCTGGGGATCCTCACGGGCCTGATCGGCGTGGGAGGCGGCTTCCTGATTGTGCCGGCGCTGGTGCTGGTGGCGCGGCTGCCCATGCGCGAAGCCACTGGCGCCTCGCTGGTGGTGATGGCGATGGCCGCCGCCTCGGGACTGCCCGGGTACCTGGTCAACACCCCGCTCGCGCTGTCGTTCGTCGGACCGTTTGCCGCGGTGGCCGCCGCCGGCGCCCTCGCCGGCGGCGTGATCGCCCACCGCCTGCCGCAGCGCCGCTTGCAGCAAGCCTTCGCCACGACGCTCGTGGTGCTGGGATCGTACGTACTTATCCGTTCGTGAAATAAAGGAGCCCCCATGTTCGTCAAACGTTTCTTTGAACCGTCCATCGCGCAGGCCAGCTACATGATCGGCTGCCAGGCCAACGGCGAAGCGATTGTGATCGACGCGAACCGCGACATCGACCAGTACGTCCAGGCCGCGGCGCAAGAAGGCCTCCGCATCACGCACGTCACCGAAACCCACATTCACGCCGACTACGTCTCGGGGTCGCGCGCGCTGGCCCACGCAACCGGCGCTACGCTGTACCTCTCTGATGAGGGCGACGCCGACTGGAAGTACGCATTTGCCTCGGAAGGCCGGCTGCTGCACGACGGCGATCGCCTCACCATCGGCAACATCCTGATCGATGTCCTGCACACGCCGGGCCACACCCCAGAACACTTGACGTTCCTCGTCACCGATGGCGCGGCCGCCAACCAGCCGATCGCGGCGGTTACCGGCGACTTCGTCTTCGTGGGCGACGTCGGCCGCCCCGACCTGCTCGAGCGTGCCGCCAACATCAAGGGGACGATGGAGGCGGGGGCGAGGACGTTGTGGAAGAGCCTGCAGAAGTTCGCGGCGCGCGAGGACTGGCTGCAGATCTGGCCGGGACACGGCGCCGGCTCGGCCTGCGGCAAGGGCATCAGTGCCATCCCTTCGTCCACGCTCGGCTACGAACGCCGCTTCAATTGGGCGTTCAACGTGAAGACCGAAGCCGAGTTCGTCACGCGCGTGCTCGAGGGCCAACCAGAGCCGCCGGCCTACTTCGCCAACATGAAGCGAGTGAACAAGGAAGGCCCCGCGCTGCTTGGCCCCTTCCAGGCGCCGCCGCGACTCGCGGACGCCCAACTCGGTGAGCTGCTGGCCGCCAACGCGCTGGTCGTCGACACCCGGCCAGCCGCGGAGTTTGCGGAACAGCACGTGCCCGGCACGCTGAATATTCCGTTGAACGGATCGTTTGTGACCTGGGCGGGATGGCTGGTGCCGTTCACCGCTGACCTCTACCTGATCGCAGACGAGGCGACCGCGGCCCGGTTGCCGGAGGTCTCGCGGTTGCTGGCCTCGATCGGCATCGATCGCATCGCCGGCTGGCTCGGCACGTCGGCCGTGGCGGCCAGCGCCGGTCTTCGCTCGACGCCACAAATCACCGCGGCCGAGTTGCACGCGAAGCTCGGCTCGGGCGGCGTTACGGTGGTTGATGTCCGAAGCGCCAGCGAATGGGCGGGGGGGCACGTGCCCGGCGCCGTTCACATTCCGCTCGGCCATCTGGCCGATCGCTGTCGAACCCTGCCCTCGTCTCCGCCGATTGTCGTGCAATGCCAGGCTGGTGCGCGGTCGGCGATTGCCGCGTCGCTGCTCGAACGGCTCGGCGTTGCGAATGTGACCAACCTGATCGGTGGCTTCTCAGCGTGGGAGTCGGCGGGATTGCCAGTGGAGGGCGGCCTTGACCAGCAAGCCACTCACGCCTGACACGTTGCGCGTCGTCGCCCAGCGCTTCAAAGTGCTCGCGGAACCCGCGCGGCTCGCCGTGTTGAACGTATTACGCGCCGGCCCGCTGAACGTCAGCGAGTTGATCGCTGAAACCGGGCTGAACCAGGCGAACCTGTCGAAGCACCTGCAGTTGCTGCACGCCAGCGGGTTCGTTACCCGGAGGCGCGCCGGCCTGTTCGTGATCTACCAGCTGGCCGATGCCAGCGTGTTCCAACTGTGCGACCTCATGTGCGGGCAGGTGAAGCGGCACGCCGCGTTGCAGGTCAAGCAGCTGGCCGCCGCGCGCTGACGGTGGCCACTCGCGATAGACTGATCGTTCGATGAAGAAGATTCTCGGCGGCTGCCTGATCGTGTTGGTGATTGCCATCGTGGGGTTCGGCGTGGCCGGCTTCTATGCCTATCGCGCGGCCCGGCCGATGTTCGATGATTACCTCGGGCGGGCCCGGGAATTGTCGACGCTGAGCGATCAGGTCAACAACCAGTCGCCGTATGCGCCGCCGGCCTCAGGTGAGCTGACCTCGTCGCAGGTCGAGCGTTTCATCGCGGTGCAGGGCCGCGTGCGATCGGAGCTGGGTGATCGCTGGACCGAGTTCGAGGAGAAGTCCGAGACCCTGAAGCAGAGGGCGCAGAACGATCGCTCCGACTGGTCGTTCAGCGACCTGCGCACGATGTTCTCCGACTTCACCGGCATCTATACCGAAGGGCGCAAGGCTCACGTGACCGCGCTGAACGTCCACAAGTTTTCGGATGAGGAGTTCTCGTGGGTCCGGCTGCGTGTCTACGAAGCGGCCGGCATGGAGCTGGTCGGCAGCCTGGACGTGTCGGCGCTCGAGCAGATGGCCCGCAACGGCGCTCTGAAATCCGGCATGTCGCTGCCCGAGATGCCGAAGTCGAAGGTGCCGCCGGTGAACCTCGCCCTGGTCAAGCCGCACCTCGCGAAGCTCAAGGAATGGCTGCCGATGGCCATGCTCGGCCTTTAGTCACACCAACGTCACCACCGCGTCACACACCGTTCAAACCCGGTTGCTAACGTCTCGTCGAGGACAAACAAACGATGAGACGAGCACTGCTTGCACTAGCTGTACTACTTGCCATGGCGACCCCCGCAGCCGCACAGTTCGAAACCGCCACCGTCGTCGGCGTGGTCAAAGATTCCACCGGGGCCGTGGTTCCGGACGCCAAGGTCACGCTCACCAACACCCAGACCGGCGTGACGGCGGAGCGGACCAGCGACGCCAACGGCAACTACGAGTTCTTCAACGTGCGCATTGGCGCCTACGTGATTGCCGCGGAGAAGGCCGGCTTCTCGGTGGCACTGGTTGACAACGTCAACGTGACGGTCGGCGCCCGCCAGCGCGTGGACCTCAGCATGGCGGTGGGCCAGTTGAGCGAGCGGGTCGAGGTGAGCGCCAGCGCGGTGCTGTTGCAGACCGACTCGAGCGATCGCAGCCAGATCATCACGGCCGACCAGACCAAGGCGCTGCCGCTCAACGGCCGCGAGTACTCGGCACTGACGCTGTTGTCGCCCGGTGCGCGGCAGTCGGCGATTGGCGCGTCCCGCGAGGGCTCCTTCAACATCAACGGCCTGCGTTCGACCTTCAACAACTTCCTGATCGACGGCGTTGACAACAATGCTTACGGCACCAGCAACCAGGGCTTCTCGAACCAGGTGATGCAGCCGGCGCCCGACGCGGTCGGCGAGATCAAGGTGGTGACCAACAACATGAGCGCCGAGTACGGCCGTTCGGCTGGAGCGACGGTCAACGTGGCCTACGCCAGTGGCACCAACACCTTCCGCGGCTCGGCGTGGGAGTTCGCGCGCCGCACCGAGTTTAACGCGACCGGCGCCTTCCGTCCGGCCAACGGCATCAAGCCGGCCTTCGACCGAGATCAGTACGGCGGCGTGCTCGGCGGCCCGATTGTCAAGAACAAGGCGTTCTTCTTCGCTGACTTCGAGATGCTCAAGCAGACGCGCGGCGGCAACGTCTTCTCGACCGTGCCGACGGCCGCGCAGCGCCAGGGCATCCTGGCCATCGACGTCCGCAACCCTCTGACCGGGGCGGTCTATCCCGCCGGCACGCCAATCCCGATGAGCGACTTCGCGCGAAAGGTGCTGAACGATCTGCCGGCACCGACCAGTGCGGGAACCGCCAACAACTACATGCAGCTTGGCAACCAGACCAACGACACCCCCAAGGCGGGTGGCAAGGTTGACGTCCAGATCAGCCCTCGGCTGTCGGCGTTCGGCCGGGTCGGCTGGCGCGATGTCGAGATCTTCGACACGCCCTCGATTCCGCTGCCGTCGGGCGGTGGTGGCAACGCGAACACCTACGTCAGCAACCGCCAGTTCTCCGGTGGTGTGACCTGGCAGCCCGGCGGCACCTCGTTGCTCGAGATCCGCATGGGCTGGTCGAACACCGAAGGCGGCAAGGATCCGGCAGCCCTGGGCACGCCTGGCGCGTTCGAGACTTATGGCATCACCGGCCTGCCCACTGATTCTCGCGTCGCCGGCGGGTTGCCGTCGCAGCTCATCACCGGGTTCTCGGATCTCGGCCGCCAGGCGACCAACCCGCAGTGGCAATACCCGACCGTGCTCAACCCCAAGGTCAACTACTCGTGGCTGAGCGGGCGGCACTCGCTCAAGACCGGCTACGAGTTCCAGAACATCAAGACGCAGGTGCAGGACGTCAACCCGCTCTACGGCCGCGATCAGTACTCCGGCCAGTTCACGCGCCCGGCCGGCGTGGCGGCGAACAACCAGTACAACCTGGCCGACTTCTACTTCGGGCTGCGCTCGACCTATGCGCTCAGCAACATCCTGGTCGCCGACCTCGTGCAGAACATGCACTTTCTCTATGTCCAGGACGACTGGCGCGTGAACGATCGCCTGACGCTGAACGCCGGGCTGCGCTACGAATACGCCACGCCGTGGGTTGAAGAGAACAACGTGCTGTCGAACTTCGACCCGGCCACCAAGACGATGGTGCCGGCCAGGGACGGATCGCTGAAGGAGCGCTCGACCATCGATCCCGACCGCAACAACTTCGGCCCACGCCTCGGCATGGCCTACACGCTGACGCCGAGCACGGTGATTCGCGGCGGCTGGGGCGTCAGCTACGTCCACTTCCACCGCGCCGGCGGCGGCAACGTGCTGCCGATCAACGGACCGCAGGTGATTAACGCCGTGGTGGTGCAGACCGCCACCCAAACCGACTTCCGTACCACCCAGCAGGGCTACCCGGAGGGGTTGACCGATCCCTCGCGGTTCAACCCGCTGGCCGCCAACATCACCTACATGCCGAGCGACTATCGCTCGAGCCAGGTGCAAAGCTGGTTCGCGTCGGTCCAACGCGAGCTGTGGCAGGGGGCGCTGCTCGACGTCGCATATGTCGGCAATCGTGCAGAAGGCCTCCTGCTCTTCGCCAACTACAACCAGGCGGCGCCAAACAACTCCGCCGGCACGCTGACGCTGCAGCAGCGCCGGCCGATCCAGGAGTTTGCCGACATCACCTACGCCTTCAACGGCGGCAAGTCGGCGTACCAGTCGCTGCAGACCAAGTTCAACTGGCGGCTGAACGCCGGCTTCTCGATCCTGAGCTCGCTGACACTGTCTGAGTCGAAGGACAACGGCGCGGGTTCTCTGGAGAACTCGAACGGCAACTTCCCGGCGCCGCAGGACTTCCGCAACATGGACGCCGACTACGGCCTGTCGGCTTACCACCAGCCGTACAACAGCACGACCAGCTTCGTGATTGACCTGCCGTTTGGCCGTGACCGGAAGTACATGTCGAACGCCAACGGGTTCGTCAACGCGGTGCTCGGCGGCTGGCAGATTGCCGGCATCAACACGGTGATTCCGGGCGAGCAGGTCACGCTGACCTACACGGCTTCGGCCGCGGCGCAGGTCTCAGGCATTCAGCAGGACTTCCGCGGCGCCAACAACTATCGTCCCAACGTCTCGGGCGAGGTGCTTGTGCCCGAGGGCGAACGCACCATCAATAACTGGCTGAGCCGCACCAATGTCACGATCCCGACCGACATCAGCCAGCCCTTCGGCAACGCCGAGCGCAACAGCGTGCGCGGCCCGCTGACGTGGACGCTCGACCTGGTGGCGTCGAAGCGCTTCGACATGCCCTGGAACAACGGCTCGCTCGAGTTCCGCGGCGAGTTCTTCAACATGCTCAACCGCGTCAACTACCGCGCCCCGAACGGCAACCGCAGCGCCGCCGGCTTCGGCACCATCACCTCCACCTACGACCCGCGGATTATTCAGCTCGGGTTGAAGGTGAATTTCTAGGATCCGCACCAGGGTGCCTGGGGTGCCTAAGGGTGCCTCAGGTGCTTCACGCGTTGAGTAGTTCTACCGCATTACCAACCGCAATCTCGCCATCGTCCAACACTTCGCCAAACGCGCCGCCGCCCCATGGCACGCTCATCGCCTCTTGTAGGCCAGGGACGGCGGCCTCCATCTGTTCGCAAGGACGCGTCTCGCCGTAGATGCGGATGCGGACGTTGCCAATCCTGAGGATCTTGCCGCGCGAGTCGACGAAGTCGACGTCGGACACCAGCAGATTTGCCCGGCGCAAGCGCGGATCAGGCGTTGTACCGAGCGACGCCGTCACGCCTTCCCAGTTCTTGCTGGAGACGATCGTCACCTGCCGTTTGCCGCCCTGGTTGGCATTGCCGACAAGGCCCTTGCCGGCCACGACGGTCGCCGTCGCCGCCGGGTCCATGGGACCCTTGTGCATCCGCTTGATCCAAATCTGGCGCAGTTCGCTCATGGCAGGGAGTTTACCTGCGAACCTGGTCGTGGAGTTCGGGCACGGCGACAGGGCTCGCTTTGCTCGTGGGGCTCGTGGCTTCGCCACTCGTCAGGCTCGCGCGCTCCGCACGCTCGTGGGGCGCCCTTCGGGCGTGGGGGAATCCCTACGAGGGGCGAAGACCCGAGCCCTACGAAGGCGAAGCCGAGCCCCACGATGGGCGAAGCCCGAGCCCCACCGGCGGCGGAGCCGCCGGCCTCAGCGCCGGGCGATCTTCACTCCGCCATTGGTGGTGCGCACGCTCACGGTGGGGCCGCCTGAGCCAAGCTGCGTCGAAATGCCGCGGCGCGTGGACAACTCGCCCTGGATGGTGAGCGGAATGTCGCTGCGGAAGCCGCCGTTGACGGTGCGGGTCTCGAGCTGCGCGTTGTAGCCCTCGGGCACCGCCAGGGTGACGCCGCCGTTGCTGGTCTGCACGTCGATGCCGTCGCCGTCCCAGCGATCGCCGCCGAGGTTCACGGTGAGGCCGCCGTTGCGGGTCGAGCCGTTGACCCGGCCGGCCAGGTCGGTGAGCCGTACGCCGCCGTTGGTGGTGTCGAAGCGGACGTTGCCGCTGACGCCGGTGATGCTGATGCCGCCGTTGTTGGCGTTCAAGTCGAGGTCGTTCTTGCGCGGCACGTTGATGCGGTAGCTCACCGACCACCACTCGCGGCGATCGGTCCGGTCGGGGCCGGTGGCCGAGACGCGGCCGCCGCCCGATTGCACCTGCACACCGTTCGCGAGCTCGCGGGCGCGCTCGTCGGTGCGGGCCGAGCCGCGCACCACCGCGCGCACGCGGATCTCGTTGCGGTCCCACGCCTCGACGGTGATGCCACCGTTATCGCCGGCATCCACCGTGAGCGGGCCGGCCGGCATGGTTGAATCGCGCACCTCGCAGTGCTGGCGATAGTCGTTGTCGTCCCAGCGGTCGCTGGCGCACGGGTCGGCATCGGTACCGGTCTGCCCAACGTAGTTGAACGAGCGGTCGTTCCAGCGGTAGCCGTAACGCGTCGCCGATCGCGTCGCCGCGTTCACCTGGCGCTCGACGCGCTGGCGGATCTGGCGCTCGATCTGCGCCGCCTGGCGCTCGCCCGTCCGCCACGAACGCCGCAGGTTGCGCTCCCACTGCTGCTCGATCTGCTGCCAGCGGCGCTCGACCTGCCGTTGGGCCCGTTCGAGCGCGCGCTCCACTTGTGCGCCGACGTCGGTCCGCCGGCTATTGGGCTCCCAGCGGAAGGTTTGTGCCGAGGGTGCCACGGCCAGTCCCACCAGGATGGCCAGGGTAAACAGGATGCGAAGGGTCATGGGGACTTGGACGGGAAGACCCGGCCGAGGGTTGGCGGCCGGCTAGTCTTCTGTTGTGGCCACCGGTCGGCCCGGGTCGGCGCTCCACTCGCTCCACGAGCCCGGGAAGATCTTGACCCCATGGATTCCGGCGTGTTCGAGCGCCAGCAGGTTATGGCAGGCCGTCACGCCAGAACCGCAATAGACCACCACTTCCTTGTGATCCCGTCCCTGCAGGATGGGGGACCACTGTGCCTTGATCGCCTCTGGCGACTTGAACGTCTTGTCGTCGGCCAGGTTCTGCTGAAAGAAGTAGTTGGCCGCGCCGGGGATGTGGCCGCCCACCTTGTCGAGCGTCTCGCCGATGCCGCGATACCGCTCCGGCGTGCGCGAATCGACCAACAGCCGCGCCGGCGTCCCGAGCCCGTTCGCCACCTCGTCCACCGTCAGCCCCCAACCCGGACGCGGTGCGCCCTTGAACTGTGCGGGGATCGGCGCCTCGACGCCGCCCCTGACGCTGTGTCCTTCACGCTGCCACCGCGCCAATCCGCCATCGAGCACCGCCACACCGTCGTGGCCCATCCACCGCAACATCCACCACAGCCGCGCGGCATACATGCTGCTGTCGGCATCGTACGCCACGACCTGGCACTGGGGGCCGATGCCGAGCTCACTGAAGCTCTTGACCATTTGCTCGCGTGTCGGCAGCGGATGCCGGCCGTTGGTGCCGGTCTTCTCACCGGACAAATGTCGATCCAGGTGCGCATAGCGCGCGCCCGGAATGTGACCGGCCCGATAGAGCGCCTCGCCCTTTGCGGGATCGGTCAGGTCGAAGCGGCAATCGACCACCACCCAGCTCGGGTCGTTCACGTGCTGGGCGAGAGTCGAGGGCGTGACGAGTGTCTTGTGCATGGCGCTACGGTCTCAATCTCTCAGCTAACTGGTGCAGGAACAAGCCCACGTCGGTGACGACACCAACGGTTTGGGTGGACCCGCGGTCCGACAGCTTGGTGACGACGGCGGGGTTGATGTCGACGCAGATCACCTTGACCCACGACGGCAGCATGTTGCCGACGCCGATGCTGTGCAGCATCGACGACAGCATGACGACCACGTCGATGTTGGCCAGCGCGGCGCCATACGCATCCTGCGCCGCCGTCAAATCCATTATCGTCTCCGGCAGTGGGCCATCATCGCGGATCGAGCCGGCGAGGATGTACGGCACGTCGTGGGTATGGCAGGCGTGCATGATGCCGGAGGTCAGCACGCCGGCCGTGACGGCGGCGCCAATGCCGCCGGCGCGGCGCACAGCGTTGATGGCGCGCATGTGGTTGCGATGGCCGTGCTCCACCGGGTGACCGCTGCTGAGGTCGATGCCGAGCGATGTGCCCGAGAGGGCCACCTCGACGTCGTGCACGGCCAGCGCGTTGCCCGCCAGCAGCGCATCCACGTAGCCGAAGCGAATCAGCTCGCAGAAGTACTGCGAGCCGCCCGTATGCACCACCACCGGCCCGGCCACGAAGGCGATCCGGCCGCCAGTGGCCTTGACCTGCCGCATCATGTCGGCGACTCGTGCCACCACCGTCTCGACCCGACGTTCGGACGACACTTCATTGCTCATGAAGCCGAAGCTGGGCTTGTCGCGCTGCTGCACGTCGGGTGCGACGCGAATGCCCTGCATGCCGCAGACAACGCGATCGCCCTTGCGGACGTCGCGCAGCTTGCGGCAGGCGACGCGGCCCGCGTCGACGACCAGCACGGCATCCATCCGCTGGCGCTCGGCCGTCACCCAGGCGCCACCGATGAACACCGAGGTGCGGTGATTGGTGGTCGAGTAGAAATCTTCCGGGACGGCGCCATCCATGTCGGCTTCGCGCAACAACACTTCGGGCGTGCCCTCAACGTAACAGCCGAACACCGACAGGCGGGCCAGCAGGTCCTGGAGCCGTGCCGGCGTGTCGGCGGTCAGCCGCAGGCTCAGGTGGGAGCCTTCCTCGTTCTTGCGGCCGACGTCGAAGCGGAGGATCTCGTATTCAGACCCGTGCTCGACAATGGTGGTGAGAATCGACTGGAAATTGCCCGAGTCGATCAGGTGGCCTTCGGCTTGGACGGTCTCAGAAACCATAGAAGGGGCCTTTCGCCCCTCCTATTCTTACGCAAACCGTAAAAGGGGAGCAGGTCCCTTTTTACAGAATCTGAGCCTTTTGCAAGGCGGCGATGCGCACTTCCAGTGGCGGGTGGGTCGAGATCAGCGACATGAACCCGCCCTTGGCGCCCGAAATCTTCATCGTCGCCAGCTGGGGCTGCGTGGTGTCGACCAGGTCCTTGTTCTGCATCAGCCGCTGCAGGGCGCCAATCATGTTGGCCTTGCCGGCCAGCTGGGCGCCGCCGGCGTCGGCCCGGAACTCGCGAGCGCGCGAGAACCACGCCACCACCATCGACCCGAGTATGCCGAACGCGATGTCGAACACGATGGTGGTCACGAAAAACACCAGGTGCGAGATCTTCTCGTCGACCATCTGCCGGACGATGTTGGCGATGATGCGGGAGAAGAACATCACGAAGGCGTTCACCACGCCCTGGATCAGCGTCAGCGTCACCATGTCGCCGTTCTGGATGTGGGCGACTTCGTGCGCGAGCACGCCTTCCACTTCTTCACGGCGCATCGACCGCAGCAAGCCGGTCGAGACCGCGACCAGGCTGCGCTTTTTGCTCGGGCCGGTGGCGAAAGCGTTCACTTCGGGCGAGTCGTAGATGCCGACTTCCGGCATCGGCAGCTCGGCCTTGCGCGCCAGGTTGGCGACGGTCTGGTGCAGCCAGTCGAGCTCGGCCTGGCCGCTCTTGCCATCGACGAGCTGTACGCCCATGGCCCGCTTGGCCATCCAGCGCGACATCTGCAACGAGATGAACGCGCCGGCCATGCCCCACACGAGGCAGAAGACCATCAGGGCCGAGTAGTCGAGACCTGTCGGCGTGAGGTAGCCGCTGAACCCCAGCAAGCTGAGCACGATCGACAGCGTGATCATGACGGCGATGTTGGTCGCCAGGAACAGGAAGATGCGTTTCATGGGGTCAAGAGTAGCAAACGTGGTGCCGCCTGTTAAATTACGTTAATTGGCGAGAATGCTGCGGTAAACCCGATGGTTACCTGACGGGCGTGTATCCCTCAGCCAATTTCTTGCGCGCGGCCTCGACCTCGCGGTGGAACACGAACAGGGCATCGGCGTTGTCATTCTTGTCAGTAAAGTTCCAGGTCTTGCCGCCCTTCTGCTTCACCCGCAGGTTCTTCTGCAGGTAATCGACCGCGAACTGCTCGGCCTGGGCGTAGGTCATCGTGAACGCGTCGCCCTTGTTGCTGGTGTCGTACTTGAGGCCGTCGACGGTCGCCGACAACGTGCCGTCGCACGAGCCCATGGCGTGCTTGTGCACCACCGGGACCTTGGTGTTGAGGCTGACTTCCTTGATGCGGACGGTGACCGCGTTCGGCCCGGCCGCCAGCTCCACGGTTCGCTGCACGCTGCCGAACCCATCCGCCGTGAGCTGCAACTGCTTGCTGCCAGGCGCGAGCTTGTCGAGGGTGAGCGGGGTGGTGCCGACGAACTGCCGATCGATGAACACCGAGGCGCCGGGCACGTCCGACTCGAGCCGAAGCGTGGCGAGGGTCGGCGCCGCTTCGACAACGGGCGCCGGTGGCGGGCCGGTTTTTTTGGGCGCGGCGGCGCGCGGCGCGGCCGGTTCGGCGGCCGGCGCGGATGGGGGCGGCTCGGCCTTTGATGCCGCCGGCGCCGGTGCCGCGGCCACGGGGGCCGGTGCGGGAGCTGGTTCCGGGTCGTTCCTCCCAACCATGAAGACGACGCCAAGCGCGACGAGAACGGCGACTCCGGCTCCGATAAACGCTGCTGGTTTCATCGACGCAGATCGTAGCAGATGACGCACCGGCCGGTCTTCGACCGGCCGCCTGCGCCTGATCCGGCGTCTTATACGTGAAGCGAATCGGCGTAATCGGCGTAATCTGCGGATGAAAGGCAATTGAGGCCACTGATGACAGCTCGACTGTGGACGATCGTCGTGGTTGGGATGCTGGCGCTCGCGCCATCGGTCTGGACGCAGGCCCAGGCGCCCGCCGAGTGGCTCCAGTGGCGTGGGCCTGACCGCGACGGCATTTCGCAGGAGACGGGCCTGCTGCAGTCCTGGCCCAAGGCCGGGCCGCCGCAGGTATGGCGATCCAGCGGGGCGGGCAACGGCTACTCGTCGTTCTCGGCGTCTGGCGGACGCCTCTTCACGCTCGGCGCGCGCGCCGGCAACGAGTACGTGATGGCGTTCGATCGCGCCACCGGCACGAAAGTGTGGGAGTACCACAACGGCCGGCGTTACGAAAACGATCGCGGCGACGGTCCGCGCAGCACGCCGACCATCGAGGGCGACCGGCTGTATGTGCTCGGCGGCAGCGGCGACCTCACGTGCCTCGAGCACGCGACCGGCAACAAGATCTGGTCGATCAACCTGATCCAGAAATTCGGCGGCCGCAATCCCTACTGGGGCTACAGCGAATCGCCGTTGATTGTCGGCGACCGCATTCTCGTGAACGCTGGCGGCCCGCGCGCCTCGATTGTCGCGATTGCCAAGGCCGACGGCGCGACCCTGTGGCAGAGCCACGAAGACGAGGCGGGCTACTCGTCACCGATGTTGATGCGCACCGGCAGCCTCAACCAGGTGATCTTCTTCACCGGCTCGCGCACGCTGGCGGTGGATCCGCGCGACGGGCGGCTGCTCTGGTCCCACAACAAGGCCGCCAATGGCACCGCCAACGTCGCCACGCCGATCGTCCGCGGGACGCGCGTGTTCGTGTCGTCCGATTACGGCACCGGCGCGGCGCTGCTCGATATCCGCGCCGCCGGTAACCTGGCTTCGGCCAACGAGGTCTACTTCACGCGCGACATGCGCAACCACCACGCCAGCTCGGTGCTGATCGGCGACCACCTCTACGGCTTCTCCAGCAGCATCCTCACCGCGCTCAACTTCGATACCGGCGCCATGGTGTGGCGCGATCGCAGCGTCGGCAAGGGTTCCCTGATCTTCGCGGATCAGCGCCTCTATCTCTACAGTGAGGGTGGGGTCGTCGGGCTGGCCGAGGCATCGCCGGTCGGCTACCGGGAGCATGGCCGCTTCACGCTGGCCCAGCAGAGCGGCCTCTCGACGTGGAGCCATCCCATCATCAGCGGTGGGCTGCTGATGATTCGCGACCAGGACAGCGTCTACGCCTACGACGTCCGCGCCAGACAACAGTTTTAGCTTCGCCCATTCTTCGCCCAAATCTGTCTCCACTAATGTAATGGGCACGTAGCTGTCACTTAAGTGCTTTATCAAGCAGCTAAGGTCATCACAGTCGTTATGGGCGGTTAAAATAGGTTGTAATTAATGACCGCCTCTGATAATTTTCGAAGGCTTACCATTTTCGTCGACCCGTGGCTCGTTTCGTAATCTAAAAAATTGTCAGGTGGTTCGATGAGTGTCCCTCCCAACTCAAAACAGCAATCCGCCGCCAATCCAGTTTCCAGGTTGTCGTCAATCCCCTGGGGCCGCCACGCGGCGACGCTCGTGGCGCTCGGCCTCTCGTTGTTCACGACGCAACTCGCCGGCCAGGCGCAATTGCCTGACTTGCCTGACGCACTGCGCTACTCCCGCGGCTACCTGGTCACCGGCAACTACGTCGTGGGCGGGGTGGATTTACCCACCGGCGGCGGGAGCGGCACGATCGCCATCGGTGAGGGAACCGGCAATGCCGTGCCGCCGGACTCCGATCTTGTTGCCGCGTATCTCTACTGGGAGATCCTTGCGCCGCCGGGAGAGAAAGTGCCGCCCGCGCACTTCCGCGAGCAGCCCATCGCATCCGCGAAAGCCTCGCGCCTGATGAACCCGCCGGGCGGCGGCAGCTGTTTCGGTGCGATCGGAAGCACCGTGCGCAATCTCACGATGATGCGCGCGGACGTCCTGCCGCTGCTGCCAAAGCAATACGACGCGGACGGCAACTGGACGGGCCGGTATCTCGCCAACGGCTCGCACCCCGTCTCGATCGGAACCTCCGGCGGCGGCAACACGCTGGTCACCGTTGCCGGTGCGACGCTCGTCATGGTTTACCGGAACCTCGAGGAGCCGCTTCGCAAGATCACCTTCTACGACGGCGTGTTTGCGCTGGCTGAAGGTGAGACGATGTCACAGACCCTTCGCGGGTTCTATGGCGCAGCGCCGGACGCTGAGGCACGCCTGACCCACATTGTCGGCAATGGCGGAAACAACGGGTCCGAGGTGGTGGCTTTCAACAACGTTACGGTCTCCGGGAACAACCCGTTTCCGAATCCCACAAACGGCTCCGACCGCGGATGGGCGAACCCGACGTTCAACGTCGGCAGCCAGCTCGGGCTTAATGCGTCGAGCTCGATTTACGGGGAAACGGCCACCACCAGCGTGTCGCACGGCAACCCGAAGCTCAAGGAGTGCCTCACCTGGGCCGGTGTGATCTTCAGCACCGCAGTGCGAGATACCGACAAAGACGGTCTGCCCGATGCGGTTGAGAGCGCGGCAAGCGGCCTCAAAGATCCGCCGACGCCGCGCTACCCCGCCGGCACTCCCATGCCGAACCTTTATGCGATGGGCGCACGCGTCAATCAGAAGGACCTCTTCGTCGAGATCAACGCCCTGACGGCCGCGGCCAACACAAAGTATGGGTCGTCGAGTGCGCCGTTCCGCTCCGACCGCACCGACGTGACCGATGGCATCGGTCACGACCACATGCCTAATCCCGCCGTGCTCAAGATGGTGGGAAAGGCGTACGAAGACGGCGGCATCACCGCTCACTTCGATGTCGGCGATCCGTCCGCCTATCTCGCCTCGTTCGGCAACCCGGATAGCAGCAACCCGTCCCCGGTGTATCCGTGCGACGTCGAGGACTGCAGGGGCGCAGGCAAGTACTTGATCCAAGCGCCCGACGCGCGCGGCGGCGAGCGCATCCCGGAGCAGAACTGCAAAGACTGCCAGTTCAAGGATTTCCCTGGCACGCTCGGGTGGCCGTACGGGTTCCAGGTCTATGGTGATGCGCCGGTGGCCGAGGACGGCGAGCGGCTCCTCACGCCAGCGGAGTTAGAGGGAACGAACCGCGAACGCTTCACGAAGTTCATTCAGAACTGGGGGGACGAACGCCGGCGTCGCTTCGATCGCAATCGCGACGACTACTTCCGCTACGCCATCTTCGCGCATGCGCGTGGCAAGGCGAAATCGCCGCTGCCCTGCCTCGATGAGAACGACGAGCCTACGATGAGCGGGTTCACGGTCAATCCGTCAACGGGGGCGAGATCGTGTGCCCTGCCTTACCGCCGCAATGACACGTTCCACGTGCCGTCGACTGCCTCGGGGGTGGCGCAACTGCCGGGCAACGCGGTGCTGATTGCCCTCGGCCTTTGGGACACCGAGCATTTCGTCGGCTCCACTTTCATACAGGCCTCGACGTTGATGCACGAGCTCGGCCACACGCTCAACCTGTGGCACGGCGGCCCGCCGGCGCAGTTCGGGGACGCGACGGCGGCGCCGCCGACGCCGACGCGCGTGGAGCCGAACTGCAAGCCTAACTATTTCAGCGTCATGAGTTACCTGTTCCAGGCCCACGGCTTGTTCGACGCCAGTGGCGTGCCGCGCATCGACTACTCCGGTGTCGCGGGCGCGGTCATTGACGAGAAGAACGGCGTCAGCGATGGCGATAAATTCGAGTCCGGTGCGAGCGGCATGTTCAAGTACCGCCCGGTCTGGTTCGTGCCTGTGGGGAGCACCCTGTTCAACGAGCGCGGTGCCACGCCCGCCCGCCGATACTGCAACGGGGGTACGAATCCGCCTCAAATGGGGCGTATCCAGGCACTCACGCCGGACGAGGCGATTCAGTGGGATGGAGACCCCGTTGGGTTTTTTGGCGGCGCACGCGACGTGAACTTCGACAACAGAAACGGGCAGGTGCTTCAGGGCCACGACGACTGGGCCAATCTGCGGCTCGATCAGATTGGCGCCGGTCGCCGCGCGCAAATCGTGTCCAACAGCAGCGGCGACCTGCTCGACTTTGCATCGGGCGACCTGCTCGACTTTGCGTCCGGCGACCTGC
>JBBQSP010000058.1:0-32772 GCA_038213735.1 Vicinamibacterales bacterium | reverse complement strand
GCTTGGGCCACCAGAATCTCTTCCGATGCCTGGGGTCTGCTACTCGGCGCTCCGGCGCTTACCGAGGCGGGACTTGCACCCGCTGGAGACGAACAGCGTGATACTGACGCTCCCCTGTCAGTATCGTCACGACGCACCATCTGCCTATTCTAGGCCACAGATTGACACCGATTGGCGCAGATACTGCTAACGAGTCGGCGCGGCGCTCACCAGAGCGCAGCTTTCATCTCGGCGATCGCGACCTCGACCTGCCCCAGTTCCGTGAGCACCCGATCGACCTCGGCCAGGGTGGCAGCCAGCGCCTCGGGCGGCGGGACGCTCCCGCGCTTGACCTCCCATGCCAGGTCGCGAGTCGTCTCGGCACAGGCCCGGCACACCTGGAGGGTGTGCTCGTGAGCATCGAGCAGGCGCCGGACTTCCTCTTTCTCTTCGGGAGACACTGCGAACGCCTAAGTCCGATAGGGATCGGGACGCCAGGTCCGGATCGACGCCTTGATGGCCTTCGGGGCCAGGTTCTCGCGCGCGGCGCGTTCGAGCAGGGCGCCCAGTTCGTCATCCGACGCAAACCGCAGCGCGACGATCTGCTTGACCGACAGCTTGGCCAGTGCGGCATCCTGCCCGGCCGCCAGGACCTCGGCGCAGCGCACCTTCATCTCGAGCATGATGATGCGGTCCTGCAACGCGACGGTGTTCCAGCGCGTGATCGAGAGCAGGATCATGACCGCCACTATCAGTGTGAAGAACGCCCAGTGCTCGCTATGCCAGCCCAGATGCAAATCGCCATACATCAACAACAGGGTCAGCAGGATCAAGCCCGTTGCCCAGTAGGTGGGCACGGGATGGTAGGCGTGGCTCTCGTAGCTCTGCTCGGCCATTACTTCAGCTTTCCTTCGATCTCTTCGTAGACCTTGCGCACCGCGATTGGCCCCTGCTGCTCAGCGAGGTACCACTCTTTATACGGGCCCCAGTTGGCCTGCTTCGCGGCCTCCGCGGCCGGCAACCCAAGCTTGTGCAAGCGGTTCACTTCCGCAATGACCGCACGCAACGCCCGCTGGTATTCCACTAGCTCCTCGCGCGCGACCCTGGCGTCTTCGATAAAGCCGTGACCCGGGATGTAGAGCTCCACGTCCATCTTCAGCGCCTTGTCGATCACGCTCACCCACTCGGTTGGATAGGCCGAGCGCATGGCCGGAAACACGCGATTGAGGTAGACCTCGCTCATGAACAGGAACTTCTGTTTCGGCAGGTAGACCAGCAGGTCGCCGCCGGTGTGGGCGCGGCCGGCGTAGATCGCGTGTACCTCGAGGCCGCCCACGTTGATCACCTCGCGGTCGCCCGTCATCGCCGGTGCGTCCAGCTTCATCGCCGCCCTCGACGCGGGCGTCACGATATAGGTGATGCCCTTCGGCAACACCGCGTTGCCGGCGGTGTGATCGCCGTGATCGGAACCGACGATGTACCACTTGATCGGCTTCGGCGTGACCTTGGCGATCGCGTCAAGCAACTTCTGTGTGGCGGCGGGACTGCCCTGCCCATCGGCAATCAAGACACCATCGGCGCCGACGACGAACAGCGTGACGGTGACCATGCCCGCGCTGTGGAAGTCTTCGTAGCCGTAGATGGCGTCGGTGATCTTGACGGTGCGCGGGAACTCAGAACGGGCGAGACCGCGTTTTTCCGGGTCCGCGGTCCTGATTTGGGCCGCCGACGAAGCAGACAACGTCACCAGGGCCACCGATAACACCAATAACGCAGACTTCAGAATTCTTGGAGACATGGGCACGCCATGGTACCACGCTGTCATGACCTTCTCAGCCCATACCGCATCGCCAGCGGCCTGGCTTGCCGCTAGCCCTTGGGAGTCGCCACAGGGGTAACCATGTCGCGATAGAACAGCCACGTTCCATCGGCTTGCCGCAAGCGGATGTCCAGGTAGCGGCCCACGACGACAGGTGAACCACCGTCATCGGGGGTGACTGTTGAGTGGCCCATCACGATGCAAGCGCCATCAATCGGACGTAGCGCATCAGAATTCCTTTTCGTGAATCGGGTTCTTGGGTTGTCGCGCGTCCGGTCAACGTCCGGTTTCAGCCGCGGCGGCCCCAAATGCTCGCACCCGCCGCCGTCGGCTGCAGAATGCCCTGAACAAGCGGTGCGAGATCCTGCATCTTGCTCGATCGTGCGCGGAGAACAACGACGCCAAAGGGTAGCGCGCTGATGTCGTGTTGGTGTTCGAGCTTGCGGTCTAGTGTCACGAACGCATCGATGGTGCCGCTCGCGCGCTTGAGTAACTCGCCGTTCAGGGTGCCTGACCAGCCCAACCCTTGCACGGTCGCGACGGCGTGGCCCACCAGCGTGGTCTTCAAGTCGTGCGGAACGTTCTCATCAAGCAGGACGCGCACTGGTCAGCACGCTTTCCTTGGCCTGCTCGAGCGCCGCCAGGGCCTGGTCGCGGGTGACCGATGGGAATTCGCGGAGGAATTCGTCGAGAGTCTCACCACCCTCGAGGTAGTCAAACATTGACTGAACCGGCACGCGCGTGCCCACGAACACCGGCGTCCCGCTCAGAATGCCTGGATGGCTGTGCACCACGGTGGGCTTGCTGGGCATATTGTCTTCTCGGGTCGAGTATACCCGGTTGTACGCCGAGTGTGGATGGCTGCGGAACCTCCACAGCCATGCACCCAGCACGTCAATCGGTGGTTAATCGGTGGTTAATCGGTGGCTGGCTTCCGTAAATCAGTGGCCTATCGCCCATCGATCAGATCACCCAATCCGCCAACGCGGTCGAGGATCGAGCCCTCTTCCTTGCGCCAGCCCTTGCTTTGCGGCGCGGCGGCGTAGATGCGGTCGGCCATGCGCGACAGCGGCAACGACTGCAGCCAGACCCGGCCCGGCCCCTGCAGGGTGGCGAAGAAAATGCCTTCGCCGCCAAACAGCGCCGTCTTGATGCCGCCGACGAACTGGATGTCGTAGTTCACGCTCTGCTGCAGGGCGACCAGACAGCCGGTGTCAACACGCAGACTCTCGCCGGCCGCGAGCTCAATATGGTGAATGGTGCCGCCGGCATGCACGAAGCACAGACCATCGCCCTCGAGCTTCTGCATGATGAAGCCTTCGCCGCCGAACAGGCCGACGCCCAGCTTCTTCTGGAAGGCGATACCGACCGAGACCCCGCGAGCCGCGCACAGGAACGAGTCCTTCTGGCAGACCAGGTGTCCGCCGAGCGCGCGCAGGTCCATGGGGATGATCTTGCCGGGATACGGCGCGCCGAACGCGACCTTGTGCTTGCCCTGGCCCTGGTTGGTGAACACCGTCATGAACAGGCTTTCACCCGTCAGGATGCGCTTGCCGGCGCCGAGCAGCGCGTCCATCACGCCCTTCGAGTGCTTCTGGCTGCCGTCGCCGAAGATGGTCTCCATCTGGATGCCGCTCGTCATGTACATCATCGAGCCGGCTTCGGCCACCGCGCCTTCGCCCGGGTCGAGCTCGACCTCGACGAACTGCATCTCGTTGCCGTGGACCTCGAAGTCAATGTCATGGGCGCGCCGGCCCGGCGCCGGCGGCGGCGTGAACGGCGCACCGGCGGCTGGTCCCGCCGAAGCGGCCGTAGAGCCTTTGACGTGGGCGGCGAAGGCCGACACGTCCCTCACCTTCTGCCACGACGCCATGCCGGCGGTGAACACGAGCGTCTCGGCGTCGATGCTGCCGTTTTGCAGGTTCGAGATGATCTCGCCCTGCGCCACCGGGCCAACCTGGTGGCCGCCGATGGCCATGTACCACTGATTCGAACCGTCCATGTGTTCTCCTTGTTAATCCGGCTAAAGCCGGATTCTACAATTCCGAAGGTGGCGTCCGGCGTCGCCACGCAATGTGGCGTCCGGCTTTAGCCGGACCTACTCCGTGTCCGCTTGCGCGTCGATCTTCGCCGTGGTCTCGGCTTCGATGACGGCAACCGCTGCCGGATCGAGTCCCAGCCGGTGCGCGAGCTGCGCCAGGTAAATCCGTTCGGCGCCGGTCACCACCTCGTCGGCCCGCACGATGGTAAACGCGAGCGTGTAGAACTCCTTGCGGGCGGCCGGGTCGGTGATGCCCTGGACGATCTCCGAAAGTGGCCGCGAGGTCTGCGCCAACTCGGGTTCGATGATCGCGGCGAGTCCGGCGGCCTGTGCCCGGGCCAGGATCGCGTCGCGCTCCACCGCCGTCAACTCCCCGTCCGCACGCGAGGCCGAGACGGCCAGGCGAATCAGCTGCAGCACCGGGCTCGGCAGGTCTGTTGGCAGCACGGGAATGGGCGGAGGCCCGCCTTCGCTCGCCCCGGAAACACCGGCGAGCTTCGGCAAGGTCTCGCCGGAGCGGCCTCCGGCCGCGGAGGCGGACACCCCAGGCACATTCTGGCCCTTGACGCTGTCGTAAATCCCCCAGGCTACGCCCGCCGCCGCCAACACGGTGCTGGCAGTCAGGAAGCCGCCGTTGCCGGTGATGTACTTGGTGGCGCGCCTGGCGCGCTTGCGTCCAGAGCGCCCCATGGCGCCGCGCAAGACCACGGAAAGAATGTCAGCCGGATTGTTGAACACTTCGTTCGTCCCTCAGTGATGAAAATACTGGCAGAAGCTCGCAAAGGTTCCAATGGAAAAACGGATGGATTGCGTGCCAAAAGACGGTGTTGTCTTGGACGGCCGGCTGCGCCGACCGTGGGGCGGGCAGCTTCGCTGCCCGTAGGGGTCGCCCGCTCCGCGGTCTCCTGGGGCTCGCGCCTCACGGCGCTCGTGGGGCTAAACAGCCTCCGTACGCCGGGTTTGAGCGCGGTGGTGCATGACGAAACCGATCTGAAGACCTGTCCAGACGACCGATGGCAGAATTTGGCTGTACGGCTGCAAGGCTGACAGCACCGTGCCGGAGAACGCCGCGACGATCGCGGCGTGAGCGCCGATCATCTTCACGATGTGCTCGTACTGCCACAAGCGGTCGTGCCAGCCGGGTGGAAAGGCGAACCGGCCGAGGTCGTAAAGTGCCACGAGCGTCAGGGTGCCAAGGGTGGAATAGATGATCGAGGGCACCCAGGGGAATCGCACGCTCGGCAACCAATAGCAGAACAGCGCGACAGCGGCCAATCCCACTACCGAGGCCACGCCGTCTTGCATCTGCGGCCCGCGGCCGCGGTTTCGCGCCGCACGCACTCCCGAATAGGTCCAGTACGCCACCAACAGGGTCAGTACGGCAAGAAAGGCACGGAAGCCAAACAGGCCGAGCCCGAGCGCAGCCGTCGCGACGACGGCCCCCACCAGGTAGGCGAACAGCCTGCCCAGCCGCCGATGGGTGGCGCCGCCCTTTGCCGCGAAGAGCTGAGCCAGGCCAAGCGCCAACGCGGCGGTTCCGCAGATGACGTGAAGAACGATGTTGGTCGTGTGTAGTGAATCCATGAGTGCCAGGCTCATTCTGCGAGGCTGGACGCCGAGGCGCATGTGCCAGAAGACCGGGTGGCCACCCATGACTTTCGGCACCTGCGGGCGCCAGGAGAGAGCGGCTAGTATGGAAACCTCCATGCCAACCGACTGGCGATTCAAGGCTGCGGGCTTCTGCGCCTGGCTGGCAACCGCGGCGCCGGCCGCAGCCGACATCTACTCGGGACGCCTGACTGGCGCACCTGCGCTGACCTGGGCCGCGTCGTTCGTGCTGTTCGGCGCCCTCTACTTGTCGTACCTGCGGCCCGCCCCGGCATCGCCACGACAGCGAGGCCACTCGCTGGCCGCGCTCGCGATGTTGACGGTGGCGGCAATGACCATGGTGGTCACGTCGGTCGGCTTGATGAAGTACCTGGCCAGCGTCGCGCTGACGATCGTCGCGGGCGAGCTGCCGTACGTGCTGTCGCCACGGCAAGTGTGGATCTGGGTGGCGTTGCAAAGCGCCGCGCTGGCAACCATCTTCTGGCTCTCGTTCGGATGGGTCGCGGGCGTGGCGGGCGGGCTCGCATACGCAGGATTCCAGGTGTTCGCCCTTGGCCGGTCGTGGCTCGAGCTGCGCGAGCGCCTCGCGCGCCAGCAGCTCGCAGCCGCCAATGCCGAGCTACGCGGGACGCAAGCGCTGCTGGCCGAAAGCAGCCGCATCGCCGAACGGCTGCGCATCTCGCAAGACCTTCATGACTCGCTCGGCCACCACTTGACGGCACTCAGCTTGCAGTTGGACGTAGTCGCCCGCCAGCTCGACGGCCCAGCCGCCGACCAGGTTCACCAGGCACACGCGATTACCCGGCTCCTCCTTGCGGACATTCGCAGCGTTGTCGGGGACCTCCGCTCCGGCACGGCGATCGACTTGAGCGGGGCGATCAGTTCGCTGGCCGCTCCAGATGGCGACCCCAAGGTTCATGTCGACGTTCCGCCATCTCTGTCAATTGATGCACCGGAGCTCGCAAACGCGCTGCTGCGGTGCACACAGGAAATCATCACCAATGCCGTCCGGCATGCCCGCGCTCAGAACATTTGGATTCGACTCGCGTTCGCCCCAGGTGGCATCGAGCTTTGCGGATCCGACGATGGGATTGGAGCGCCTGCGCTCGTGCGTGGTCACGGACTGACCGGCATGCGAGAGCGAGTTGAGAGTCAAGGCGGGTCGCTCGCGGTGACGTCCCCGCCAGGCCAAGGCCTGTCGCTGCGCGCATTTATTCCTCTGATGGACAAGGGCCGATGATCCGGCTCGCCCTGATCGACGATCACACGCTGGTGCGTCGCGGCATCCGCTCGCTGCTGGAGTTGGCCGGCGGCATGGAGGTGGTGGCCGAGGCGTCAGATGGTGACGAGGGAATCGCGGCCATCCGCCGGACCCGCCCCGATGTCGTCCTGCTCGACATCAGGATGCCGGTGAAGAACGGGGTCGAGGTCCTCACGGAACTCCAGGCCGCCAATGAGTTGCCGCCGACCATCCTGCTGACCACCTTCGACGACGATGAGGCGCTGCTGGCCGGGCTGAAAGCCGGCGCAAAGGGCTACCTGCTGAAGGATGTGTCGCTGGAGCTGTTGGTCGCCAGCATCCGCACGGTGGAGGGCGGTGGTTCGGTGATCCGCCCGGCAATTACAGAACGCGTCATGCGCGGCCTTGAACACATCCGGCGGGACTTTGATTCATTGAGCCCGCCTGACCCGCTCACCCCGCGCGAGCTCGAAGTGCTCCGCCTCATGGCTGGCGGACAAAGCAATCGGGAGATCGCCACAGCACTCGGTACGGCCGAAGGCACGGTCAAGAACCACGCGTCAAGCATTCTGTCGAAGCTCGGCGTCCGTGACCGAACGCGGGCGGTCCTGAAGGCACTCGAACTGGGCTACCTGTAGCAGCCCTGAACCATCCCCACAAGGGCGAGGAGCGGCCGAGCCCTACGAGCGCCGCAGGCGCGAGCCCGACGAGACCGCGGAGCGGCCGAGCCCTACAGCTGTGACGACGGCGGCTTCGGCACAGCCGCCTTCGGCGCTTCCGGCGTCCAGTCTTCACCCGGGTTGATGAAGCGGTTGGTTTCGAGCTTGTACTGCTTGTCGTAAAGCTGACGGTAGCGCCCGTCGCGGACGAGCAGCTCCTCATGGGTGCCGCGCTCGACGATTTCGCCGCCCTCCATCACCAGGATTTGGTCGGCGCTGCGAATGGTTGACAGGCGGTGAGCGATCACGAAGGTGGTGCGGCCGGTGCGGAGGGCCTTCAGGCCGTCCTGGATCATCTCTTCGCTCTCGCTGTCGAGGCTCGAGGTCGCTTCGTCCAGGATCAGCACCTTGGGCGAGGCCAGGATGGCGCGGGCAATCGACACCCGCTGGCGCTGCCCGCCGCTCAGCTTGATGCCGCGCTCGCCGACAATGGTCTCGTAGCCCTCGGGGAACTTGAGGATGAACTCCTCGCAGTGCGCCAACTGCGCCGCCGCCTTGATCTCGTCCAGTGACGCGCCCGGCTTGGCGTAGCCGATGTTCGCGGCAATGGTCCCGTCGAACAGGAAGTTCTCCTGCAGCACCGACGCCAGCTGTTCGCGGTAGTCGCGCAGCGGGATGTCCATCAGGTTCTTGCCGTCCACCGAAATGGTGCCCTTCAGCGGCCGGTTGAACGCCATCACCAGGCTGATCAGCGTGCTCTTGCCCGAACCGCTCGACCCGACGAGCGCGGTCGTCGTGCCCGGCGCGGCGTGGAACGACACGTCCTTCAATACCGGGACACCCTCGTTGTATTCGAACCAGACCTGGTCGAAGCGAATGTCGCCATCGATGGCACCAAGCGACGGCTTGCCCTCGTCGGCCTCGTCCTCGGTTTGCATGTTCATGATCTCGCGGATTCGATCGAGGCCAGCGAAGGCTTCGGTGATCTGCGTGCCGATCGAGGCGATCGAGATCATCGGCGCGGCCAGCAAGCCGATGAAGAAGATATACATCACGAAGTCGCCGAGCGTCATGGTGCCGGCCAGGATGGCGTTACCGCCCATCCAGATCATGATCACGCCCACCACGCCGATGATCACCGTGCCGCCAGAGGTCGTCGCCGACACCCCGGTCATCGACTGCGCGATGTTGCGAAACAGCTTGTGGGCGCCGTGCGTGAACACGATCTCTTCGCGCTTCTCGGCGGTGTAGCTCTTGACAATGCGGATGCCGCCGAGCGCTTCGGTGAGGCGGCCGGTGACCTCAGCCTGGATCTTGCCGCGTTCGCGGAACAGCGGCCGCAGGCGCTTGAAGGCGGTGGCCATGCCGGCACCAAATAGGGCCAGGACCACTGCCGTGACCAACGTCATACGCCAGTTCAGGTACAGCAGGACGCCCAGGCTGATGATGGCGGTGAGCACGCCGCCCACCAGCTGCACCAGGCCGGTGCCGACCAGGTTGCGAATGCCTTCGGCGTCGCTCATGATGCGCGACAGCAGGACGCCGCTCTGCGTCGAGTCGAAGTAGCGCACCGGCAGGCGCATGATCTTGGCCTGCACCTTCTTGCGCATGTCGGTGATGGCGCGCTGGGCGGCCACGCCAAGCGTCTGCCCCAGGAAGAAGCTGGTGATCGCCTGCACCACCGTCGCGCCGCCGGCGGCCAGCGCAATCGGCAGTAGCAGCTCGATCCGGCCCTTCCCAATCACATCGTCAATGACGTACTTCGACAGCGCCGGCAGGACAATCCCCGACAGGCGGCTGATCATCATGAGCGACAGCCCGATCGTCAGGCGCCGGCGGTGCACCCAGACCAGCTCGCGGAACTCGCGCCACGCGGCGGCCGAGTCGATCTTCTTCTTGGCGGCCGAACGGGTGTCAGGCCCTGAGGGCGCAGTCGTCCGGGTCGACGAGCGTTCAGCTCGTCGCATGGAAGGAGCGCCGGATCGGAGGAGGGCCATAAGGTCTTTGATGCCAGAAACGGGGTCTCGAGGTCTTGCGGTCTTGAGGTCTCGGTCCAAGTCCTCAGGACCTCAGGTCCTCAAGCCCTAGTTCAACGCGTTTGGAACGGCCAGCGTGAACGGGGCAATGCGCGCGTCGAACGTCTCACCATCGGCCCTCACCATGGTGTAGCTGCCGTGCATGGTGCCGACCGCGGTCTTCAAGTGGCAAAAGCTGTTGTAGTCGTATATGGCGCCCGGCGCCAGCACCGGCTTCTCGCCGACGACACCCTCGCCACGCACTTCCTCTTCTTCGCCATCGGTGTTGGTGATTACCCAATGACGGCTCAGCAGCTGCGCCGTTTCCTCGCCCACGTTGGAGATACGAATGAAATAGGCGAACCAGTACTCGTTGTCCTTCGCCGAACTGCGTTCGGGGAGAAACTTCGTCGTAACTTGCACGCGGATGCCGTTGGTCGTCGTATCGCTCACTAAATGATTATCCCACGGCCTGAGGCCTGCGGCCGGTGACTTGCCTGTCCGCCGTAGCCTTGGCGAAGGCGGAGGGCTTGGGGCTTGCGGTCATTCCAAATGCCCGCGCTCGGCGTCGCCCATCTCGACCTTGCCGCCAGGGAAGTACTCGTTCCACCGTGTACTCACCTGTGATGCCACGTCTGGGCGGCAGGATACTTCACGGGGATACCAGGGCTTCATGCGCGCGTCGATGACGACGGGCGGCTCGTAGGCAATGTGGTTGCGCACCACGTGCTGGGCCGCCGAATGAATGTCGGCCGCCGGCTCGAAGCGCGTGAACGTCGTCCACAGGAAGTTCATGTCGCTGCGCGTGGCGCGCTCGGGCTCGTCGCTGACGATCACCAGCGGCCAGCCGGCAAAGGCCGGGTGCGCGGCCACGCGGCCGGGGGCCTGCGGGTCGTCCGCAAAGCTCCGCGTCCCCACCACCAGGCACCCGCCGCAGAACACGCGCACGTCGGTGACGTCGGAGGGCGGCGGCACCGAGGGCGTAAACGCCCGCGGCAGATCGCGGATGGGATCGCCCAAACCGAGCCATACGCCCTTCGAACCCTCGTTGACGACGGGACCGGTGTAGTCGAGCGTGTCCATCGACAGGTTCGAGAACACGTACAAGTCGGTGCGCGGGTCGGTGCGCGCCAGCACGTGCTCCAGCGTGGCGCGGAAGTCCCGAAGGTCCACATGCTGATCGGTCAGCAGGATGAACTTGGTCAGCGACAGCTGGCCCTCGCCGAGAATGCGGAAGGCGCTGGCCATGGCCTCGCGCTTGTAGCGTTGCTTCACCACGGCGCCGGCCAGCGAGTGGTAGCCGGTCTCGCCGTACGACCACAACTGCTCCACCGCCGGCATGACCAGCGGGAACAGCGGCGACAGCAGGTCCTGTAGCAGATCGCCGATGAAGAAGTCTTCCTGCCGCGGCTTGCCGACGACAGTCGCCGGATAGATCGCGTCCTTGCGGTGCGCGATCTGTGTGACATCGAACACCGGGTAGTCGTGCTGCAGGGAGTAGTAGCCGTAGTGATCGCCAAACGGGCCTTCAGGCCGGCGCAGGCGTGGCGCGACCTGCCCCATCAAGGCAAACTCGACACTCGCGATCAGGGGATGAGGGTGGCCGTTGGGCCCCGCGACCTGCGGCAGGCGCTCGCCGGCAATCAACGACGCCAGCATCAGCTCCGGCAGGTTCTCGGGCAGCGGCGCAATCGCCGACAGGATCAGCGCCGGCGGACCGCCGAGAAACACCGTCACCGGCAGCGCCTCGTTCCGCGCCTCCGCGCGCGCATAGTGAAACCCGCCGCCCTTGCCGATCTGCCAGTGCATGCCCGTCGACGTGCGGTCGTAGACCTGCATGCGATACATGCCGAGGTTGTGCCCCGGCTTCTCGGGATGGTGCGTGTAGACCAGCGGAAAGGTCACAAACGGTCCGCCGTCATCGGGCCAGCAGGTCATGGCCGGCAGTTGATCGAGCCGCACATCGCTCGTCACGACCTCGCGCACGGGGCCGGTCGCCAGGCGCTTCGTGCCGACCTTCAACAGTTCGAGGCCCACGTCACGGGCGCCCCACAACTTGGCCGGCGTCGGCGGCAGCACCGTTTCGGCCAGGTGCACCACCCGCTTGATGAACTCCAGCGGCCGCGTGCCAAAGGCCAGCTCGGCCCGCCGCGGGGTGCCGAACAGGTTGGTCGCGAGGGGGAAGGCCGCGCCCTTGATGTTGGTGAACAGCAGCGCCGGGCCGCCGGCGGCGATCACGCGCCGGTGGATCTCGGCGGCTTCCTGGTTGGGATCCACCGGCGCGGTGATCTCGACAAGGTCGCGATCGCGGCGCAGGTGGTCGAGAAACGCTCTAAGGTCTGGGAACATCGTAAACGGGCCGTCCACCGATCATAGTCAACACCGACCGGATTCGGCCGAGTTCTTCTGCGCTGGCCGTCCACGGGTCGCGGTCGAGCACCGCGAGGTCGGCGACGGCGCCGACCATCAGCCGGCCTTTGTTCGCCTCTTGAAACTGGCTGACGGCCGATCCGTACGTCGCGGCCACCAGGGCCTGCTCCACCGTGAGTGCTTCCCCACCGAGGGCCGGCGCGGTGGCCAGCCGGATTATCGCGAAACCCTGAAACGCGTCGCCAGACCCCAGTCCCAGCGGCACGCCGGCATCGAGAAACGAGCGCAGCGGCGCACCGGGGCGCCCCGCCTGCACCGCCACCGCTCCAAGCCTCGGCAGCCGCGCGAACCACGCGGCCGGCATGGCCACCGCCTGCTCGACCCGAGGCCGCTTCGCCTTCCACACCTCGGCCACACCGTGGCGCTCCAGCGCGGTAACGTATTGCTCTGCCGCCTGCGCGTCGAGACTGGCAATGGCCAGTGGATCCTCGCTGCCGTACGCCCAGCCCACAGCCTGGCGCATCCGCTCGCCTTCGGACCCGGTCAGCGCGAATCCCATTCCGCGAACATCGAGTCGCGTCGTCGGCTGCGGTGGGAAGAAGGGGCGGCTGTCACGGTTGGTGCCGGCCCCATCGGGCATCGGCATCCGCAGGACGCGCACCCGCAGGGGCAACTGCGCCTCACGGAACGCCGCCACGGCCTGGGCCACGGGATCCCGCGAGAACACCTGGATCGACGTCACGCCCTGCGCCAACGCGTCAGCGCCGAGCACGCGCACGCTGGCCTGGGTCGCGCCCTCCAGCGTCAGGTGCGCATCGTTCAGGCCGGGGATGACCACGCGGCCGGCCAGATCGATGCGGCGGGTCGAGTGACCCGCCGCGCTCTCGATGCCGGCGGAGTCGCCGACCGCGACGACCCGTTCGCCGCTGACGGCCAGCGCCTCGGCCCACGGTTGCGACGGATTGGACGTGAAGACCTTGCCGTGGACGAGAATGGTGTCGGGCGCGGCCGCGGCACAGGCGCTCAGCCAGAGCGCCCACGCCACGATTCCTATGCGCAGCAACGGACCACCGTACGACACGTTCAACCGCGCGTGAGCTTCCGGTACTTGATGCGGTGCGGCTGGTCGGCCTGGGCGCCGAGCCGGCGCTTGCGGTCGGCCTCGTAGTCCTGGTAGTTGCCTTCGTACCACACCACCTGGCTGTCACCTTCGAACGCCAGGATATGCGTCGCAATGCGATCAAGGAACCAGCGATCGTGGCTGATGACGACGGCGCAGCCAGCGTAGTTGAGCAGCGCCTCTTCGAGCGCCCGGAGCGTGTCGACGTCAAGGTCGTTGGTCGGCTCGTCCAGCAGCAACAGGTTGCTGCCCTTGCGCACCAGCTTGGCCAGGTGCACGCGGTTGCGTTCGCCACCAGACAGGGTGCCGACCTTGCGCTGCTGCTGCCCGCCCTTGAAGTTGAACCACGACACATAGGCGCGTGACGCCACCGTCTTCTTGCCCATCTCGAGCTCGTCGAGGCCGTCGGTGATCTCGTCGTAGACCGACCTGTTCGGATCGAGCGCGTCGCGTGACTGATCGACGTAGCCGACCTGGACGGTCTGTCCCAGCTTCAGCGTGCCGCCATCGGGCTGTTCCTGCCCGGTGATCAGGCGGAAGGTCGTAGTCTTGCCGGCGCCGTTGGGGCCAATGACGCCGACAATGCCGGCCGGGGGCAGGGTGAAGTTCAGGTCGTCGAACAACACCGTGTCACCGAACGCCTTCTTGAGGCCTCGGGCTTCGACCACGATGTCGCCCAGGCGTGGGCCGGGCGGAATGTAGATCTCGACCGTATCGACCTTCTTGGCCGTGTCTTCGGCGAGCAGGTCCTCGTAGGCATTCAAGCGCGCCTTGCCCTTGGCCTGGCGCGCGCGCGGCGACATGCGAATCCAGTCCAGCTCGCGCTGCAGGGACCGCTGGCGCTTGCTTTCGGTCTTCTCCTCGACCTGCAACCGGTTCGATTTCTGTTCCAGCCAGCCGGTGTAGTTGCCTTCGTAGGGAATGCCGCTGCCGCGGTCGAGCTCGAGAATCCAGCCGGCGACGTTGTCGAGGAAGTAGCGATCATGAGTAATCGCGACCACGGTGCCCGGGTAGTCCTTGAGGAACCGCTCCAGCCACGCGACCGATTCGGCGTCGAGGTGGTTGGTCGGTTCGTCGAGCAGCAGCAGGTCGGGAGACAGCAACAGCAGCCGGCACAGCGCAACGCGGCGGCGTTCGCCGCCCGACAACGTGGCGACGCTGGCATCCGGCGGCGGGCAGCGCAACGCTTCCATCGCCAGGTCGAGCCGCGAATCGAGATCCCACGCGTTGGTCGCGTCAATGCGATCCTGCAGCCGCGACTGCTCGTCCATGACCTTGTCCATCTCTTCAGGGGACATGTCTTCGCCGAGCTTGGCGTTGACCGCGTCGTAGCGATCGAGCAGCGCCTTGATCTCGGCGACGCCCTCTTCCACGTTGCCGCGCACGTCCTTGTCGGGGTTGAGGACCGGTTCCTGCGGCAGGTAGCCGATGCTCACGCCCTGGCCGGGAAACGCCTCGCCGACAAAGCTGGTCTCCACGCCGGCCATGATCTTGAGCAAGGTCGACTTGCCGGCACCGTTCAGGCCGAGCACGCCGATTTTGGCGCCAGGCAGGAACGACAGCCAGATGTCTTTGAGGACTTGAGCGTCGGGAGGATAGACCTTCCCGAGCCCCTTCATTGTGTAGACGAATTGAGGTGCCATCGGAACTGTCGATTGTACCGGATCTGGTGATTTGGTGATCTTGGGGTTTGGATCAGGATTTCGGGATCTGTGGATGTGAGACTTCGACGAGCTCGATGGCTTCGCGACTTCCCGCCTCGCTGGCTACCGCGGTTTGTGGCGACCGATTGCGCTGGCCCACTCGGTTTCAAACAGCGGGACCAGGTCGCTCTGGCCCATGGCGTCCTCGATGACCCGCAGTGTGCGACGAATGTAGCCGAGGTCCAGCGAGTCGGCGCGCGCCTGCAGGACGCCCCGGATGTCACCCACATCCTTCTCCCGCCCGGCCAGCACCTTGGTCACCACGAGATCCTCTGGAGAGATCACCGGCACCATGAAGTCGCCAACCTGAACTACGATCACGCGATCGAGGAACTGCTCTTCCAACCCGGGACCAGCCAGCACCACATCGAGCGGCATAGTCGACTCGATGTGGATCAGAGGTAGCACGCGAGTGCTGCGGACAAATTCGGCGGAGAAGGCCTCGGACAAACGGAAACCGGCAGCGCTGAGGGCCGCGACCAATCCTTCTGAACCAGCTGATGCGATCTCGACGGTGACATCAACATCGGTGGTAAGCCGCGGACGACCCCAGATGGTCACGGCCTGAGCGCCAAACAGATACCAACGGCATCCGTGCGCGGAGAGCGCCTTCGACAAAGCGCGCAGCAGGCTAGCGGGGTCGGATGACGATGGCACCGAGCGCCTGGCTGATTCGGACATGGTTTCGCAGGTCGTCGGCGCGATCCTCTGGGCCAGGCCAATCGGGCCGCACGGTCAGCACGTAGCGGCGCAACAGATCGCCCGCGTGCAGATCGCCAGCCGGTGATCGCTTGCCGGCCTGCCAGATCCGCGCCTTCGCGTCGGCCAGGCCCGCCCAGTCGCGGGTGACGAACGCCCGGATCTGCTCCTGCGTCATTACCCAAATCGTAGCACGCGCAAGCGGCGCCAGCGCCGGCCTATCGAACCTCAATCAGCTCGATGGCCTCGCGGCTCGGGCCTTCGATCATCACGGCCCGGTGCTCGCCCACCGTGTAGGGCTGTTGCAGGAACGTCACGCCGCCGTCGCGCAGCTTCGCGACCCAGGCGTCCAAGTCGATGACGCTGAGCGCGATGTGGTCCATCAGGTGGCCACCGCTTGGGGCGGCCGGCGCGCTGCCCTGGTTCATGTACCAGAACAGCGACACATCACCAAACGTCGTGCTGGTGACCGACGGCGTGCGATACATCCCGCCATGCTCGAGGGCCGGCCAGGTCTTGTCGGGGCCGCGCTCCACGCGGCAGTTGTCCGAGGTCCGCACCGGCTGGCTCGGCGCCTGGCGAACCGGCACGTTCAAGTGGGTGCGATACCAAATCTGCGCGCAGAACGGCTGGTCGTGGAAGAAGTGGACGTGATTGAACCGCTCCACGGGCATGTTCCCCTGGTACTCCACCATCGCATCGTCCGGACCGCGCAGATAGGCAAACCCGGCGCCGAACGTGGGCTTCACGGCCTTCGCCTTGGCGTCGGCAATGCCCGCTTGCGTGAGCCCCAGTGCGCCGCCAGTGCCTGGCCAGGTGTCGGCGCTCGTGAACACGGTGCCACGGCCGTCACCGGTGTAGAGCGGAAGCAAGGTTGCGCCCCGCTCGACAAAGGCCTGGATGCTCTGGTGCACGTCGGTGACGTGCCAGCCGAAGTGCCAGAACGCGGTTTGCGGCTGGGTGGGGGGCGGCGCCGTCACCTTGTTGAACAGCAGGAGCACGTTGTTCGGCGAGTGCAGCGCCGGCTGCCCGGCAAACGTCGTCTTCGACGTGGTCGGGAACAGCTTCGTGTAGAAGTCGATCGCCGTGTCGGGGTTGACAGAGTTCAGGTGGAGGTGATGGAAGCCGGGCGTCGGCAACGACTGATAGGACAAACCTGAAGGTTTGTCCCCACCAGCGAGTGCAACGAGCAGCAACCCTACCGCTGCCCACCTCATGCTTCGGGTTTGAGCGTGACGAGCGTGTAGCGGTCCATCGGGAAGTATTTCTGAAACATCGACTTCACGATCTCCGGCGTCAGCGATTCGGTGCGTTCCAAACGCTTGTTGATGCGGCTTGGGTCCCAGCCGAACATGTGGACCGTTTGCATGGAACCCATCCAATAAGCGTTCTGACGAACATTGGTCTCGAGATCGCGCCTCTCCGCTTCCTTCACCTTGTTCACATCGTCTTCGGTCGGCCCCTCGGCCTTGAGGCGCGCGATCTCCTTGAGCGAGGCTGCGACCAGCTTGTCGACGTTCTCGGGCGAGCTGCCGAACTGGATGACCATGGCCCCGTAGCCCTTGAACGGCGGCGAGTTGTTGAACCCGACCGACACGCCGTAGGTGCCGCCCAGTTCCTCGCGCAGGATCTCGCGCAGGCGGGTGCTGAGCACTTGCGAGGCGGCGCGGGCCCGGTGCATTTCGTATTCGTCAAAGCCCGGATCGGCGAAGAACGACAGCACCGTCTGGCTGGCCGGCTCCTTGCCCTTCTTCACTTCCTCCTTCACGACTCCCATGGGGAACTTGACGCCCATGTCGCGATGCGCCGACGTCTTCTTGCCCTGCGACGGCAGGGTCGCAACCCACTTCTCAAGCAGCGGGGTGATCTCGCTGACGGTAAAGGCGCCGACGAAGAAATAGGTGAAGTCGGCGGCGTTGCCGAACCGCGCCTGATAAAAGGACTTCATCGTGTCGAGGTTCAACAGGGGCACATCGGCCGGGGTCATGGCGACCGCGCTGTAGTGATTCGACGAGTTGACTTGTCCGACCTTCTCGCCGAACACGGCACGGGGATTCTGATCGCGGTTCTGGAGCGAGGCGGCCAGGCGGCGCTTGATCAGGTCGAGCACCTCGGGGGTCATATTGGGCGCGGTGTGCGCGAGGTAATTGAGCTGCAGCGCCGTCTCGAGGTCGCGCGGGGTGCTCGACCCGCTAATCCCTTGCGTGTATTCGCCGACGTTTGGCGAGGCTTGCGCAATCTTGCCGGCCAGCATCTTGCTGAGGTCCACCGGGCTCAGCCCGCCCATGCCGCCAACGCCGACCATGGCGGTGGCCAGGCTCGCACTCTTGAAGTTAGCCTCGCTGGCCAGCGACACGCCGCCAGGCGCATAGGCGGTGAACACCACCTGGTCATTCTTGAAGTCGGTCGGCTTGAGCCACACCTCGACCCCGTTCGAGAGCGTCAGCACCGTGGCGCCAATCTCCGCCACCTCTCGGCGCGAAGCCACCGTGCCGGCCGGCGGCACCTTCTCCACCAGCGCGCGGCCCGAGGTGGCGTCGGTCCAAGGCTCGACCGGCGCCGCGCTGGCGCGCTCAATCGCCGCCCGCAGCATGTCGGGCGACGGCGGCGGCGTGTCCTTCTTCTCAGGCGCCACGCCCAGCACGACGCGGTTCTCGTCGGTGATCAGGTCCTTGGCCAGCGCCGACGCCTCGGCCGCGGTCACGGTCGGCAGGTAGGTGGACGCGATCTGGTACTCGAACTCGATTCCCGGGATGGGCTCCTGCTCGAGGAAGTGACGCACGTACTCGTTGGCCAGCCCCGGGTTTTCAGCCGTGCCACGTTCCTTGAAGGCCCGTTCGTAGCCGGCCAGCAGGCCCGCCCGGGCGCGGTTCAGTTCCTCGTCCGAAAACCCGAACTGCTGCATGCGCTTGGCTTCGAGCATCAGCGCCCCCAGGCCCTCGGTAATCTGGCCTTCGGGCACGGCCGCTTCGATCTCGAACAACTCCAGCGTGCGGCCAATGTTGCTGCTGCCCGCCTGCGCGCCCAGGAACGGCGCGTTCGGCCGCCGCGAGATTTCGGCGAGGCGCAGGTTCAGCATTTGCGACACCAACTGCTCGACCAGCTGCTTGCGATAGCCGCGCACGGTGTTGTCGACCTCGACCTTGCCCTTGAACGCCATCGACACCGACCAGCCCTGCGCCTCGGGATCGGTGGACATGTTGATCACGGTGTCCTTGTGCCCGGGCACACTGGCATCCACCGACGAGGCCGCGCCCTTGGCCGCCGGGATCACGCCAAAGTGCTTCTGGATCAGCTGCTCGGCCTCGGCCACCGGCAGGTCGCCGACGACGACTACCGCCATGTTGTCGGGGCGGTACCACTTCTCATAGAAGGCGACGAGACGTTCTCGCGGCGCGCCCTTCAACACCTCGGGCAGCCCAATCGGCAGTCGATCGGCATAGCGCGAGCCCTGGAAGATCACCGGCAATTGCTTGTCGGTAAGTCGCGACCCGGCGCCGAGGCGCCCGCGCCACTCTTCGAGGACAACGCCGCGCTCCTTCTCGACTTCATCGGGCAACAGCGACAACCCGGCCGCGAAGTCGTGCAGCACCAGCATGCCGCGATCGACATAGCCGGGCCGATCGGTCGGCATGTCGAGCATGTAGACGGTCTCGTCGAACGAGGTGTAGGCATTGACGTGCGGGCCGAAGCGCGCGCCGATCGACTCGAGGAAGCCGACCAGTTCCCCGGGCTTGAAGTTCTCGGTGCCGTTGAACGCCATGTGTTCAAGGAAGTGCGCCAGGCCGCGCTGGTCCGGCTCCTCCTGCAACGACCCGACGTTGACCGCAAGGCGCATCGAGACCCGGTTGGCCGGGCGGCTGTTCTGCCGGATGAAGTAGCGGATCCCGTTGGGCAGCCGGCCCGATCGCACCGCGGGATCGACGGGCAGCGCCCGATCGAGCGCCAGTTCGGCCGGCACGGCCGGCGCTTGCGGTGCGGCGACCTGCGCGCGCGGAACGGCGACCAACGTGACGACCAGCAACACCAACGCGACGCTTGCGGAACTCAGGCGATTCATTCGGCTCTCCCTGGCACTACTATTCATCAATGCGCCTCAAGATCAAACGACTGGATTCGTCAATTGGCCTGCCCGAGCCCGCCACCGCCGGCGCCGCCGGCTTTGACCTGGCCGCCGCGGTCGACATGGACATTCCGGCCCGAAGCATTCGATTGGTCGGGACCGGCCTGGTGATTGCCGTGCCGGACGGCCACTTCCTGGGGATATTTGCGCGCAGCAGTACGCCACTCAAGCGGGGGCTGATGGTCGCCAACGGCGTAGGCATTGTCGATGCCGACTATTGCGGACCCGCCGACGAAATCAAGATCCAGTTGTTGAACGTTACCGATCAGCCCGTGCAGGTGAAGCGCGGCGACCGCCTGGCACAGGGGGTGGTCCTGCCCTGCCCGCATGTCGAATGGGAAGAAGTGGCCGAGATGGCCGCCCCAACCCGAGGGGGATTCGGTAGTACCGGTGCCTAGGGTGCCTAAGGTGCCTAGAGTGCCTAAGGTGCGATGAGAAAAATCCTCCACATCGACATGGATGCGTTCTATGCATCCGTCGAGCAGCGCGACAATCCGACGCTGAAGGGGAAACCGGTCGCCGTGGGCGGCGACCCGACCACTCGCGGGGTAGTTGCGGCGGCCAGCTACGAGGCGCGCAAGTTCGGCGTGCGGTCGGCCATCCCCATGTCGCGTGCCGTGCGGCTGTGCCCCTCGCTGGTCATTGTGCGGCCCGACTTCCAGAAGTACCGCACCGTGTCGCAGCAGGTGTTTGCCCTCTATCGCGAGGTGACGCCGCTCGTCGAGCCGCTCTCGCTGGACGAGGCGTATCTCGACGTGACCGAGAATAGCTGGGGCGAGCCGCTCGGCGTGACCGTGGCCAAGCGCCTGAAGGCCGCGATCAAGGAGGCGACCCGGCTGACCGCGTCGGCCGGGGTGGCGCCGAACAAGTTCCTGGCGAAGATCGCGTCGGGGTGGCAGAAGCCGGACGGGCTGACGGTCGTCGCCCCCGAGCGGGTCGAGAAATTTCTCGAAGGCCTGCCGGTGGATGCGTTGTGGGGTGTCGGGCCGGTCACCGCCGCCAAGTTACGCGAACACGGCATCGAGAAGCTCACCGACGTCCGCGCCCGCACGCCGGCCGACCTCGAGGCAGTCGTCGGCAGCCTCGCGCCGTGGCTGATTGACCTCGCCCACGGCCGCGACGAACGCCGGGTGGAACCCAACCGGCCGTCGAAGTCATCGAGCTCCGAGCGGACCTACGCCAGCGACCTGTCGGGCCTGAGCGAGATCCGCCAGGAGATCGACAAGATGGCGCGCGACGTCGCCGCCTGGCTGCAGCAACGCGCCATTACCGCGCGAACCGTGACCATCAAGGTCCGCTACGACGACTTCACCACCGTCACGCGCAGCCACAGCACCCCGCAGATGACCGACGACACGGAAGCCATCGTGACGCGCGCGCTGGCATTGCTGGCGAAGACCGAAGCCGGCGATCGGCCCGTCCGGCTGCTCGGGGTGGGGGTGCACAACCTGAGCACCGACGCCGAAGAGACCGCCCCGGCTTCAGCTGAGCTGCGCCTGCCCTTCTCCTGATCCAAGATACGCGGATGTCTACCGACGGCGTCCTTATCCTCGGCTCCTTCGTGGTCGTCGCATCACTGGTGGTGGTGCTGATGGTCGCGTCCTATCGCCGCCGCAAGGCGATTGATGAGGAGCTGCGTCAGGCCGCCTCGGCGCGGGGCTGGCAGTTCGAGAGCCTGACGGAAGGCGGCTTTTTCGTCCGCCGCTGGCGCGGCACGACCGACAGCGTGGCTTGGACAGCCGAGTCGTTGCGCGCCGTCCGCCGCGGCAGCAACAGCCGGCATCGCCGGCGCCGGGCGGCCCGGTGGCGCACGGCCACTGGCCTGGGCATGACTACCCCCATTGTCTGCATCGGCGTACCCGCCGGGAAAGAGACGCCTGACTTCGCGGTTGCGCAAGGCGACGGGTGGCTGGCGCAACTGGCACAGAAGGCGGCCGGCATGGCGCTCGACATGGCCGTCGACATGTACTTCGGCGAGGCGCTCGGCCGCGAGGTGGACGCCGGCGCGTTGCGGCGGGTGTCCGGGGTCTCGATTCCCGGCTTCATCGTGATGGCCGGTGACCCGGACGAAGCCGGGCGGCTGCTCGGACAAGGCCTGAAGAACGCCCTCGTCGATGCCACCAACGATCGGAGCTCGGTGTTCTCCGAGGCCGATCGGCCGTGGATCCTGATTGCTCGCTCCGGCGTCGCGATCGGCCGCATGGAACCGCTTGTCACGACCGCCGACCTCGAAGCCTTCGTGAGCGCCGGCGTCCGGCTCACCCGCGCCGCTACTTTCGGACGACCGTCACCTTCCTGAGTTCCACGCGATCGATCGGCGTCTCGCCGTTCACGGCCACGGCTTCGATCTTCTCGACCACGTCCAGGCCGCTCTCGACCTGGCCGAACGCGGAGTACTTGCCATCGAGCGCGTCGGCCGTGGCGGTGACGATGAAGAACGAGGCGCTGGCCGAGTCGGGCTCGGCCAGCCGCGCCATCGACAGCGTGCCTTTCACGTGCAGCTGATCGTTGAACTCCGCCTTCATCTGCCGCACGTACTTCTGCTGGGTCTCGCCAAGCTGGGTCGTGCGTGTCGGCAGGTGCCCCGACTGGATCACGAAGCCCTTGACCACGCGGTGAAAGCTCATGCCGTCGTAGACACCAGCCTGCGCCAGCCGCAGGAAGTTGCGCACGTGGTTTGGCGCCTTGTCGGGCGCGAACGACAGTGTGATCTCCCCCATCGACGTGTCGAGCACGGCGCGATAGCGTACCAGTTCCTCGACGGTGTCGGTTGAGAATGGCTCGGGCACGTCGGCCGGCCGGTCGCGAATGCTCACCTTGTTGACCACCACGCGGTCGACGGCGAGGCCGGTGTCGTCCACGGCGGTCTCGGAGATCGTCTGCGCCACGAGGATGCCCTCGTGGACGCGGGCGAAGATCGTGTAGCGGCCGTCGAGGCCGGGCTGATCCGTCACGGCGATGAAGAACTGCGTGCCGGCGCTATCGGGCTGGCCGGGAATCTGCGTCGCCGAGACCGCGCCGCGGGTCTGCTTCTCGTCTGAGATCTCCGGCTTCAACAGGTTGAGCCCGCCGCTGCCGTACGTCGCGCGCGCGGCGGGATCCTTCGTCACCGGGTCGCCGCCCTGGATGATCCCGTACTTGATCATGCGAAAGAACGTCGTGCCGTCGTAGCCGCCGGACTCGGCCGTCTTGACGAACAGCGCGACGTGGTTCGGTGCGCGATCGGCGAGCAGATCTAGAACGATCGTTCCAGCCGTGGTGTCGATCACCGCCTGCCGGGGCTGGGCCACCGCGATCGCAGGGACGAACAACAGAACCAGCAGCGTGATGAAGCGTTGCGATTTCATCCGCGCATTATCCGTCCCTCCGCTCACCACCGCAAACTCGCGCGCGCGACGAACCTGCGGCCCGGGTGACCCGTCTACCTTCCCAGTGCACGACCTGTAAGAACCGCGAGTTGCAAGAACCTTAGAGGCAACGGACGAGAGACGTGACGGGCGGAGAGGACACCATGCGTTCGGTACTCTGCGTCGTTCTGTGTTCCGTGCTGTCGATCGCGAACCTGTTCGCCGAGCCGGCGAAGAAGCCGCACGAGGGTGGCGAGCGCATTCGGCCGCAAGACACCCGCAGCACGCAACTGTTGCGCGACGGCATAGCGCGGTCCGACACCTTCCGCGCGCTCGTCGAGCGCCTCGAAGCCAGCAATGTGTTCGTCTACGTGTCGGTCAGCCCCTTGATGAAGTCGGGCCTCGCCGGCCAGTTGACCTGGATGACGCAGGCGGGGCCCTACCGTTACCTGCGCGCGACCCTCAGCGCGGAACTCGGCACCGACCAGCAGATCGCCACCCTCGGGCACGAACTGCAACACGCCGTCGAAATAGCGGACGATGACATGGTGGTGTGCGAGAAGAGCATGGTGGCGCTCTACCGGCGCATCGGGCAGCCCAGTCGGGCCGCCAATTCAGGCTGGGAAACGCTGGCCGCCCAGGAGACCGGTTATCAGGTCCGTCGCGAACTGGTGGAGTCGTCCGGGGTATTGATGGCAGCTCAATTGTTCAATTTCGGCCAACTGTGACGCAGCTGTCCGTTCCTGTTATGCTGTGTTCGGCAAGCAGGCTTCCTCTCCTTCCCTCTCGCTTGGCTTGCCCGACCAAGCAGCATGTACGAGGAGTATTTCGGGTTCGTTCAACCGCCGTTCAGCCTGACGCCGGATCCGCGTTTCTTGTACCGCAGCGAATCCCACGATGTCGCCTTGCAACAGGTGTGGCAGGCAATCCGTCGCAAGGAGGGCTTTCTCGTCCTCACCGGCGACATCGGAACCGGCAAGACCACGCTCTGCCGCACCCTCCTCGAGCAGTTTGACCAGACCACGTTCACGGCCCTGATCCTCAACCCGTTCCTGTCGGTTGAGGAACTGCTCCGCGAAGTCCTGCTCAGTTTCGGGGTGGTCTCGCGCGATGCGCTCAAGTCGGGCCGGCTGGCGACCGCCAGCAAGCACGAGCTCGTTCGCACCCTCCACGACTTCCTGCTGTCGCTCGTGCCGCTGCACGGCAGCGCCGTGCTGATTATCGATGAAGCGCAGCACCTGTCGACCGACGTGCTCGAGGAGATCCGCATTCTCTCGAACCTCGAGACCAACGCTCAGAAGCTGCTGCAGATCGTGATCGTCGGCCAGCTCAACCTGCTCGATCTGCTTCACAAGACCGAGTTGCGGCAACTCGACCAGCGCATCTCGATTCGCTGCTCACTGAAGGCGCTGACCCGCGAAGAGGTCGAGGCCTACGTCACCCACCGGCTGTGGGTGGCGCGCGGCTCGACGTCGGTGTCGTTCACGCCGAAAGCGTTCGACCTCGTCCACGCGGTGACGGGCGGCGTCCCGCGCGTGATTAACCTGCTGTGCGACCGGGCGTTGATGGCGGCGTGCGAGGCGCAAACCAGCCGCCTCACCGAGGAGCAGGTCGTGCAGTCGGCCGCCAAGATCGGGCTCGAGGTCCCCAAAGGCAAGGTCAGGGGCGAGCGCTCGGCCGCGGCCACCCGATCGTCCAGTCGCAGCTGGGTCCTCGCCGCACTGCTGGTGCTCGCGGCCGCCGGCGGCGCGACGTATTACTTCCTGGGCAACCCGGTCGAACTGTTCAGCGGGGCCGAGCGGCCGGCCGTGCGGCGCGCTCCACCACCACCGCTGCCCGCGCGGGTCGCCGCGCTGGCCGTCCCCGCGGGCCTGCCTGAAATTGGCCCGCCGCCGGCCGTGGCCGGCTCGTTCTCGGTGCTGGTCGGCACGTTCGACACCGCGCGCCAGGTGGATCAGCTCGAGGCCGAGTTGCGCGCGCAGCGCCTCCCCGTCTACCTGCTCGACGTCCTGGTGACGCCTGGCGACCTGCAACGCCGCGTGCTGGTCGGGCGCTATTCCACGCGCGAAGAAGCGGATGCGGTGCGCCAGAAACTCGGTCCGTCGATGAACGCCGCGCGCGTCATTCCCGGCACGGTCGAACGCTTCCGCAACGTGCCATAGCGCTAGCGATCGCGGGATTTGTATAGCTTCTTCAATGACTGGCTGATCGTCTTGGTCTTGCGCTTCTCGTCGATCTGCGCGCGCACGTCCTTGCGCACATCGAGGCTGTGCATCTCGGCCTTCAGCTTGAGGTAGCTCTCGAGGCGGCCCGCCGCGAGGGTGCCGTCGGCAATCGCCTGCTTCACCGCACAGCGCGGCTCTTCGCGGTGCTGGCAATCGGTGAAGTGGCAGCCGCCGGCCAGGCTCTCGACATCCTCGAAGGTCTCGCGGGTGCCCTCGGTCTGACTCCACAGCTGGATTTCGCGCATCCCGGGCGTGTCGATCAAAAGGCCCCGGCCCGGCAACAGGATCAGGTGGCGATGCCGGGTCGTGTGCCGGCCGCGCGAGTCGCCGGTGCGCACCTCGCTGGTTTTCAACATCTCCTCGCCGACCAGGGCATTGACGATGGTCGACTTGCCGACGCCCGAGGATCCGAGCAGCGCCCCGGTCCGGCCCGGACCGAGGTATTGCTCGATGACCTCGATACCGGTGCGCTGCTTGGCGCTGATTCCGTGCACGGGCACGCCAACCGCAAGCCCCGCAATCTCGTCCAAGTCTGCGGACAAATGGTCGGCCACATCAGCCTTGTTGAGAAGCACCACGGGGCGGGCGCCGCTCTCGTAGGCCATCAGCAGGTATCGCTCGAGCCGCCGCGGGTTGTAGTCGCCGTCCAGCCCCATCACCAGGAACACGGTGTCGATGTTGGTGGCCACAATCTGCTCTTCGGTGGTCTCGCCGGCCACCTTGCGCGAGAAACGGCTGCGCCGCGGCAAGACCGCCTCGATGGTGGCGGAGGCTTCACCCGGGGTCGGCAAGACGGCCACCCAGTCGCCCACCGCCGACCGGTTCTCGCGGCCCTCGGCGTGGTGACGCATGCGTCCGGCATGCTGCGCCTGCAACTCGCCGGCCTCGGCGTAGAGCCGGTAGATGTAGTTGAACTCGATGGCGACGCGCGCCGGGACAAGGCCTTCGGCCGCGTGCGGCGCGAATGCCCGCGCCCACTCGTCGTCCCAGCCCAGTTCGTTCAGGTTGAATCCCACTCGGCGATAAGAATAACAGGGTGCCTAAGGGGCCTAATGTGCCTCTAGGGGGCCTGGAGTGCTAAGGCCGCGCACCCCAGGCACCTTAGGCACCCAAGGCACCCTATTTCGCTATTCCACCCGTAACGCCACCAATGGATCGACCCGGCCGGCGCGTCGTGCGGGAATCCACGACGCGACCAGGGCAATCAGCGCGAGCACAGTCGGCACGGCCACGAACGTCACGGGGTCAAGCGGCGAAATGCCCGGCAGCATCGACCGCATGGCACCGATCGAGCCGAATGCGCCAAGCGCCAGCAACAGGCCAATGGCCAGGCCAATCGCGGTCAGCTTCATGCCCTGCCCGACGATCATGCCGAGTAACGATCCGGGCGACGCGCCGAGCGCCAGGCGAATGCCCATCTCCTGCGTCCGCTGGTTCACGGCGTAGGCGATCACGCCGTACAGACCAATCGCGGCGAGCAGGAGGGCCAGCACCCCCATGGCGCCGAGCAAGTCGGCCGCCATGCGCTGGACGAACAGCGCGCCCTGTATATGTTCCCGCATGGTGCGCGAATCGTAGACCGGCAGGTTGGGATCGAGGCCGCGCAGCGCATCGCGCATGCCGCCGACGAGCGCCGCCGGGTCACCGGACGTGCGGGCGATCATCCGCAAGGTGCTGGCGTTTCGCTGCGACAGCGGATAGAACAACTGCGGCAGCGGCCGCTCGGTGAGCGACCCGTACTTGGTGTCGGCGGCAATGCCGACCACCTCGATCAGCGTCTCGCCCATGCGAATCCGGCCGCCCAGGGCCTTGCCGTCTGGCCAGTACCGCCGCGCCATGCTTTCGTTGATCACGATGACACCGGGCGACGCCGGCGTGTCGAGCGGACCGAACTCGCGTCCGGCGCGCAGTGGAATGCGCAGCGTCTCGAAGTACTTCGGACCCACCACGGCGTAGTTGATCACCACTTCTTCGTTCTCGCGCGGCACGTAGCCCTCGACGCCAATGCCCATTGAGCTGTTGCCGCCAATCACCATCGGAATGCGATTGGTGAACGCGGCCGAGGTGACGCCGGGCAGCGCTTCGACGGCGGCTATCGCGCGGCGCTGGAAGTTGTGGCTGCGCTCGCCGACGTAGCCGCTTGGAAACAGGTCGACCGACGCGGTCGCGGCGTTGGCCGTCTCGAACCCGGGCGACAGCGTCTTCGCCTCGCGGAAGCTGCGCAGGAACAGCATGGCGCCGACGAGCAGCACCAGGCACACGGCCACCTGGGCCACCACCAGCGTGTTGCGCAGCCGCTGGCCGGTGCGGCCGCCGCTGCCCCGATTGCCCTCCTCCTTGAGGGCGTGGATGGTTTCGGGCTTCGAGGCCTGCAGCGCCGGCGCCAGGCCAAACAGCACGCCGGTGACCATCGAGATCGCCAGCGCGAACACCAACGTCGTCTGGTCCATGCGCAGGCCCAGGTCGATCGGAATATCGATTGGCGGGACAAACGCCATAATCAGGTCCATGGTCCAGTAGGCCATGGCCACGCCGAGCGCGCCGGCGATGGCGGCGAGCGCCATCGATTCGGTCAGCAACTGGCGGACCAGGCGCCAGCGGCTGGCGCCAAGCGACAGCCGCACCGCCACTTCGCGGCGGCGGCCCACCGCCTTCGACAGCAGAAGGTTGGCGACGTTCGCGCACGCGATCACCAGCACCATCACGACCAGTACCGAGAGCACGGCGAGCACCGGCGCCAGCGCGGTGGCCGCGCCAAACGGCGCCGCCCAGGTCTCGACCAGCCGCAGCCGGCGCCCCTCGTTGTTGTTGGGGAACTCGCTTTCGAGCTGCGCCATGACCGAGGCCGCTTCGGCCTGCGCCTGCGCGCGCGACACTCCAGGCTTCAGCCGGCCGATCGATTGCATCCAGCCATTGCCCCGGGCGTTCAGCCGATCGCCGCCCATGATCTCGCGCTGCATCATCATCGGCAACCACGCGGCGGTCGAGACCCCGAGGAACGATCCGAGGAATCCTTCTTGCGCGACGCCAACCACCGTGACGGGCACGTTGTTGACGGTAACCTGCTTGCCGATCACGTCGGGACTGCCGGCGAACCGGCGTTGCCAATAGGCGTGGCTCAGCACGACCACCGGATGCCCGCCAGGCGTGACATCGTCCTGCCTGGTGAACAGGCGGCCGGCGGCGGCCCGCACGCCCATGACCTCGAAGAAGTTGCCGGTAACCACGCCACCCCACGCGCGCTCCGCGGTGGCATCCACCGCGATGCTGAGGGTCTGATCGTCCTGCCCCACGTACTCGACCAGGGTCGAGCGATCGTGCAGGTCCTTGAAGTTGGGGTAGGACCACGAGCGGCTCTGGCCCTCGCGGTTCTCCATGGCGGCAATGATCAGGCTGCCAGGGTCACTCGCCCCTGGGATGGGCCGCAGCAAGACGGCCTGCACCCAACTGAAGATGGTCGTGTTGGCGCCAATGCCAAGGCCGAGCGAGAGGACGGCGGCAGTCGTCAGCCCGGGATTCTTCAGCAGGGACCGGATGGAATAGCGCAGGTCAGAGATCAGGGTGGACACACTTCACCTTCCTGCTTGCGGTTAGACGGGACCCACGCTTAATCCGTTCATCGGACTTGACAGACAACCGGCGACTGTCCTACTGTCCTATGACAGATGGCGACGGCCGATGCAATTTCAACTGAACTTCAAGTCCGGTAAGCCGGTCTACCTGCAACTGGTCGACCAGGTGAAGTCGGCGGCCGCGTCGGGAGCGGTCCTGGCCGGCGAGCCCCTGCCGTCCATTCGCCCGCTGGCCGAACGGCTGCGCGTGAACCGCAACACCGTGGCCAAGGCCTATGCCGAGCTCGAAAGCCAGCGGGTGATCGAGACGGTGGCCGGCAAGGGATGTTTCATCCGCGAAACCAGCTCGCCGTTCAAGAAGGACGCGCGGATCAAGCTGCTGACCGAAGAGGTCGACCAGGCGGTCGTCCAGGCCCACCACCTGCAGGTCTCGAAGGACGACTTCCTGAAGCTGGCCGCCGACCGATTCGACGCGTTCACCCACAAGCGCACCCGCGCGGAGAACTCTTGATGGCCACGACCCCGGACGTTCCCGTGATCGACATCCAGCAACTGGTCCGCCGCTACGGCCGCACCGATGCGGTCAACGGCCTGAACCTGCAGGTGCCGGCCGGCCGCTGCTACGGCTTTTTTGGCCGCAATGGCGCCGGCAAGACGACCACCATCAAGTGCCTGCTTAACCTGCTGCGGCCCACCAGCGGCTCGGCGCGGCTATTCGGACTTGACCCGGCCCGTGACGAAGTGGCCGTGAAGTCGCGCCTGGCGTATGTCCCCGACCAGGTCGCTTTCTACCCGTGGATGAGCGTTCGCGAGACGCTCGACTACTTCGCGTCGTTCCGCGAACGCTGGAATGACGACACCGAAGGCGCGTTGCTCAGCCAGTTCCGGCTCGACACGCGGCAGAAGACCAGTCACCTGTCGAAGGGCCAGCGCACGCAACTGGCGTTAATCACGGCGATCTGCCCCGAACCGGAACTGCTGGTGCTCGACGAACCCACCTCCGGTCTCGACCCGATCGTGAGGCGCGAGTTCATCCAGACCGTGATCGGCGCCTACCAGGACGCCGATCCAGGGCGCCGGACCGTGTTCGTCTCGACCCATCTCATCTCGGAGTTCGAGGGCCTGATCGACGAGTTCACGATCATCGAGGAGGGGCGCGAAGTGCTGACCCTCGCTGCCGATGCCGCCCGCGAGCGCTACCAGAAGATCTATGCGCGCTTTGCCAGCGAGCCCACCGGCCTGGATCTGACCGGCGTGCAGGTGCTGCGCCGCGCCGGCCGCGAGCTCGAGCTGGTCGCCAACGGCAACTCGGGCGCGCTGCTCGATCGCCTGAAGGCGCGATCACCCGAAGCGCTCACCAGTGAGTCGCTGACGCTCGAAGAGATCTTTGTCGCCACGTTACAGGCGGGTGGAGCCACCGCGTGAGTCCGCTCGAGGTCGCCTTCCGAAAAGAGCTTCGGGCCCTGTGGCCCGCATGGGCCGTCGCGGTCATCGCGATCGGCGCGCTGGCGCTGCGGTCGGATGGTCGCGACGCCGATCTCGCGTGGGTCACGCTCTATGTCGGCGCCCTCACCCTCACCGGCCTGTCGATCGGCCACGAGTACTCGAACGGCACCCTCGCAATGCTGCTCTCGCAGCCGATTGAGCGCCGCCGCCTGCTGCTCGTCAAGCTCGGCGCGGCGCTGCCCCTGGTCGCGCTGCTCGTGGCGATCGGAGTCGCGGTGTTGCCGCCAGGCGACAGCCGCGGACCGAGCGAGCTGCCGGTCCTCGCCTTGCTGTGCGGCCTCGTCGCGGCGCCGTGGCTGACCATGGTGTGTCGCGGTCCGCTGGCCGGCATCCTCTTCGGGAGCTCGATCACCGCGCTCGCGCACATCACCGCCGAAGTGGCGCTGCTCCTTCGCTACGGCTCGATCGACACCAGCGGCGCGGACCAGGCCGCGTTTCGGACTTCGATCCTCGCCAGCGGCCTGGCTGGTGGCACGCTCATCTCGGCGATGGCCGGGTGGCGATTGTTCATGCGGCTCGAGGCCGCGTCGGGACCCGCCTCGAATATTGAGCTCGGCCGCTGGTGGCCGGCGCGTCAATCTGCGACGGCCCTCTCCCCCGTCGGGTCGCGCCGTCGTCATCCGCTGTGGCTGCTGGCGCTCAAGGAACTGCGATTGCAGCAGCTGACGCTGGTCGTGACGCCGGCGTTTGCGGCGGGGTGGGTGGCCTTGAACACGATCTTCGGCCCCAGCGACGTCCTGATCGCCGTCGGCTTCATCTACTACGGCGCACTGGCGATCCTGATCGGATCACTGGCCAGTGCCGAGGAACGTCAACTGGGCACGCACGAGTGGCAAACGCTGCTGCCGGTCGCCACGTGGCAGCAGTGGGTTGTGAAGCTGGTGATCGTCGTCGGCCTGGCCCTGACGATCTCAGTGGCCGTACCGACAGTGTTGGCGGCCGGAGGGGCCAGCGTTCAGGCCTGGCATGTCGGCGCGATCACGTTTCTCGCTGTCGGCAGCTTGTACATCTCCTCGCTCTGCCGCAGCGGCCTCCACGCCCTGGCGTGGTCTGTGCCGGTGCTGGTGTTCGCGCTACCGCTGCTCGGATCGCGCCTCGGCCCGCTGCTGTTTACCAACCAGCTGCTACTGGCCGGCGCCATCTCGGTCGCCGGCGCGTTGGCGGCGTGGTTCGGATTCGAGAATCATCGGACCTCGCAGCCGGCCGCCAGACGCGTCGCATGGCAGGCCATGTTCATTGCCGCCGGACCGCTGGTCGCCGTAATCATCGCCGGGTGGCCGCACTAGCCTCGTCGATGAACACGCCGGCGCTCACAACGAACGACTCGTTCCACTCGTGACCGCCCTCGAACACGTGCTCCGCGACCGTGACCCCGGCACCGCGCAGCACCGCCAGGTCGGCGGCGGCCTTCTCTTCCGTGTACCACTTGTCCGCGCGGCCACGCCCCAGCAGGATCGACGGCAGGCCGGCCGCTACCGGCGCGACATCGGGCGGCACGTCACCGGCGAGCGCGATCACGCCGTCACACGGCTGTTGCACGAACGCCGCTGCACGGTACGCCATCGCCACGCCCTGTGAGAACCCGGCAAAGATCATCGGCCGCGTGATGCCCGGCTCGCTCGCCACCTCCGCCAGCACGGTCGCCACGTACGCGATGTTGTCGGCGATGGCGAGTTCGCGATCCTCGAAGGTCATCCAGCCGGCGACGACGGCGTTCGCGCGGGTGTAGAAACGGTTGAGCGCCTGGACGCTGATCAGGTTGAGCGCGCGCCCGTTCGCGATGCGTCGCAGCACCTCCAGGTGGATCGCGGCGTTCTCCTGGTAGCCGTGAAAACCCACCAGCGTCGCCATGGCGTCGGACCGCGCATCGATGAGGTAGCGGCCGTGTGTTCGAACTGCAATAGTTCTATGGTCGTTCGTCAAGCTCAGCGGCTCCACGCGTGTCATTGCCGATGATGCTATAACGAGATCATCGTGAGTCCCGCCGCATTCGAGATCCCTCTTGACGACGACAGTCCCTTGACGGCGGCCTTGTATTCAGCCGAGCCGGCCACGGCTATCGATGCGGTCTTCGTGTTCGCGCACGGCGCCGGCGCCGGCCACGTCCATCCTTTCATGACCAATTACGCCACCGCTCTCTGCTCGCGGGGCGTGTCGGTGGTCACGTTCAACTTTCCGTACATGGAGAAGCAGCGCAAGACGCCCGATCGCGCACCCGTGCTGGAGGACGCCTTCCGGCGGGTGATCGCCGTGGCGCTGCAACACGTCAGCACTCCTAAAGGCGGACTTCACATCTTCATTGGTGGCAAATCAATGGGCGGACGCATTGCCACGCACCTGGGCGCCGCGCTCGACCGGTGGCCCGGTGCGTCGCAGCCGTCCGGCATCATCGCGTTCGGGTACCCGCTGGCGCCGCCGCGAGGCAAGCGGACCGGCGACCGCGTCGCGCACCTCAAGGCGCTGACCGTGCCGACGCTGCTCGTGCAAGGTACCCGCGATCCGTTCGGTGGTCCCGACGAGATTGCCGAGGCCATTGCCGGCGCGAGCCCGGCGCCGCCGATCACGGTGCTGACCGTGGAGAGCGGCGATCATTCCTTTGCGGTGCTGAAGTCGAGCGGGCGGGATCAGGCGTCGGTCCACGCCACCATCCAGGACGAGGTGGTGGCGTGGATCCGCGCCCGGTGTGCGGGCGCCTAGTCCTCGGTGATCGGCGCGCGCAGTTGCACCGGCTTCGCCTTGCTCGCGC
>JBBQSP010000057.1:0-33382 GCA_038213735.1 Vicinamibacterales bacterium | reverse complement strand
CCGGACGACCCGCAGCATGGGGACATCCGAGGGCCACAACGCCTCATCGGCGCTCCGGCGAGCCCGACGATCACATCGATGGAGTTGCTACAGTAAATTCTGAATCAGGTTGTCTCAAAAGCGTTGACACGGCCCGACTCGCCAAGTCGATTCCACGCGTGGGCCGACGTGAATCCCTGCCGGCTAAGTTTGCGAGAAGCGGAAAGAAATTCGCAGGCGACCTGCCACATCAGGACGCCGCCCTGCGCGCCGGTGATTAGGTCGAGAGCGATGCTCTGGCGCCGGGGGTCAGCCTGATCACACGCGTAGATCAGGACGTTTGTGTCAACGGCGATCATGCAGTTCCTCTCGGCTGGGCAGCGCCCCCTCCGAGAAAAAACGCATGCTCGCGATGCCGGCTCTCAGCCGCGCGATGGCGGCTTCGCGATCCTCGTCGGGAGCGTCGATCGTCTCCACCGTCAGGCGCACACGCTGCCTGTCCTTGAGGCTCAATTCACCTGTGGGTGTGAGGACGCCGGCGCTGTAGATGGCCTCGACCTTCTGGGTCATTTCATGCTCCTCAGCCAGAGTAAGACGAGTCAGGCGCTGATGCAACTAGGCAGCCTTAGCGGCGGTTCGCGAATCGGAGCCACCAGCAGATCATAGGGGTCGCGGCAAGCGCAAGTGGGATGACAGCCACGGCCGGGAGAACGTGCCAGGGCCTCGCCAGCACGCCGGCTGACGGCGGTGGCCCGGTAGGTCGTTTCCGATCGGCAGTCATCGTTTAACCAGACGAACCGATGTCGAAGGTCGGCGTTTCGGTGTCCTCCCAAACAGCTCGCGCTCCAGATGATCAGCCTCGGTCATGGAAAGAGATCCAGACCGTCGTCCGTCGGTGATCGCCTGGCCCACAAGCTCGTTCCCTACGTGGCTTGCGTGCGCGTCCCGTATGGATCTGACTGGAGTCGTGATGGGCACTCCTTCAATGCGTTCGACCTCGGCGGGAGCAAGGTCGGCATAGTGAATGACGAGGCCCTTCGGCACCTCGCGCCGGATGCGAACGGTGGTCGGCAGGGTCAGGTGCACCCGCGCCGGGTTCACGTCAGACAGTTCGTGGATGGAGAGGGCGGACTGATGCGAGATCACGCCGGCGACATCGGGCCGGCGGACCTGAGGCCAAAGGGCGGCTTCCATGTAGTGGCCCAGCTGGGACATGGGGAACCGGGTGAAGCGGTAAACGCCGCGCGAGACGCGTTCGATGTCCCCCTGCTGGGCGAGCTGGACGAGACGGACCTGATGCAGCCCTGCCGCCCGGGCCTGGGCAGCCGTGAAGTACCCGGCTTGGTCTTCAGCGATACCGTAGAGAACGGTGTCCCATTGGCGCTTGTGCATGGTCGGAAAGCTCGATGGCAATAATATAACGTCTTTGAGTATTAATGCCAGCCTGACTTGGCACACGTAGTCGATGGTGATCAAGCGACGTTGATCAAGGGAGAGAGATGACCGTAACGGTGGCCGAGTTCAACCGTTTCGATTTTCCCGGTCCCTGTCTGTACGGCACCCTGAATCGCGCCTGACGCCAGCCCCGCAAGCGCCGTATCGCCCTCCTTCTTCCACAGCTTGAATAGCACGTGGTACTTCGGCGCGGCGAGCGGGTCGCGGTTCTCGACGAAGTGGTCCGTGGCACCGAAATCGAACGGATAGTGCTGCGTTCGCACATTCTCGAAACGCTGGAGCACAGCCGCGATTGCCTCCGGGCTCAGGGCGGGCATCGCCAGCTGCGTGACGAACGTCTGCTTCACCCGCTGCGCCAGATCTGGGAACTGCGGCGGGATGACGACGCACACGGTCCAAGCTGGTAGAGCGCGAAGGACCGCGGAGTGGCGCTCCAGGAACAGGCGGAAATCGTTCAATGTCGCGTCGAGAACGACGTAGACCAGGACGCCACACCCGGTTACCTGAATTCCGATGGGCAGGCGGTCCGGGAAGTATCGTGCCCTTCGCTGCTCGCCGTCGCCGACTGTCACATGAGGCAGGTCCTCCGGCTTGATGCCGGTGAGCGCGGTCAGGTGACTGGCCTTGTCCTCGGCAGTGCCAAGCCAGATCATCTCAGGGTCTTCGACGATGGCGTCGAACACCATGAGCCGGTGGATCGCGTGGTTCAAGGTGAGCGGGCGTCGGAGCGTGCTCTCAGCGGCACCGATGGCGGCGTAGAGCGCCCGCTGGTTGACGTGGTAGATGCGTGCGCGGTTGTGCCGGCAGTCGTACATCGAGGCGTACTTCAGCCGTACGAGTTTGGCGAAGAACTTCCGCGTCTTCTGGCCGTGGACGATGCCGCAGAAGCGTGCGTACTGGCGCGGGACGCAGACTCCGGCGTGCAACATCACGGTGGTCAGGAAGCGAGCCTGGCGCTCGGTGAAGCCCTCCTTGGCGACGACTTGAACGCGCTCGTCGAAGGTCATCGCAACAGCTCCTCTATGACGCTCGGCGTCCGCCCACCGCTGCGCCCGCCTCCACCGCTGCGATTCGAGAAGTAGAGCGCAAAGCCGGAACCGGACTTCGCGGCGGCGTGGGCGCCTCGGTAGTGTGGTGTCATCACCTCGACGTCGAGCGTATGGTCGCGACCGTCGATGTCGTACTCGATCCGAACGTCCGGAAATTGCAGGTGCCCGTTGTCGTCGCACGGCAGGTCGTGTTCCCGCGCCCATTCGCGGATCTCCAGAGGGTCACGTCTTGGCCGCCCGTCGCTGTCGTCGCGAGCACGATTGGGCTCCTGCAGGAACTCCTGATACTCGGCCTTCAGCTCGTTTTCGAGAACGACGCGATGGATGTTCGCGCCTTCCTCGCGCAGCCGGTCGGCTTCTTCGAGGTACGCGCGGTAGACCTCGGCGTCGTGCTTCAGCTCGCGGGGCTTCTGGACACCATGGTTGAAAGTCTGTCGCTCGGGCCGGTCTTCGGCCCGACGCCTTGATTCGAGCAGGTCGCGCCCTTCCTTCGTCAGAGTGACCGCAGTGGTGTCCCGACCGAGCCGGACCGTTTCAACGAGTCCCGATTCGCGGAGATGCCACAGCTCGCCGTGCCGTGGGTCCAGGGGCTTGTCGAACTTGTCTCGCAGGTCGTGGCAAGGGACGACGCGGAAGGCGCCCACCGATGCCAGCGTGCGGCTCTCGGAGCCGCGAAGGGTGTAGTAGCGGTCACGGAGCCGAACGTGCTCCCGTTCGGGGCCTCGGGGCAGGCTGACGCGGTCCACGAAGGCGTCACGCGGCTCGCCGCGTTCCCGCTCCCGTTCGCGCGGGTCGGGACTTCTGCGGCCGAGGTTACGATCGTCTCGATCGCGCGGATCGTCGCCCCAACGAGGATCGTCGGACATCGGAAACCTCCGTCGAAAACAGCAGCATTTACAGGCTTACGCTGCTGTCCAACAGAGACGCCGATACAATGTGCGGCGAGCCCCCGCAACCAACTTCAGCCAACTGTCGTCGGCCTTTTGTTGTTTTCCGCGTGGCGATTGGCGCCACCAGAATTCCCCTGGCTCGACGAGAAGAGGAGCCAGGCCAATGACAGGAACGATCAAGACGCTACGAGCAGACAAGGGATTCGGCTTTATCCGAGATGAGACTGGTAAAGAGGTGTTCTTTCATTCCAGCGCCATCTACGGTGAGGGCATCGACAACCTGCGCGAGGGCGATGGTGTCGAGTTCGATCTCAGTGAGGACGGGCCGAAGGGACCTCGGGCAACGAACGTCCGGCGAACGACGACCTAGCTGCGATCACTCAGAACGCCTGGCCGATACTGAAATAGAAGCGGCCCTTCCGTTCACCCGGCCTGGCACCCAGTACGAAACCGTAATCGCCGCGCACCAGCACCCACTTGGTGCGCAGGCGCAGCCCGAGGCCCGCCGTCTTGCGAAGGTCGCCGAGGGAGAAGTCCCGCGAACGCAACCACACGTTGCCGATGTCGACAAAGGCGACGCCGTCGATCAGGCTGATGAGCGGCGCGCGCAGTTCGTTGTTCAACACGAGCATGGCGTCGCCGCCCATGGGGACACCCGTGGGGCCGATCGGGCCGACCGCGTTCTGCTCGAACCCGCGCAGGGTGGTGCTGCCGCCGGCAAAGAAACGCTCGCTCGTCGGCACGAACGTGCCCATGCCCTTCGAGAGGCCGAGGCGAACCGCCGTGGCAAAGACGAATCGCGGCCGGATGATCTCGTTCGAGAAGCGTTTGCGCCGTTCCGGCTGCAACGGGAAATAGTGGAAGTACTGGCCGAAGTACTTCATGTAGGTGTCGTCGGAGCCGAGCCACTGCGGGGAGAAGGCAAAGGCCTGCGAGTTGAACGAGCCGCGCGTGGCGTCCAGCTGTTCGTCGCGCGTGTCGCGGGCGAACGCGGAGGTCAGTGGCGACACCTTGATGAACTCGTCTGGCGCCGCACCGGCGCCGGGTGCGTAGGTGCGGGCTTCCTCGAAACGATACCCGTAGCTCCAGATGTACGCGTCCCAGAGCTTCTTCTCCTGCTGGATGGCGACACCTTTGCGATCGATGTTGTAGGCCTCGCTGATCTGGGTGGCGCGGTTGCGCTCCTCGCTGTAATACAGAGATGCCAGGGTCTGGATGGGCCAATGGCGCAGGGTCGGCTGTGACAGGTAGACTCGGCCCTCGCGGAGCCGGGCGTCGTAGCGCGCCGCCATGCCCAGGACGCGCGCCTTGCCGAGGACGTTGTGCATCGAGGCATCCACCACGCCGCCCAGTTTGCCCTCGGTGTCGTACGATGCCCCGTAGCGAACCTGGTACGGCTGGACCTCGCGGACCGTGACCTCGACCAGTACCGGCCGCTGATTGCCGCCCGCGATGGCGCCGGTCGCGGCGCCCGCCACCGGCGCATCCACCACGGTATCGCGCGACAGATCGACGATGGAGAACGCGCTGCTGTCGTACAAGTTCTTGCGCGAGCGGCTGAGCGCCTTCAGGTTCAGCGGCTCGCCGGGCACGATGGTGAGCTGTTCCCTCACCAGGCGATCGGAGGTCTTGTCGGTGCCGGCAATCCGGATTTCGGAGACGACGGCCTGGTGGCCTTCGTTGATGGTGAACGCGACGCCGGTCCGGCCGTTCGCGCGATCGATGGTCAGTTGGTACTGGGGCCGGACTTCGTTGTAGCCGTTCTCCCAATACAGGTTGCGAATGTGCTGCAACGCATTCTCGGCGGCAGCAGGCAGGAACGGGTCGCCCTCGACCACCGGCAGGTCCACGAGCAGCGCGGGAGTGGTGATCGCATCGTTCCCGGCAAGCGTGACCGACGAGACCGCGAATCGGGGGCCCTCCCGAATCGGCAGCTTGATGCGCGCAACCTCGCCCTCGAACTCGTAGCGGGGCTTGTCGATCTCGACGTTCAGGTAGCCCTGCTCGCGATACAGGCGCTCCAGTAGCTCGGTGACGACGAGCGGATCCGTGAACAGTTGTTGTTCGAGCTCCTGCTCGTCGATGACCTCATCGAGCGCGGACGGGGGAATGCCGGAGGCGCCCTCGAACACCAGCAGCACCGTGCGCGACCGCGGGCCCGGGTCGATGGTGAGGTGCACACGCCGCCGCGCCGCCTCGCCGTCGTCGACGCTGGCGGTGACGGTGGCCTGCAGGTAGTTGTCTCGCATCAGCCATTCCCGCACCGTCTCGGCGGCGTCATCGGTGCGCTGCGCGTCGAAGACACCGCGGTGCCACTGCCGGCGCACCTCGTCCTGGATCTTGGCCGGTGGGGTAACGCCGGTGTAGGTGAAGTCCACCTGCGGGCCTGGCGTGACCCTGAGGTTGATGCTGACGCCGGCGGCATCCACCTGCCGATCGAGCCGCACGCGGGATTGCGCCCACCCGAGCTGGCGCAGCTCATTCTCGATGTCTTCAACCCCATTGCTGACAGTGAAGTAGTCGAAGGGCTCCCCAGCCTCAGTGTCCAGCATCTCTCGAAGCCGCGCCTCCGAGATGGGCGCGTCGTCCGGAACCGTGACCGCCGCCACCACCGGCCGCACGCGCGGCTGACGCCGCGGCTCCGGCTGGCCGCCTTTGCGAACGTCATGGCGGAAGTCGAACCGATAGCTGTTGTCGCTCTGGCGAACTGCCCGCGACTGGAACCGCTTGGTCACGTCATACGTGGCCACCCAGATCTGGTCGGCGCTATCGGCCAGGTCGATGGAGTAGGACAGCGACAAGTCGTCGGTGAGCTCCTGTCCCAGCGTCAGCCGGGCTCCTGGATTGGCTTCGTTGGCAATCAACTGCGGCTCGATGCGGACCTCGCTCAATCCGGTAGCGCGCTCAATCCCGCGGCCGAGGTTCGAGCCGACGCGGCCGGTGAGGTAGGAGAGCACCTGTTCGCGCGCGACTTCGTACTCGGCGCCGCGCATCTGGTCGAGCGTGCGGCCGGTTACGAGCATGGCCATGATGTCGGGTTCCGGCAGCGCCGGGCTGGACGTCAGCGTCGTCTCGGTGTCGCCCGGCTCGCCGCTGACAGCCAGGGTGATGTCGTAGCTATTGGCCTGCGTCTCCATCGACAGGTTGAAAGATGGATGGATGCGGCGGTCTTCGATGAAGGTGATCTCGCCCTGGACAACTTCGAAGGTGCGTTCGTTCAGCGTCACCAGACCGCCTTCGGCCACGATCAGCCGGCCCAGCAGGCCGGTCTCGTACGGTGTGCCGACCACCCGCAGGTCGGTCGAGACTTCGGCCTTGGCCAGGTTGTTGTCAACCAGGATCGGTGACGCCGTGTCGACGTTGATATTGAGGAGCAGCCGCTCGAGCAACGGGTTTCGTTCCGGCGTCAGTTCGAGCTGGCGTCTGGCGGTCATGGTGGCGAGCAAGCCGGTGTCGAAGTTGATGTCCCCGGTCAGGCCGGCCTCGCGGATGGTCACCTGGCCAGTCACCACGATGTCGTCGCCCTGCGAGGTGATGCGGACATCGGAGTCGGACAGGCTGCGCAGGTCAAGCGGCGCGTCAAACGCGAAGTCGCGGGCCGCGAGTTCGACCGCGACATCCGCGATGGTGCCGCCGCGAATGGCCAGGCCGCCCTTGCCGGTGAGCGTGCCGCCGTTCACCGCCGCGCCGAGCGAGGTCAGGGTGACGCGGTCTTGAGCCAGGTCGATGCGCGCCTGCAGCCCTTCCGCCGCGATGCGCGGCTCATCCAGCAGAACCGTGGCGTCGCTGATGGTGACGCTGCCGGCGAGGACGGGATTGGCCATCGTGCCCCGCGCCGTCACGTCGATGGTCGATTCGCCTTCGGCGCGAACAAGGTCGGTGAGCATCGAGACGGCGGCGATGTTCACGCTGCCGTCGACGTCGAGGTTGATCGGCCGCTCGCCAATCAGGCCGACCGTGCCGGTGGCGCCGATCGAGCCGAGCGATCCAGACAGTGCCAGTGACTCGATGGCGGCGATGCCCCCGTCGACAGCGATGGCGGAGGGCGACTGCTGCTCGAGCGTCAGGCCGTTGAAGGCAAGCCGCAGATCGCGGAAAGCGATCGTGCCTTCGGCGTCGCTCAGGTTGGGTGTCCGCGACTCGATGTTGGCGTCGAGCGAGATAGCGCCGCTCAGTCCCACCGGCGCACCAGGGATCGCGCTGGCATCCAGGGTGTCAACGCGCGCGTGAATGGCCGCAGGCCCATCCTGCCGAGGACTGGCCACCGGCAGTGACGGCACAAGCGCGAGGGGCAACACCGCCGACCCGACCACGTTGGCACGGCCCCAGTTGGCCGTGAGCTGGTCGATGGTGGCGGTGCCTTGCCTGACCGCCGCTGTCGCGTTGAGGTTGCTGAGGCCAGGTTCGAGACCTGGCGACACGACTTGCGCGTCCTTCACCGAGATGCGAAGGTCCGGGTCGAGTGCGGCCAGGTTGCCGCGAATCGTGCCGGCCACGGTCAGCCGCCCGTCGGCCGCAATGGTGGTGCCGGCCGGCGCATACCGCGCCAGTGTGGCCAGGTTGGCATCCGCATCGATCGTGATCGCGCCCGACGCCTCGTCCTCCCGCAATGGCAGCTCGCCGCTCACGGTGATGGTCGAATCCTCTGCCGTCACGCGCAGCCGATCGATTGTCAGCCGCTCGTCGGCGTAGCGAAGCTGCGCCGGCCCGTCGATCGCGAACGGGTTTCCGTCCCATGCGCCTGAGAATGCCTCGACGGTCAGGTCGGCGTGGCCGCGTTGCCAGTCGGCCAGGTCTCCGCCCGCCTCGAGCTGTCCCCGGATCTGCCCCTCGAGTGGCGTCTCCAGCGTGACCGGCGCGTTGGCGAGGTCGAAGCCGGCCACGGATGCCGAAACGGTGGCGGGGTAGGGCGATGATGTCCCGATCACCGACTTGGCCGTCAGCGCGAAGCGCTCCGCAGTCGTGGTTGAGGTCGCCTGGCCGCCTTCGAGCGTGGTGGTCGAGGCCATGCGGCCAAGCTCGTACCCCCCGGCCACGAGCTGGTCGGCCGCGACGGTGATCGTGCCGGTGGGGTTCACCAGCGTGCCGCTCGCCTTTGCGCCGAGCTCAATGTCCCCGGTGATGGTCTGGGAATCGCTGACGGTCAGCGCCAGCAGCTTCACGTTCTGAGACTGCAGGTCGAGCGCGAAGCGCTCGGCGTCCAACTGGAACATGCCGGTGCCCGTCAGCCGGCCGTTCCGTCCCGGCTGTGGCTTGTCGAGCACGAACGACGTGACGTCGAGCTGCTGGTTCGCGAATCGGCCATCGACAGTCAGCGTGCCCAGCGCCTCGTGGTAGGCGGCAAGGTTGGTGGCCTGCAGGTGAAGGCTGGCTTGCGGGTTGGCGAGTGTCCCGCCAATCTGCGCCTGGGCCGACGTGATTCCGTCGGCCGGAATGTCGCCGCGCTCGAGCGCGCGCAAGACGGCAGCCACCTGCACCGCGTCGGCCCGCACGCTCAGATCGAGAGGCTGGCGTCCGCTGAGACCAATGGTGCCGGCGGCGTGGGCCCGGGCGTTCTGCCAGGCGAGATCGACGCGTTCGAGCGAGATCGCATTTGACCGATATGCCAGGCGACCGTCGATGCGAATGTCCGATGCGTCGCCAATCGTCAGCGCAGGCGCCTGGATCGTGGCGCCGACTTGGGGTGAGGCGATGCTGCCGCCAATGCGTGCAGAAGCCGTCAGGGCGCCGGTTATGGGCATTGGCGCCAAGGATCCCGTGGGCCGACCGAGAAATGCCTCGAGCACGGAAATGCTGTCCTGGACATTGGCGGCGCGAGCCGTCAGCGAGCCGTCGAGGCGCTGGCGATCAGCAAGCGCGATACGGCCATTCAGGTCCACCGCGGCGGCGCGCACCGTATGCAGCGTGGCATTGATGCGATTGCCGTTGCCGGCGATCTCGATGCGCCCGCCGACAGGCAGCGACGACTGCGTCGCGGACGCCATCGGGGTGAGCGCGAGTCGAGCGGAGCCGGTGGCCTTGGTGTAGTCCAGGGCCGGCCACTCCGCGTTGGCCTGGCCATCGACTCGGGTCGCCATGCGATACGGGAGCCGCAGCGCGCGCATCACCGGTTCCGCGTGGAGGTCCTCGACCGACATGGTGAAACGCGAACCCGCGTTGCCGCCGCGCGCCAGTGTTGCTTTGCCGTCGATGGTGCCGAACGGACTCTCGACGTGGAGGAGCGACACATCGAGCACATCCCGTCCGACCTGGTACGTCGCCTTCGTCTGAAGGGTGATGTCGTCGAGGTCGCGAACCTGCACGCCGCTGCCGTTCAGCTGACCATCGACCACCAGCGTGGCCATGGGGCCGGTCAGATGGCCCTCCAGGCTGATCTGGCCCGCCACTGGTTCCGCCAGTTTCGCCACCTCGGTGAGGCGTGCCGCGTCGGCCGTGGCCTGCACGTTGAGGTCCACGATGGGGGCGGCGAAGGGCCCGAGGCTGCCGCTCATGTTGAGCAGCAGGCTTTCGGCCTGCAGTTCGGCGCGCTCGATCGTCGCATCCTCCCGGCCGAGGCTGACGGCCGCCGACATGCGATCGAGCTGCACGCGGCGCTCACCCCATCGGGCGTCGCCGCCGGTGGCCTCGACGGTGATGGCGTGCCGGTCGGTCAGGGCATTGCCAGCGACCGACAGCGACGCGCGCGGAAGGGTCAGGTCGATCTGCTGCGCGCGGTTCTCGTAGCGTACCGCCGCATCCGGGACGCGCAGATCGGCGATCAAGTAGTCGATGGGTTGGCCCTGGTCGTCAGGGTCCGTGGCGGGCCGCGGCAGGTTGTCGACGCCCTGTTCGTTCACAAAATAGTGGACGCGCACCCCTTGGGCGCTTGCCGATTCCACGACGTATCGGCCCCTCAACATCTGCCCCAGGCTCAGGTCGACGCGCACATGATCGACCTCCAGGAACGGCGGCCCATCGGGCAGGTCGGGAGAGAGCACCCGCACATCGCGCAACTCGGCCGATAGGTCCAGCAGGTTGTAGCGGAGATCGCGGGTCGAGAGGGTGATGCCTTGCTGGCCGAGCAACGCGGTGACACGCGCCAGCACATACCGACGGGCCTGCTCGTCTGTAGCGCAAGGACGGCCACGATGGCGATGACGACTACGGCCGAGACGACGTAGGCGAGCCATCTCAGCGCGCGACCGCGCCGAGTCCGTGCTGTTCCGTTGGGGGACGGCTCTGCCATTAGATGATCCAATGCAGGATCCGCACCAAACTGCGCCAGGAGACGCCTCGTGTGGCCGGCTGGCTCGTCTATTTGGACGCCGGCCCTTTCGCCTCCTTGGACAGTGCAGCGAAGGCCTGGGCGATCGTGATGCCCAGGGCGTGGGTGTCTGCGTAGGAAGTGTTCGACGTGACGGCGACGACGAGGCCGTGCTCGGAGAACGTCAGAAAAGACGTCGCCATCCCGCCGAGCACGTTCCCGTCGTGGCCGGCCGCGCGAGTCGGTTTGCCCGATAGCGCGACGGAGTCGAGATCCCAGCCAAGCCCGTAGCCCGTCTCCTCACCAGACGGGAGCCGCAACGAGGTCTGCAGCAATTGCACCGTTGCCGGTTGCAGCAGCGTGCCGCTGTTGATCGCAATTCCGAAACGCACCAGGTCGGATGGGGTGGACAGGAAGGCGCCGGCTCCCGCATAACACGACAGGTTGAGCGGCCGCATCACGTCCGGGCCGTAACGAGGGTCGGCCGCGAACTTTGGAAAGTAGTCGGTCGTGCGCTCAGGGCCGGGACCCGGCCCGAAGTCGGCCTCGGTGTGGTCCATGCCCAGGGGCTCGAAGACCTGCTTGCGCATGAACGCGAGGAAGCCGTCGTCCGCCGCAGCTTCGACCGCCGCGCTCACGAGGATCCAGCCGAAGTTCGAAAACTGGTACTGGGTGCCTGGCTCGAACCGCTGCTCGTGACCGAAGTGCTGTAGGGCGTCGACCGGCCGGTCGCATTGCTCGCCAAACAAAGGTCCTTCGTCGCCGCCGTCGCTCCGGACGCCGGCCACGTGTCCCATCACCTGGCGCAGGGTCGCGGGCCATTGGGTCTCGGTGAACTCTGGCACGTACGTTCTGATCGACTCGTCGAGCTTCAGGCGCTCCTTTTCGATCAACAGGCCGACGGAGGCCGAGGTGAGCACTGCGGAGGCGGTGCCGATCCGGAACCGGGTCTCTGGCGACACGGGCACTTTGTGTTCGAGGTTCGCCCACCCGAAGCCCTCGGCCCAGACGATTTCGGCACCGGCGCCAACCGCCACCGAGACGCCCGGCAGGTTGTGCTCGGCGAGCGCCGCGCGGACGGCTTGGCGCGCCTGTTCGACTGCGCCGGTCCATTGTGGTACCGGCGCCGCACTCGTCATCGAGGTCACGTCCTGCGCGTTCGGGTGCAGCACCGGCGCCGTGGCGCTGGCGTAGATAAACAACCCGAGGATTGCCGTGGGAACAAGGCCAATGCCCACGGCGACCAGTGTCAGCCCGATCTTCGTCCAGTTCTTCTTCGTCGTCATCTGCGTCAAATCCCTGCGAGCCGGACGATCATGCGCTGATCGGCCGCTCGAACAACCACTTGCGCCAACGCTGAGGCGGCCCACAGGGCCATGCGCAACGGTAACGCACCATGGACCGGCGAAGGCCCTCGCTCCGCATAGCTGCGCGAGGCCTCGACGGTCAGGGCGACGGCCTCGTGACGCATCGTTGCCGCCGTCACGAAGCTCGGCAAGCCTGCGGAGCGATCGGCTTTATAGTCGAGCACATCATCGATGATCTGGCACTGCATCAGGATGCGAAACAGCGTGTCCATGTCGGCGTCTTCGAGCGACTCGTCGTCGAGCGCGATCGCGGACGCCGTGGCCAATGTGAGCCCTGCGACGGCCTCGCGGTACGAGCGGATCTCGTCGAACCGCCGGTGATCGCCATCGATTGACGGGCGCCACCGCTCGATCGCCTGCAGCCGGCCCAGATAGGTCGCCATGCATGCCCCCAGCCCGGCCTGCTCCAGCCATTGGCGGACGGCCTGGTAATTCTCAGCGCATAGCTCTTTGCGGTCCCACGCCGCATTCATGCACCCGGCGAAGTCCAGGAACATGGCCACCTCTCGGATTCTTCGCCGCGGCAGCAATCGCGACCGGCGAAGCACGTGAAGTGTATCGAGCGCGATGATGCCCAGTACCCGCAGTGGCGTTGTCGGAGGCGCCCCGAGGAAGAGGGGGAGACTGCGCAGCAGGCAAGCGACCGAGACCACGCTGGACCAGATCGCGCCGCGGCGGGGGTGTGGCACGAGGAGGTGACTAGACATAACACGACACCACTTCGCGGGGGCACTGCCAGCGAATGGGCAGCAGGTCGCTGACCCCGCGGCTGACCACCAGCCGGGTCGATGCCCGGCGGTGGCTCAGGTAGTTGTACGGATAGAAGAAGGCGCCCGGGAACAGGCGGTCGCGATACTCCCACGCCACCAGCTGGCAGCCATGCAGGTGGCCGGCGAGGACCAGGTCGTAGCCGGCATCGCGCGAGGCCTTCCAGATCCGCGGGTTGTGCGCGCACAGGACGCGCACGTGCCCATCGACCGGCGGATCGGCGCCGGGCCCCGACACGGCGATCACGCGCCGTCGATGCGAGACGCGAGCGACGCGATCGTGAATCCACTGGCCGCCGCCACGCTCGACGGCGTGGCGGACGGTGTCGATGCCGACCGCGTGGTCGTGGTTGCCGCCAACGGCCAGCACCGGCGCGACTTGTTGCAGGCGGCCAACCAGGTCGCTCAACTGACCCAGCTCAGAGGCGCGGTCCACCAGGTCACCGCCGAGCAGCACTGCATCCGGCTGGCAGCGATACGCAGAGTCCATGACCTGCCGGCAGAGTGCGCCGGAACGTCCGCTGCGCAAGTGAATGTCGCTGACGTAGAGCAGCCGGCAGGCGTCGGCCTGCGTCGAGAGCCGCTCTTCACGGACATGCAAGCCTTGCTGCCACCCAATCTCGATCACGACGCACGCCTCGCCATGGGCCATTCGCGCGCGAACGGCGGCAGGAGCCGGCGCACGGTGCGGAGCAGCGCGGTCCAGCGTGCCAGCGCGCGCTCGTCGCGCGCGCGCCACTCGAAGCCGTACGCTTGCCGTAGCGACGCCGGCAGCGTGCCAATCGTGAGCAGCTGCACGGGCCGGAACGCCGGCCACGCGAGATACCAGTGCGGCGGATACAACACCGCTCGCGCGAGCGCGCGGCTGGTGTCGGTCACAGCAAGGGTCCCGCCCGCCAGCATGTCGCGAACGTATGCGTCGAGGTGCGCGGGACTGCGCGGCAGCGATCCGGCCGGCATCCCCAGCAGCGGCTCCATGGTCGCCGCTTCCTTGCAGTAGCGATCCCGCTCAGCCGGAGTCAGCGGGCGGACGAGTCGCTCGTACGCGAGGGGAATCGATTCGAGCAGCGTCGCGTGCACCCAGCGCTGCAACTCGGGATCGTGAGCGGAGTAGGTGACCGGCTCGTGGCCGCGCACGCGATCGTGAATCGCGTTGATGCCGGCGGCCGCCGCAATCACCTGCTCGGTGTCGCCAAACGTGATCGCGAGCATGGCGCCCACCGTCGAACGCAGGCGCCGAAGACTGGCGCCGAGGCTCCCGCGAAACGCGCTGTGGCCGTGCACGCCGGCGGCCACGGCGGGGTGCGCCAGTTGCAGCAGGATGGCGCGTCCCCATCCGGCCACGACGACCGCCTCGCGGTTGACCTGCCAGGTGATGCTGCCGGGGCCGGCCGGGACCAGATCCGATCGCAGCAGCCGTGTGCGGACCGCGGCACGATGGTGGTGCAGCACGTCGCCGGACGTCCCCGCCTGAATAGTGAGGGTTGCATCGATCAGCGTCGTCGGGCGGACGGGAAACATGGCAAACTTTAAGACACAAAGTAATTTGTGTCAAGCCATCGAGCGGTGTCACTAAACTGGCGGCCAGCGCGGCGGTAGCGCCAAAGCTGGGCAATGGCGTGCTCGATTCACGTAATCGACGGACCGTTCGGGGCAGCTCCGCCATGAATTCGCTGGTATCGCACTTGCAGTGGATCGCGACATGCGTTTTCTACAACTTTCGCTTGCCACGCTCGCCATCGTGACTGCCACCGCTTGCGGTGACAAGAAGGACAGCCCGACGTCACCGACTCCCGCCGGCGCGGCGATCGCGCTGGCGGGAAACATGGCCTTTGGCAATGTGGCGGTGGGCGCGACGGCCACGTCGACACTCACCATCACCAACAGTGGCGCGGCGGCCTTAACGGTGACCGGCATCACCTATCCGGCCGGCTTCACGGGCAACTGGAACGGCGGCACGGTCGCCGCTGCGGGCTCGCAGGCCGTCGTCGTGACATTTGCGCCGACGGCAGGATCGAGCTACACCGGGACGATCACGGTGGCAGGCAACCATGCCAGCGGGACCAACACCATCGCGGTCTCCGGGACCGGAGCCGCAGCCACCACTTTCACCCTCACGGGCATCGTCACCGAGTCGTCGCCGACCACGAGCACCGTCTTGGCCGGGGCCACGATCCGATTCGTCGATGGCGCGAACCAGGGCAAGTCGGCCGTCAGCGGCGCCGATGGCCGCTACGAAATGGCGGGCCTGTCCGGTGGCGGCTACACCGTGAGCGCGACGCTGGCCGGCTATGTCACCACCACGCTGCCGGTGGGCATCGATGGCGCGACCACGCTCAACGTGAGACTCGATCCGGTGGCCGCCCGCACGCGGTTCGGTCCGGGCGTATACCGCGTCGGCACCGACATGCCCGCCGGCTTGTATTACAGCGACCCGTCACACGGCTGCGGATTTCAGCGGCTGAGCGGCTTCGGCGGCACCTCGGGTGACACGCTCGCGAACATGCAGATTAACTTCGACGCCGGACAGTGGATTGTTCGACTGCTCCCGACCGATGCCGGCTTCAGCACCGACGCGAGCTGCGGCTTCTGGCACACCACGCCGCGCCGCGGCCTCGAGGGCAACATCACTCCGGGAATGTGGGCGGTCGGTACGCAGGTGACGGCAGGGACGTATCGCGCCGAGGCGGCAGGCGTCGGTTGCGAGTGGCAGCGGCTGAACGACTTTACCAACTCGGGCGGCGCCGTGATTGCCGGCACCTTCGTCAGCACGGCCGCGGTGCAGATCGTGACGATTGCCGGCACTGACGCCGGCTTCAGCACCACGCCGGAATGCGGCACCTGGGTCCGCTCGGGCAGCTAACCGGATGCGAAACGCCGTGCGCGAGGTTGCCCTCGCGCTACGGGTGCGACTGGGTGTACTCAGCGAGCCACTGCCGGCTCATGGTGCCCATGTCGCTGGTGTTCGAGTCCATCCAGTAGCGCGCCGTCAGCAACAGGATCGCGACACCGCCAACACCGACGGCCAGGTAAATCATCGTAGTATCCATGGCGATTACAGTCCCGGGAAGACCATCCGCCCAAGGCGGAGGGCGAGTGCGAACGCCAGCGCGATCGGCAAGCCAATCACCAACACGCCCAGGGCAACGCCCCAGACCGCCGCGAACGCCCCGAGCGTATCGGTAACGACGGTGCCCCACGACTCGACACGACCAACAGTGGTGATATTGCTCACAAGCCCTCGATGACGTGCCTTGGTGAGGGCTGGAAGGCCAGAACGGCCGCAGTGCTCAGGAAAGCGGAACTAAGGTATCTAGTATACGGTGTTTCTCCTTTCTCCGGCATACTGCGGCGGCCGACGAGCCGGACTGGCCCTGAAGCCTGAGGCGGCGTTTCTACTGGCGCAGCAGCTTCGAGCCGGCACGCTCGAACTCGGTGTGGCCTTCGCGTTCTTCAGCGGCCTCTATTTCCGCGGCAAGCTCGCCTACGCGCAGACCTTTGGGCCCCCCGGCTCGACCTTGATCATCACGCCGACTCGCGGGTTGATGTCGCCACTCGAGCGCGTAACGCCGGCATTGATTCGTGAATTTGCCGAGGTGGACGTCACCTTGGACGACTTGCGCTACCGCGGACCGCTGGAGCGCGACGTCAATCTGCTGGCCCGCGACCTGCCGCCCGGGGCCAAGGTCGTGCTGCTGGGCAGCGTGTCGTCGGGCAAGTATGTCGACCTGTTGTTGCCGCTGCTCGGCGACCGTCTTCACTATCCCACCGCGTTCGTCGGCCGCGGCGACATGAGCCGGGGCGGGCTGTTGCTGCGATGCGTGGATGAAGGCAACGAACTCGACTACGAGCCGCTGCAGGCCGGCGTCCGGCCCCGCGGGCCGCGGCCACCAAGGCTCGATCCGTTGACCCGGCCTGGGAGTAAGCTGAAGCCATGAAGTCCCTGCTGATTGCGACGGCGGTGGTGGTAGTCGTGGTGGTGGCTGACGGCCTGGCCTGGGCACAGGAAAAGCCCGTGCCGAAAGATTCCTCGCGGCTCACCGTCGCGGGCTGCGCCTACGATCGCTTGTTCATTGTCGACATCAGCCCCGAGCACGAACTATCGGGCACCCAACTCAAACCCGGCCGGCGGCTGCGGCTGTCGGGTCCGAAAAAGTTGCTCGAGGAGATCAAAGCTCGCAAGGGCAGCGTCGTTGAACTGACAGGACTGATCCGAAAGTCTGATCTGATCGAGCAGGGTGTGAGCGTGGCCGGCGGGTCGGTGCGCATCATGCCGGGACGGTCGCCGGTCGGTGCCACCGGCGGACCCAATGCCAACGTGACGCAGGCCGTGATCGACGTGGAGTCGTGGCGGCTCCTGAACGCGCCGTGCCCGGACCGGTGACCCCCGTCATCTTCAAGATCGCACCTGAGTCACTGTGGCGCGACGCGGTGGAGCAGGGGGTGTTCACCGGCTCGCCGATCGATCACCAGGACGGCTTCATTCACTTTTCCACGGCAGCGCAGGTGCGCGAGACCGCGGCGAAACATTTCGCGGCCGTCCCTGGCCTCCTGCTGGTGGCCGTCTCGACACCTGGTCTCGACCTGCAGTGGGAGCCGTCACGCGGCGGCGACCTGTTCCCGCACCTCTATGGGCCGTTGCCGCTGACGGCCGTGCGCTGGGTCAAGCCGTTGCCGCTTGGCGCCGGCGGCGCGCACGTGTTTCCCGAACTCGACCCGGCACCTGAGGCACCCTAGGCACCTTAGGCACCCTATCTCTTAGTGATAGTGCCCGTGCTCCGCGGACCAGACGCCGCTCGGTCGGCCGGTGTGCGACTCGCCGCGCGTCAGTGACGTGATCCCAGCGACCAGGCCGGCGGCCATCAGCAGGCCGACAATGACCAGCATCGTGGTGTTGCCGCGGCCCTTCGCTTCCTTGAGCTCGCAACACTTCTTGTACTTCTTGCCGCTGCCGCAGGGGCAGGCGTCGTTGCGTCCGGCTTTGGAATTCATGGTGTCCCTCTTCAACAGTCGAGATGTTGATCCTGCCCCGCATCGGGACGGCCGTCAAGGCCAGGAATGACCGCCATCAATCGGCTACCATGGCCGGGCGTGCCGAATCGCGCCCAGCTCCGCGGTGTGATGTTGTTCCTGCTCGGCGCGGTCGCCGTGCTGGCGCCGCTGTTCTCGTCGGTGTGGGGCCTGGCGATCGTCGGCATTGCCATCCTGCTGTCCGGGATCATCGAACTGGTCGATGCGTGGGGGTCTGAGGGGCGGCACTCTCACTACAGCAGCGGCGCGTTCTCGGTGCTGGCCGGCGTGCTGATCTCGTTCCAGAACGCGCTGGTGTTTTCTGGCCTGCTGATCCTGGTGAGCGCCGTCCTGCTCGCCGACGGCGGGGTGAACATCGTCCGCGCGGTCCGCGGGACGACGCCGGAAAGCCGGCTGTGGGACTTCCTCAACGGTAGCGCCAACGTCGGCATCGCGCTGCTGGTGTGGCTGCTGCGCGACACGCTGGGGCCGCTCGGCTTCGGCCTTGTGCTCGGCTTGCGCATGGCGGCGTCGGGCTGGCACGCGATGTTCGCGCCGGTGCCGATCGACGCCGACGAGTTCGCGCGCATCGAAGACGAGCACCCGAATCGCGCGCTCGGGCTCGGGCCGCATCCCCTGATCGGGTTCATCCATCGCGAGGCGATCGCTGACGCCGGTGCGCAAACGCCGGCGGATCTCTACTGGAGCGTGATCTTCGTGATCGTGTTCTTCGCCATCCACGTGGGCCGGCTCGATGCGGAATGGACGCTGCTCGGCATGGTGTCGCCGGCGGTGGCCACGGCCGGCGACGTCGTGGTGTCGCTGCTCCTGGCGATCGTGGTGGTGTTTCCGTTCGACCTGGCGCTGCAGCGGGCGACCCGGCCGATGGAACGGCTGGTGTGGCTGCGGATGCTGCACGATCGATCCCCGGATCGGTCGCAGCGGTGGAGCGAGCGGGGGCTGCGGTTCTGGGCCGAGCGGCGCCTGCGCCGCAACGTGGCGCGCGATCTCGAGAACAATACGCTGCACGGCGCGGTGCGCCAGGCGATTCGCGCCGGCCTGCCGCTGACGGCGGTGCTGATCGCGGTGAACCCGATTTGGGGGTTCTCGTGGTACTTCAACAGCGAGAACTGGGCCTCGGCGGTGTGGCAGAAGGTCGCGGAGTCGCGCACCGATGTGTGGCGTCACGCGATGATCGGCGCGGTGCTCGACCGCGAAGGCACCGCCGACCCGGGTCAGCCGGGCCTGTTCGCGGTGCAGCCGCCGGGCGTGCCGGCCGACGGCGACTTCTCGTTCATCGTGATCGGCGACCCTGGCGAGGGCGACCCCTCGCAGCATTCGCTGCGCGACCGGTTGTTGGTCACGGCCGGCCAGGACGCGGTGAAGTTCGTGGTGATTGCCTCCGACGTGGTCTACCCGGAAGGCGCGATGCGCGACTACGAGGCCAACTTCTACCTGCCCTTCAAGGGGATCGGCAAGCCGATCTACGCCATTCCCGGCAACCACGACTGGTTCAACGCGCTCGATGGCTTTGCCGCGAACCTGATGACGCCCGACCGTGCCCGCGCGGCGATGCGCGCGCGGGTCGACGCCGACCTGAACTTGTCGAGCACGACCGACGAACGCATCGAGCGGTTGATTGCCGATGCCGCGCGGTTACGGTCGCTGTACGGCGTCTCGGCCGCGCACCAGCAGGCGCCGTTCTTCGAGATGCAGAGCGGCGGCTTCTCGCTGATTGCCGCCGACACCGGCGCGCTGCGCCGCCTCGACGATCGGCAGCTGGCCTGGCTGCGGGCCGCGCTCGAACGCAGCCGCGGCCATTTCACGATGGTCATTCTCGGCCATCCGTTCTATGCCGGCGGGGCCTACGCCGGCGGTGGTGACCCGGCCTTTGCGGCGTTGCACGCCCTGCTGCGCGAGCACCGCGTCCCCGTCGTGATGGCCGGTGACACCCACGACTTCGAGTACTACCGTGAGCCGGGCGAGGAGGGGGCGCGCCACTTCGTGAATGGCGGCGGCGGCGCGTACTTGAGCATCGGCACCGCGCTCGACTGGCCAGAACAGCCGCCCGTGACTGACTACGCGTTCTACCCGCGCACGGATGCCGTGGCGGCCAAGCTCGCGAACGAGACGCCGTGGTGGAAGTGGCCGGCGTGGCGGTGGGTGCACCGCTTCGGCGCCTGGCCGTTCTCGGTCGAGGCGCTGTCGGCGGTCTTTGACTTCAACCGCGCGCCGTTCTATCAGAGCTTCATGGAAGTGCGCGTGGAGCGATCCGCGCAGCGGGTGACGCTCGCATTGCATGGCGTCGACGGTCCACTCCGCTGGCGCGACATCCAGGTCGGCGGCGCCACCCAGCCAGCCGGCCAGTCGGCCGATCAGGCGGTGGAGTTCACGGTGCCGTGGCCGCAGGCGGCGAGCCCGCGCAGCCACCTGGGCACGAACAGGATGCGGTTGATCTGGTAAACGGCTAAGGTGGTGTCCGGCACACCCACCTGAACGTGCCGGCCCGAGTTGTCGCAAAACCTGAGGAAAACCACCGATCCTGTCAAAGCCGCCCTGTGTGGCGGGGCGCGCGCGAACAGCAACCCCGCCCACAATGTGGTTGCCAAAATATTGCTATCGCACTTTGCCCTAAGGGTGCTACAGTATTCATTCGTTCTCTGCACGGTATGCCTGCCAGCGTCTATCCAGCGCCGACGGCCTCAGGGCAGCGCTGGGGAATCTCCCAAACCTGCCAAATTTACTCGATGGATTACGGACGGACTCTCACATGGCTCCAATGAACGGTACGATCAAGCGGCTCGTTAGCGACAAGGGTTTCGGTTTCATCCTTGCCAGCGACGGCAACGAATACTTCTTCCACAACAGCGCCTGCACCAACACTCGTTTCGACGAGCTGCGTGAAGGCCAGAACGTGACGTTCGAAAAGGGCCAGGGCCCCAAGGGTCCCCGCGGCGAGAACGTTCAGGTCGTCTAAGACCGACCTGGCAAGCTGGTCGGGCGTGAAGCCTGACCCGGTCAGGCATGAAGCCAGACCAAGCGCCCACTACCTACCAATCTCGAGCGGCCGGATATCTAGCGATGTGCCGGCTGCTCTCATTGGGCCTCTGCGTGACGGGCTCAGGGTTTCGGCCCTGAGCAGCCACTCCCTTCCGCCCCTCCCAAACTCCCGTCTAGTCCTGTCGTAACGCGGTCATGGGATCGATCCGCGCCGCGCGGCGCGCGGGCAGGTACCCGGCAATCGCGGCCGAGGCCGCGAGGGTGGCAGCGGTAATGACGATCATCGTGGTGTCGCTGGCGGCGAGGTTGAACAGCAGGGCATTGATGAACCGGCCGCTGCCGATCGCGCCCACGGCGCCAAGCGCAATGCCCGCCGCCGTGATGACGCTGACCTTCCTCAGCACCAGGCGGATCACGTTGCCGGGCTCGGCGCCGAGCGCCATGCGGATGCCGATCTCGTTCTGGCGCCGGCTGACCGAATAGGACATCACGCCGTAGAGGCCAAGCGCCGCCAGCAGCAGCGCCAGGCCGCCAAAGAATGCCGACAGCGAGGCGACCAGCCGTTCCTGCGTCACGCTGGCCCCCAGGTCTTCGTCCATGGTCCTGAGGTCGACGACGACTTCCGGGTTCACGGCGGCGACCGCGGCCACCACCGCGGCGCGCGCCGCCATCGGCGCGGCCGTGGTTCGCATCACCAGCCGTAATGACGAGCCAATGCGATCGACCTGTGCGATCGGCAAGTACATGGTGGGCGGAGCCGGTTCGCGCAGCGATCGGTACTTGGTGTCGGCCACCAGGCCGACAATCTCGACCTGGCGCGTCTTGCGGGCGTTGCCAAACTGCTCGATTGAGTAGCTCTGGCCGATCGGCGACTGTCCGGCAAAGAACTGCTTGGCGAACGTCTCGTTGACCACGGCCACCGTGGGCGCCTGAGCCGCGTCTTGCGCGCTGATGTCGCGGCCGACCAAGAGCGGGGTCGAGAGGGCCTTGAAGTACCCCTCGGTCACGGCGTTGAAATAGGCAATGCGATCCGACTCGGGCGCGTCGTATCCCGGGACGGTGATGCGCTGGTTCCAGGTGCTGCCGCTGACCGGTGTGAGGAATGACGCCGAGGCCACCTCGATGCCCGGCACCGCGCCGGCGGCCTCCCGGATCTGTTCGAAGAGGCGGAGCCGGCCGGGTTCGTCGGTCACGCCCGTGCGGCGCAGGTCCAGGCCGGCGAGCAGGACCCGGCTGGCCTGGAAGCCGGCGTCCTGTGACGTCAGGCCGACCAGAGTCCTGACAAACAGCGTCGAGCCGAACACGAGCACGAACGATAACGCCACCTGCACCGCGACCAACGCGTGACCGAGGTTGAATCGCCGGCCACCGCTGACGACTCCGCGCGAATGATCCCGCAGCGCGTCAGCCGGCGCGACCGACGTGCCGCGCATCGCGGGGACGACGCCGAACAGTAGTCCGGTGATCACACCAATGCCGGCCGTGAAGCCGAGCACCCGCCAGTCCATCGACAGATCCAGCGCGACCAGGTTGGTGCGCGTGGACAGCATCGACACCAGCGCCTGGCTGCCCCAGGCCGCGATCAGGAGCCCGGCCCCCGCGCCGAGCAGCGAGAGCATGATGCTTTCGACCAGCAGTTGCCGGACCAATTGCAGCCGGCCCGCTCCGAGCGACAGCCGTACGGCCAACTCGCGGCGGCGGGCGACCGACTGGGCCAGCAGCAGGTTCGCCATGTTGGCGCAGGCAATCGTCAGCACCAGTCCGACGATGCCGAGCAGCACGAACAGCGGCTGGCTGTAGCGGGCGCGAAAGGACGAGACGCCGGTGGCGGCTGGCGCGAGCACCATCGGCTCCGTGATGTATTGGGCCTGGTCCTGCGGCCGCCAGTCCTGCGGCATGGTGGCCTCGCGCAGTTGCGGTTGGAAGGCCCGCAGCCGGCTCTGCGCCTGTTCCAGTGATTGTCCCGGCGCCAGGCGCGCGATGATCGTCAGCCACCAGTTGCTCCGGCGATCGAGCGCACTTTCGGCGCCGCGAATGATCGGCTCGGTGCCGAGCGGGACGGCCACCTCGAACGCGCGGCCGACCTGCACGCCGAAAAAATCGCGCGGCGTGACGCCGATTACGGTGAAGGGATGACCGTCGAGGGCGATCGAGCGGCCGATGGCTGCAGGGTCAGCCCCGAACTCGCGCTGCCAGAATCCATAGCTGATCACCGCGACCGGGCCATCGGGTCCGCCGCCGCGCCGGTCATCGTCTTTGGTAAACGTGCGGCCGACGATCGGGACGACACCGAGTGCGTCGAAGTAGCCGCCGTTGACGAACAAGCCGACCACCGGTCGCGATTCGCCGCCGGCGTTCAGGTTGAAACGCGCCCCGCCGGTCACGGTCAGGCCCGTGAACACGTCCTGCTGGTCGCGCAGGTACTCCCACTGGGGATTGGTGAAGGACGTGTTGGCGCCGCTCGTGGACTCGAACCCCAGCAGCACCAGCCGATCCGGCTCGTGCACTGGCAGCGCCTTCAGCATCAGCGCGTTGACCAGCGAAAAGATGGCGACGTTGGCGCCGATCCCGAGTGCCAGCGACAGCAGCGCCACGCCGCTGACGATGGGCGTTTGCCGCGACTGGCGCACGGCGAACCGCAGGTCCCGTCCAAAAGAAGACAGTAATCCCATGGCCGGCTTAGACGGGCTGACGGGTACGAAGGTTGGGTTGTGAGGGATAATCACCCGATGATTTACGAATTGACGGTCAACGGCACGGCAACCAAGGTCGATGTGGCCGCGGACACCCCGCTCTTGTGGGTGCTTCGCGACGTCCTGAATGTCAAGGGCACGAAGTTCGGCTGCGGGGCGGGCGTGTGCGGCGCCTGCACCGTGCTGATAGACGGCAAGGCCGTCCGCTCGTGCCAGACCCGGGTATCGACCGTCAAGGCAGCGATCACCACCATCGAGGGACTCTCGCCCGATGGCTCCCATCCGCTCCAGCAGGCGTGGATGGAACTGGATGTGCCGCAGTGCGGCTATTGCCAGGCCGGCCAGATCCTGGCGGCCGCCGCGTTGTTGTCCCAGACCCCCAAGCCCACCGATGCCGACATCGATCGGGCGATGAACGGCAACCTGTGCCGCTGCGGGACGTACCCGCGAATTCGTCAGGCGATTCACCGGGCAGCGGGCACCGTCACTTCCACTGCCGCCGATGCCGCGGGCGACGCGGACGGGAGGTCGTAATGGCGCCCACCATCGATCGGCGTTCGTTCCTGAAGGTGGCCTCGCTGGCCGGTGGCGGCCTGATGGTCGGCCTTTATCTCGATGTCCCCGAGACGTTTGCGCAGACGCTGGGACGCGACCCCGGCCTGCTACCCAATGCCTTCGTCCGCATTGCCGCGGATGGCACCGTCACCCTCATCGCCAAGAACCCGGAAACCGGGCAGGGCGTGAAGACGATGCTGCCGATGCTGATTGCCGAGGAGCTCGACGCCGACTGGAGCAAGGTCAAGATTGAACAAGCCGATTTCGACGACACGAAGTTCGCCGCGCAGTTTGCCGGCGGCAGCATGGCGACGCCCATGAATTGGGATGGCATGCGGCGAGTCGGCGCGGCCACGCGACACCTGCTGGTCGCGGCGGCGGCGGAACTCTGGTCAGTCCCGGCCGCGCAGATCACTACGGCGGCGGGACGCGCGCACCATCGCGCGTCGAATCGATCCGCGGGATACGGAGAGCTTGCGGCGAAGGCGGCGACACTGCCGGCGCCCGATCTCAAGTCGCTGGTCCTGAAAGATGCCAAGGACTTCACCATCATTGGCCGCTCGCAGCGCGGCTACGACGTCAAGGACATCGTGATGGGGAAGCCGGCCTATGGCATCGACTTCACCGTGCCCGGCATGTTGTTCGCGGTGTTCCACAAGTGCCCGGTCTTCAACGGCAAGCCGGTCAGCGCCAACCTCGACGAGATCAAGAAGCAGGCCGGCGTGCGGCACGCCTTCCTGGTGGAGGGACGCGTGAAGGAAGGCCAGGTGCTGGGCTTCGAGGTTGATCTCGAGCCTGGCGTTGCCATCGTGGCCGACACCTGGTGGCAGGCGCAGAGCGCCCGCCGACTGCTGCAGGTGAAGTGGGACGAGGGAGCCGGCTCACAACAGAGCAGCGCGGCCTTTGCACAGCAGGCACAGCAACTGTCGGCGCAGAAGGGGTTCAAGACCCTCCGCAAGGACGGCGACGCCGAGGCGTCGCTGAAGACCGCAGCCAAGACAGTGACCGCCGCATACTCGTACCCGTTCATTGCGCACGCGCCGCTCGAGCCGCAAAACTGCATCGCCGACTGCCGCGACGGGAAGGCAGAGATCTGGTCGAACACGCAGATCCCCGCGGGCGGCCGTCAGTTGGTGTCGCAGACGCTCGGCATCCCCGAGAGCGCGATCACCATTCACATGCAGCGCGCCGGCGGTGGCTTCGGGCGGCGCCTGACCAACGACTACATGGTCGAAGCCGCCTGGATTTCGAAGACGATCGGCGCGCCGGTGAAGCTGCTGTGGACGCGTGAGGACGACATGCAGCACGACTTCTATCGCTCGGGCGGGTTCCAGTTCCTCAAAGCCGGCGTCGATGCTTCGGGTCACGTCGTCGCCTGGCACAACCACTATGTGGGCTACGGCAAGGACGACCAGTTCGTCTCGGCCGGCGACATCAGCCCCGACGAGTTTCCGGCACGGCTGATTCCAAACCTGACCCTCGAGTTCAGCCTGATGCCGCTGTGGATGAAGACCGGCGCCCTGCGCGCGCCCGGCTCGAACGTCTACGCCTTCGTGTTCCAGTCGTTCCTCGACGAGCTGGCGCACGCCGCGGGCCAGGATCCGGTCGCGTTCCGTGTGCAGCTGCTCGATCAGCCGCAGTTGGCGGCAGCGGACAAGGGGCCGTTCTCCAGTCCTTTCAATCCGGCGCGGATGAAGGCCGTGCTACAGCTGGTTGCGGAGCGAGCCGGTTGGCGAAAGACGGCGCTGCCCAAGGGCCGCGCGCTTGGCGTCGCCTGCCACTTCAGCCACATGGGATATTTTGCCGAGGTCGCCGACGTCAGCGTCAGCGGCGACAATCGCGTCAAGGTGCACAAGGTGTGGGTGGTGGCCGACGTCGGTAGCCAGATCATCAACCCGGCTGCCGCCGAGAACATGGTGCAGGGGGCGGTGATCGACGGACTGAGCGAGTTGATGGCGCAGGAGATCACCCTCGAGCGAGGGGCCGTCGTTCAGACCAACTACCACCAGCACCAGATGCTGCGCATGTCGCAGGCGCCGGTCATCGACGTGCACTTCCTCAAGACCGATAATCCGCCGACCGGGCTGGGCGAGCCGGCGCTGCCGCCGGTCTTGCCGGCTGTGGCGAATGCGATTTTCACGGCAACCGGCAAGCGAGTGCGCGACCTGCCGCTGGCGAAGAGCGGCTACCGTTGGGCGTGAGGATTAAGTGAGGTAACGGGACGGCACCAAGGTGCCGTCCCGGCAGAACTACGTCTTGAGCGTGGCCTTCACGGTGACCGTCGGGACGGCCGCCAGAGAGCGCTTGATGATGCAGCCGGTGTTGGTCTTCTCGACGTGCTGCTGGAAGGTGGCTTCGTCGACGTTCGGCACCACCGCGGTGACGGTGAGCTCGATCAGGTTGATCAGGAAGCCCGTGTCGTCCTTACCCAGGTGGACGTCCGCGCTGCTGTGCACGCTGGTGGCGGTGAAGCCCGCCGTGGCGAGCGAGTTGGCCAGGGCCATCGAATAGCAGCCAGCCAGCGCTGCGCCGACCAGTTCCTCGGGGTTGGCGCCGCTCCCATTTTCAAAACGCGTGGCGAACGAGTAGTTGCCTTCGTACGCGCCGCTGCCCAGCTTGACGCGGCCGTTGCCGCCCTTGAGGTCGCCCTTCCATTCCGCTTCTGCCTGACGTGCCATGAGTCCTCCTCGAAAGTGTTGCGAGAAAGACAAGGGTACGCCGTCTTAGGGTTTCTTGTCGACGTCCTTGATGAAGAAGACGACTTCGCCCGGCTTGATGAGACCGAGCTGGCGGCGGGCCTGATCTTCGATCGCGGTAGGATCCTCGCGCAAACGCCGTGCCTGTTCGCGCAGGTCGGCATTCTCCGTGCGGGCGCGCTCGAGCGAACGTTCGAGCGCTGCGTACTCGCGCCGCGCTTGCAGCAGAGCCAGCAAGCCCTTTTCGCCGGCCACCGCATCCACGACGATCACGAAGGTGAAGAAGAGCAGGCCGTGACGGAACCACCGCCGGCTGCGGTGCGCAAGAGTCGCCTTGGGAGCCAGGGGTGCCGGCGATGGCAAAGGTGCGGTGGACTCAGGCTCGGTCATGGGCTCGTTAGGCTGTCGCGAATCGGTTCCGGTTGTCCTTCGCGCAAGTACTTCTCGAGCGCGCGGATCAGCACCGTGCGAAGGTCGGCCCGTTCATCCATGGCCCGAATCTTCGCGGCCCGCCAAAGCTCCCCCGGGAGTTCGACGGTTGTTTTAACCGTGTCGCTGTCAGTGCGTCGTGCCGCCACTACGGGAGGCAGTGTATCTAGCCTTGCGGCATAACGGCAAGACGTAAACACGGTCCAACTGGTGCACACTTTTACACCAACACGGTTAAACATGCAACAGTAATTATGGTTTTACGGTTCTACGGGTCTAAGGATTAGAATTTCGGGCATGAAAGAGCCTGAATACAGTCTGGTTCTGACGACCTTTCCCGCGGACGGTGGGGCGGAGGCGTTCGCGCGAGCGCTGGTGGAGGAGCGGTTGGCGGCCTGCGCGAGCGTGCTGCCGCCGATGCAGTCGATTTACCGGTGGAACGGGAAAGTCGAGGCCGCCAGCGAGCGGCAGGTGCTCATCAAGACAAAGGCCGCCCAGTTGGCGGCCCTTGAACAGCGCGTGCAGGCGTTGCACCCGTACGACGTGCCGGAGTTCCTGGTCCTCAAAATCGAGGCGGGCAGCCCCGCCTATCTCTCCTGGCTCAACGAAAGCACTGACTAGATCGTCGCGAGCGCCTGCGCCAGGTCCGCCTGCAGATCCTCGACATCCTCGATGCCGACGGAAATGCGAATCAGGCCGTCGGTGATACCCAGCATCGCGCGCCGTTCGGGCGGCACCGACGCGTGGGTCATGATGGCCGGGTGCGAGATCAGCGTCTCGACGCCGCCCAGGCTTTCGGCCAGCGCCATCAGCTTCAGGTTGTTCAAGACGCTCTTCGCCGCGTCCAGCGAGCCCACATCAAACGAGATCAGGCCGCCGAATCCGCGCATTTGCCGCTTGGCGAGGGCATGGTGCGGGTGTGACGTGAGGCCGGGGTAGATGGTCCGCTCCACTTTCTTGTGGCCGGCCAGGAATTCGGCAATGACCTGCGAGTTGGTGTTGGTCCGCTCCATGCGCACGGTCAGCGTCTTGGTCCCGCGCAGGATCAGCCACGAGTCCATCGGCCCGAGGATCGCGCCCGCCGCATTCTGCACGAACTTGAACCAATCGACATCGTCCTGATGTTTGAGAATGATTACGCCGCCGACGCTGTCGCTGTGGCCGTTCAGGAACTTCGTGGTGCTGTGCAGCACCATGTCGGCGCCCATGGTGAGCGGCCGCTGGAGGTAGGGACTGGCGAACGTGTTGTCAACGACGACGCGGACGTTGCTGGCGTGCGCAATCTCACTCACCGCGGCGATGTCGGTGATGTGCAGCATCGGGTTGGTCGGGGTCTCGATGAATAGGTACTTGGTATTGGGCTTGATGGCCGGCCCCACGAGCTCGGGCTGCGAGGTGTCGACATAGGTAAAGTCGAGGCCGAACTTGCGGCGGACGCGCTCGAACAGCCGGAAGGTGCCGCCGTAGGTGTTGTCGCTGACGAGCACATGATCGCCGGACTCGAGGCGGGTGAGTACCGCATCGATCGCGGCCATGCCCGAGGCAAACGCGAACGCTGCCGTGCCGGCCTCGATCGCGGCAATGTTCCGCTCGAGGGCCATGCGCGTCGGGTTCTGGGTGCGGCCGTACTCGAACCCGGCGTGCGGCTGGCCGAGGCCATCCTGCACGTAGGTGGACGTCTGGTAAATCGGCGTGATGATGGCGCCGGTGGCCGGGTCAGGTTCCTGACCGGCATGGATGCAGATGGTGCTGAAGCGGGCGGAGTCGTTAAGTTTCATGGGATCTGTCGGTTAACGATACTCTGGTATGATTTTCGCGCGCAATTGCCGCGCGCCGCCCGGCGCCGTGGCGCCGAAGCGCCCCATGAATAATCCTGTTCGACCTGCCGCCCTGCTGCCCGGCCTTACGCCGTCGCGTTGGCACGTGTGGCGACGGTGGCTGCTAAGAACCTTCCCCGGCCGCGCGCTACTGCTCGGCCTGGCGATCAAGCTCGTCACGTGGCCGCTGGGCTTCGCGTTCGCGCTGCCGGCGGCGGTCGAGGCGGTTGACATGGTCGGCAGCCTGGCGCTGCTGTTCGCAGTTGCGTACGGGCTGACGCGCCTCGGGATGTGGGCCAAGCGGCGGCTGCTGTGGCGGGTCCGCCGCAAGCTGATCCTGTCGTACGTGTTCGTCGGTGTGGTGCCGGCGCTGCTCGTGATCACGTTCTTCCTGCTGGCCGGCCTGATTTTACTGTTCAACGTGAGTTCCTACCTGGTGCAATCGCGGGTGCGATCGCTGACCGACCAGGCGCGGTTTCTCGCGCAGACGGCACAACTCGAAGTGCAGCGCAGCGCGACCGCCGCCAACGTCGCCGAGGCGCTCGAACGACGGCAGTCGAGCACCGAGACCCGGTATCCCTACCTGTCGCTGGCGGTCATTCCGGCCTCGGGGCTGACCTGCCCGGCGGGAGGCCAGCGGGCCGCCCGCGTGCTGCGGACGCTGCCGGCCCAGTTGCCGATTGCCGCCGGCGCCTGGTCGCACCTTGACGTGCCGGCGGTGCTGCCGAAATGGGTCACGTGCGACGGCTTTGCCGGGATCGTGGCGTTCGAGGTGCCGCCGGACGGCGCCGGCGGAGAGGCCGGCACCCGCCTGGTGATGCGGGCGGTCGCACTGCCGGAAGTGGAGAACCCGGCCTGGGCGGTCGTCCTCGACATGCCGCTCTCGACCACCATCGAACAGCGCATCACCGAGGAAACCGGCATCCGCATGGGCGAGGTCACGGCGTTTCTCGGCGAGGGCCGCCGGCCCCCGCTGGGCCGCGCCTTCGAACAGCGCCCGCCGGATCCCGAGAACACCTCGGTCTTCTCACTCGCCACGCAGCGGTGGGTGGCGTTTCTCGACTTCTCCGACTGGACCACCGGGGAGCCCGAGAGCGCGTCGGTCGCGATCCTGATCAACGTCTGGGAGATCTACAACCGCATCTCGGTCGTCTCGCAAGCGGGCGTCGGCGCGATGAACTTCGGGCAACTGTTGCTGCTGGTGCTGGCGGTGATCGGCACGCTGTTCCTGATTATCCAGTTTGTCGCGCTGGTGATCGGCTTCGTCCTGGCGCGGCAGATCACGGGCGCGGTCCATGACTTGTTTACCGGCACGCAGCATGTGCGCGCCGGCGACTTCGCCCACCAGATCCCCGTGCGCGCGCGCGATCAACTCGGCGAGCTCGCCGAATCGTTCAACCTGATGACCGGCGAGGTCACGACTCTGCTTGGCGAGATGGCCGACAAGGGCCGCATGGAGCAGGAGATGTTCGCGGCGCGGGCGATCCAGCAGAAGTTGCTGCCGAGCGGACCGCCGCGCGTGAGCGGGCTGGCGATGTCGGCATTTTGTGAACCGGCCCGCGAAGTGGCAGGGGACTACTACGACTTTTTGCCGATCACCGACACCATGACCGGCGTATTGATTGCCGACGTGGCCGGCAAGGGACTGGCGGCCGGCCTGTACATGGCCCAGCTCAAGGTGATCGTGCAATCGCTCGCGCGGTTGCACCACGAGCCGAAAGAGTTCCTGTCGGCGGTGAACCGGGTGGTGTCGGCGAACCTCGACGCCGCCAGCTTCATCACCATGACCTACGGCGTGATCGATATCGAGCGGCGCGAGATGACGTTCGCGCGCGCCGGCCATTGCCCGCTGATTCACGTGCCGGGCGATCAGCCGCCGGGCCGTCGCAAGGCGCGGATGCTCGTTCCCGACGGCCTGGTCGTCGGCCTGCAAATCGACGATGGCACCGTGTTCGACGGCCTGCTGCAGGAACAGACCATCAGTCTGGCGCCGGGTGATCTCGTGGTGTGGTTCACCGACGGCATCTCGGAAACCATGAACGAGGCCTTCGACTGCTTCGGCGAGGAGCGCCTGGCCCAGGTGGTGGAGCAATACGCGCACCTGCCGTTCGATCAGTTACGGTCGTACATCCTGGCTGAACTGCGCGCCTTCGCAAGCGGCGCCGACCAGCACGACGACATGACCATGATCCTGATGAAGATGGATCTGCCGGTGCCGGTGCCGATCGGCTCGGGGACGGTGGCGTGATCGACCACGGCCTGACCGTCATCTTCCGGACCCGGTCCGACATCGAGGCCAACGTCATCGAGGGACTGCTCGACAGTCACGGGATTGAATCGCTGCGGACCGCCGGGCCGACGCCGGGCCTGTTCCCGTTTTCCCTGAACCCGCTCGGCGAGACCCAGATTTCGGTGCGCACGGACGAGGCGGCCGAGGCGGTGCGGATCATCGACAGCTACCGGGCGCAGGTGGAGAGCGGCGTCGTGGTGCCGCTGGCGCAGGCGTTCACCACGCTCGAAACCCGGGTCGGCTATCGTTTCCGCGACCGCGGCCTGCTCGAGCACGCGTTGACGCACAAGTCGAAAGCGCACGAGGACCCGAGCGGCGGCGTCGTCGACAACGAGTCGCTGGAGTTCCTGGGCGATGCGGTGCTGGGGCTGGTTGTGTCGGACGCGCTGTTTCGCGCGTTTCCCACCTACTCGGAAGGGCAGAAGTCGAAGATCAAGGCCAACCTGGTCTCGACCGCGTCGCTGGCGGAAATGGCCGACCTGCTCGGCCTCGGCGACCACATGATTCTTGGCCGGGGCGAGGAGAAAACCGGCGGCCGCCACAAGCAGGCGCTGCTGGCTGACACCTACGAGGCGCTGATTGCGGCCATCTATCTCGACGGGGGCCTCGAATCGGCGCGGCAGTTCCTGATGCGCGAACTGGCGGGCTACATCGAAGACGCGCGGCAGCCCGAGTACTTCGGCCGCGATCACAAGTCGCGGCTGCAGGAACGGCTGCAGAGCCTGGGCCGCCCTTTGCCGGCGTATCGCGTCGCGAGCGAGCTTGGTCCCGACCACCACAAGCTGTTCTACGTGGACGTGGTGGTCGGCGACGCGGTGCTGGCGCAGGGGGCCGGCCGGACGAAGAAAGACGCGGAGCAGGAAGGGGCGAGACTGGCGCTCGCCGAGATTACGAAGGCTGAGTAGCCATGTGCCGAAACATCAAGACGCTCTTCAACTTTGATCCGCCGGCGACCGACGAAGAAGTCCGCGCGGCATCGCTGCAGTTCGTTCGCAAGCTGAGCGGCTTCACCGCGCCGTCGAAGGCCAACGAAACCGTGTTCAAGCAGGCGATTGACGAGGTCGCCGGCGTCGCGCGACGGCTGCTGGATCAACTGGCGACCAACGCGCCGCCCAAGAATCGCGAGGAAGAAGCCACCAAGGCCAAGGCCCGCGCGGCGGAGCGGTACGGGCCTAGTCGATCTCGATGATGCCCCAGTCCTTGCGATCGCCGGCGCCGGCCGCGGCCATGGCGTGCGCCGGTTCGGCTTGCGGCAAGCGCGCCATCGCGTAGGCCTGCACTTCACGCGCCACTTCATCCACCGACGGCGGCACCGGGCGGCAGTGCAGCCGCACCCACAGGCGCATCAGCGGATCCGAGAAGCTGTATCGCTTCTGCCGAGACACGATCAGATCGACGTCTTCGAGCCACGACAGGTAATCCTTGGTCGAGCCAGGCGTGCGATGCAGCCGGTGGGCGACCTCGGTGAGCGTGAGCGGTTCTTCCTCGGCGAGAATCTCGAGAATTGCCTTCAGCGCGCCGTAGCCGCGCGCCTTGTGCAGGCGCAGCTCGTAGCGGTGGCCGCACCAGCCGGCCAGCGCGCCCTCGCCGGTGAGCAGTGCCGTCAGCGCGCTGATCGGATCGCCGCCGCCGCTCATCGATGACGCGGCTTCGCCGAGCGCGCGCACGTACGCGGCGCGGCCGTCGGCCAGCGCCTGGATGGTGCGCCCCAGGTAATCGCGATCGTCGGCCGAGGTGTCGCCCATCGGCGGCAGCATCGCCGTGACTTCGGCCGCGCCGAGCGGCGGCAGGTGGATCACTTCGAAGCGCGGGTGCCCGTCGCGCAGCAGGCGGTGCGCGCGCGCGACGTAGCGGCTGGTCAGCACGAAGCGGTTCGAGCTGTCCGCCATCGCGTGCAGCATCTCGCGCAGCACGTGGCGCAGGCCCGGGAAGCTCTCGAACGTGCGCAACTCGAGTACTTCGTCGAACAGAAAGGTGGCGGGCGCGTCGTGGCGGGCGCGGGCGCCGCCAATCAGGCCCAGGGTGCGGTCGAACGCGTCGCGCGCCGACGCGGCAGCGTCCTGGGGCGCCGCGGCCGCGGCGCCGTGGACCGTAAACGGCGAAGCCGCCGCGAACGCCTGCTGGAAGCGTTCGGGCGTGCTG
>JBBQSP010000056.1:0-34070 GCA_038213735.1 Vicinamibacterales bacterium | reverse complement strand
CGCCCCAATCACGCGGCTGCTCCGTTCGAGACGCGAATGAGACGGTCGAGGACACCAGCCGCCCCGCCGCTGTCGATGGCAGCCGCGGCGCGGGCGACCCCGGCTCGCACGGTCTCGGCGGCGCCCGCGATGAACAACGCCGCGCCGGCGTTCAGCAGCACGACGTCGCGGGGCGCACCCGTGGCGCCGCCCAGCACCGAGCGAACAATCACCGCGTTGGTGGCGGCATCACCGCCCTTCAGGGACTCGGGAGTGGCCTTGGCGAGGCCAAAGTCCGCGGGGTGCACGTAGAACGTCTGCACCGCGTTGTTCCGGCATTCCGACACCTTGGTGTAGCCGGTCGTCGACAGCTCGTCGAGGCCATCGGCGCCGTGGACGACCCAGGCGCGTTCGGAGCCAAGCAGCGCGAGCGACCGCGCGAGCAACTCGGTGAGGTCCGGGCGAGGGACGCCGACGATCTGCCGCGTCGGGCGCGCCGGGTTCGTGAGCGGCCCCAGCAGGTTGAAGGCCGTGCGCACGCCGAGGTCCTTGCGCGCCTGGGCCGCGTGCTTCATGGCGGGATGGAACGTCGGCGCGAAGAAGAACGCGATGCCGAGTTCGGCCAGGCAGCGTGCCGCCACATCGGGCGTGGCCTGGATGTTGACGCCCAAGGCTTCGAGGACGTCGGCGCTGCCGCACTGGCTCGAGACGGACCGGTTGCCGTGCTTGGCGACCGGTGTGCCACATGCCGCCATCACGATCGCCGCCGCCGTAGAGATGTTGAAGCTGCCAGAGCGATCGCCACCAGTGCCGCACGTGTCGAACACGGGGCCTGGTTGCGCCGGCACCGCCACGGCATTGGCGCGCATCGTCTGCGCCAGGCCCACCAGTTCGCTGGGCCGCTCGCCTTTCATGGCGAGGCCGACGAGCAAGCCGGCGATCTGCGCCGGTGCCGCCTCGCCGCGCATGATCGCGGCCATCGCGGCGGCGGCCTCCGCGGTGCTCAGGTCTTCCTGCCGGCGCAGTTTCTCGATTAGGGCTGGGAACATGGTCACATCTCGAGGAAGTTGCGCAGAATGCGGCGGCCTTCGTTGGTCAGTACCGATTCCGGGTGAAACTGCACGCCGTGAATCGGTAACGCCCGATGGCGAATGCCCATCACGAGATTGTCTTCCTTAGTGCGCGCGGTGATCTCCAGGTCGGGCGGCATGCTCGATTCCGCCACGATCAGTGAGTGGTAGCGGCCGGCTTGGAATGAGGTCGAGATGCCGGCGAAGACGCCCTGGCCGTTGTGCTCGACGGTCGAGGTCTTGCCGTGAATGGGCTCCGGCGCACGCCTGACCTCCCCGCCAAATGCCAGGCCGATCGCCTGGTGGCCCAGGCACACGCCCAGCACCGGCATGCGCGGCCCGAACTCCTTGATGGCGTCGAGCGACACGCCGGCCTGTTCCGGCCGGCCCGGGCCGGGCGAGATCACCACGCGGTCGTGGCCGAGCGCGCGCAGCGTGTCGAGCGAGACCTCGTCATTGCGCCGGACGACCAGTTGCGCGCCGAGTTCACCCAGGTATTGCACCAGGTTATAGGTGAACGAATCGTAGTTGTCGATGACCAGGACCATGAATGCCTACAGTCCGGTCTGCGCCAGTTCCAGCGCCCGCAACATGGCGCGCGCCTTGTCCTTCGTCTCTTCGTACTCCGCGGTCGGGTTCGAGTCGGCAACGATGCCGGCGCCGGCCTGGATGTAGGCCTTGCCGCCTTCCATCAGGATCGAGCGGATGGCGATGCAGAAGTCGAGGTTGCCGGCGAAGTCGAGATAGCCGACGGCGCCGGCGTAGAGCCCACGGCGGTCCGGCTCGAGCTCGTTGATGATCTGCATGGCGCGCACCTTCGGCGCGCCCGAGACCGTGCCGGCCGGGAAGCAGGACACGAGGGCGTCGAGCCGGTCGTTGCCCTCGGCCAGTTGTCCCTCGACCACCGACACCAGATGCATCACGTGCGAGTAGCGCTCGAGCGCCATGAAGGTCGGCACGCGGACGGTGCCGTAGTCGCAGACGCGGCCGATGTCATTGCGGCCCAGGTCCACCAGCATCACGTGCTCGGCCTTCTCTTTCTCGCTCCGCTTGAGTTCCTCGGCCAGCCGGACATCCTCCTCGTCGGTCTTGCCGCGCGGACGGGTGCCGGCAATCGGATGCGTGACGGCGTGACGGCCCTCGACCCGCACCAGCATCTCCGGTGACGAGCCGACGATCGAGCGGTCGCCCATGCGAATGAAGAACATATAGGGCGACGGATTGACGTGGCGCAACGCCCGGTAGACCGTGAACGCATCGACACCGACCTCGGCCTCGAAGCGCTGCGACAACACCACCTGGTACACGTCGCCGGCGGCAATATATTCCTTCGCCCGCCGGACGATCGCTTCGTAGGCTTCCTGCGAGAAGTTCGACACCAGCTTCAACGCGTCGCCACCGGCCGTGCGCTTGAGCGACAGCGCCCGATCAAGCTCGCTCTCGAGAAACTCGATCTTGGCGCACGCGAACTGGTACAGCGACTTCAAGTCTTCGTCGCCCGAGATGCGGGCGTTGGCGATCAACAGGATGCGGTGCTGCACATGGTCGAACGCGAGCACCGTGTCAAAGAGCATGAAGCCGGCGTCATCCCGGTCCTGTGTGCCAGCGTCGGCGCGCGCGGTGGTCGGCTCGAACCACGCGGCGGTGTCGTAGCCCAGGTAGCCGACGGCGCCGCCGGTGAAGCGAGGCAGGCCCGGCACGAAGGGCGACTGAAAGCTGTTCATCAGGGAGCGCAGGGTCTCGATAAAGGGCTGCTCGCCCTTGCTGGTGACGCCCGCCTTCTCGATCTCGGTTTCGCCGTTCTTGCCGCGCAGGATCAGGAATGGATCCTTGCCGAGGAACGAGTAGCGCCCGACGTGCTCGCCGCCCTCGACGCTCTCCAGCAGGAACGCATAGTCGGAATGCTCGGCAATCTTGAGGAAGGCCGACACCGGCGTCAGCAGGTCCGCGACCAGTTCCTTGCACACCGGCACAAACGTGGCCCGCTTCGCGAGATCCACGAACTCTTCGAACGTCGTCTGCTTCATTGCTTCTCCAATATGCCGAGCCGTGCAGCCGCAGCGTCGCGCATGACGCGATCCGCAGGCCGCTGCTCGGTCCACCACTCAAACTGTGCTTGCGCCTGTGCCACCAGCATGTCGAGGCCGCCGATCGTCCGGCAGCCGGCGGCCGCGGCGTCGCGCAGCAGCCGGGTATGCGGTGGGTTATAGACGAGGTCGTAGACCACCTCACCATCGAGCGCGTGGCCGGCCGGTAACGGCGAACGCTCGGCGTCGGGCGCGGTGCCCACGGGCGTGGCGTTCACGAGCAGGTCCCAGGATCCGGGTTTGGGTGGCCACTCGCCGATGGCCGCACTGGTCAATGCGGCGATCTCCCGCGCCTGCTCGGGCCGGCGGGCACATAAGGTCACCTGAACTCCCGCCGCAGCGAGCGCGATCGCCACCGACCGAGCCGCGCCGCCGGCGCCGAGTACCGTCGCGCGTTTGTTCGACAGCCGCATGGCCGATTCGAGGGGCGACAGGAAGCCCGCGACGTCGGTGTTGCATCCCAGCCATTTCACGCCGACCCGCCGCAGCGTGTTCACCGACTGGATGCGGCGGCTCACTGGATCGCATTCGTCGGCCCGCTCAAACGCCTGCACCTTGAACGGGGCCGTGACGCTGGCGCCGACCAGGTCTACCTCTTTGGCAAACGCCGTGAAGTCGGCGTAGTCGTAGGCCGCCAGCGGCAGGTAGACCGCGTCGAGGTTGGCGGCGCGAAAGGCCGCGTTGTGCATCGAGGGCGACACCGAGTGGGTCACGGGCTTGCCGACGATACCGTAGACGGCGGTGCGACTGCCGATGCGCCTGAACCTGAACTCATCCAACAGGCGCGGCAGATCGAGCTGGCCGGGCGCGACCTGGTCGCCGGCGTAGGTCCAGCACGACCCGAACCAGCTCGCGAGAACGCGAGTGGCGATGCCCGCATCACCCATGGCAATCAGGACCATGGGGACCCGGGTCGACAGGCCAATCGACCGCAGCGTGAGACAGTCGGCCAGCCGGTGCGCGGTCACCGCCAGCTTCACCACCTCGGCGCCGCTGGCGAGCATGGCCCGCGCCTTGTCGAGGACGTCCGCCGGCGTCCCCTGGAAGTCGTGATGCGAGAGGACGATTCGCCGGCCACCGGTTTGCGCGATCAGGTCGGCGCAACTGCCGTTCCACTCGAGATCGACGAACTCGGCACCGAGCGTGATCGCCTCGGCGAGAATACGCCGGCGCTCCTCTTCGCTGCCGGCGAAGTGCCCGCCCTCGGACTTCGGGCGGCAGGTGATGATGACGGGGTGGCGGCGGCCGGCCAGCGCCGCGGCCGCACTGGGGTCCCGAACGGTGTCGAGCCGCAACTCCACCAGGTCGGCATCGCCCACCTGGTCACGGCGCGTACGCAGATCGGCCATGGTGTCGGCCGTGACGGTCGCGCAAAGTTTCGACTTCATTCCAAAATCCCTAGATCCCCAAGATCTCTAAATTCAGCATCCCAAATCACCAGATCGCCAAATCACGAATCCACCAAATAAAAAAGCGCCTCTTCCCTTTCGGGTTGAAGAGGCGCTTCGGTCGAGCGTCGTATTACGCGTCGTGGTTATACGGACCGGCTAGCGTCTCCTGCTGGGCACCAATACCACCACGTCCGCACACCGCTCCCGAGCTGGTCAAAAGACCGATCCCGAGGCGCGGTAAACAAGGCTCGCGAGCGCATGTGAACGTCAAAAGGCTAACAGACCCTGTTGTTGGCGTCAAACGTCGGCGGTGCAGCCGCAGCCGACCCCTCCGGTTCGGAGCTTGCTTCACCAGGGGGAACACCGTATAACCAATGCAGCCGTCTTTCATCAGAAACCTGCATGTATTCACGTACTTTCGCGCTTTTCGTCCTCGTGATCGGTTCGTTGGTCGCAGTGCCGCGGGCGCAGCTGGCGACGATGCCTCTCGATGAGGTTCGCCCTGGCATGGTCGGCGTCGGCCGCACCGTGTTTTCGGGCACCACCCTCGAGGATTTCAAGGTCCACATCCTGGGCGTGCTGCGCAACGTGCTGGCCCCGAAGCGGAGCCTGATCCTGGCGCGTCTCGAAGGCGGGCCGCTGGCCAAGACCGGGGTCATCGCCGGCATGAGCGGCAGTCCGGTTTACGTCGATGGCCGGTTGATCGGCGCGGTGTCGTACTCGCTCGGCCAGTTCTCGACCGAGCCGATTGCCGGGATTACGCCGATCGCCGAGATGATCGACGCGACCATGATGCCGGCGGCCACGCGGGGCTCGCGGCCTGTTGCCATGTCCTGGCCGGCCACGCCCGCGCAGCTGATCAGCATTTGGTCACAGGACCTGGGCCGATCGCGCTCGTTCGTGGATGACCCGTCGCAGGCGTTGGTCTTGTCGGGCGTGGCGGGCGATGCAGGCCGCCTGGGATCGATGCTGCGTCCGATTGCAGTGCCCATGGTCGCGTCGGGCTTCGACGCGTCGGTCATGGATCCGATCTCGCCGGCGCTGGCCGCGGCCGGCTTCGTGCCACTCTCTGGTGCGGGGCTGTCCGGCGCGGCGCAATCACCGGGCTCGACATCGGCCGGCGGCAACGATCGCCGGCTGGCGCCAGGCGATGCGGTCGGCGTGGCGCTGATGACCGGTGACTTCGAACTGGGTGCGACCGGCACGGTCACCCACGTGGATGGCGACCGCGTCTACGCCTTCGGGCACCCGCTGTACAACCTGGGGCCGACTGAGTTCCCGATGACCAAGGCCCAGGTGCAAGTCGTGCTGCCCAGCCTGATGGCGTCGAGCAAGCTGGCCAGTTTCGGCGAGATCGTCGGCACGGTGCAGCAGGACCGCGCGACTGCGATTGCCGGACGCCTTGGCCCCGGCCCATCGCTGATTCCCGTGTCGATTACGTTGAACTCCGATCGGGGACCTTCGCGATCGTTCAATTTCGGCGTGGTGCGCGACTTTACCTTCACGCCCTTACTGACCTACCTGTCGGTCGCCAACGTCCTCACCTCGTACGAGCGCGGAGCGGGTCCGGCGTCGTTTGCCATTCGCGGCACCGCCTCCATTCGGGCGCAGGGGGACATCGCGTTCGAGGACATCTTCTCGGGCGAACAACCCGCCGGCGGCGCCGCCGCTTACGTGGCCGGCCCGCTCACGGCACTGCTGAAGAACTCGGCCGAAACCGTGGACGTCGATCGCATCGACCTGGTCATTGATGCCAGCGAACAGCAGCGCAGCGCCCGCATCGAGCGGGTCTGGCTCGATACCACCCGCCCCCGTGCCGGCCGTGATGCCGTGGTGCATGTCGCGATGCGCAACGCGCGCGGTGACGAGGTGATCAAGCAGGTGCCGATCCAGTTGCCCGCCAACGCCACTGGTGCGCTGCAACTGGTGGTCGCCGATGCCGCCCGAACGACCGCCGACGACCGCCGCGACACCCGCGGCGCCGACCTGCAGCGCGTATCGCAGTTGATGCGCTCCTTCAACCGCGCCCGCCGCAACAACCGTCTCTACGTCCGCCTCACCTCCCCCGACTCCGGTGCCGTCGTCAACGGCGAGCCCATGGCGGCGCTGCCGCCGTCGGTGCTGTCGGTGCTCGAGGCCGACCGCAACAGCGGCACGGTCGGTGTCCTGCGAACGACCACGCGCGGCGAGTGGGAACTGCCCCTCGACTTTGCCGTGACCGGTTCGCGCCAGTTGACCCTCAACCTCGATCAACCTTAATGACTCGTCGAACTGTGTTTGGCGCGGCCCTGGCCGCGGGCTTGCTCGCGGTGTCCACGTTGTCGGCCGCGCCGGGTTTCTGGCAGGCGGCGACCCAGGCCGATTTTCTCCGTGGCGAGGTCGACCAGTTGTCGATCGACGAGCACGGCCGGCTGACGCTCGGACCCGAACTGACCCCGGTTCACGACCCCGGGGTGCCGTTCGTGTGGACCATGCTGAGCACCGCCGATGGCGCGGTGTTTCTCGGGACCGGTAACGACGGCAAGGTGATTCGCGTCGATGCCAAGGGCCAGGGCACGGTGTTTTTCGACAGCAACGAAATGGAAGTCCACGCGCTGGCGGCGGCACCTGGCGGCGGCCTCTACGTGGCCACGTCGCCGGATGGCCGCATCTACAAGGTGGACGCCAAGGGCCAGTCCACGACCTTTTTCGACCCGGACGAAAAGTACATCTGGTCGCTGGCCGTGGACCGCCAGGGCACCGTGTTTGCGGGCACCGGCGACAAGGGCACGGTCTACCGCATTGGCAGCGACGGCAAAGGCGAGAAGTTCTTTGCCACCAAGGCCACGCACGCCGTGTCCCTGGCATTCGACGCCGCCAACCAGTTGCTCGTCGGCACCGGCTCCCCGGGGCGGGTCTTCCGCGTCGACAGCGCCGGCAAGGGCTTCCTGCTGCTGGACTCGGCCCTGCAGGAGGTTCGCGCCTTGCGGGTGGATGCCAAGGGCGTGATTTACGCCGCCGCGCAGACCAGCCGCGGTGCCGGCGGAGGCGATGCCATCCCCGAGCCGGCAGTAACCCCTCCCCCGGTCAGCCCCTCGATCCCGAACGTCTCCACCGAGATCACCTCCATCACGGTGGTCGACGCACCGGCCGCGGCCCAATCGTCCGGGAGCGAACGCCGCAACCAGACCGGCGCGATTTTCCGGGTGCAGGCCGATGGCCTCTGGGATCAGATCTGGGCGCCGGCCGAGGACGCACCGTACGACATGGTCATCGAGCCCGATGGCGCCCTGCTCGTCGCCACCGGCGGCAAGGGCAAGCTCTACCGCCTGAGCGGGGATCCCGTTCGCGCGGTGCTCGTGACCCGGGTGCCGGCCCAGCAGGCGACCCAGCTGATTCGGACGGCCGACCGCACGCTGATCGCGACCTCAAATCCGGGACGTCTCATGGCGATCTCGTCGGCGCGCGCGGCCCGCGGCACGTTCGAGTCGGATGTGAAAGACGCGCGGCTGGTATCGAGCTGGGGCGTCGTGGCCTGGAAGGCCGTGACGCCGGCCGGCGCCAAGGTGGAGGTGTTCACCCGCTCCGGCAACACTCGGACACCCGACGAGGCGTGGAGCGCCTGGGCCGGCCCCTACGCCAACGCCGAGGGCTCCGCCATCACCAGCCCCAAGGCCCGCTACCTCCAGTGGCGCGCCGTCCTCACTACCACCACCGCGAGTCCGGTGCTGACGTCGATCACCTCCGCGTACCTGCCGCGCAACGTCAGGCCGCAGGTGGCCTCGATCACCGTGCATCCGCCGGGCACCGTGTTCCAGAAACCTTTCTCGAGCGGTGAAACCGAGATCGCCGGCCTGGAAGACGAGGTGAGCGAGCGCCGCTCCGCAGCGGCCGGCGCGCCCGGCACCGGCGGCCCGGCGCTTGGCCGGCGCATTTACCAGAAGGGCTTGCAGACCTTCGTCTGGAAGGCCGACGACGAGAACGGCGACGAGCTGGCTTACGACGTGTTTTACCGCCGTGAGGGAGAAACGACCTGGCGGCCGCTCAAGCGCGACCTGCGCGACACGCTGCTGGTGTGGGATACGTCATCGGTGCCGAACGGCACCTACGTCCTGAAGGTGGCCGCGTCGGACGCACGCGCCAACCCGCTGGAATCGGCGCTCGTCGGCGAACTGGAAAGCACCAGCTTCGAGATCGACAACGTCGCGCCCACGGTGCAAGCCGGTGCGGTGCGTCGTGATGGCGCCGGCTTCGTCGTGCCGGCTGACATTCGCGACACCGACTCGGCCATCACCCGCGTGGAGTTCTCGGTCGACGCCCAGCGCTGGCAGCCGGCCTTTCCGCGCGACGGCATTCTCGACGCCCGCCAGGAGTTGTTCGAGATTCGACTGGACGCCGACGCGGCCGGCCGTACGCTGGTCATTCGCGCGACCGATGCGTTGGGAAATGTCGGGACCGGCCAGGTCCAGATTCGGTAGAAAAGTCGAGGGGTTTACCCTGAGCGAGTCACGTCCGACCCTCGGTCGAACGTGAGGAGTCGAAGGGCTAGCGCAACAGCATGAGGTCGTCGTCGTGACGACCCTTGACCGTGGTGTTGGCGACGAGCCACACCACTTTCACCGCGACCGCGTCGCCGGTGCGGGCCTGGGCCGGCGCGAACTGCACGCGGTACGCTTCATTCAACATCGCGTTGACCACCGCGCGGTTGCCGGGGGGATGCGCGTTGTTGATCACTTCGATGCCCTGCACGCGCCCTTCGCGCGACACCACGGCCGAGAACGCGTATTCGGCATCCTCTTCCGACATCTCGATGGCCGGGTCGGTGACGGCGCGCGGCGCCATCATGTCGTAGTTGAGCCGTACCGGGTTGGCATTCGAACCGGGATTGGCGAGCAGCGAGATTACGCCCGCCAATGAGTCAGGACTGCCCTGGTTGGCGGCGTGCAGCACGCTGGCCGAGCCGACGACGCAGATCAGCGTGGCGACCGTGGCGCCAATGCCCGCCCACACCAGGTGCATGTCCTGGAACAAGGCGACGACCTGCGTCCGCGCCGAAAGCTGTTCCTCGACACCGAGCTGCTCGACCACTTGTTCCGACAGGCGCAGCGGCGCGACCGCCGCATGCTCGCCGACTTCGGCGGCCATGTCGCGCAGCGTCGCGCCAAGCGAAACAATCTCCTCGGCCTCCAGGCTGCAGGCGACGCATTCGGTGAGATGGTTCTGAATGGCGAGGCGCTCGGGAAACGGCACTTCGCCGTCATAAAACGCTTCGAGGCGTCCGCGCACGTCGGCGCACGAATGTTCGTGCATCACACGCGCACCCCCTGAAGTTGTTGACGCAATGTTTGACGGGCTCGCGTCAGGCGAGACTTGACCGTGCCGACCGCGACGCCGAGCGAGAAGGCAATGTCGTCGTAACTGAGGCCGTCGATCTCGCGGAGCACGATGACCGTGCGCTGGTCGAACGGCAGCCGATCGAGGGCGGTCCACAGCTTTTCGGCCAGTTCCTTGCGCGCGTAGGCCCGGTCTGGCGAGGTGTGCTCGCCGGGCTGGCGGAGGTCGCCATGTGCGGCCACGTGCTGATCGAGGGAGACCTGGTCAGACTTGTGGCGCCGCCGCCACCAGCGCTGGCGGTTCCGGGCCTGATTGATGACGATCCGGTAGATCCAGGTTTTCAGCGCCGATTGGCCGCGGAAGCTGCCAATGGTGCGGAACACGCTGAAGAAGACTTCCTGGGACAGGTCGAGGGCTTCGTCGCGGTCCCCGAGCAAGTGCAGGGCCAGTTGATAGACCATGCGCTCGTGGCCGGAGACCAACTCGGCACACGCCGCTTGTTCCCCCGCGGCACAACGCTCGATGAGCGCCGCCTCGTGGTTGCCGACCTCAGCCCAACCGAGTGTACCGGCGTCTTTCATGACGGATTCGGCGACAAATCGAAAGCCCATGGTCAGTCTACCAGTTTAGAAACCACCGGGCCGCGAAAGTTCCCTCCCTTTTGCTACCATCGTCTCCGTGCGCCCGACCCTGGTCGTCGTCGTATTCGTAGCCATCACGGGGGTGGCGGGGGCGCTCGCCTATTCAGCGCTGGCCAACGAACGGGAGTTCGAACGCCGGATTGTCGAGGGCGACCAGGCCGTGGCCTCGGAGCGCCATTTCGAGGCCATCGAAGCGTTTTCGGGCGCGATCGCGCTCAAGCCAGACTCGATGCTGGCCCACCTCAAGCGTGGCGCCGTTTACCTGAACCAGAACGAATTCGACGCTGCACTCCGCGACCTGCGCGAGGCCGTGAAACTGGACCCGGGCGCCCTGCTGGCCATTGAGCTCCTGGGCGACGTCAACGCGTCGTTGAACCGGGCCGACCGCGCGATCGAGCGCTACGAGACGTACCTCAATCTCGACGAACGCAACGCGCGGGTCCATTACAAGTTGGGCCTGTCCCGCTATCGCGCGGGGCGTCTCGATCCGGCCGCGGCGGCCCTGCAGCAGGCGCTCAAGCTGGACCCCGCGTTCGGCGATGCCCATTACGTGCTGGGCCTGGTCCTGCGCGACCAGAACCAGCTGCCGGCCGCCCGGCGTTCGCTCGAAGAGGCCGCGCGCCGGTTGCCGGCCGGCCAGACCGCGCCGCGCGAGGCGCTGGCCGAGGTTTACGCGCTCGAGGGCGAGCACACCCGGGCGATCAACGAACTGGAAGCGCTCGCCGCACTCGACGCGGCGCGGGCCGATCGACTGGTGGCGGTCGGCCTGGCCCAGGCGCGCGCCGGGCGCGAGGATGCGGCCGTCGTAACCCTGAGCCGAGCCCTTGAGCGCTTTCCCGAAGCACCGTCGGCGTACGCGGCGCTCGGCCACGTCTGGTTGAAGAGCGCCGAGCGGCGCGGCGATCGGGTCGCGCTCAACAAGGCGCTCGAAGCGCTGCAGCAGGCTGCCGGCCGGTCCGACGCCACAAGCGACACCCATGCGGAACTGGGCCGGGCCTGGTTGTTGGCCGGCGATCGGCAAGCGGCGGAGCGGTCATTGCGCCAGGCGGTGGCGCGGGTGCCGGTGCCGCCTGACGCCTACCTGCAACTCGCCGAGGTCACCAGCCGGGACGGCCGCATCCAGGACGCCCGCGATGCCCTGATGAAGTACGCGACGCTCGTCGGCGACGACAAGCCGCTGGCCGCCGTCAGTTCGCGGATTGCGGAAATGTCGCTGCGGCTCGGTGAACCGGCACTGGCGGTCCGCTGGCTCGAGCGGGCGATCAACGAAGCCGGACCGAGCACGGCGCTGCAGCTGCGTCTCGCCGACGCCGCACTACGGGGCGGTGATCGCGAGCGGGCGCGACACGTGATCGACGAAGCGCTGGCCGCGGAGCCTGACAATCGCCAGCTGCTTCAGTTCAAGCAGCGGCTCGCGGCGCAACAGCCGTAGGGCTCCTGCGGAGGGGTAACTTGCGCAGGGGTCAGACCCCTTTCTTTGGATCGATCGCGTCGCGCAGGCCGTCGCCGAGGAAGTTGAAGCCCAGCACGACGATCGCCAGGGACAATCCCGGGAAAATGGTGAGATGCGGCGCGTCGAGCAGGTGCACGCGTCCGCCGTTGATCATGGTGCCCCAGCTGGGCGTTGGTGGCTGGACGCCCAACCCGAGAAAGCTCAACGCGGCCTCCGCCAGCATCGCGCCGGCCATGCCGAGCGTGGCCTGCACCATCACGGGCGGCAGCGCCGTTGGCAGCACGTGCCGCACGAGGATCCGCGCGGTGCTGGCGCCGAGCGCCCGGGCGGCGACCACGTACTCGAACTCGCGCGCGCGCAACACCTGGCCTCGCACCAGGCGCGCGTAGCCCACCCACCCGATCACCGCCAGGGCCAGCACCACGTTGGTGAGGCTCGGACCAAGCACCGCCACCAGGGCAATCGCCAACAGCATGCCGGGAAAGGCCATCAGCACATCCATGACGCGGCCAATGACCTGGTCGATGCGGCCACCGTAGTACCCGGACACGGCCCCGACCGCCATGCCCACGACCGCCGACACGCCGACCACCACCACGCCAACGAGCAACGAGACGCGGGCGCCGAGCAGCACGCGCGCCAGGATGTCGCGCCCGAGTTCATCCAGCCCGAACCAGTGCTGCCAACTCGGACCCTCGAGGCGGTTGGCCAGCACCTGGGTGTTTGCGTCCCACGGCAGCACCCACGGCGCAAACAACGCCGACAGCACCACCACCGAGACGATCACGAGGCCAAGGCGCATCATTCGAGTCGAATCCTCGGATCAAGGACGCCGTACAGGATGTCGGTGAGCAGGTTCACCGACACATAGGTGACCGCAATCAGCAGGATGCAGCCCTGGACCATCGGGTAGTCGCGGAACCCGATCGACTGGATCAACAGCCGGCCAATGCCTGGCCACGCAAAAATCGTCTCGGTAATCACGGCGCCGGTCAACACCGCGCCAAACTGCAGCGCGACGATCGTCACGAGTGGGATCAGGCTGTTGCGCAGGGCGTGCCCGAGAACGGCCGCCGGCGGCGACACACCGCGAGCGCGCGCGGCGCGGACGTACAGCTCCCCCAGTTCCTCGAGCAGGCTCGCGCGCGTCATGCGGGCCAGGATCGCCGAGAGCGCCAGACCGAGTGACACGGCGGGTAACACCAGGTGCGCGAGGGTCCCTCGCCCCGACACCGGCAGCCACCCGAGCTCCACCGCAAAGACAATGGCCAGCAGCGGCCCCAGCCAGAAATTCGGAATGGAAATGCCGGCCAGCGAGAAGGTCATGGCCGCGTGGTCGGCCCACGTGTTCTTCCATACCGCGGCGACGATGCCGAGGGGGATGGCCAGCAGGATGGCGACGATCATCGCCGCCAGCGCGAGTTCGGCGGTGGCCGGCACCCGCTCCGCGATCATCTGCGTCACGGGCTGACCCGTGCGAAACGACCGGCCCAGATCTCCGCTGACGGCGCTCGTCATGAAGGCCGCGTACTGCGATGGTAACGGCCGGTCGAGTCCGAGGCTGGTCCGCAGTTCGGCAATGTCCTGCGGCGAGGCGCCGTCACCGAGCATCGCCTGCGCGGGATCGCCCGGCACCAGGTGAATCAGCGAGAAAACAAGGGTCGCCACCCCGAGCAGCACCGGGACCGTGAGCAATACCCGCCGGACGAGGAAACGAACCACCGCGCTCATTCTAATGCGTCGACTGGCCGCGCCCGGTCGAGCGGGGGCAGGTCGAGCCGCGCTACCAGCTTCGTCAACCCTTGCCGCGACAGGCCAAGCTCGCGTGCCGCTGCAATCGGGCGGCCGCCGGCACGGGCCAGCGCGGCCTGCACGAAATGCACCTCGAAGCTGCGGCGCGCCTCGGCCAGCGTCGCCCGGCTGCGAAAGGCCGTGGTTCGCGTAATGTGCCCCGGCAAGCCGTTGGCGCCAATCACGCCCCTCGCGGGCCCGGCCACCATCACCGATGCCAGCACGTTCTGCAGTTCACGGACGTTACCGGGCCAGTCGTACGCGCCAAGTGCCGCGAGCGCCGACGGCGACAGCACCGCCCGGCTGCCGGTGCGGGCGGCGAGCACGGCCCACAGGTGGCGCACGAGCGGCGGGAGGTCCTCGAGCCGGTCCCGCAACGGCGGCACGACGATGCGAAGCACGTCGAGCCGGTAGCGGAGGTCGGCGCGGAACTGCTCGGCCGAGACGGCCGCGGCCAGCGGCCGGTTGGTGGCTGCCACAATGCGCGCATCAACCTTGCGCAGGTGCGACTCGCCCAGCCGGCGTACCTCGCCTTCCTGGAGCGTCCGCAGCAGCTTGGCCTGGACTCGCGGACCAAGCTCCGCCACTTCGTCCAGGAAGAGCGTGCCGCCCTGGGCATCTTCGAAGAGGCCGACCCGTTCGGCCACAGCCCCGGTGAAGGCGCCGCGCGAGTGGCCGAACAACTCCGCTTCCACCAGGTCGTCGGTCAGCGCCGCGCAGTTCAGCGCACAAAAGCGGCGGGCCCGCCGCGGGCTGCCGGCGTGCACCGCACGCGCGACCAGTTCCTTGCCGGCTCCGCTCTCGCCCTCGATCAGGACGGGAAACGGCGACGCGGCCGCACGGACTACCGCCAGTCGCACGTCCTGCATGGCCTGGCTGTCGCCAACCAGATCCGGCACCAGCCCGCTCGCGGCGGCCGGTGCGCGCGATCGCTCCACTAGTTCATAGACCGCCGGCGCCGAGGCGGTCGCCGCCAGGCGCAGGATGACCGCGCTATCCGCCGCGACGACTGGGGCGCTAATGGCCCAGTGGCACCACAGCGCGCCGGTCACCGTCGCACCATAGCGAACGGGCCACGCGGCCTCGACGGCGGGTCCGCGGTTGGTGGGCCCCACGGCGACGCCCGTATCGAGCACGCGCAGGGCAATCTCCAGTTGAGCGGTGCGCGGCGCTTCCGCCCCGCTGTGCACCACCGGCAGCGGTTGCTGATGGTGCCGTGCCACGAAGGCCACCGAGGAGGCCGCCAACCGTTCCTGCACCAGCGCCGCCACCCGCGCCAGCGTCATCGTCGCATCGTCCACCTCCTGGCACGCGCGCAGGATCTCCATGAAGGTCTCGACCATCGCGGGTTCATTTCGCGGGTCGGTGGGGCCTGTCAGGATCTCGCGTCGCAAGTCGTCGGCCTCGGCGCCATCGGCCGACAGCAGCGCGGCCCGCGCTTCGAGCAGCCGGCGCTGGGTGATCAGGCACCGCGCCAGCGCGCACCGGGCCGCGGTGTGCTCGGGGCCGGGTTCGGTCAGCAGGACGCTCCACCGTGCCGCGGCTTCCGCATCGACGAGGCGGCCGTCCGCCTGCAGTCCGCGAGCGCGATCGATCAGGCCCTCGGCTCCGGCCACCAGATCGTCCACGCCGCCCTCGTGCACCCGAAACGCTGCGGGCGACATTCGGGGCCGCCAGGCGCAGTCGCCCGTCGCCGCGCGGACGACCAGGTGTGGCCGCGCGTCCTTGGTCGCGAGCCGGAACAACGCCAGCGATGCGTCTGGCGACAGGCGGGCGTCGGTCGCGAACACGACGATCGACCGATCCCTTAACCACGACGGCCATCGCCACCGGCCCTGTGCGAGCACGGCGCCGAGCGCATCGGCCGCGAGCGGTACGAACCCGGCGAGCCGCGCCTCGCGCGCCAGCAGGCGATGGGTGCGCGCCCAACTCGCCAGCGACGGCTCCACGAGGTCGAGTGCCCGCGGCCGTCCATCGCGCGCGTCGCCGAGCGCGGCGCGAAAGGCGTCAAGCGTGGCGCCATGCTCGGGTTCACGGCCGACCCCATCGACGACCCGTTCCCAGATCTCCATTCGCGAGTGGCCGCGCAGATCGAAGTCAATCAACCACGCGCGGGCCCGCGTCGTGAACAGCGCCGGCATGCGCCTGGTCGTGCCGCGTCGCACGTGCCAGCGAATGCCGACGCCGGTGGCGAGGTCGAGCGCGCGTCCGCCGGAAACAAGATAGCGATCGAGCATCAACATGCCGGGGTCAGTGCAAACGCGGGGCCGAGCGCGATTCAACGATTCGCGGAGAGAACCGCGTCGCGCGTCACCAGGGGATCGCAGATTCTTCGTATAGAATACCAGACGGATGCTGCGTTTTTTGACCGCCGGGGAATCTCACGGGCAAGGCCTCGTTGCGATTCTCGAAGGCTTGCCGGCTGGACTGGCGATTGACACCGACGCGATGACGGTCGAGCTGCGGCGGCGCCAGGGTGGCTATGGCCGCGGGCGCCGCATGGCGATCGAGTCGGACCGCGCCGAGGTGCTGTCAGGCGTGCGGCGCGGCCGCACGACCGGCGCGCCCGTCGCGCTGCTGGTCCGCAACAAGGACTGGGAGAACTGGCAGAACACCATGCACGTGGAGCCGCAGGCTCCGGCCGCGGCGACCGGCGCCAACCGCGCGGCCGTCGTGCGTCCACGGCCGGGCCACGCCGACCTGGCGGGCGCGCTCAAGTACGACCACGACGACATTCGCGATGTGCTGGAGCGCGCGAGCGCGCGCGAGACCGCCGCGCGCGTGGCCGCCGGTGCGATTGCGCGCCAGCTGCTCGCCGCCATCGGCTGCGAGATGACCAGCCACATCACCGGCATCGGCGGCGTGACGGCCCCGTCCGGCATGCACGTCACCTTCGAGGCGGCGGCGGCGCTCGACCTCGAGGCGCCGCTACGATGCACGGACCGCGCGCTCGAACAGCAGATGATCGCGGCGATCGATGCGGCCAAGCAGGCCGGCGACACGCTGGGCGGAACCTTCGAGGTCATCGTCCGCAACGTGCCGGTCGGCCTCGGCAGCTACGTGCAATGGGACCGGAAGCTGGACGGACGCCTGGCGCAGGCGGTGATGTCCATCCCCGCGATCAAGGCGGTGGCCGTGGGCGACGGCGTCGAAGGGGCGCGGCGTCCCGGCTCGCAGGTGCACGACGAAATCGTCGCCGATTCGGCGGCCGCCGCCGCGGGTGAGCCCGTGCTGCGTCGCCCTACCAACCGGGCCGGCGGCCTCGAGGGCGGTGTGACCAACGGCGAGGAAGTGCGCGTCACCGGGTTCATGAAGCCGATCTCGACGCTGATGAAGCCGCTGCGGTCGGTCGATCTCACCTCGCTCGAAGAAGCGCCGGCGGCGATTGAGCGCAGCGACGTGTGCGCGGTGCCCGCGGCTGCGGTCGTCGCCGAAGCGATGGTCGCGCTGGTGCTCGCCGACGCGGTGCTCGATCGGTTTGGCGGCGACTCAATGACCGACCTGCTGGCGCGGGTGGCCGCGGCCGGCGTCAAGATTCGTGGCCGTCTGTCGCGCCGCCCTGCCGCGGTCCGGGCCTGATTCGTGCTGCGTCCCATCCTGCGGCTCGGGGACTCGATCCTGACCGAGCCGGCGAAGCCGGTCGAAGCGCTCACCCCTGAGATCGACACCCTCGTGAACGACATGATTGAAACCATGTACGCGGCTCCCGGCATCGGCCTGGCCGCGCCACAGGTGGGCGTGTCGCTGCGGATGTTCGTGGTCGACTTGTCGGTGGGACGCGACCCCGCGGCTCTGAAGGTGATGATCAACCCCGAGTTCGTCGAGCGGGAAGGCATGCAGCTCGAGGAGGAGGGATGCCTCAGCATCCCCGGCTTCACGGCGACGGTGGCACGCCCGAAGCGGGTCGTGGTGAAGGGCCTCGACCGCGAGGGCACGGAGTATCAGATCGAGGGCACGGGACTGCTGGCGCGCGCACTGCAGCATGAGATGGACCATCTGCAGTCGTGCCTGTTTGTCGATCGCCTGCGCGGCATCTCGCGCGACTTGATCCTCCGCAAGGTCAAGAAACTCTCGAAGGCCGGCAAGTGGTGATCCGCTGATGAGCCTGCGCGTGGCATTTTTCGGCACGCCGTCGTTCGCGGGGCCGACACTGGAGCATCTGCACCACTCCCCGCATGCCGTGGTCGGAGTGATCACCCAGCCTGACCGCCCACGCGGCCGCGGCCAACAGATCACCGAGGGCGCGGTCAAGTCACTCGCCGCGTCGTTACAGTTGCCGGTGCTGCAGCCCGAACGCCTCGCCCGGGACGTCTTCGAAGAGGCGTTCACCGCGCTGGCTGCTGACATTGGTGTGGTCGCGGCCTACGGCAAGATTCTGCCCGACTGGCTACTGGCCACGCCCCGCCTGGGCCTGATCAACGTGCACGCCTCGCTGCTGCCCCGCTACCGCGGCGCCTCGCCCGTGCATCGCGCCGTCATCAGTGGCGATGCCGTGACCGGCGTCACGATCATGCGCGTCGTGAAGGCCCTCGACGCCGGGCCCATGCTGACGCGCGTCGAGGTCCCCATCGGCGATGCCGATACGACGACGACCATCGAGGCGGAGTTGGCGGTGCGCGGGGCGGCACTCCTCGTCGCGACCCTGGACGAGATCGAGCACGGCCGGGCCGCCGAGACGCCGCAGGACGAGTCGCTCGTGACCTACGCGCCGAAGCTGACCAAGGCGGAAGGCGCGATCGACTGGCGGTGGCCGGCCCGTGATCTCCACAACTTGATCCGCGGCCTGTGGCCGTGGCCGCACGCGTACGCGTTCCTGGATGGGACGCGCTTCATCCTCCACCGGTCACGGTTGTCGACACAGCCGTCATCCGCGCCGCCTGGCACCATTCTCGCCGCATCGGCGGCCGACGGCCTGCACGTGGCGTGTGCCGACGCTGCACTCGAGATTCTCGACCTGCAGCTCGAAGGCAAGCGGGTGATGAACGCGCGCGATGCGATGGCCAGTCCCCTGCTGAAACCCGGCGCGCGTTTCTCGACGCCATGATTGCCCCTGCGCGTCGTGCCGCCCTCGATGCGCTTCGCCAGATAGACGACGAGCGGCTCGACATGGGCGAAGCCGTCGATCGGGTTCGCAAGCCGTTGACCGACGAGCGCGACCGGGCCCTGCTGCTCGAGATCGTCACCGGCACGCTGCGCATGCGCGCGGCGCTCGACTACCAGCTGTCGCTGCGGCTGACGCGGCCGCTCGCCCGGCTGGACGCCCTGGTCCGCGACATTCTGCGGATGAGCGCGTTCCAGCTGGTGTACCTGACGCGGACCCCCTCGTCCGCGGTCATCAACGACGCCGTGGACCTGACTCGCCGAGGCGGCAAGACGAGTGCGACCGGCCTGGTGAATGCGGTCCTGCGTGCGCTCAACCGCGAGCGGCAGCGGCTGACGTGGCCGGATCGGCCCAGCGAGGCTGCCGGCCTGGCGGCGATGGCCGGCTATTTCGCGATCGTGCATTCGCATCCGGAGTGGCTGATCGAGCGGTGGCTGCGCCGCCACGGCGTCGCCGACACAGAACGCTGGCTCGAGTTCAACAACCGCGCCGCGGCGGTGTGCCTCGTGCCCAACCGGACCCTCGCATCACGCGCAGCCCTCGCCGAGGAGCTGTCAGCCGATGGCGTGGAGACGCAGCCGACCTCGTACGCCACGCACGGGTTGCTCGTCACGGCGGGGCCGGCCCTGGCCACGCGGGCGTTTCGCGAAGGCCGCTGCCTGGTGCAGGACGAGGCCTCTCAACTAATCGGCGAGTTGGTGGCAGCCGAGCGAGGCGAGCGCATCCTCGATCTGTGCGCCTCGCCTGGCGGCAAGACCGTGCTGCTCGCGGCCGACACCGGTTCGACGGGCCTGGTGGTGGCAACCGATGTCCGCCGCCATCGACTGCGGGTGCTGACCGAAACGCTGTCGCGATGCCGCCTATCGCGCGTCCGCGTCGTCCAAGTGCCCGTCTCGGGGCCGCTCCCGTTCAAGGACGAGAGCTTCGACCGAATCCTGGTTGACGCGCCGTGCTCGGGCCTCGGCACCGTCAGGCGTGACCCCGACATCCGGTGGCGCATCTCCGAGGCCGACCTGCCCGGGCTCGCGGCCACCCAGGTGCTGCTCCTGCAGCGCACCGCCGCACTGGTTCGCCCAGGCGGGTCGATCGTCTACAGCACGTGCTCGAGCGAACCGGACGAGAACCAGCAGGTGGTGGCGGCCTTTCTTGCCACCTGTCCAGAATTCTCGGAAACGCGGGTGCACCAGACATGGCCCTTTCGCGACGGCCTCGAAGCCTTCTTCGGATCGGTCCTGACCCGCCGCGCATGGTGCCTGTAGTACCATTGCGTGTTGTCCATGCCGCTTGGAACCAGAGTCTGGGGCTTCGGCAAGGTCCTGCTGCTGGCAGGGGCCCTTGCGGTGACCTTTCTCGTCTTTGCCGCCATCGCCATGCGCGTGGCCGTGCGCGCCAGGCAGGTCACGGTGCCCAATCTCGTAGGTGTCTCGCTCGCCGATGCCACCGCCCTGGCCGCTCCCCTCGACTTGAGCCTGCGGATCGACCCGGTCAAGCGGCCCGATCCAAAGGTGCCCGCAGGGCACGTATTGCTCCAGGACCCCGCTTCCGGTTCAGCTGCGCGCCGCCAGCGCAGCGTACGGGTGGTGCTGAGCGACGGCGCCCGCATCGCGCGCGCGCCGAGCCTGCTCGGCGAGACCCAGCGGTCGGCTGAAATCCGCGTCGCCCAGGACGGCTTGTCAATCGGCGCCGTCACGGAGATCCGCTCGGCGCTCTACCCGCCCGACGTGGTCGTGGCGCAAGACCCGCCACCCGCGACCGAAACGTCTGAAATCCGCCTGCTGGTCAACCGCGGGGAGGATCGCGCCACGTACGTGATGCCCGACTTAATCGGCCTGAACGGCGACCGTGCGGCCGACGTCATGCGCACGCGCGGTTTCCGCGTGTCCATCACCGCGCAGGCCACCGCATCGTCGATTCCGCCTGGCGTGGTCGTGCGGCAGGCGCCGGCGGGCGGCTACCAGGTCCACCCCGGCGACCCGATCGCCCTCGAGGTCAGTCGATGATCCTTCGACCAGCGATTCGCCTTGCGCCGTCCATCCTGTCGGCGGACTTCGCGGCGCTTGGCCGCGACATCGAGGCCGTCACGCGCGGCGGCGCCGATCAGATCCACGTCGACGTCATGGACGGTCACTTCGTCCCGAATCTCACCCTCGGCGTGCCGGTGGTGAAGTCCTTACGCAAGGCGACCACGCTGCCGCTTGACGTCCACCTGATGATCACCGACCCGGATCGGTTCATCGAACCGTTCATCGAGGCCGGCGCCAACATGGTGTCGGTGCATGTGGAAGTGTTGCCGCACCTCCACCGGACGATCAGCCAGATCCAGAAGCTTGGCGCGAAGGCCGGCGTGGTGCTCAACCCGTCGACGCCGGTTTCGGCGATCGAAGAGATCGCCGGCGATGTCGACTTCGTCCTGGTGATGTCGGTCAATCCCGGTTTTGGCGGCCAGGTGTTCATACCGCGCAGCGTCGCCAAGATTCGCGCCGTGCGCGCGCTGCTCGATCGCGTCGGCAACACGGCGGCGCCTATTGAAGTGGACGGCGGCGTGGACCTCGGCACCGTGGCGGAGGTGGTCGCCGCGGGCGCGGAGTGGCTGGTTGCCGGCCAGGCGGTTTTCGGCAGCGGCGACCCCGCGTCCGCCGCGCGCGCGCTCAAGAATGCCGCGGAGCACGCCGCTCGTGGCGGCGGCCGGTGACGCCACGCACCAGCGCCTCGGTCGTGCGCGTGCGCTATGCCGAAACCGACACGATGGGCGTGGTCTATTACGCCAACTACCTGGTGTGGTTCGAAGTGGGCCGCACCGACTGGCTGCGTGAAACCGGGTGGACCTACCGGGACATGGAAGCCGACGGCTTCCAGCTGCCCGTGATCGAGGCGCAGTGCAAGTACCAGCAAAGCGCGCGATATGACGATGAGCTGGAAATTCGGACCCGTGCGAGCCTGGTGTCTCCAGTTCGGATCCAGTTCGATTACGAGGTGGCACGGCCGGCGGATGGCATGACGCTTGCTGTCGGTCACACGGTCCACGCCACCATCGGTCCGGCGGGGCGCCCGGCACGCCTGCCGGATCGGCTAATGGATTTGTTCGCATGAAGGCACTGGTCACCGGCGGAGCGGGTTTCATCGGTTCGACCCTGAGCGAGCGCTTGCTCGAGCAGGGGGCAAGCGTGCGCGCCATCGACGCCTTTACGGACTTCTACCCGCGCCCACTGAAGGAGCGCAACCTCGAGAACCTGCGCGGCCGCGCCGGCTTCGACTTCATCGAAGGCGACCTGCGCGAAGTCGACCTGAACGCCGCGCTTGACGGCATCACCCATGTGTTCCACCTGGCCGCCCAGGCCGGAGTGCGCCGGAGTTGGGGCAAGGAGTTCCAGGTCTACACCGGCCTGAACGTGGACTCGACGCAAGCGTTGCTCGAAGCCTGTGCGACCAAGCCCATCGAGCGGCTGGTCTACGCCTCGAGTTCGTCGGTGTACGGCGACGATGTGGCCATGCCGATGATCGAGACGGCGCTGCCCCAGCCGGTCTCTCCGTACGGCGTCACCAAGCTGGCGGCCGAGCAACTGTGCCATCTGTATTTCGTGAACTACGGTGTGCCGGCGGTCTCGCTGCGCTACTTCACGGTGTACGGTCCCCGCCAGCGGCCCGACATGGGCTTCAACCGATTCTTTACCGCCATTCTGAACGGCCAGCCGCTGATCCAATTCGGCGATGGCCTGCAGACCCGTGATTTCACGTTTGTGGCTGATGCGGCGGCGGCAACCGCCGCGGCCGCCGTCCGCGGAGTGCCCGGGCGCGTCTACAATATTGGCGGGGGGTCGCGCGTGTCCCTGAAGGAAGTGTTCGACCTGCTGGCCAAGGTATCCGGCCGCAAGGTTGTGATCGACCAGCAAGGCCCCCAAAAGGGCGATATGCGCGATACCTACGCCGACACGACACGGGCCAGGCAGGACCTGGCGTTTGCGCCGTCGGTGACGCTCGAAGAGGGTCTTCGGGCCATGTGGCGATGGATGGAAGCGACGAAAGCATGAGTGCAATGCGATTGGTGACAGCGCTGGCGCTGGCGGCCGCTCTGGCGGGCGGATGCGCGGCGAAGCAAGGCGACCTTCCCCCCGGAACGGTGGACGCCGACAAGTTCCTGTACGAACGCGGCGTCGGGGCGGCCAAGGAACGCAAGTGGCTGAACTCGCGCGAGTATCTGCGCAACCTGGTCGACAACTATCCGCAAAGCCCGTTTCGCCCCGACGCGAAGCTCGCGCTCGGCGACACCTACATTGGGGAGGACACCACCGAATCGCTGCTGCTCGCCGCCAACGAATTCCGCGAGTTCCTCACCTTCTACCCCACTCACGCGCGCGCCGACTACGCGCAGCTGCAGATCGCCAAGTCGTTCATGGAACAGATGCTGGCGCCCGAGCGCGACCAGTCGGCAACCAAGGACGCCATCAAGGAGATCGAAATCTTCCTGCAGCGGTTCCCGAACAGCTCGCTCATGTCCGAGGCGCGCTCGATGGAACGCGCCGCCCGCGACCGCTTGAGCGAAGCCGAGTACCGGGTCGGGTTCTACTATTTCCGCGTGAAATGGGACCCGGGCGCCATCGATCGGTTCAAGGAATTGCTCAAGAACGACCCGGCCTTCAGCAGCCGGGATGCGGTGTATTACCATCTAGCGGAATCGTTGTATCGAACCGATAAGAAAGCGGAAGCGCTCCCCTACTATGAACGCTTGCTCCTGGAGTTTGAGAAGAGCGAATTTCTCGAACTGGCGCAGAAACGCGTCGCGGAGCTCAAAGGCGGCCCACCCGCCGGAAAGTAGGCCAGTTATATGCGCGTCCGCGTTGTATTTACCGCTATTACCCTGATGGCGGCGACACCCGCCTGGGCCCAATCGAAGCCCAGTCTCGTTCTGCACACCACGCTGCCCGCGCACGTGATGTGCACGGATATGCTCGTGCCGGCCTTGCCCACGCCGCGCCTGCGCATTGCCGGTGCCCACCACCCCGAAATTCGACTCGCGCTCAATCGCGACGACGTCGCGGTGCTCCCACGCCAGCCCGAAGACGGCCTGGCCGTCGGCCAGCGCTACCTGGTCCGCCGGCTTCCTTATGGCCGGCAAGCGATCCTGCCGAAAGAAGGCGGCTACGTGCCGATCATGACCGTTGGCTGGGTCACGGTCACAGCCCTCGACGAGTTCAACGCCCTGGCCCGTGTCGACCACGCGTGCGTCGCGATCGAGCCGGACGATTACCTGGCGCCGTACGTTGAACCGGTGCTGCCGACGCCAGATGCCTTGATGCCGGCCCCGGATTTCACCGAGCGCGTGCAGATTCTTCCGGGTCGGGAGGGCCGCCAGCTGTTTGGCGGCGGCGATACGCTGTCGATTGCCCGTGGCACCGCCGACGGCGTTGTGGTCGGCGCGCGCTACGCGATTTATCGCGACCGCAGGGACGGCAAGCCTCTCGTTCACATTGCCGAGGCAATCGTGACCGACCCATCGGCGACGTCGGCGAAGTTGATTGTGACGACCACGCGGGACGTGGTGGAGCTGACCGATCTCGCCGTCCCGCGACGGTAAGAGGCGCGCGGACCTAGCTGACTCTCTTTTCCTTTTCCTTGGCCCTGGCCGACTTCGCCGCGGCGAAGTCGGCCACCTTCGCGGCCCGACTGACCATGGCGCCTTGGAAGTCGCGGTAGTAATCCACGCCAGAGACCACGGCGGCCAGTAACACGACCCATAGCGCCGCCTGCCCCAGCCACAGCAACAGCGGCATCCGTTCCCAGCCCAGGATCAAGAGCAGGATCGCGGTGACCTGCGACGCCATCTTCAACTTGCCTAGCCCCGACGCGGGCATGGCCAGGCCGCGTGAATAGGCCACGTTTCGCAGCGCCGTGACCGCAATCTCGCGGCCGATGATCACGCCCACCATCCAGGCCGACGCCAGGCCGAGCTGGACGAGCGAAATCAGCGTCGCGGAGATCAGCAGCTTGTCGGCGAGGGGATCCAGGATTTGGCCAAGGGCGGTCACCTGATGGCGCCGCCGCGCGAGGTAGCCGTCGAGCCAGTCGGTGAGCGACGCGAGGCCGAAAATCGCGGCCGCGACCAGCTCGACAGGAAGACCAACGACGAGCCGGCCCTCAAATTTCGTCAGCAGGACCGAAACCAGCACCGGCACCAGGAAAATGCGTGCGACCGTTAGGCTGTTCGGGAGGTTCATGTCTACCCGCGGCCATTCTACCCCTCGCTCGTGTAACATGGAAGTTTGTCATGAAGGCCATCCTCCTTGCCGGGGGCAAGGGCACGCGGCTGCGCCCGCTCACCCTGCACACCCCCAAGCCCGTTGTCCCGATCTTCGACCGCGCCTTTCTCCACTACCAGATCGACCAGCTCAAGCAGGTCCCGGAGATCGACGAGGTCATCCTGAGCCTGAATTACCAGCCTCGCCGTATTGAAGAGGTCTTCGGCGACGGCGCGGGCTCCGGCGTGCACTTGCGCTATGTGGTCGAGCCGGCGCCGCTCGGCACCGGCGGCGCCATTCGCTATGCCGCCCAGAACGTCACCGACACGATCGTGGTCTTCAACGGCGACGTCATGACCAGCGTCGACGTGAACGCCGTCGTGCGGCTTCACCGCGAGCGCCAAGCCAAGGCCACCATCGTGCTGACACCGGTCGAGAACCCGACCGCCTACGGCCTGGTGGAGACCGAGAGCGACGGCCGTGTGCGGCGCTTCGTCGAGAAGCCGAACCCCGACGAGATTACCTGCGACACGATCAACGCTGGCATCTACGTGCTCGAGCCCGACACGTTCGACCGGATCCCGAAGGATGTCTCGTATTCGATCGAGCGCGCGTACTTCCCGTCGCTGATTGAGCGGCAGGACATGTTCGCGGCGTACATCGATCGCGGCTATTGGATCGACATCGGCACGCCTGAAAAATACATCCAGGTGCATCACGACATGTTCGACGGCAAGTTCGCCGCCGGCGTGTTTGCGGGCGCCGACCGTAGCCAGCCGATCGTGTCACCGGAGGCGCGCATCGAAGACGGCGCGATCCTGGCGGCCCCGTGCTTCATCGACGCCGGCGCCCACGTCAAGAGCGGCGCGCGGATTGGCCCGTATACCGTTCTCGGTCGGTCCGTGCTGGTCGAAGAATCGGCCGATCTCGAGAACACCATCGTGTGGCCGAACACGCGCATCGGGCAGAGCGCGGTGGTCCACGGCCCCATCATCGGCCGCAACTGCCACATCGGCCGCAACGCCGTGCTGAAGGCCGCCTCCGTGATTGGCGACAAGACGCAGCTGACTGACTACACCACACTATGATCAACCCATCCGTTTTCAAGGCGTACGACGTTCGCGGTCTCTACCCGTCGGAGATCACCGAGGAGCTGTTCCACCAGCTGGGCCGGGCGTTCATCGCCTACCTGGGTCCCGGCCAGTACGCGGTGACGCGTGATATGCGCGTGTCGTCGCCGTCGCTGACGGCGGCGTTCATCGACGGCGCCACCCTGCAGGGCGGCACGATCTTCGACTACGGCCTGCTCGGCACCGACCAGATGTACTACGCGGTGGCGGCCGACGGCCTCGACGGCGGCGCGCAGATTACCGCCTCCCACAATCCCGGAGAGTACAACGGCTGCAAGATGGTGCGAGCCGAGGCCTTCCCGCTGAGCGGCGAGGCCGGCATCAAGGAGATGAAGGAAATGATCCTGGCCGGCGCCATTCCCGCGCCGCCGGCGATCCGCGGCACGGTCGAGCCGCGCGAGATCATGGACCGCTATATCGAGCACGTCCTGTCGTTCGTGGACGAGGCGTCGCTCAAGCCCTTCAACGTGGTGCTCGACGCCGGCAGCGGCGTCGCCGGCTTGGTGGCGCCGCGCCTGTTCGATCGCCTGCCCTGCAAGACCACCCGCCTGTGCTTCGAGGTTGACGGCACGTTCCCCAATCACGAGGCGAACCCGCTGATCGAGGAGAACCGCGCGGACATCACCGCCGCCGTGATCGCGCAGAAGGCCGACATCGGCATTGCCTGGGACGGCGACGCCGATCGGGTGTTCTTCATCGACGGCAGCGGCGAGTTCATTGCCGGAGACTTCATTACGGCCCTGCTCGCCGAAGCGTTCTTGCTCAAGACGCCCGGCCAGACGGTGATCTACGACGTCCGCGCCAGCTACGCCGTGAAGGACATCGTCGCGAAGTACCAGGGCACGGCCCTGATGAACCGCGTCGGCCACGCCTTCATCAAGCGCCGCATGCGCGAAGAGAACGCGGTGTTCGGCGGCGAGGTCACCGGCCACTACTACTTCCGCGACAACTTCTTCGCCGACAACGGGTTCATCCCGGCCTTGATGATCCTCGACCTGATGTCCAAGAAGGGCCTGTCGCTGCGCGACCTGTTGCAGCCGCTGCGCGAAAAGTATTTCATCTCGGGCGAGATCAACACGAAAGTCGCCAACATGGGAATCGCCAACCAGAAGATCCAGGAACTGGCGAAGCGCTACGCCCACGGCAACGTCTACACGCTCGACGGCGTGTCCGCGGAGTTCCCCGACTGGCATTTCAACGTCCGCCAGTCGAACACCGAACCGTTGCTGCGCCTGAATCTCGAAGGCCTGACCCCCGAGATCATGGAGAAGCGCCGCGATGAGATCCTGGGGATTATCCGGCGGTAGCGCGGCTTCGCCGCGCTATGGGGCTCGTGGCCTCCGGCCACTCGTCCGGCTCGCGCCTCCGGCGCTTGTCAGGGCTCACGCCTACCGGCGCTCGTGGGGAGGATACCCGGGTCTTGGGCCCGATCGTAGGGGCGGACTTTAGTCCGCCCGTCTGCTAGAATTCAATTCGCTGAGCGGGAGTAGTTCAGCGGTAGAACGCGAGCTTCCCAAGCTCGATGTCGCGGGTTCGATCCCCGTCTCCCGCTCCAACCCTCCCCCCACCAGCGCCGAAGGCGCGAGCCCTACGAAGGGCGAAGCCCGAGCCCCAGGAGTGAGCGCAGCTCACGACCCCCACGAGGCCGAAGGCCTCGCCCTCACCTACTGGACCGAAATCCCCACGCTAATCGTCAGCATCTGCGTCCGCTTCGCCGACGGCAGTGTCTCGGTTGCGGCACGCGAGCCCAACTTGGTAAAGCGCACGTCAAATCCCGCGCCCAGGTGCGGCTTCATGAACCACCGGGCTCCCCCGCCGAAATTGAGGGCGCCGTTCCACGCCTCGGGGACTGCCTGGGCTGGCTGCGTGCCGAACGCGGCGGCGCTGCTGGCGACCTTTGACCGGCCATAACCGGCACTGAGATAACTCCAGCCAAGCCGATGCCCGAAGTTGATCGAGACTTGCGGGAGCATGCTCGTGATTTGCGTCGTCACCGTCGTGGTGGTCGGCACCGTCGTTTCGGTGGTACCGGTCGTGGTGGTCGAGGTCAGGGCGTCGCTCGTGCTCTTGCCCGTGTGCATGGCGACGCCAAGGCCCAGGGTCATGACGCCTAACTTCAATGGATAGACGGTGGCGCCGCCGGCCACGCCCCAGGCCTTGCCGGGCAGGGGCGTCGTCTCGGTGACAGTGGGCACCCAGCCCTCGGCGGTGGGCAAGCCCACCCACGCGCCGTGCAAATCAATTGCGAACCACGGCAGCCGTTCGGAGGGTTGGGCCGCCGCCGGCACCGACACCAGCAGCGCCAGCAGGCACGTGACGCCGAGCCGCATCAATACCCGCTCGCCTTTCCTGCCCCGGCTTCACCACGCGACTCCTTGACGATCCGCACGCCGGCGCTGGCGCCGATGCGGGTGGCGCCGGCCGCCACCATCGCCTTCATTTGTTCCAGGTCGCGGACCCCGCCCGACGCCTTCACGCCCATGTCGTCACCGACGATCCGGCGCATCAGGGCGACGTCGGCGGCCGTCGCGCCGCCGGGGCCAAACCCGGTGGAGGTCTTCACGAAATCGGCGCCAGCGGCCTTCGACAACGTGCAGGCGGTGATCTTCTCCTCATCGGTCAGGAGCGCCGTCTCGATGATGACCTTGCTGCCGGCACCGGCGGCATGGCAGGCCGACACGACGCCGCGAATGTCGTCGCTGACCAGGCGAATGTCGCCCGACTTGAGCGCGCCCACGTTGATCACCATGTCGATCTCAGAGGCGCCGTCGAAAATGGCGCGCCGCGCCTCGAACTGCTTGACGTCAGGCGTGGTGGCGCCGAGCGGGAACCCGACCACCGAGCACACCGCAACCCCGGAGCCGCGCAGCAGGCCGGCCGACAGCGCGACCCACGTCGGGTTGACGCATACGGTCGCGAACTTCCACTCGGCGGCCTCCTTGCAAAGCTGCTCGATCTCCTTCGCGGTGGCGTCGGGCTTGAGCAAGGTGTGGTCGATCAACCCCGGCAGGCCCTGGGCGCCGCCGTCGGCCGCATGCAGGCCCAGGCGGGTGGCGCCGGCGTCGAGAACGTGCCGGACGCGGTCAGGACAACAATCGAACGTAAAGCCGTGACAGGCGCAGCGCGTCGGTGCGACGGCACCAGCGCGGGCCAGTTCCTCGAGAATCAGTTCGATGACACGGCGATAATCGGTCACTGCGTCTTCTCCAGCGCGCGAATCTTGGCCAGCCGGCGAAGGTAGCGCGCCTCGCCCATGGGCGTGCCGATCCAGGTATCGACAATGGCCTTGGCCTCGTCTGCCGAGACCAGCGTCGCGCCGAGCGTGAGCACGTTGGCGCCGTTGTGCTCGCGCGCGTAGCGGGCCATGGTCTTGTCGTTGCACACGGCCGCGCGCACGCCATGGATCTTGTTAGCCGCGATGGCCGACCCAATCCCGGCGCCGTCAATGACGATGGCCGCGTCAACTTCCTTGCGGGCAACCAGGCGGGCGGCCTGCGCCGCGATGTCGGGATAGTCCACCGCGTCTGGACCATCGGTGCCGATGTCGAGGACGCTCAGGCCCTTCTGGCGCAGGTAGTCGCGCAGCGCCGCCTTGAGGGCGACGCCGCCATGGTCGCTGCCAATCGCCACGGCGCGCACGGCCGCCACCGGCGCCAGTCCATCGAGACTGGCCTCGGCCACGCCGCGGTGTACGGTGATCCGGCGCGCCGCCAACGTGTCGGCTGCCAGTGGCGTGACGTGCCCGCCCGGCTTCAGCGTGACGCTCGAACCAATCTCCAGGCTCCGCGCCTCGGTCTCGGTGATGATGTCAAACGCCTTCATGCATTCCCGTTCGTGTTAGTCTTTTCCGCCATGCCCAGTGCCACCCCCACTGTCTTGATCGACCAGGAAGAACTGTCGGCGCGCATTGCCGACCTTGCTCGCGAAATCCGGCAGGACAGTCCGTCCGGGCAACTGCACTTCGTCTGCGTCCTCAAGGGCGCGTTCCTCTTCCTCGGCGACTTGATTCGCGCCATGGAGGGCCACGTCACCATCGACTTCATGGCCTGCTCCAGCTACGGCACCGGCACCACGTCCACCGGCGAAGTCCGTCTGTCGAAGGACCTCGACTCCGGGCTCGAGGGCCGCGACGTGATCATCGTCGAGGACATCGTCGACACCGGACTGACCCTGCACTATTTGCAGGAAATCCTCCAGGCGCGCGGGCCGCGGTCGCTGCGCACCGCCTGCCTGCTCAGCAAGCCCTCCCGGCGAAAAATCGACGTCAGGGTGGACTACGTCGGTTTCACTATCGAAGACCGCTTCGTCGTCGGTTACGGCCTCGACTACGCCGAGCAGTATCGCAACCTGCCGTACATCGGCGTTCTCGAATAAGCCGCCGAACTACGCCTCTTCGACACCGACTACTGCACGGCCTTGCGCACCAGATCCGCCGCCTGGCGGGCCTCGCGTAGCACCGCGGCTGCGTCCAGCGTCAGCATCTTGCGGTCGCGCATCAGCACTTTCCCGTTCACGATCGTCGTCTCGACGTCGTCGCCGCGCGATGCGTAGACCACCTGCGACACGGGATCGAACAGCGGCGTCTGTCGCGGCCGCGACATCCCCACGACGATGAGGTCCGCGCGCTTGCCGGGCTCGAGCGACCCAATACGCGCCTGTTGGCCGAGCACGCGGGCCCCGCCAATGGTGGCCATCTCCAGGGCCTCGGGCGCGCTGATTACGCGCGGGTCCATGGTGACCAGTTTCTGCTGGAAGGCGGCCTGCCGCATGGCCTCGAACATGTCGAGGTCGTTGTTGCTGGCGGCGCCGTCGGTGCCCAGGCCGACATTGACGCCGGCCTGGCGGTAGGCGACCACCGGCGCGGTACCGCTGGCGAGCTTCATGTTGCTTTCGGGGTTGTTCGAAATCCCGACGTTGCGGGACTTGAGCAGTGCGATCTCCTCGGCGTTGATCCACACCCCGTGGGCGCCAATCGTGATTGGCGCCCAGAACTTGAGGCGGTCGAGCAGGGCGACCGGGCGCTGCTTGTGCCGCTCTTGCGACTGGCCAATCTCGGCCGAGGTTTCCGCCAGGTGAATCTGAATGGGGATATTGAGTCGCTTGGCCAGGTCGCTGGCGGCGGTCAGCGTCGCCGCATCCAGCGTGTAAACGGCGTGCGGCGCAATCGACGGCGTGATCAGATCGTCCTGCGCGAACTCCCGGACAAACGCCTCCGTTCGCTTCAAGGCGTCGGCCGGCGTCTTGGCGTCTGGCACGGGGAACTCAATCACCGTCTGCCCCAGGACGCCGCGGACGCCCGCCGCCTTGGTGACGCGCGCGACCTCTTCCTCGAAGTAATACATGTCGGCAAAGGTGGTGGTGCCCGACTGAATCATCTCGAGCAGCGCGAGCCGCGTGCCCACTCGCACGAACTCCGGCGACACCGTCTTCGCCTCGGCCGGGAAGATGTACTTCTGCAGCCAATCCATGAGGGCGAGGTCGTTACCGAGGCCGCGGTACATCACCATCGCGGCGTGGGTGTGCGTGTTGATCAGCCCGGGCATGACCACCTTGCCAGTGGCATCAATGGTGTCGGCGCTGCGGTAGCGGGCCGAAATGGCCGCCGGTGTGTCGACGGCGACAATCTGCGTGCCGTTGATGGCAACCGACCCCGGGTTCAGGATGCGCCGGCCACCATCGACCGTGAGAACGATGCCGTTGGCCACGATCAGCGAGACCTCGGTCGCCTGCCGGGCCGACAGGACCGGGAGGAGCACGGAGGCGGCCAGGATCAGGGCGAGACCGGCAGTCGGAGTGCGGAACCGCATGGAGGCTGGATTGTACCAAAGTTACTCCTCAACTCCTGATCTCCTGTAAGCTTCCTCCCCGTGTTGCACTTGGTCACTCACCCACTGGTCCATGACTGCCTCGCAGAGCTGCGCGACGCGCGCACCTCGCCTGAGCGCTTCCGGTCGTTGGCCAACCGCATCAGCGTGCTGCTGGGCGCCGAGGCGTTGCGCGATGTCCCCATGGCCGACGCGACCGTCGAGACGCCGCTCGGGCCGTCGCCCTGCCGGCGTCTGGCGGCCGACGTGGTGATGGCCCCGGTGTTGCGGGCCGGCCTCGGCATGCTCCCAGGTCTGCTCGAACTCGTGCCCAACGCCCGCGTCGGTCACCTCGGGCTGCAACGCGACGAACGCACGGCGGTGGCATCGCAGTACTACGCCAAGCTGCCGCCCGGCATCGAGAACAGTTACGTGCTGTTGATCGATCCCATGCTGGCCACCGGCGGCAGTGCCGTTGCGGCGCTCGACATGCTGACCCGCGCGGGCGCGCGCCACCTGCGGCTGGTGTGCATTGTCGCCGCGCCCGAGGGCGTGGCCGCGGTCGAGAAGGCATACCCCGCGGTTCCCATCTTCACGCCGGTGGTCGATCGCGAGCTCGATGCCCACAAGTTCATCGTGCCCGGCCTTGGCGACTTCGGCGATCGGCTGTTCGGCACGGTCTGAGCCGGCCCGGCGTTATGCTATGATCCTTGGTCTGGCCGCGCGCTTGGCTCAGCGGTAGAGCACCGCCTTCACACGGCGGGGGTCGGTGGTTCGAATCCACCAGCGCGCACCATCTACTCACCTTCATCTTGAGCACTCGCCTCCGGTCGACTGCCACCGCGGGACTCCTGGCCATTGTGGCGTTTGGCCTCTACGCCATTCGCGGCAACTCGCCTCTTTCACCCGCTGAAACCGAACTACTGCACCAGGCCACATCGACGGGCATTCGGGCTGACGGCTATCCCCTGTTCTTTCACGTGAGCGACGAACGCTGGCTGCAGCCGGTGGCCGTGTACTTCACGGCGCTGCTGCGCCTCGTGACATCGCCAGAAACCGCCGGCCGCCTGGCGGCAGCCAGTGTTGGCGCCCTCAACGTCGCGTTGATCTTCGTGCTCTGCCGGCGGCTCCTGGCATCCACGCCGCTGGCGGTCTGCGCGGCGTTGCTTCTGATGATCACGCCGGCCCATTTCGTGTTCGCGCGAACAGGCGTTGACGCGATTTATCCTTTGCCGTTCGTCCTCGCGTGGTTGCTGGCCATGGCGGCCTACTTCGACGGCGGCGATCGGCGCCACGCAGTTGCCGGAGGGCTGGCCCTGGGGATCGGGGCCTTCACCCATCCGTCGGCCCCGTGGACCATGGGATTTCTCCTCTTGGTTACGCTGCTGGCCATCTGGCTGTCCGGACGTCGCGGTGCGGCGAGCCTGGCCGTTCCGGCTGCGGCATTTCTGGTTCCGCTCGTCGTTGCCGCCGCCTGGTTCGCGGCGAACCCCAGTGCCTACCCCGATACGTTCGGCCGCTGGGCAATCCACGCCGCCCACCTGCGCTCGCCCCTTGATGGCGTCCTGGCCTTTGTGAACTGGAACACCCTGGGCACGCGCTTGTCGCTCTACTGGGGATTCTTCGATCCGTCGTGGCTCTTCCTGGACAGCCCGGCTTCGCCGACGTTGCCCCTGCGCGGAACATCGCCGTTCCTGTTCGCGACGGTGGCCGCGCTCGTGGCCGGCCTGTCCCAGCGGCTGCGAGGCGGGTTGACGCCGATGACACTGCTCTTGCTGGCGGGCCTCGCAGTCGCTCCGTTGGCGGCTTCGACCGTCGGCTCACCGCACGCCATCGCCGACTTCCTGGTCATGGTGCCGCTGGTCGTCGTGCTTGCAGCCGGCGGCATGGCTGAATGGTTGGCGCGTGAAGATGTTCGGTGGCGGATGTTTGCCTGGGGTGTGTGCGCGGCGTTGGCGATTGACGCCGCCCGGTTCGTGGCGTCTGCCTAGCGCGCCTCAAAGAGCGCAAATGATCTCGTGCCATCCAATTCGGAGACCACGTGGACGGGCTGCCAGCCCTGCGCGCCGGGCATCAG
>JBBQSP010000055.1:0-34553 GCA_038213735.1 Vicinamibacterales bacterium | reverse complement strand
GCCATCCAACTGCTGCTCAATGGTTCCGCCGACACGGCCATATGCCAGGGCGGCCGAACCAGCAAAACCGATAGCACCAACGCCGGTAAGGGCGACGTGATGCTGCGCCTTAAAGCTATGAAAAATCGCATGCACTCGCGCACGCATCGCCGCGAACACGGTCGGTCGACCAAACTGGCGTCGCAGCTCGCGCACACCTTGCGCCACGAGCGCTATGCCGAACAATTGAAGCCAAGTGCCGAAGTAGCGCACTTGATCCGCGACGCCGTGGTCCCACAATTCCCCGGCGCCCACGGCCAGCAGACAAGCCACGGCTGGGCCAGCGAAGAACAGAAAGAAAGGCCACGTATGCCGAACCTCGAGCAACACACGGTTTCGAAGAATCCAAGTCCAGCGCATGCGTGCGGTATGTTAGCGCTTCGGACCCATCGCGTCTCGTTGGATGCAGGGGTAGCAGCGGGTTATTTAAGCGGCGTTGCCGCGACCGGAGGCCGCTGGCACTTCGCCCGGCACAGGTTGAGTCCACTCAGGAACGACACCCGTCCGAGATTCGAACGCGTATCGCGTCCACTGATGCCGCGTCCAACGTCTGCGACTCGACTCGACGCAAGATTACGACCTTCCTGAATAGCGACCTGCGGCCTTCAAGGCTGCGTCGACCCTTTAGGTATTTTCCTCGCCGCTGACGTCCGCTATCCCACCTGGAGCATTCCGGGGTCAAACCGAGCAGGCAGCGATAGCTGCTTGCGACATCCCCCGAGGCGACCCGGTGGTGTATCAGCTTCCCGGATAAACCGTCGGGAACGAGTCGGGTAGCTATCAGCTGCTTCCGGCATTCAAGGCTGCCTTGACTGTCGTCAAATATTCACGCTGGGGCTGCCGTTTGCCGGCTTCCCACGCTCGTAGCGTGCCCGGGTCAACGCCGAGTAGTCGAGCGAAGGCTTCCTGCGACATTCCGAGGCCAACGCGGTGGTGTATCAATCGCTTGCCGAACTCCTCTGGGACGGGCCGCGGGTCATATCCCAGGAACTCGATGATGCCGGGCAACCATGGAAGTGCCGGCGAGGTTGCACCTGTCTCCCAGTTGCATGCCGTTTGGGTGTGGGTGCCGATCTTCTCTGCCAGGTCCCTCTGCAAGAGGCCCAATTCGAGCCGTCTGCGACGGAGATGGTCGCCTAAATGCCTCAATTCATTGGGGTAAGTGGCTGGCCGCCAACCCGCTTTTAGGGTCGCTGTGCAAAAAGGCAACGCGGGGATGCCCGTGCGGGTATCAGGGCGATGCGAAGCGCCCATGCCGCTGCACGCCGCAACAGACGGCACGCTATCGCGGCCGCTTGTCGGGGCCGCTGCGCGATCGGCTGGATCTGATTGTGGAAGTCGAAGCGGTGCCGATCACGGCGTTGACCGAGGGACCCGCGGGCGAGTCCTCCGCGGCGGTGCGCGCGCGTGTGCTCGCGGCCCGGGCGCGGCAACTGGCGCGCGGCGCTCGCGCCCGCGTCAACGCGCAGCTTGCCGGAACGGAGTTGAAGAAGCATGCGCCGCTCAATACCGCCGGACGCCGGCTGCTCGAACGTTCGGCCGAGAAGCTCCACCTCTCGGCCCGCGGCTTTCACCGCATTGTCCGAGTCGCCCGCACCATTGCCGATCTCGCCGGCGCCGAAACCATGGCCACCGAACACTTAATGGAAGCGCTGCAATACCGGTTCGTCGAATCCACCAACGAATCTGGAGGCACACAATGAAATCCACATCGGCATTACGCCAAATGCTCAGCTCTTCTCACAATTGAGACGATCATAAGGCGAACATCTGCGCGGTCCGGCAATATGCCGTTTCGGGATCCGAGGCGGCCGTGCTAGCCTTACGGATTCACGTCGGCGAGACGGGAAACCCAAACCACTCAGGTACTTGATGCTTTCTAAGCGATACACCATTGTTCTGGCCGACCGCACGACCGGTGTCGTGCGCCGCTTCACGATTAGCGTGAAGGTGGCGGCCACAGTGGTATCCATCGCGGTAGGCCTGCCCATGTTGATCGGCGTCGGCGCCGCCTTCAAGGCCAGGTACGACGTCGCGGGTTTGTATGCCGCGCACGCGACGCTCGAGCTCGAAAACGCCAACTACCGCGCGGCCACCGAAACCTTGGCTGGCCAGATTGTCGCGCTCCAGACGACCATGTCGGACTTGGGAGCCAAGGCGGCCCTCGACCCGGCGCTGCAGAACTCGATGGACAAGCTCCCGGCCGTGGTCAAGAACCGCGCAATGGGCGGCCCGGCCGCCAGTGCGGCGCTCACCACCATCACCCCGGGACTGGCGTCGCCCGAAACTACCTTCAACGTGCTCAAGGACCTGCTGCAGGGCCTCGAGAGCCGGCTGCAGACGGTGCGGTCCAACGTCGACAAGCGCAATTCGCTCGCGGCCGCGACGCCCTCGATCTGGCCGACCCACGGCTGGCTGTCGTCGAGCATGGGCAATCGCGCCGACCCGCTCACGGGTGAGAAAGACTTCCACCCGGGTCTCGACATCTCTGCCGATAAGGGCGACCCCGTATATGCCACGGCCGACGGCAAGGTCAGCAGCGCGGCGATGGCCGGGAACTACGGCAACCTGGTGGTCATCGATCACGGCTACGGCATTGAAACCCGCTACGGGCACCTCTCGGCCTTCAAGGTCCGCGACGGCCAGGCCGTGAAGCGCGGCGACCTGCTCGGGCTGGTGGGGGCCACCGGACGCACGACCGGCGCGCACTTGCACTACGAGGTGCGGGCCAACGGCCGCATCCTGAACCCGCTCCAGCTCCTCCTCAACCCCCGCCGCGCCAACGCCAACTAAAGCTATAATCGGGAGATAGGCATCCCGCCTTTTTCCCAACATGTTTGGCCAGCTCCTCACCAAAGTCCTCGGCAGTCAAAACGATCGCGACCTGAAGAAGCTGCGCCCGCGCGTGGCCGAGGTCAACGAATTCGAAGCCCGCATCAAGACCCTGAGCGACGACCAGCTCAAGGCCAAGACCGCGGAGTTCCGGACCCGGCTCGCCAGCGGCGAGACCATCGACGACCTGCTGCCCGAGGCGTTTGCCGTCGTGCGCGAGGGTGGCCGCCGCATCCTGAGCATGCGGCACTACGACGTGCAGCTGATCGGCGGCATCGTCCTGCACCAGGGCACCATCGCCGAGATGAAGACCGGTGAAGGCAAGACGCTGGTCGCGACGCTGCCCGCCTACCTGAACGCGCTCGAAGGCAAGGGCGTCCACGTCGTCACCGTGAACGACTACCTCGCCCGCCGCGACTCGGAGTGGATGGGCCGGCTGTACCGCTTCCTCGGCATGTCGGTCGGCGTGATCCAGCACGACCTCAACGACCAGCAGCGGCAGGTCGCCTACGGCTGCGACATCACCTACGGGACCAACAACGAGTTCGGCTTCGACTACCTGCGCGACAACATGAAGTTCGACCTCGGGGCGATGGTCCAGCGCGACCATCACTTCGCGATCGTCGACGAAGTCGACAGCATCCTGATCGACGAGGCGCGCACGCCGCTGATCATCTCGGGCCCGGCCGAGGAGTCGACCGACCTCTACTACGAAGTCGACCGCATCATCCCGAAGCTGACGCGCGGCGAGGTGCACCAGGGCCAGACCAAGGGCGAGGACCGCGACCGCCTCGAAGCCTCGGGCGACTACGTTGTTGACGAGAAGAACAAGACCGCGACGCTGACCGAAACCGGCATGGCCAAGGCCGAGCAGTTGCTGTCGCACCGAATGCAGCCCGGCGGCCTGTACGACCCGGCCAACATGCCGCTGCTCCACCACGTGCAGCAGGCGCTGCGCGCGCACGTCCACTACAAGCTCGACGTGCAGTACATGATCAAGGACGGCGGCGTCGTCATCGTCGACGAGTTCACCGGCCGCCTGATGCCGGGACGCCGCTGGAGCGATGGCCTGCACCAGGCCGTCGAGGCGAAGGAAGGCGTCAAGATCGAGCGCGAGAACCAGACGCTCGCGACCATCACCTTCCAGAACTACTTCCGCAAGTACAAGAAGCTGTCGGGCATGACCGGCACCGCCGAGACCGAGGCGCCGGAGTTTGCGAAGATCTACAAGCTCGACGTGATGGTCATCCCCACCAATCGCGTCATGTCGCGCATTGAAGAACCCGACCTGGTGTATCGCACCGAGGCCGAGAAGTGGGCCGCGATCGTCGACGACATCATCAAGCGGCAGGAAGAGGGCCGGCCGGCGCTGGTCGGCACCGTCTCGATCGAGAAATCCGAGCGGCTGTCGACGATGCTCAAGAAGCGCGGCACGAAGCACATTGTGCTGAACGCCAAGTATCACGCGCAGGAAGCGGAAATCGTCGCGCAGGCCGGGCGCAAGGACGCCGTGACGATCGCCACCAACATGGCGGGCCGCGGCACCGACATTTTGCTCGGCGGCAACCCGGAATACATGGCGCGCCAGCAGAGCCTGAACGAAGAAGTCGCCGAGAAGGTCGTCAAGGGCGAAGAGAAGTACATCGACGATGACGAATTCGTGAACTTCTTCCACGTCGACAGCTTCTACCGCGTGAAGCGCGCCGACTGGGACCGCATTTTCACGCACTTCAAGAGCCAGTGCGAAGAGGAACACAAGCAGGTCGTCAACCTCGGTGGCCTTCACATCATCGGCACCGAGCGGCACGAAGCCCGCCGCATCGACAACCAGTTGCGCGGCCGCGCCGGCCGCCAGGGCGACCCCGGCTCGTCGCGCTTCTACCTGTCGCTCGAAGACGACCTGATGCGCATTTTCGGCTCGGATCGCATTTCGGGCCTGATGCAGCGGCTCGGCATGGAAGAAGGCGTGCCGATCGAGCACGGCATGGTCAGCCGCGCCATCGAACGCGCCCAGAAGCAGGTCGAAGCGCAGAACTTCTCGGTCCGCAAGCACCTGCTCGAATACGACGACGTAATGAACAAGCAGCGCGAGAGCGTCTACACGTTGCGCCGCGAGATTCTCGAGGGCAAGATCCACCTCGCCGAAGAAGACGTTACCGACATCCGCGGCTACGTCATGGCGACCGCCGAGGAACTGTTCGACGAGAAGGTCGAAGAGTTCATGGGGCCCGAGGTCGACACCGACGAGTGGGACCTCCCCGCCCTGCAGCGCGACACCGCGCAGCTGTTCGCGCTTGGCGAGGAAGATTTTGCGCTCAAGTACGACGAGATGAGTGCCGACGAGATCCGCGACGCGTTGTGGGCCAAGGTCGTCGCCCGCTACGTCGACAAGGAAAACATCGTCCCGCGCGAGATCCTGACCCGGGTCGAGCGCGACTTGATGCTGCAGATCGTCGACCAGCAGTGGAAGGACCACCTCTACTCGCTCGATCACCTCAAGGAAGGCATTGGCCTGCGCGGCTACGGCCAGCGCGACCCGCTCGTCGAATACAAGAAAGAGAGCTTCGCCCTCTTCCAGGACATGCGGCGGCGAATCGAGGAAGAGATTGTCCGCTACCTATGGTGGCTGAAACCGGTGGTCGAACGTGAAGGCGCCGAACCGACGCTGGCGGTGCCGGCCCGGCCCGCGCCGAAGAAGCCCGCGGCGCTGAACTACAACAACCCGGCCGCGGAACGGCCGTCGGTGTTCACCCAGCCCCCGGCCGCGGCTGCGGGCATGCCTGACGACCTCACCCAGGAGCGCCCGCCCGCCCGCGTCGGCGGCGATGACGCGCCGATCAAGACGGTGAAGCGCGACGAGCCCAAGGTGGGCCGCAACGATCCCTGCTGGTGTGGCAGCGGCAAGAAGTTCAAGAAGTGTCACGGAGCCTAATGAACCCTCTCGAGTCTGGACTGCGCACCGCCCTTACCTTCGACGACATCCTCCTCGTGCCGCGGCACTCAACCGTGCTGCCGGCACAGGTGGACGTCACCACCCGCCTCACCAAGAACATCAAGCTGAACGTGCCGCTGCTGAGCGCGGCCATGGACACCGTCACCGAGTCGGAGATGGCCATCGCCATGGCGCAGCAGGGCGGCATGGGCATCATCCACAAGAACCTGTCGATCGAGAACCAGGCGCTCGAAGTCGACCGCGTGAAGCGGTCCGAGAGCGGGATGATCGTCAACCCGATCACGGTGGCGCCTGAGGCGCTGATTCGCGAGGCTCTCGAGCTGATGCAGAAGTACCGCATCTCGGGTGTCCCGATTACGGAAGGCGGCAGCCGCGAGGGACGGCTGGTGGGCATCCTCACCAACCGCGACCTGCGCTTCGAGACGAACCTCTCGCGCACGGTGGCGGAGGTGATGACCAAGGACAAGCTGATCACCGTGCCGGTCGGCACCACGCTCGACCAGGCGCGCGAGATCCTGCATCACGCCAAGGTCGAGAAGCTCCTGGTCGTCGACAAGGACTTCAAGCTCAAGGGCCTGATCACCGTCAAGGACATCCAGAAGGCGATCAAGTATCCCAATGCGTGCAAGGACACGCTCGGCCGTCTGCGCACGGGCGCCGCGGTGGGCATTGCCCGCGACACGCTCGAGCGCGCCACGGCGCTCGTCAACGCGCACGTCGACGTGCTCGTGATCGACACCGCGCACGGCCACTCGCAGGGCGTGATGGACATTGTCCAGACGATCCGCAAGGCCTTTCCCGACCTGGATCTGATCGCCGGCAACGTGGCGACCGCGGCGGCCACCGAGGCCTTGATCAAGATCGGCGTCAACGCGGTGAAGGTCGGCATTGGCGCCGGCTCGATCTGCACCACCCGCATCGTCGCCGGTATCGGCATGCCGATGATTTCGTCGATCGCGGAATGCGCGGCGGTCGCCGCGAAGCACGACATCCCGGTGATTGCCGACGGCGGCATCCGCACGTCGGGCGACGTGGTGAAGGCACTGGCCGTCGGCGCGAGTTGCGTGATGGCCGGCAACCTGTTCGCGGGCACCGACGAAAGCCCGGGCGAGTTGATCCTCTATCAAGGCCGCACGTTCAAGGAATACCGCGGCATGGGGTCGATCGGCGCCATGCGTAAGGGCAGCCGCGATCGCTACTTCCAGGACGACTTCGAGCTCGAAAGTGGAACCAGTCCAGCCGGCAAGCCGAGCATGGAGAAGCTGGTGCCCGAGGGCATCGAGGGCCGCGTGCAGCACAAGGGCAGCATGTCGATGGTGGTGCACCAGTTGATAGGCGGCCTGCGGGCCGGCATGGGTTACTGCGGCGCCGCGACGATCCCCGACCTGCAGCGCGACGCGGAAATCATCCGGATCACCAATGCCGGCTTCCGTGAGAGCCACGTGCACGACGTGACGATTACGAAGGAAGCGCCGAACTACCGCGTCGAGTAGGGCTCGGCGCTACGCGCCTTCGTGGGGCTCGTGCCTTCGGCACTCGTCGGGCTCGCTTCGCTCGTGTGCTACGATCACGCAGCTCACCCCAATTGAAAGCTCTGCAGTATGAAAGACCTCCGGAGAGTTGTACTTCTCTGCCTGTTCCTGGCTACCGCGGCGGCCTGCGACCGGGCGACGAAGCACTACGCCATGACGACCCTGACGGGCGCGCCCCATCAGTCGTTCCTCTCGGACACGGTTCGTTTGACGTACCACGAGAACCCAGGAGCGTTCCTCGGCGTGGGTGCACAGTGGCGCCCCGAAGTACGAGCCACCTTCTTTCAGTTTGGTAACGGACTGTTCCTGCTCGCGACCGCGGTGCTGGCGTTGCGCAGCCGGTTTTCGCGCCTGGGCCAGGCCGGCCTGGCGCTGTTCCTGGCCGGCGGCGTCTCGAACCTGGTGGACCGGGTGGCCATGGGCCGGGTGATCGATTTTCTTAATGTAGGAATCGGCCCACTGAGGTCTGGCGTCTTCAATGTCGCCGACATGGCCATTGTCGCGGGGGCGGTTATCCTGATCGCTGAAGCCGTTCGCAATACTTACACGCCGGCCATGTCGAATCCGCCGGCCTGACCCGGCCGGGTGGCTTTCGGCGCCCGCTATCCCCTTTTTAAAAGCCAACCGATAAACGGGCATGCAATATGCAGCTTTGCATGGGTATGACGTTCGTAAGCCGACTTGCAGCCGCTGCTGGTATCTCGCTGGTGCTGACGGTCTTGTTGATGCTGCTCTTCCAGGCCGATGGGCCGGCGGAGCCCCGGGAGATGCTTGAAGCTTCTGGCGGCGTGGCGTCGCTGTCGGAGCCTGGCATCCGCCCGATCAGCCTCCGCTAGCCCGCGGTCCATGGGATGATCCCCCGCCAGGGGGTCGGTCCGCATGAGACATCCGCCAGTCGCCGTCCTGCTTCTCCTGTTCGCGGCCACCGCCGCCGCCCCCGCCCAAACTCCAGTTAGTGCTTGGTCTCCCGTCCGGCAGTTGTCGCCAGGCCAAACGGTTCGCGTGCTCACCGACGCTGCCATCATCCAGGCTGGCGCCCTCAGCAGCGTCACAGACGACTCCGTCACCCTGAACGTCGGCGGCCAGGACCAGCGCCAGGCCCGCGCCGCCGTCCGCGAGGTGTCGGTCGGGCGCCAGAGCCGGAAGCGGAACGTGTGGTGGGGATTGGCGATCGGCGCGGCTGCCAGCTTCGTCGCCGTCGGCATCAAGTGCGCCGACGAATCAGAGGGATGCAACGAGGCGGCGCCCGCGTGGTTCTATCCCATGGCCGGGGCCGGAGCCCTGACCGGCGCACTCATGCCGCCCCGAACCGTGTGGCGCAATGTCTATGTGCGGACGCCTTGAGCCCATCTCCTATTGACATTCGATAGAAGCAGGTACGCGCGCTGGACCCGCGAGGTGATCTCGTCGGCCGCCGGTTGCGCTTTCAGACTCAGCGCGCCATGCAGGACCTCGAAGTGGTCGGCATCGTCGGCAACGCGACTCAGGGCCATCTCCGACGTACGGCGCCGAACGTCATGTATTCGGCGGCCCTACAGTCCCCGGGCTTCAACTCGCCGAACTTGCTTCTGGATACCAACGGCGACACGGCCGGTATTTCGGCAGCGGTGCGCCACATTGTTGGCAACCACGGCCGCGAGTTCGTCTGGGATATCGATACGCTCGACGACCTGCTGGCCAGCGGGCCGGCCCGCGAACGCATGAGTGCCGCCGTTGCCATCATCGTCGGCGCACTCGCGGTGGTGCTGGCGGTGATCGGCGTGCACGGCGTGCTGGCCTATTCGGTCGCGCGACGGCGGCGCGAGATCGGCGTCCGGCTAGCAGTCGGCGCGCTCCCGCACGAAGTGGCGGCGAGCGTGATGCGTGAGGGAAGCGTGCTGACGCTGATCGGGGTCGCGGTCGGTCTACCAGCCGCCTTCGTCGTCGCACGCGCCATGCGGTCGCTACTATTCGGTATCTCCGAAGGTGACGCGGTGACTTTCGGCGGCGCTGCCCTCTCCTTCCTACTCCTCGGCGCCTTGTCCGGAGTGATGCCGGCGCGCAAGGCTGCGAGCGTTGATCCGGTCATTGCGCTACGGGCGGACTGAGTCTGAAGCCCTAAAGCCGTCCTTCGTCGATCGCGGACCTAGTGTCGCTGTCCGACAGCTTTCCTTTCGACCTCTTGCTAATCTGCTTCTGCAGCCGTTGCAAGCCAGCAACGGCGCGCCGGACAGTGTCCGGCCGCTCAGCGTTGGCGGCTGCCGGCCGGCCAGCCGATTTGCCGTGGCGACTGCTGCGTTTCGTAGTCATGACTGTCCCATTCTAATCAGTCTTGGAATAGTTGCGTGGTCGCGCGACGCTACGACGGTCTTGCAGCGATGGTGATTGTCCGCCGATCCTCGCCAGTCGCGACTATCTGAACCGACACGGCACCCGCCGGCAGCCGGATCAGGCGATCGGCCCACTCGATCGCCAGCACACCGCGCTCGGCGAGTTCGCTGTCCATCCCAAGCTCGTCGAGATCAGCCTTATCCAAGCGGTAGAGGTCGACATGGACCAAGGGCAGGCGCCCCTGGCGGTACTCGTGGACGAGCGTAAACGTCGGACTGGTCACCTCGGCGGCATCGATACCAAGCCCTTCAGCCAGCCCCTTGGTGAACGCGGTCTTCCCCGCCCCGAGATCGCCAGACAGCAACAGCGCCGCGCCAGGCTGCAGTCCCTCTGCAAACCGAGCCGCAATGGCGCGGGTGTCGGACTCTGAACTGGATTCGTAGACCACAGTGAAGATGATGATGATGATGAAGAAAAGATTGAGATTACGAGGATTCGAAATCTGTGCCTAATCTGTGTTTAATCTGTGGCTGCATTTTTGCCTAATCGGCGGCCTTCGTGGCCACGCGGCGGCGCGCCGTCAGTTCGAGCACGGCGTCGCCGATGTGATCGACCATGTCGCCAGCCGTCATCGACACCTCCCCGTTGTCGGCGTCGGCCAACTCTCCTGCCGAGCCATGGAGGTACACGGCCAGCCGGCAGGCGGCCTCCGCGTCCAGCAGTTGGCCCAGCCACGCGGCCAGCATGCCGGCCAGCACGTCGCCGGTGCCACCCGTGGCCATGCCGGCGCAGCCAGTCGGGTTGACGAACACCTTCTCGTCGGGCGTGACCACCAGCGTGCGGTAGCCCTTGAGCACCACGTACAGCTTGTGGCGCCTGGCAAAGTCGGTGGTGATGCCGATGCGATCGGCCTGAAGGTCCTCGACGGTGCAGCCGACCAGCCGGGCCATCTCTCCCGGGTGCGGCGTGATGATCAGGTCGCGGCCCTCGCGGCCCACGAGCAGCGACGGCTCGTCGGCAAAGGCGTTCAGCGCGTCGGCGTCGAGCACCAGCGGGCCGTCGTACTTGTCGAGCAGCTCGCGCACGAACGTTGTCACACCCTCGCCGCGACCGAGGCCGGGACCGGCGACAATGACGTCGGCGTCGATGGCCAACACGGCCGGGGTCGCTGAGAAGTGCACCGTGCCGCCCGGCGTTTCGTCCAGGCCCTCGGTCATGTACTCGATGCCGTGCGCGGCAATGGTTGGCTGGCACGACCGGGGTGACGCGACGGTCACCAGGCCCGCGCCCGATCGCAGGGCGCCATAGGCGCACAGCACGGCCGCGCCGGCCTTCCCCACCGATCCGGCCACCACCACCACGCGGCCGAAGTCGCCCTTGTGCGCGTCCACGGCCCGCGCCGGAATGAGCGGCCGCATCTGCTCGCGCGTCAGCAGCTCGATGTGCGGGCCTTCGAGCTCGTCGAAGACGTCGGCCGGAATGCCAATGTCGGCAATCACGACCTCGCCCGACTTGGATTCTGCGGGTGGCAGCACCAGCGGCAACTTCGGCGCGCCGAGGGTGACCGTCACCGTGGCGTCAATCGCATCACCGATCAGGTCGCTGGTATCGGCCGACATGCCCGACGGCATGTCGATCGACACAATCGGTACGCCGCCGTCGTTGAGGTCGGCGACGACCGTCTCGTAGAAGCCGGCGAGCGGCGCCGCCAGGCCGGTGCCGAACATCGCATCGATGATCAGGTCGTGCCCGGTGATCTCAGTGCCGTGCAATTCCCACGCGGTCTCGTCGGGGACCTCGACGACGCTTTGGCCAATGCGGCCGAGGATTTCGAGATTGACGCGGGCATCGCCCTTGACCTCGGCGACCTTGCCTATGACGAACACCGACACGTCCACACCGCGCTGGTGCAGCGTGCGGGCCACCACAAAGCCGTCGCCGCCGTTGTTGCCCTTGCCGCACACGATGGCGACACGGCGCTCGGCGAGGTCGGGATAAAGAGACTCGACCGCGGCGACCACCTGGCGGCCGGCGTTCTCCATGAGCACGAGGGAAGCGATGCCGAGGTCCTGAATGGTGCGGCGATCGGCTTCGCGCATTTGCTCTGCGTTGAGGATTCTCATGCGTTGGCAATCCGGCTACAGCCGGATACTACATCGACTCTAGCATCATCGAGAGTGGCTGAGGTACGCTGCTGTGCGATGAGCGCTTACGTGAACGTCAACGGCGTGATCACCGACGCCGCCCACGCCGTGATCCCGGTCTACGACCACGGCTTTCTCTATGGCGAAGGGGTCTACGAGGTGTTCCGGACCTATCGCGGCGTGCCGTTCCTGTTCGACCGCCACCAGGTGCGCCTGCGGGCCTCGGCCGCGCGAATCGCCCTGGAGGTACCGTTCTCGGATGAGGAGGTGCTGCAGCGTTCGCTGGCGACGATGGCAGCAGCGGGACTTGGCTCGGCGCCCCATAAAGGGGGGCCCTACGAGGGGTCCGTCGGGGGGCCCAACGGGGAATCCGTTCCTGAGGCCTACGTCCGTATTCTGCTGACCCGCGGGGTCGGCGAGATCACCTACGACCCGGCCGCTTGCCCGGTCCCGTCGCTGGTGATTATCGCCAAGCCAATCCCGCCCACGCCTGAAACACATTACGAGTCGGGCATCAAGGTAGTTATCGTCGAAGACATCATTCGCAACCACCCCGACTCGGTGTCGCCGCTGATCAAGAGCAACAACTTGATCAACAACGCACTCGGCATGCAGCAGGCCATTCGCGCCGGGGCGCAGGAGGCGATCTTCCGGAACTATCGCGGAGAACTGGCGGAATGTTCGCAGTCGAACCTGTTCGTCGTGTCGAAGGGCGTGGTCAAGACGCCGCCAGTTGATGCCGGCCTGCTCGCGGGCATCACGCGCGCGTTCACCCTCGAAGTGGGCACGGCCGCCGGCATCCGCTGCGAAGAGGCGGTCTTGAAGGATCAGGACCTGTTCGGGGCGGACGAGGCGTTCTTCACCAGCACGACCAAGGAACTCGTGCCGATTGTGCGGGTGGATGACAGGAAGATTGGCGATGGGCTGGTCGGGCCCATCACCACGAGGTTGTTAGCGGAGTACCGGCGCGCCGCCTACGCGTAGATAGCGGCGGCACTAAAGTGCCGCCCTTCTGGCACGGTGTTACTGGTAGGACTCTATCGGCGGGCAGATGCAAACCAGATTTCTGTCGCCGTAGGGGTTGTCGATGCGGCCCACGCTCGGCCAGAACTTGTTGGCGCGCACCCAGGGCAGCGGGTAGGCGGCCTTCTCGCGCGAGTAGGCGTGCGGCCAGGCATCGGCCGACACGGCCGCGGCGGTGTGCGGCGCGTGTTTCAGCACGTTGTCCTTCGGATCCGCCTTACCGGTGACCACTTCCTCGATCTCCTGGCGAATCGCGATCAGCGCATCACAGAAGCGATCCAGTTCAGCCTTCGGCTCGCTTTCGGTCGGCTCAATCATCAGCGTACCGGGAACCGGGAACGACACCGTCGGCGCATGGAAACCGTAATCCATCAACCGCTTGGCGACGTCGCCCTCTTCCACGCCCTTCGCCTTGAAGGCGCGCAGGTCGAAGATCATCTCGTGCGCGACGCGGCCGTTTTCACGCGTGTACAGCACGTCGTAGTGCGTCTCGAGCCGGGACTTGATGTAGTTGGCGTTGAGGATGGCGAAGCGCGTGGCGTCGGTCACCCCGGCCGCGCCCAGCATGCGGATGTAGGCGTAGGAGATGAGCAGGATGCTGGCGCTGCCCCACGGGGCGGCGGAGACGGGTGGAATTGATTGGTCCGACAAACCTAAAGGTTTGTCGCCACTCACCAGTTGGTCGCCACGCACGGCGACGAGGGGATGTCCGGGAAGGAATGGCGCGAGATGCTTGGCCACTCCGATCGGGCCCATGCCGGGACCGCCGCCGCCGTGCGGAATGGCGAAGGTCTTGTGGAGGTTCAGGTGGCACACGTCCGCGCCAATCGTGGCCGGGCTCGTAAGGCCGACCTGTGCGTTCATGTTGGCACCGTCCATGTAGACCTGGCCGCCGTGCTGATGAATGGTGGCGCAGATGTCGCGAATCGCATCCTCGAACACGCCGTGCGTCGAGGGATAGGTGATCATCAGGCCGGCCAGATTCTTGGCGTGCGCTTCGGCCTTGGCCTTCAGGTCGGCAACATCGACGTTGCCCTTCGCGTCGGTGGCCGTGACGACGACCTTGAAGCCGGCCATCACCGCGCTGGCGGGATTGGTGCCATGGGCCGATGACGGGATCAGGATGACATCGCGCGCCGCGTCGCCGCGCGACTGGTGGTACGCGCGCATCACGGCCAGGCCGGCAAACTCGCCCTGCGCACCGGAGTTGGGCTGCAGCGACACGGCGGCAAACCCGGTAATGGTGCAGAGCGCGGCTTCGAGCTCTTCGCAGATCTGCCGGTAGCCTGCGGTTTGATCCGCCGGCGCAAACGGGTGCATCCGCGAGAACTCTTCCCACGACACAGGGTACATCTCGGTCGCGGCGTTGAGCTTCATGGTGCACGAGCCCAGCGGAATCATCGAGGTGTCGAGCCCCACGTCCTTGCGCTCGAGACTGCGGATGTAGCGCATCATCTCGCTCTCGGAGCGATGGGTGTTGAACACAGGATGGGTCAGGTACGCGCTCGTGCGGCGCAGGCTGGCCGGCCACGACGGCGGCTGGGCGCCCTTGGCGTCGAGGGCCATGGCCGTGCCCCTCTTGCCGGCAGCCGCCGCGAACACCTCGAGAATTGTCGCGAGGTCGGCGGTGGTCACGGTCTCGTCGAGCGCGATGCCAATTTCGGTGTCGCCGACGTAGCGGAAGTTGATCTGCTGCTGCTCTGCCGCGGCGCGGATGGCCGTGACCTTCGCGGCATTCGTCTTGATGCGCAGCGTGTCGAAATACTGCAGGTTTGACTGCTGGTAGCCGAGCGAGGCCAGCGCCCCCTCGAGCGAGCGCGCGAACGTGTGCACGCGCAATGCGATCGCCCTGATGCCCTCGGGGCCGTGATACACGGCGTACATCGCCGCCATGTTGGCGAGCAGCGCCTGCGCGGTGCAGATGTTTGAGGTCGCCTTCTCCCGGCGAATGTGCTGTTCGCGCGTCTGCAGGGCCATGCGGTAGGCGCGATGGCCATGCGCATCGACCGACACGCCGATTACGCGGCCAGGCAGGTGCCGGACATAGTCCTGGCTGGTCGCGAAGAACGCGGCGTGCGGGCCGCCGAATCCGAGCGGCACGCCGAAGCGCTGCGAGTTGCCGAAGACCACGTCCGCGCCCATCTCGCCCGGCGAGGTCGCCAGCGCGAGCGCCAGCAAGTCGGTCGCCACCGCCACGCGCACGCCGGCGGCGTGGGCCTTGTCGATCAACGGCTTCAGGTCGTTTAGGCGCCCGGCCTCGTCTGGATACTGCACCAGCGCGCCAAACACCAACGGTTCGTCGAGCGGCATCTGATCGACGGGCCCAATTTTCAACTCGATGCCCAGGGGTTCCGCGCGACTGCGGAGCACCGCGATCGTCTGCGGGAAGCAGCGGTCCGACACCAGGAACGTGCCGTTGGCATCGCCCAGCTTCTTGCCCTGCACGCGGTGCAGCAGCGTCATGGCCTCGCCGGCCGCCGTGCCTTCGTCCAAAAGCGACGCGTTGGCCACCGCCATCCCCGTGAGGTCAGTCACCATGGTCTGGAAGTTGAGCAGCGACTCGAGCCGCCCCTGCGCGATCTCGGCCTGGTACGGCGTATACGGCGTGTACCAACCGGTATTCTCGAACACGTTGCGGCGGATGACACTCGGCACGAGTGTGTCTGCGTAGCCGAGACCGATGAAGCTGCGGAAGACCTTGTTCTTCTTCGCAATCCCCTTCAGCCGCCCAAGGTAGGTGGATTCGCTTTCCGCCGGCGGCAGATCGAGCGGCGCCTTGAGCCGGATGCTGGCGGGAATGGCCTCGTCTATGAGTTGATCGAGTGACGCGGCGCCCACTTGCTTGAGCATCGCGGCGACTTCATCGCCGCGAGGACCGATATGGCGAGGCGCAAACGTGTCGAGAGGGTCGAGAAAGGGAGCTGGTTTCATTTCGCGATCAGCGCTTCGTACGCCGCGGCATCCATCAGGGACGCGGCGTCACCGGGGTTGGTCAACTTCACCTTCACCATCCACGACTCGTGCGGCTTGCTGTTGACCTGATCAGGGCGATCCTTCAGGTCGCCGTTGGTGGCCACCACTTCGCCCGTCACCGGCGCAAACAGCTCCGACACGGCCTTCACGGATTCGATGGTGCCGAACACCTGGCCGGCGGTCAGGGTGGAACCCACGTCGGGCAGTTCCACGTAGACCACGTCGCCCAACTGCTGCTGGGCGAAATCGGTGATGCCAATGGTGCCGGTGTCACCGTCCACGCGGATCCACTCGTGCTCTTTCGTGTACTTGAGGTCGGTTGAATAGGCCATGGGTCAGCTCTTCTTGGAACGCTTGTAAAAGGGCATGGGAACAACCACCGCCTTGGCGCGGCGGCCGCGAATGTCGATCTCGATCTCGGTGCCGGGCGCCTTCAGCGACGGCGGCACGTAGGCCATGCCGATGGCCTTCTTCAGAAACGGCGTCTGGGTGCCACTGGTGACGACGCCGACCTGCTGGCCGTTGTGGAAGACGGGATGTCCGTGGCGGCCGATGGCGCGCTCGGTCATCTCGAACCCCACCAGGGTTCTCGCGGTGCCGTTCGCCTTCTGCGCGTGCAGCACGTCTCGGCCCAGGAACTCGGTCTTGTTCCAGCCGACGATCCAGTTGAGGTCGGCTTCGACGACGGTCGTGGTTTGGTCGATGTCGTTGCCGTGCAGGCGCATGGCGGCCTCAAGGCGCAGCGTGTCGCGCGCGCCCAGGCCGGCCGGAATCAGGCCGTGCGGCTTGCCTGCCTGCATCAGCGCATCCCACACGGTGGGGGCCATCGCCGGCGGCACCATGATCTCGAAGCCGTCTTCGCCGGTGTAGCCCGTGCGCGAGACGGTGCCGCGAACTGCGGCAATCTCGCCGTGGGCGAACCAGTAATACTTGATGGCGGCCAGGTCGATGGCGGTCTGCTCTTGCAGGATCTCTTGCGCGCGCGGTCCCTGGATGGCAATCAGCGCGTAGCGGTTGCTGGAGTTCACGATCGCCACGTCGGGCGCGGCTTCCTTGGCCCGCGTCGAGATCCATTCCCAATCCTGGTCGATGTTGCCGGCGTTGATGACCAGGAGGTAATGCGACGGCCCGAAGCGGTAGACCAGCAGGTCGTCCACGAACGTGCCTTCGGGCGAGGTCAGGCCCGAATACTGGATCTGGCCGATCTGCAGTTTCGAGGCATCGTTGCTGGTGATGTGCTGGACGGCTTCCAGGGCGCCCTTGCCGGCAATTTCGACCTCGCCCATGTGGGAGACGTCGAACAGGCCGGCCGCGGTGCGCACAGCCATATGCTCGGCGGTGATGCCCGAATACTCGACCGGCATGTCCCACCCGGCGAAGGGGACCATGCGGGCGCCGAGAGCAACGTGCGTAGCGTGAAGCGGCGTGCGTTTCAGTGGAGCGGCGGAATCAGTCATTTAAAGAGGGGGCTCACCCAGGTGAGGTGAACCCCCGAAAGGTACTATGCCGCTCCGCCACGGTCAAGGCGACTGGCGGCTTCACGGCGCTTGTTCCGTCGCTCACCGCCCGCAATGCACGCCGCAATGGAGATGGCGACCACCACCCAGACCGCCCACGGCCCTGGCTCATATCCAGCCTGCATGGCCGCTCCCACGCCGAAGCCGGACACAAGTCCAGCAACCAACAAGCCGGCGACGACCTCGCCGAGGATTCGGAACACCATAGAACGCCTCCTGTTAGGTTGTTTCAAAGTTAAACCGGCATGCCGCCTGAGCAACTGATCAGCCAGAACCACGCCAATTCAGCCTGCAACGTGAACTGGAACGCGCACGAGGCCGTCCAGCCGGGAATCCACCAGTAATCTTCAAGGCAATCGCTGTATTGGTAGAGGTACTGGTTCATGGTGGATGCGTACTCGGCCCAGCAGGCGAACGGCCCTTCCTCCCGGGAACTGGTCCTGGTGAGGGTGGGCCGGTTCCCAATCAGCGCCGGCGACGCGACGACCGGGATCGTCACACCGCGCACTGCATTGAGCAGCGCGTGCGACGAGCGAAGCGACTGGGCATTCTGCGTATCACTGAACGCGAGCGACGCCACCAACCCCTCGAAACGGTTGAGCGCGTCCGAACCAGCCGTGAGTTTCTGGACCTTCGCGATACCGGCGCCGAAAGAGTCCTTCGCCTGGAAGGCGACGAACTTGCCCTTCCGCCCGACGCGAATGGCGCCGCGGACGTCGGCCTCGAGGTCGATGACGTCGCCGGGCACTTCGACGCGGATGGCCACCCGGTCCCGCCCGATGCGCTTGAAGAACTTCACGCCCCGCCCTTCGGCCCGCAGCGTCGGCTGCTCCTGCTCCCAGCCCACGGTGAACGTCGTCTCGCCGGCGTTGCGAGGCGCCGCCTCAGGCCGTGCCGACGGCGCGGCGATGACTGCCCACATCACGATTCCGAACCACAGCTTTCGATTCATGACTTCCTCCGACTCGGGTGCGCTCTGGCACACCCATCTCGAAGATCGGCGCATGACCGCACGGCACCTCCGCCCTGCCTCGCCGCCTTCAACCTGCCGGAGGCCTCCGGCAAAACCAGTGCGGAACCATTACGGCGTGTGCGCCTATGGCGGCGACACCAGCTCGCTCGTGACCTCGGGTAGCGGCGGCGCCGACGGCGCCGGGCGATAGCGGAGGTAGGCGTTGAGCGTGTGGTAACTGATGTCGAGCATGCGGCACGCCTGCCGCTTGTTGCCCGCATGCCGTTCGAGCACGAGCCGGGCATAGCGGCTGCCCCACGCGCGCATGGTGTCGCCGAGCCGAAACGCCGGCACCAGCACATCGCCGTAGGTGCCCCGCAGGCTGATCGGCAGATCGTCCACGCTGATCTGCCGCGATTCGGCCGTCGCGATCGCACCCTCGAGCATCCGCTCCAGTTCGCGCACGTTGCCCGGCCAGTCATACGCGACCAGCGCGTCCACGGCGGCCGGCGTCATGCTGAGCCGTCCCCGGCCGTCGTGGCGCGCCAGGAAGTACTGCGCCAGTTCCAGGATGTCGCCCTTGCGCCGCCGCAACGGCGGCACCGTGATCTCGACCCCGCTGAGCCGATAGAACAGGTCGGTTCGGAACAGGCCCTGCTCGACCAGCGCCGCCAGCGGCCGATTGGTCGCGGCGACGATCCGTGTGTCGATCCGCCGCGCACCGTTGCCACCGACGCGCTCGACCGTGAGGTCCTGGATGGCGCGCAGCAGCTTCGCCTGCGCCGCCGTCGACAGGTCCGACACCTCGTCCAGGAACAGCGTGCCGCCGTCGGCGTGCTCGAACTTGCCACGCCGGCCGCGCACACCGGTCGCGGTCCGCTCTTCGATGCCGAAGAGTTCGGCCTCGATCAGGGTTTCGACCAGCGCTGCGCAGTTGATCGCGACGAACGGCCCCTGGCGGCGGCGTCCCAACTCGTGAATCTGCCGCGCCACCAGTTCCTTGCCGACCCCACTTTCGCCCTCGATCAGCACGGTGAAGTCGGTGCTGGCCACACGCTCGACCCGATCGCGCAACGCGCGCATCACCTCGCTCGAACCAATCAAGGGCGCGGCGCCATCGCGCTCGGTCGCCCTCAGCAGGGCCGACGAGTTCGCCAGCCGCTCGGCCTCGATCAGCAGCGCCGCCAGGTTCGCGGCCGCTTCGATGATCTGGCAGGTCCACGCATCCGGCCCGCGCCGCGCATCAAACGCCGCCTCGAGCACGACCTGCCGTCCAGGCTCCTTCACTGGGACCACATACGCCACGCAGTCGCGGGCCCGGATCGGTTGCAACGACCGCGTCGGCGTCGAGGCCGACAGCTCGTTCAACCGGACGCTGCGCACGCCGTCCAGGCGACGCAGGCGCTGGACCAGCAAGGCCGCCAGGTTGCGACGGGCGTCGGTGCCCACCAGGTCCGCCGCCACCTGTCGGATGATCGGAATGATCCCGCTGCGCCGATCGGCGCTCCTTCGCTGCACACCAGCCGCACCGGCCGCACCGGCCGCGGCCGTGACTCTGTTGCCGCCCCTCATACGCTGCCCCTCTCCATGACGAGTATCGGGACGGCTACAAAGCTGATGCCAACTCTGGACGGCTCGGGACTGGCGCATTTTCCGCTCCGTCGTTCGGCTCGCGCGCCTCACCTCGCGCTGCCCGGGTATTTGCTGCCCCGGATGCCGCGAGCACAGGGGGCACCAGCTACTCGCTACCCTCGGCCGCCGCGCCGACATCGACGCAGTCGTCGAACACCACGACGCCGTGATACTGCAACGGGTCGAGTCGTGCGACGTGGCACCGTTCCACGCGGACTCGCACGCAGGCACGAGTCTCGCAGCCGGTCAACTGCAACTCGGTCTGGGCTCCGGGCCGCAGCCGCGATCCCGATTCGACGAGCGCGGCGCGGCGGCTGATGTTCACCAGGACCACCGCCTGGCCGGGACGGAGCACGGCGCCAGGCGCAAACCTCGGGCCGCCACCCGACAGGCGCCGCTCGAGGCGGCGCTCGATCGCCTGCCGCGCTATGGCCGCCATTGCCGCGCCTGCGCATCGAACATCAGGACGCGTACGCGGCCGGTTGCACCGTAGATTCGAATCGCCATCTGCGGTCCACGCTGAGCCGCGACGTACAAAGTGCCGCTGGTCGAGCCGCCGAGGGGACTAAAGGACACCAGTGCCGAACTGCCGATGCGCAGCGGATCGTCGCCGCTCGCCATCGCGCCGCCGCTGCCCACATCGGCAATCGGCTGGTTGATGCGCAACGCCACGCCACGCGCGTGACCATCGATCCAGTTCGCCGGCGTCAGCGCCGGATCCAGACCCCGATCGATGTCTTTCTGGAGCACCCCGTTCCCGTTGCCGTCGACGAACAGCTGGATGGCCGTCCGGCCGTCCAGCTGTTCGAACCTGACCGCTACAGCCGTGCCTCGCTTGAGCGACTCGAGCCGCGCCCGCTGCAGATGCGCCGCCACGTACTGCGTCCCAACAATCACGTGCTCGCGATCCAGGGTGCCACCGACCACCGGCACCGCGATCGCAGCCAGCACCAGGCTGAGCCCAGCGGCGACGACAACGTCGATCAGTGCGAGGCCACGCTCACTCGTCGCCACCGCTGGCCTTGTCTGGCTTGGCCACGCTGACAAGCGGCTTGAGCTTCAGGAAGCTCTTCTCGCCGATGCCTTTCACGTTCATCAGCTCTTCGATCTTCTTGAAGCCACCGTTCTTGGTCCGGTACTCGAGAATGCGCTCGGCCACCTTGGGTCCGATGCCAGGCAGGGTGGCGAGCTGATCCAGGGTGGCCGAGTTGAGGTTGACCGTCGCCTGCTCGGCCGCCGGTGCCTGGGCCCGAAGTGGTGCCGCAGACACCGGCGTGCCGGCGATGAGCAGTGCACACAAGGCGAGAGCCGTCGAAAGGGTTGATCGCATGGGTTCCTCCTAATCAATTGGGGTCGTGGTGACGTGGTGACTTGGTTTGGTGACTGCGCGGAGCGATTGATGACGACCTGCGGTCAGGCGGCCGCCGGCAAGAACGTCCGCGCAGTCAGCCGACAGGAGAGCAAGGCCCACACCGGCCCACGGGAATCCCCGCAACCGCTTCACCGCTGGGTGTTTCCGTTGTTATCTGCCGCAGGTCCTGCCGCGAGCGCGGTGCGCCAGCGCCAACCGGCGTTTCCCTTGGATGGGAACGAAGGCGATCTCGGGCCGAATCGCCGATGGTTGAGCCGGCAACTGCGGTTGCGCGGAAAGCAACTCCGGTTCCCCATGTCCTGCTACAATTCGGGCCGACCGAGCTCTCCGGCCGGATGCCGGCGAGCGGCCCTAGAGGATCACATGCGTAAACACACTTTTCTTCTCGCAAGCTTGACGGCCCTTGCTGCCGCGGCCGTGCTCACGGCAACGGTATCGGCGCAGAACCCGGTCACCCAGCGCATGGTGCAGTGCTCACTGGTGTGGGCCGGCCACGAAGACGCCATCGAGAAACATCTCGCCGAAGGCGCGATCCTCAAGATGGAGGCCGTGCCGATCGGCGTCACCAAGCCGCAACGCGCCACGCTCGAACCCGGCGGCCCTGCCGAGCGCTTTGCCTGGAAGGCGCTGAACCCCGGCTACAGCAAGGGCTTCATGGAGAGCTACAAGGCTGAGATTGCCGCCTACAAGTTCGACCGCATGCTCGACCTCCACATGGTCCCGCCCATCGTCGAACGCACCATCAGCGGCAGGAAGGGCGCGGCGGTCCTGTGGGTCGAGAACACCAAGCCATGGAGCGTCGAGAAACCGCCGCAGGGCCCCGAGCCCAAGTGGAGCATCCAGCTGACCCGCATGAAGATGTTCGACCAGCTGATCGCGAACATCGACCGCAACCAGGGCAACCTGATCTATGACGACGATTGGCATCTTTTCCTGATTGACCACTCGCGCGCCTTCATCGACAAGAAGGACCTGAAGGGCATGGCGCCGCTTGGCCGAGTGGATCGGCAGTTGTGGACGAAGATGCAGGCGCTGACGCTCGACCAGCTCGACCAGGGGCTCGGTGAATGGGTCGGCGAGAAGGAAAAGAAGGCTTTACTGCTGCGGCGCGACAAAATGGCTGAAGAGATCAGGAAAATGGTCGCCAAGCGCGGGGAGTCCGTGTTCTACGATTAGGGATGCGGATCATTGCAGCCCTGCTGGCCGGCGCGCTCCTGTGTGCGCCCGCCGCACTCCTCACCGCCCAAGGGTCGCCCCGGGTCGTCGCCATCGGCGACATCCACGGCGCGATCGATGAGTTCACGGCGATCCTGCGAACCGCTGGCCTGAGCGGCAAGGACGGCCGCTGGACCGGCGGCCGCGCCACCCTCATTCAAACCGGCGACTATACGGACCGCGGCGACGGCACGCGCGCCGTGCTCGACCTGCTCATGGCCCTTGAACCGCAGGCCAAGAAGGCCGGCGGCCGCGCCGTGTCGCTGCTGGGCAACCATGAGGTGATGAACCTGATCGGCGACACGCGCGACGTCACGCGCGAGATCTTTGCAACCTTTGCCGACGCCAACTCCGAGGCGAGGCGCCAGGCGGCGTGGTCGCAGTACGCCGCTCTCGCCGCCGCGCGCGTCGCCAGCGGTGCGCCGGTGCCGCCGGTGTACGGACAGACGCGCGACGCGTGGCTCACCACGCACCCGCCCGGCTACGTCGAGTATCGCGAGGCGTTCGCGCCGAATGGGAAGTACGGCCGGTGGCTGCGCGACAAGGACATGGTCACGCGGCACGAGGGCTCCATCTTCATGCACGCCGGGTTCGCCCCCGACACCGCGCCACCGAAGTTCGACGACATGAACACGCTCGTTCGCACGGAAGTGCGGCGGCTCGACCGGTTCGTGGAGCGGCTGGTGGCCCAGAAGCTCGCCCTGCCGTTCTTCACGCTGCAAGAGATTCTGCAGGTCGCCTCGCACGAGATCGGCACCGCCAACGCGATGATCGCGGCGGCCCAGGCCGAAGGCAAGGAGCCGGACCGCTCCAAGCTGAACCTGCCGCTGTTGCTCGAGGCGCAGGAGATCCTGAAGATCGACACGTGGACGGTGGTCGCGGGCGATGGCCCCCTTTGGTATCGAGGACTCGCCACGCTGCCCGACGATCCGGCCGGCGGGCCATTCGCGGCGCTGCTGCAGCGGTACGGCGCCAAGCGGTTCGTGACCGGCCACACGCCGCAACAGGACCGGCGGATCAACGCCCGCTTCGGCGGCCGCGCAATCCTGATCGACACGGGGATGTTGAGTTACTACAAGGGCCGCGCCTCGGCCCTGCAGATCGAGGGCGACGTGCTCACGGCCATCTACGAAGACGGGCAGGTGCCGCTGGCAGGTCCGGCCCAAGCCGGACTCATGGCTTACGCGGGCCGGAACCAGGCCACGGTCTGGCGCAGCCCTTCTTCGAGCGTCACCGTCGGCCGGTAGCCGAGCAGTCGCTCGGCTTTCGCGATGTCGGCCTGCGAATCGCGCACGTCGCCGGTGCGCGCCTCCTGGTAGATCGCGTCGACGTCGGCCCCGATGATCTTCTTCAGCGTCGCCAGCAGCTCATTGAGCGACACGCGCCCGCCGGTTGCCACGTTGAAGACTTCCCCGCCCACGCCCGGCGTCTCGGCCGCGCGCAGCACGCCGTCGACAACATTACTCACAAACGTGAAGTCGCGCGTCTGGCCGCCGTCGCCGTAGATGACCGGCCGCGTGCCATCGAGCAGTGCCTTGATGAACAACGAGATCACGCCGGAGTACGGCGAGCCGGGATCCTGCCGCGGCCCAAACACGTTGAAATAGCGCGTGGTCACGACCTCAAGCCCGTAGAGACGCGTGAACATCTGCCCGTACTGCTCGCTCACCAGCTTCTGCAACGCGTACGGCGTCATCGGCTTGGTGCGCATGTCTTCGCGCTTGGGCAGCGTGGGCTGGTCGCCATAGACCGACGATGACCCGGCGAACACGATGCGCTTGACGCCCGCCTCGCGGGCGGCCACCAGGATATTGAGCATGCCGTCGACGTTGGCCCGATGCGACTCGCGCGGATTCTTCACCGAGCGCGGCACCGACGGAATGGCGGCCTGGTGCAGCACGTAGTCGACACCCACCACCGCCGCGGCGGCCGTGTCGGCGTCGGCCAGGTCGCCGGCCGTGAACTCCACGCCCGGCTGCAGGTTGTGCTCAAAGCCGGTCACCAGGTTGTCGACGACCCGCACGCGGTGGCCGCGGGCGACGAGCGCGGCCGACAGGTGCGAGCCGATGAAGCCGGCGCCGCCGGTCACGAGATAAGTGGACATTACGTTTTCCTGAAAAGTGCCGCAGTGAGCCTATAAGCCGAATTCTGTCCCGCGACGCCCTTGCGGGCGCCGCGAGGGTAACCATTCCTCTAGCCCCGACATCACTGGCGGGATCGAGCAACCTACCCGGAAACCTCAGGCGGGCCGCCTGTGGCGGTCCCCAGCTTGCGCCGGGGGGCCTCGTCTCCCTATTTGGTCTTGCTCCGTGCGGGGTTTGGCCTGCCACGCCTGTTACCAAGCGCGCGGTGGGCTCTTACCCCACCATTTCACCCTTACCCAAGTTGCCTCAGGCGGTATATTTTCTGTGCCACTGTCCGTCGGGTTGCCCCGCCCGGGAATTACCCGGCGCACTGCCCTGTGGAGTTCGGACTTTCCTCTCCCGCCAGCACTTCTCACCTTGCGGCAAAGTTACTGATGGCAGCGGTTACCCGGCTCACTGCGGCGTCGCTAGTTCGAATCTTTCTCCTGCGAAATCTGGTACTGCTCGAGCTTCTTGTACAAGTTACTGCGCGGCGTATCGATGACCTCGGCGGTCTTCGAGATGTTCCATCCATTCTCCCTCAACCGCGCCACCAGGTACGCCCGTTCCGACCCCGACTTGAATTCCTGGAGCGTGGTGGCCTGCAGCCATGCCGGCGTCCCGGCGCCCGCCGCGGCCGGCTCGCCCTCGGCGCCGCCACTGGCCAGCATCGGCGCATCGCCGCGGACCGCGCCGCCCTCGGGGATGTCCCGGGCGTCGATCGCTTCCCCGCCGGTCATGATCATCAGCCGCTCGACGAAATTCCGCAGTTCGCGGATGTTGCCGCGCCAGTGCTGCTGCTTCAACCGCTCCATGGCAGCGGCGGTAAAGGTCTTGCGGTGGAAGTTGTTGTCGCGCGCGAACAGGTCGGCGAAGTGGCGGACCAGCGCCGGGATGTCGTCGCGGCGATCGCGCAACGCCGGCACGTGAATCGGCACCACGTTGAGGCGATAGAACAGGTCCTCGCGGAAGGTATGCCGGTCGATCTCTTCCTCGAGGTTCTTGTTGGTGGCGGCAATGACCCGGACGTCCACCTTGATGACGCGGTTGCTGCCCAGGCGCTCGAGTTCCTGCTCCTGCAGCACACGCAGCACCTTGGCCTGCGTCTTCAGGCTCATGTCGCCGATCTCGTCGAGGAAGATCGTGCCCTTGTCGGCCTGCTCGAACTTGCCGATCTGCCGGTCGGTGGCGCCGGTGAACGACCCCTTCTCGTGGCCGAACAGCTCCGACTCGATCAGCTCGTCGGGGATCGCGGCGCAGTTGACCTGCACGAACGCGCCGTCGCGCCGCAGGCTGTCGCGGTGAATGGCGCGCGCCACCAGCTCCTTGCCGACGCCGCTCTCACCCCAGATCAGCACCGTGGCATTGGTCGGCGCCGCCTTCTGGATGGCGCTGCGGACGACGGCCAACGAGGGCGAGTCGCCGACGATCTGATAGCGCTTCTCGGCATCGCGCCGGTAATGCTTGTTCTCGCTCTTGAGCCGGCGGGTGTCGACCGCGTTGCGCGCGGTCAGCAGCATGCGGTCGCGCTCCACCGGCTTCTCGATGAAGTCGAACGCACCGAGCCGCGTGGCTTCGACCGCGTTCTGGATGTCGGCATTGCCGGTGATGATGACGATGGGCGTGACGCCGACCATGTGGTGGAGCTTCTGCAGCACCTCGAGGCCGTCCATGCCCGGCATCTTGATGTCGCAAAACACCAGGTCCGGTGATTCCCGCTCGACCAGCTTGACGCCCTCGTCGCCGCTGGCCGCGAGCATCACCTCGTAGCCCTCGTACTCAAGCGTCATCTTGAACGAGTCGCGAATGGCGACATCGTCGTCAATCACGAGAATGCGGGGCTTCACCGCTGCTCCGTGCGGACGGTGCGAATCGCGCGGGTCCCGGCGTCGGGGTCGTACAGGAACACGGCCAGGATGTCGCCGGGCTGAGCGGCGCCCACCACGCGGCGGAACCCGGAGATCGAATTCACCGGCTGGCGGTTCATTTCCAGAATGATCGCGCCCCGCTCGATGCCGGCGTCGTAGGCCAACGAGAGCGGCTCGACCCGCTGCACCAGCAAGCCGGTCATGCCGGCCGGAATATCGAAGCGGTGGGCGTTGCTGTCGTCGATTTCGATCAGGCTCAGTCCCAGTTCGCCCGGGCCGGTGCGCTGCACCGACCGCTCGGCCGGCGACACCGGCGTCTCCTGCGCGCGCTGCGGCCGCTCGGCCAGCTTCACCGACACTTCGCGGGCGCGGCCGTCACGCACGTAGGCCAGGCGCGCGCTGCTGCCCGGCGATCGTTCGGCAATGTCGCGGATCAGGCCGTCGTGCGTCCGCACCGGCTGGCCGTCGACCGATGTAATCACGTCGTACGGGCGCAGGCCGGCGCGCGCGCCAGGCGAACCCGCCGCCACGTCTTGCACCAGCGCGCCTTCGCCTTGAGGCAGCTTGAGCGAGGCCTGCAGATCGGGATCGACGTCACGCAACGTCACCCCGATGTAGCCGCGTTCGACGCGGCCGAGCTTCTTCAACTGCGGGAGGATGCCACGCGCCTGGTTGATCGGGATCGCAAAGCCGATGTTGTTCGCTTGGCGGCTGATCGCCGAATTGATGCCAATCACCTGACCGCGGCCGTTGATGAGCGGCCCGCCACTGTTGCCGAAGCTGATGGCGGCATCGGTCTGAATGTAGTTGTCGAGGCTCGAGTCGAACAGCTTGCGGCCAATGAAACTGACCACGCCCACCGTCACGGTGTGCTCGTACGCCAGGGGATTGCCGATCGCGCAGACCCACTCGCCCACCCGCAGGCCGCTCGAGTCTCCGAGCGGGGCGTGCGGAAACGGCGTGGGCGCCGAGACCTTGATCAGGGCAATGTCGGTGTCGGGATCGGACCCGATCACGTCGGCGCGCAGGCTGCGGCCGTCGGCCAGCTTTACGGTCAGCCGCTCGGCGCCCTCGATCACGTGGTGATTCGTCAGGATGTGGCCGGCGGCGTCGATCAGGAAGCCCGTGCCGGTTCCGCGCCGCGGCGCCTCGTTGCCGCGGCGGCCCAGGTCAAACGGGTCGCCGTCGCGCGGCGCGCCGTCCTGGAGCAGGCGGCGAGCGCGCCGGCCGCGGGCCGAGGCGTCGATGTTGACGACGGCCGGGTTCATCCGCGCGGCGATGTCGGCAAAATTCACGGAGCCGGGGTTGAACCGCTCCCCGTTCCCCGCTCCCACCGGCCCTGGCTCCGCGTCGCTGCGTGCCTGGATGGCCGCCACGCCCTCGCCCGACGCCTCGCGGCCCGCATCGCCGGGCGACGGCAGCCGCGGCGTCGACAAAATGACGCCGACGAGGAGGCCGATGATGCCGGTGAGCGTGGCGGTAATCCACGCGAACTGCCGCGTCATGATGGGTTCATTATATGGGAGGAGATCGGGAGCCAGGCGAGGTCAGGAGGAAATCAGGAGGATCAGAAGCGCCGATTCGTCCAGCGTTTCAATGCCCAATGCGCGCGCTTTCTCGGTCTTGCTTGCGCCGGGTTCCGCCCCGGCGACGAGTGCCGTGGTCTTCTTGCTGACCGACCCGGTGACCTTCGCGCCGAGCGCCTCGAGCCTGGCCTGCGCGTCCTCGCGCGACATCGACGCCAGCGTGCCCGTGATCACGAAGCTCTTGCCTGCCAGCGGCTGAGGCCCAGCTGGCGCCACCTTGCGCTCGCCGGTCATCTTTAGCCCGGCCGCCTGCAGCCGCTCGACCAACTCGCGGTTGCACGGCTCGTCGAACCACGTGCGAACCGCCTGGGCCAGCACCGGCCCAATCTCGCGCACCTGCTGCAATGCCTCGAGCGACGCGCCCTGGATCTCGGCGACCGAGCCGAAGTGGTCGGCCAGCACTTGCGCGCCGCGCTCACCCACGTGGCGAATGCCCAGGCCATACAGCAGCCGCCACACCTCGTTGGCCTTCGACTTCTCGATCTCGGCCATCACCTTGGCGGCGGACTTCTTGCCCATCCGCTCGAGACTCTCGAGCGCCTCGGGCGTCAGGTGATAGACATCGGCCAGGCTCTTCACGAGGCCCGACTCGGCCAGCTGGGCGACGAGCGACTCGCCCATCCCCTCGATGTTCATCGCGCCGCGCGAGGCGAAGTGCTCCAGGCCACGCCGCAGCTTGGACGGGCACGAACTGTTCTCGCACCGCCAGACCGCCTCGTCCTCGGGCTTGTGAAGCGGGCTGTGGCACACCGGGCAGTCGGTCGGCATCACCCAGGGCGCCGGACGGTCCGCCGCCTCGGGGTGCGCCGGACCGACCACACGCGGGATCACGTCGCCCGCCTTCTCGATGATCACCATCTCGCCCGGGCGAATGTCCTTGCGGATGATGTCGTCGGGATTGTGGAGCGTGGCCATGGAGATGGTCGAACCGGCCACGACCGTCGGTTCGAGCATGGCGAACGGCGTCGCCGCGCCGGTGCGGCCGATGTTCACCTCGATCCGGTGCAGCATGGCCACCTTCCGCTCGGCGGGAAACTTGAACGCCGTCGCCCATCTCGGAAACTTCGACGTGGTCCCCAACCGCTCACGAGCCGCTGTGTCGTTCAGCTTGATGACGACACCATCGGTTTCGAAGGCCAGTTCGCCGCGCTTCTCGCGCCACTCGTCGCAGAAAGCGATCACCGCATCAATGCCGTCGCATTCACGCCAATGCGGCTCCACCGCCAGGCCCCACGCCTTGAGGCCTGCCAGCATTTCCGAATGTAGAGGCGGACCTTTAGCTCCGCCTTCAGCCACCACTTGATACATCCACGCCGACAGCCCGCGCTTTGACACCAGCGCGGGATCGAGGTTGCGCATGGTACCGGCCGCGGTGTTGCGGGCGTTGGCGTAGAGCGGCTCGCCCGCGGCTTCCTGCTCCTGGTTCATCCGCTCGAAGGCCTTCTTCGGCAAATAGACCTCGCCGCGGATCTCCAGGCGCCCCTCCGGGCCATTGCTTAGCGCCAGCGGGATAGCGCGCACAGTGCGCACGTTCGCCGTCACGTCCTCGCCGCGCGAGCCATCGCCGCGCGTCGCCCCGCGCACCAGCCGCCCGTCGTCGTAGGTCAGCGCGATGCTGAGCCCGTCGATCTTGAGCTCGGCCACGTAGATCGGAGACCTCTCGAGGGCCAGGCCCTTGCGCACGCGCTCATCGAAGGCGCGCAGGTCCTCCTCGTTGTAGGCGTTGTCGAGGCTAAGCATCGGCTGGATGTGATCGACCGTAACAAAGCCGTCGGCCGGACCTCCGCCGACGCGCTGCGTGGGCGAGTCGGGAGCAAGCAGTTCGGGGTGAGCCGTCTCGAGCGCCTTCAGCTCGTTCATCAGGGCGTCAAACTCGGCGTCGGAAACCTCCGGAGCCGCGTGCATGTAATAGAGCTCTTCATGCCGCCGGATCGCCTGGCGAAGCTGGTCGACTTTCTGGGCAGGGGTCACGTCACAGCCACAAGGGTGGCGCCGGGGATTACCGGTCGCGGAGCAGAACGTAGTCGGCGAGTCCCATCAGGGCCTCACGCTCGCGGGCGGGAGAAAACTGCCGTAGCTGGCGCTTGGCGGTTTCGCCAAACTCCACCGCGCGGGCGTAGGCGTAGTCGAGCGACCGGTGTTCGGTCAGCAGCGCCTTGATGCGCGCCCAGTTCTCGGCGCTGACATCACGATCGCGGACGGCGTTGCGAATGAGGTCGCTCGCCTCGGCGCCGCCGTGCTCGAGCAGGTGAATGATCGGCAGCGTGATCTTCCCTTCGCGCAAGTCACCGCCCACCGGTTTGCCAATGACTTCGGCCGCGCCGGTGAAGTCGAGCAGGTCATCCACCAGCTGGAACATGGTCCCGAGTCCGAAGCCGTACTCGCGGAGCGCCTGCTCTTTCTCGGCTCCGACCTCGCCCAGGATGCCGCCAATCTGCGCGCAACCGCCAAACAGGTAGGCGGTCTTGCGATGGATGATGTCGAAGTGTTCGTTCTCGCTGAGATCGACGACGCCATTCTTGGTGAGCTGGTACAGCTCGCCTTCGATCATCCGCAGCGTGACATCGCACAGCAGGCGCACCACGTCGAGGGTGTCCTGCGTCAGCGCCATGGCCATCGACTTGATGTATAGAAAGTCGCCGGCCAGCACCGTCACGTCGTTGCCCCATTGCGCGTGCGCGGACTTGCGTCCCCGCCGCACCTCGGCATCGTCAATGATGTCGTCGTGCACCAGCGTCGCGGTGTGAATGAACTCGACGACCGCGGCGTTGGTGATGGCGCGCGGGCCGGAATAGCCGGAGAGCCGCGCGGCCATGAGCAGCACCGCGGGACGCACGCGCTTGCCGCCGCTCATCTGCAGGTAGTTGCCAATTTCCGGAATGATGTGGATCTGCGACTGCACCTGCTCGGCAAACTCACGTTCAACCGCGAGCAGGTCCTCGCGTACGGGTTCGAACAGTTGGATCAGGTCCGCTTGGGTCCGGGGTGCGGCGTTGGACACGTGGCATCAATCTCACCATAGGCAGACGACGGTGTCAACGAAAGCACACGCCTGTTAATGCTTGCAGGGGCGAGCGTTGCGCTCGCCATTGAACCTTACGGCCGGAACAGCGCGTCGAAGTTGGCGTCGGTTTGCACGCCGACGACCGTGGCGGTCTCGCTGCGCGCGGCCGCCACCCGTTCAACGACCGTGGCCACCCGGGCCGGTTCATTTCGCTTCCCGCGGTGCGGCACGGGAGCAAGGTAGGGGCTGTCGGTCTCGACCAGCAGCCGGTCGGCCGGCACGTGGGCCAGCGCCGCTCGCAGCGCTTCGGCCTTCGGGAAGGTCACCACCCCGGGAATCGACAAGTAGAACCCGGTCGCCAGGGCGCGTTCGGCGGCCGCGAGATCGCCCGTGAAGCAGTGAAAGACGCCACGAAGAGCCAGGCCGCCCTCCTCCGCAAGGATGCGGAGCGTATCGTCCTCGGCCTCGCGCGTATGGATCACGATGGGCAGATCGCGGCTCTTCGCCAGTCGCAACTGGGCCCGAAACACCGCCTGCTGCACGTCGCGCGGCGAGAAATCGTAGTGGTAATCGAGGCCGACCTCGCCAATCGCCCGCGCCGACGGCAGCGCCTCGAGTCTGACGGCCACGATCGCCGCGGCGCCTTGGGGGTCGGCCGCGTAGTGATGGGCATGGTGCGGATGCACCCCCACGGCGAACCGGCACTCGGGCCAGGCCGCGGCCACGGCCGGGACCCGCACGAACTCCGCCTCGTCTTCGGCCGCCAGGATCACGAGCGCGCGGCGGACGCCGGCCGCCCGTGCGCGCTCGACGACCTGATCGAGATCGCCGGCGAACTCCTCGCCGGCGATATGGCAGTGCGAGTCAGTCATGAATTCACAGGAGGCCAGAAGTTCAGGAGCATTTGATCGAATTATCCCTGAACTCTTGATCTCCTGTTCCTATCTCACTCGTGTGCCGGGGGTCGCTGGCTCGACGTTCAGCACGATGGCGGCACCGCCGTCGGGACTGGCGGCGAGCACCATGCCGTTCGACTCGAGGCCCATCATCTTGCGGGGCGCGAGGTTGGCCACGATCACGATGGTCTTGCCGACCATGGCTTCAGGCTCGTACGACTCGGCGATGCCGGCCAGAATGGTGCGCGGCTCAGCCTCGCCGGCGTCCACCTTTAGCTTCAGCAGCTTCTGCGACTTCGGCATCCGCTCGGCCTCGAGGACCTTCGCCACCTTTAGGTGGATCTTCATGAAATCGTCAATCGTGATCACGGCAGGTGCCTGCGGTGCCTCAGGTGCCTTGGGTGCCTCGGGTGCACTGGTGCCAGGTGCCACAGCTGCCACAGGCGCTACGGGTGCTTCGGCTGCCGCTTTTGGTGTCTCGTCGGTCACGGTCACAACTCCCTTGTCTGCTTCAATGCGGGGCCACAGGGCGCCCGCGTTCAGAACCTGTTTCTCACCTGACGCGCGCCAGGCGGTGTCTGTGTCCAGCCGGCGCTCGGATGCCGGCGCGGAATCGCCCAGGCGGCGGAGGATCTCGGTCGCCGAGGCCGGCATCACCGGCGACAACAGCACCGCGGCAATGCGCACCGCTTCAGCGGTATCGGCAAGCACCCCGTTCAGGCGATCGGCCTTGGCCGGATCCTTCGCCAGCGCCCACGGCTGGGTCTCGGCAATGTAGTTGTTCGCCGCGCTGATCAAGCGGAAGGCGGCGGCGGCGCCATCGTGCAGGGCGTGCACATCCATCGCCGCCTTGTAGGCCGCGACGTTCTCGGCCGCAATCGCGGCGAGCGGGCCGCCGCCGGCCGAGCGGATCGCGCCCTGCTGGTAGCGTTCGCTCATCGACGCCACGCGGTTCACCAGGTTGCCCAGGTTGTTGGCGAGGTCGGCGTTGTACTTCTCCTCGAACCGCTCCCAGGTAAAGTCGCCATCCCCGCCGTAGGGGATCTCCTTGGCGAGGTACAACCGCAACGGATCGGGGCCGAAGCGCGACGCCGCATCCAGCGGATCAACGATGTTCCCCATCGTCTTGCTCATGCGTTCGCCCTTGAAATAGACCCAGCCGTGGCCGAAGACCTGTTTGGGCAGCGCGACGCCGGCGCTCATCAGCATCGCCGGCCAGATCACACAGTGGAAGCGCGTGATGTCCTTGCCCACCACGTGCAGGCTGGCCGGCCACCACTCCTTGAACCGTTCCTCATCCCAGCCGTAACCCACCGCGGCGGCGTAGTTGATGAGCGCGTCGAACCACACATACACCACGCTGGTCGGATCGAACGGCACCGGGATGCCCCACGACTGGCCGGCGCGGGTCATCGAGATGTCGTCGAGGCCGCCTTCGACCAGCCGCAGAATCTCGTTGCGGCGAATGTCGGGCTCGATGAAGCTCGGATGCTCCTGGTAGTGCTTCAGCAGGGGCTGCTGGTACTTCGACAGGCGGAAGAACCAGTTCTTCTCCTTGATCCACTGCGGCTTGGTGTTGTGGATCGGGCAGTTGCCGTCCACCAGGTCCTTTTCCTGCTTGAACGCCTCGCACCCCACGCAGTAGAAGCCCTCGTACGCGCCTTCGTAGATGTCGCCGTTGTCGAGACAGGCCTGCGCCATCTTCTGCACGGCCGGAAAGTGGCGCTGCTTGTCGCTGGTGCGAATGAAGTCGTCGAACGACACGTCGAGGCGCTGCCACACCTCGCGGAACACAACTTCCATCTCGTCGCAGTACGCCAGCGGGTCCTTCCCCTGCTCGATCGCCTTGCGATAGACGTTCTGCGAGTGCTCGTCGTTGCCCATCAGAAAATGGGTCTCGAAACCGGCCAACCGACGGTGGCGCGCGATGATGTCGGCCGTGACCTTCTCGTAGGCCGTGCCCAAATGGGGCCGGCTGTTCACAAAGTCGATTGCGGTCGTCAGGAAATACTTCATCGCTCCAGCCATGCCTTCTGCGCCAACGCTTGAATCTCCTTGATTGGGATGCTTCGCTCGGCCGCCAGTTTCGCCAGGTCCTCGAACTCGGGTTGCGCGTTCACGATCTGGCCATGGCGGCGCGCCACCTTGAATCGCACGGGCCCGACGGCCGTGGCCACGGTCACCATCTCGCGGTCCAGGCAATCGCGGGACATCTCGTGATAGCGCACGCCAATGGTGGTCGACTCGCGGAAGACGATCTCGCTCAGCGTCTCACGGTCGCCGGGCCGGGCCACGATGGTCATCAGCGTACCCGGGCGGTTCTTCTTCATCTGCACCGCCGAGTAGAACACTTCCAGCGCGCCGGCGGCGTACAGCCGGTCCATCAGGTGGCCAAAAATCTGCGGGTTCATGTCGTCGATCTCGCACTCGAGGACGACCACGGCGTGAGGCTTGGGGCTTGGGGCTTCCACCTTCGCGCCAGGCGCGTCGGTGGACAAGTGGGGCTCACCGCGGTCTGCAGCCTCGCCGACCAGCACGCGGACGACATTTGGCGTTTCCACCAGATCGCGATCGCCGGCGCC
>JBBQSP010000054.1:0-34559 GCA_038213735.1 Vicinamibacterales bacterium | reverse complement strand
TCCGGGTGTCGCGCCAGCGCGATCGCGTCATCGATGCGGCCCATCGGAATCACGCACACCGGGCACCCCGGACCGTGCACCAGATCGATCGACTTCGGCAGCAAGTCCTCGAGGCCGTGCTTGTAGATGGCGTGCGTGTGGCCGCCGCACACCTCCATGATCTTGAGCGTGCGTCCCGCGGACCGCTGCTCGATCTCGTTGACCAGCGGCCCAATCAGTTCGGGATTGCGGTACTCATCAACGAAGCGCAGCGCGGGTTCGCCGATCACGGGTGCGCCTCCTGCACCACCGACAGCAGCGCGTGCCACAGCGTCGCGTGCGCCTCCTGGATGCGCGGCAACTGCTCACTCTCGACAGTCAAGCAATAGTCAGCCGCACCGGGGCGTGCCAGTTCGCCGCCATCGCCGCCGCTCATGGCAATCGTCATCAGACCGCGACGGCGAGCCTCGGCCAGGGCAGCCACCAGGTTGCGCGACGCACCACTCGTGGAGAAGGCCACGACCACATCGTCTGGACGGCCGAAGGCGATGACCTGCCGCGAGAAGACATGATCGAAGCCGACGTCATTACCAATGGCGGTGATGATACCGATGTCGTTGGTCAATGCCATCGCCGGCAGGCGCCGCCAGCCGGGCCGCGCCGGGTCACGGCAATCGGCCGCCAGATCCTGCGCATCGGTCGCGCTGCCGCCGTTGCCGCAGGCGAGGATCCGGCCACCTCGCGCGAGACGGGCGGCGATCGCCTGGGCGGCCTGGCACAGGCGCGGACCTTCGAGCGAATCGAGGCGGGCTCGCAGCGCACAGATCTCGCGGGACTTTGCCAGGGTCGATGCCTGCACCTGCGCCACCAACTCGGTTGCGGCAGTGGGCACCACCGCCAGAAACGCGACCGGCGGGGCGTCGGCGGCTTCGATGAACACATGCACCAGTTCCCAAAGAACGTGATACAGCGTCTCCGACACTTCCTGGATGATCAGCGGGTCGTCGTCTTGCACGCAGAACTCGAACTCCGCAATCGGCTCGCGCGAGTCACCCGGACCGCGAGCCAGGATCGCCAGCGCCCCTTGCGCGCGCGCCCGGTTGAGCGCCGCCACCAGGCGCGGCTCGACGGTGTTGGCGCACAAGACCAGCACGATGTCCGCTGCTGTGACGTCGGCATCGGGCGTCACCGAGACCGCCGGCAGCGCGCGCTTGCCGACCAGAATCGGGTGAACGAACTCGACCGCGACGTGTTGCGCATCGCTGGCCTGGGCGCCGTCGCCCATGACCAGCAGGGTCCCGCCCCGCCCGAAGTGCTCGGCCATGCGCTGGCAGCAGCGCGCCACGCTCGCGCTTTCGCGATCGAAGAATCCAGTGGTCGCGGCAACACTTCGGGCGACATGTGCGGCGACCAGTGGACTGGCCCGGCTAAAGCCGGACGCGACACTGGGATCCACACCGGCGCCCGGGTTGCGGCTAGCAGTGATCATTCGATCTTGCTCGCCGACAGTTCATCCATCTCGCGCTCGTAGGTCTCGCCGAGTTCTTCGAGAAACGCCATGGTCCGCTTGGCTTCATCCTCATCAATCTTGCTGATGGCAAAGCCGACGTGAATCAAGACCCAGTCACCGACCGCCAGCCCTTCCGGCAGCAGCAGCCCGACGTGAATGGTGCGCCGGACGCTGGCCACGTCCACCTTCGCCAGCTGCCTCGCCTCGTCCACGAACTCGGCGACCCGTCCTGGAATACCTAAGCACATGCGATCTGTTCCCCGCTGAGGAGCTTGACCTTGGCGGCCCGCACCGCGAACAACGCCTGCCCAAGTGACAATCCGCCGTCGTTGCACGGCACCCGGTGATGTTCGAGCACGTCGAGACCGTCAGCGTGCAGGGCTCGCACCGCCGACCGGCCGAGCAGCGCATTCTGAAACACGCCGCCGGTGAGTGCCACGCGCCGGATGCCCGTTTGCCTGGCAATCGCCGCCGCCACAGTAGCAATCATCGTCGCCACCGCGCCGTGAAAGGCCGCGGCGATGTCGCCGCGATTGCGCCCGGCGGCGACGTCCGCGGCGATCTGCCGAATGACCGGCGAGGCATCAACCATCCAGGTGCCTGGCACGGTGTTGAGATCAAACTGGTAGGGGCGAATGGTTGATGACGACGCGAGGACTTCGAGTTCCATCGCGGCCTGGCCCTCAAAGCTGCTCACGTCACGCGACCCGATCATCGCGGCCACCGCATCGAACAAGCGGCCGACACTCGAGGTCGGCGGCGAGCACACGCCGCGCGCGATCATCTGCTGCACGAAATCGACCTTGGCACGGCTGACGCGAGTGGCAATCGTGTCGCCCAGTGGACCCAAACCCGGCCCAACAGCCGCGGCGAGATGGGCCACGGCCATGCGCCAGGGCTCGCGAGCGGCGACGTCGCCGCCGGGCAACGGGACATAGGCAAGGTGTGCGGCCCGCCGGCAGTCGACGCCCTCGACGACCAGGAACTCGCCGCCCCAGACGGCGCCGTCGGTTCCCAGCCCCGCGCCATCGAACGCGACGCCGATCACCGGCTCGGTGCACGCATGCTCCGCCACGCAGGACAAGACATGCGCGTGATGATGCTGAACTGCGACGCGCGACGTCCCAGGCCACGAGAGCGCCAGCCGAGTCGACGCATAGTCGGGATGATGATCGTGGGCGATGACTTCCGGCTGGATGCCGAGCAACGCGCTCATCTGTTGCACGGCTTCACTGAACGCCTGGTAGGTCGCCGCGCTGTCGAGCGTGCCGATGTGCGGCGAGAGGTAGGCATTCGCGCCGGCGGTCAGGCAAAAGGTGTTCTTCAGGTGCCCGCCGACCGCCAGCACGGCTGGCACGCCGCCAGCAACTTCACAGTCCGCAAGGCGTAGCGGAGACGGTGCGCTGCCGCGCGACCGGCGCACCATCGACGCGCCGCGCTCCTCTACACGGACCACGCTGTCATCGCACCGCACGTGAATGTCACGATCGTGGGTCAAGAACAGGTCGGCGATGTCTCCCAACAGCGCGACCGCGCTCGCGTCATCGCACACCATGGGTTCGTCCCTCCGATTCCCGCTGGTCATCACCAGCGGTCGAGCGACCTCGCGCAGCAGGAGGTGGTGGATCGGCGTGTACGGCAGTAACAGCCCAATCGCGGGCGATCCTTCGGCGACACTGTCGGCAATGCCCTCGATGCCGGCGAGACGCCAGGCCGATCGGGCCATCAGCACGATGGGACGGTCGGCCGCTGTCAGGGCACTCAGCGCCTCGGCACTGACCGCGGCGCCAATGCCCCGAGCGACCGCGTCGCTCACCATCACCGCCATGGGACGCGCTTCCCGGCCTTTGCGGCGGCGCAACTCGGCCACCGCTGACGCATTGGTGGCATCGCACGCCAGGTGGAAACCACCGATGCCCTTGATGGCGACGATGCCACCTGCCAGCAGCGTGGTCAGGGCCAGTGGCATGGCGCCGGCGCCCTGCGCGCGGCCAACCGGTCCCGACGCGGCCAACGAGGGCCCGCACTCCAGACAGGCAATCGACTGGGCATGAAAGCGACGATTCCGGGGATCCGCATACTCGGCGCGGCACCGCTCGCACATCGGGAACGCGTCCATCGTGGTCCCGGCGCGGTCGTACGGCAGCTTTCGGATAATCGAGAAGCGCGGGCCACAACTCGTGCACGTGATGAAGGGATGGCGGTGGCGCCGGTTGGCAGGGTCAAATAATTCCTGAAGACAGTCATCGCAAGTCGCGACATCTGGCGGCACCCGCAGGGCGCTGCCAGATGTCACCGCGCTGCCTTCAATCACGAACTGCCGATAGTGCATGAGCGCCAGTGGCGCGCTCTGAACACGCTCGATCGCGGCAGTGGCCGGCGGCGCCGCCGTCAGCCGATCGATAAAGGTGGCCAGCGCTCCAGGTTCGCCTTCGACATCCACGAAGACGTGACCACCTCGGTTCTGCACGAACCCGCGTAGGGCCAGCTCGGTGGCGAGCGTGTAGACGAAGGGGCGAAAACCGACCCCCTGCACCAGCCCCGTCACCTCGATCGCGGCCCGTTGCCTCATCAATGTGGCGTCCGGCTTTGGCCGGACTACTTCGTCCGCAGACTATACGAGTCGGGGGGCGGCCATCGCAACCCTGCTTCGATTAACCGAAGCGCTACTGTTGGATGTCGTCGAGCAACCGCCGCAGCCGGCTCAGCAGTTTCTCGCCGCTACCGGTCAGTGCGTAGGTGCTGGTGGGAGCGGTTTCGGCGGTGGCATGAGTAACGAGGTGCGCCGCCTCGAGCGCGGCCAGCGTTTCGGCGAGCGTCGAGGAGCTCGCTTGGGGTAGCATCGCCGACAGTTCACGGAACCGCGCCGGCTGGTGGACGTGAATGGCGTTCATCAGCGCGAGCGAATACCGTCGGCGGATCACCTTCATCAGATCCTCGACGGAGCAATAGCACGTCCATGGCAACGCAGTGCCGGGCGTGCCGCAGCCGCACGGTGGAATCTCGACCGCCGGCGGGTTGGGCGCGGACACTCGGGGAATTGTAGGACACATGCGCATCGCAATCGCAGGTAAAGGCGGAAGCGGCAAGACCACCATTTCGGGCACGCTCGCGCGACTGCTGGCGCAAGCCGGCCGTCAGGTCGTGGCCGTCGACGCCGACACCAACCCGAACCTGGCCACTACGCTGGGGCTGCAGCCGGAGCGCATCCAGCAGGTCGTCGCGCTCCCGCGCAGTCTATTGAAGCGCGAGCCGCAGCCGGACGGCTCGATGGTGAACACGTTTCTGCGCGATCCGCTCGACGTGCTCGATGAGTACGGCGCACGCGCGCCCGACGGCGTGCGATTGATCGTGATGGGCGCCGTGGGGCACGGCGGTGCTGGTTGAATGTGCGGAGCCCATGCCACGGTCCGTGGCTTTCTTGGTGAACTGGTCGCAAAATCCTCCGACGCCTTCGACATCGTCGTCGACATGGAGGCCGGCCTCGAACATCTGTCCCGCGGGACGGGCAAGCACGTTTCGCGCTTCCTGGCAGTCGTGGAGCCGTACTTTCGCTCGATGGAGACCGCCCGCCGCGTCGCCGACCTGGCGCGCGAGCTCGGCATCGCGGAAGTCAGCGCGGTACTCAACAAGGTCCGTAACGCCGCCGACCGTGACGCGGTCACGGCCTTCTGCGAGGCGCATCAACTGATGATTGCCGGCGAGATTCCCTACGATCCCGCCTTGGCGGATGCCGAGCGGATTGGCCAGCCACCGCTCGACTTCAGTCCGAACTCACCGAGCATCATGGCCCTGCGCACGCTCACGGCCGGCTTGATCGCGACGGGGTAAGCCTTCCGCCGGGAACCGCGGCAGCACGCTCTCCAGATCTCGGGCGAGCGTCACGCCACGATACTTTCCGTGTTGGGCGACGAGCTCCCTTGAACCCGGGCACGAAGTGGTCGCAGTCCGCAGCGAACAGCTGCCCGCAGAGGTTGCTTTGTGGCGAGGTGCAACGGGCCGTCGGCGGCTGGTGCCGCAGCTGGACTACCATGGCGGCGAGGAGCGCCGTGGCATTCATCAACTACGTTCGTCCCGAGAATCTGGAACCCGGCGATCGCGTCGCCGATCCCGACAACATCATCCAGATCCACGCCTTGCATCCGGCGGTGATGCGGCAGCACTACGAGCTCTACCAACAGCTGATGCATCGCGATGGCCCGCTGTCTCGCCGCGAGCGCGAACTGCTCGGGGTGCGCGTGTCGGCGCTCAACCACTGCCACTATTGACTGCACCACCACGGGGCGGGACTCCGTGTCATTCTCATCAAGGCGGGCGTCGGTGCCGACGATCGCGATGCCGTAATCGGCGGCCTGCAGGCGACACCGATCGCGGCGCCGTTGCTCAGTGATGGCGAGCACGCCCTGCTGGCCTACGCCGATGTGCTGACGTTGACGCCGCAGGCGGTGACGCCGGCCCACATCGACCGCTTGCGGGCAGCCGGGTACGACGACCGCGCGATTCACGACGCCTGCGCGATCATCGGCTACTTTGCGTTCGTGAACCGGATTGCCGATGGCCTCGGCGTGCAGTTGGAGACCGACGGCTGACCCTTTATACTCGTGCCGTGGCCGACATTCCGGATCGCCTGCGGCGCTTCTTCGACGGCCGGCTGGCCGGCATTTCAGCGGTGTATCTATTCGGCAGTCAGGCGCGTGGCGAAGCCCGCCCCGGAAGCGATCTCGACGTTGGCGTGTTGTTCGACGTCATGCCGCCGGCGACCCTGGCCGGTCAGCCGTACGACCTCGAAGAGGCCCTCGAGCGGGCGATCGGCCACCGGGTGGACCTGGTCACGCTCAATACCGCGCCAGCCGATCTGCGCATCCGGGTGTTGCGCGAGGGCCAGCTGATTGCCGAGCCCAATCAAGCCGCACGGGTTCGTTTCGAAGTCGCGACCCGCAACGAGTTCTTCGATCTCGAACCGATCCTGCATGAGTACCGTCTGCGAGGGGCCACGCCGTGACCGACGCGGCCCTGCTGGCGAAGCGCCTGGCGGTGATCGACACCTGCGTGGTGCAACTGCGGACCATGGTGACCGCCGAGGCCCTCGCACGCGATCTGAAGGAACAGCGGTTCGTCGAACATACGCTGCAGATCGCGATTCAGGCGGCACTGGATGTCGCGTCTCATGTCGCCTCCGATCGTCGCCTGGGCGAGCCAAAGACCAATCGTGAGTTGTTCGACCTGCTCGTCAGGGATGGCTGGATCGCCGAGCCGCTCGCCGACTCGCTACGGCGGATGGTTGGCTTCCGCAATGTCCTCGTCCACGGCTATGACGATGTTGACCTGAACGTTGTCCGCGATGTCGTGGAGCACCGCCTCGGCGATCTGGAGCAGTTCGCCGCCGCGGTGCGCCAGCGCGTCAGCGCGACCCCGTAGCGCGCGGCCGCCGGAAAGCGACTGCCGCCCCATGAGGGCGCGGTCGACCGCGACACGGGATCAGCCTCAGGCCCGCGGAGGTCGCACCAACGCGTCGGCGACCTGATTGCACGCCAGCACGGTCAGCGTGATCGCGATTCCTGGAAACACGGCCATCCACCAGGCCTCGCGCACAAAGTGCTGGGCCCCGCCGAGCAGCGCTCCCCAGCTCATGACGCTGGGATCGCCGAGGCCCAGAAAACTGAGGCCCGCTTCCGCCAGAATGGCGCCGCCGATGGTGTACGACGCCTGCGAGGCAAGCACGGGAGCGGCGAGTGGCAGTACGTGCCGGATCAGAATCCCGGCGTCAGACCCGCCCGACGCGCGCGCCGCCAGCACGAAGTCGCGTGACAGCACGCTTTGCACCTGCGACCGGAACACGCGGGCGGTCGACGGCCAGGACGTCAAGCCGATGACCAGGATGATCAGGCTGTAGGCGCTGCCGAACAGGCTGACGATCAGAATGATCAGGAAGAAACGCGGCAGCGCCTGGGCAAATTCGGTGCCGCGCATCAAGACATCATCGGTCGCGCCGCCACGCATGCCGGCCGTCCCGCCGACCAGCAACGCGATGAACACCGACAACGCCGCGGCGACCAGGCCGACCACCAGCGACGTGCGGGCCCCGTGCATGACGCCCGCGAACACGTCCCGTCCCAGATCGTCGGTCCCGAACCAGTGTTGGCCGCCAGGCGACCGCAGCGCCTCACCCGCCATGGCCGACGGATCGACGCCAACCAGCCATGGCGCGAGCACCGCGATCAGCGCGAGCGCCACCAGCGTGGCCAGGCCGATGCCTTTAGACGAGACGCACACGTGGATCCAGCCAGGCAGCGGCCGCGTCGGTGGCGAGGTTGACGATCACGACAGCGGCCGAGATCACAATGAAGGCGCCGGTGACCAGCGGGTAGTCGCGGTGCAGCGAGGCATGCAGCACGAGGTAGCCCATGCCCGGCCAGCCGAACAACGCTTCGGTCAGCGCGGCCCCGGCCACGAGTTCCGCGGCGTGTTGGCCGATCAGCGCGGCGATGGGCGGTGCCGCATTGGGGGTCGCGTGACGGGCCACCACCCGCCAGCGTGACACCCCGCGAGCCGCCGCGGCGGCGATGAACGGTTCGCGCAGCATCCCGATCACACTGGCGCGGGTGACGCTGAAGACGACTGCCGTGAATGGCAGCGAGAGGGTGAGGGCCGGCAGAATCAGGTGGCGTGCCACGTCGCCCGCCTGGGCCAGACCGGTCAGCGTCTCCCGGGCCGAGCTGATCCCGGCCACCGGCAGCCATCCCAGTTGCAGCGCCAGCAGCAGCATCAGCAACTGCCCCGTCCAGAACACCGGCGCGGCGTAGATCGCCGCGGTGGTCACGACGACCACGCGGTCGAACCAGGTGCCGGGCCAGGCGGCACAGCACAGGCCGAGCGCGCCACCGGCGACGACCGCGATCAGCAGGGCCGTGCTGCCGAGCAGCAGAGATGAGGGCAGGTGGTCGAGGATCACGCGCGCCACCGGCGACTGGAACATGAACGAGTAACCGAGTTCGCCACTGAAGACGAGGCTCACATACGTCGCAAACTGCGCCAGCAACGGGCGGTCGAGTCCGTAACGCGCGCGCATCTCGGCGTAATACGCGGGACTGCCGCCGTCACCGGCCAGCGCCACAATCGGATCGCCGGGCGCAAGGTGAATCAGCACGAACGTGAGCGCCGTCACTCCCGCCACGACCGGCAACGCCAGCAGCAACCGCCGCCCGAGCCACGACCAGGTCGATGGCGTCGCGGTCACTGGGGCCGCGTCGGCGTCACGCCCTCCACGAAAGCCCCCGTCCACAGCCGGAATCCGGTGAACGCAGTGCGGTGCGCGCGCACGCTGTCGGAATCGATCAACCAGAAGTACGGCACCTCCTCCGCCAGGATCTGCTGAATCTCGACGTAGTGGCGGCGCCGCGCGACGCGCTCGACCGGCTCGGATGCCAGGTCGAACAATTGATCGATCCGGGCATTCCGGTACCCCGCACCATTCGAGAACGGAAACGGGCCGATGTTCGACGACACGTAGACGCGCCGCACGCCGATGTCGGGATCGGCGCCGTTACAGAACGAGGCAAAGCCGAGGTCGAAGGTCTTCTTGACGAACACCCGGTCGACAGCCGCATTGAAGTCGAGGGTCTGCAGATTCAGCGTGATGCCAACCTCGCCCAGTTGCTGGCGCAACGCCTGCGCGAGGCGCTGTTGATTCTGCGCATGCGTGAAGGTGATCGCCAGCCGCTCGCCGCCCAATCCCGGTTTCAGACCAGCCTCGTCCAGCAAGCGTCTGGCTTCCGCCGGGTCGTGATGATACTGCCGCGTCTCGGCGGTATACGCCCACGACAGCAGGTGGCTGATCGGCCCCGTCGCCGGCGTCCCTTGACCGAAGTAGACACGATTGACGATGAACTGCTTGTCGATGGCATGGGCGAACGCCCGCCGGACGCGGAGGTCGTTGAACGGCTTCTGCGTCACGTTCGGAATCAGCACATCCTCGCAGATCGATCCGCCCGACCCGCCGGTGCCGGCGACGACGGCAATACCCGGAGTGACGCGAAGCCGTTCGGCATCGGCGCCGGGAATGCTGCCGACGTAGTCGACTTCACCATTCTCGAGTGCGGCCACCGCCGTCGAGGGATTCGGGAAGATCCGAAACACGAGCCGATCGACTGCGGGGAGACCAGTCCGGAAGTAGCTGGAGTTGCGCTCGAGCACGACCCTATTCCCCGGCGAGTAGCTGACGAAGCGAAACGGGCCGGTGCCGATCGGACGGCGCGTCGGCTCGCCGCTCAACAGATCGTGACCGGCGTACTGATGCCGCGGAATGATCGACGCTTCGACGACGTCCAGGCGCTGCAGCAGAGGACTGTACGAGCGCTTCAGCCGGAACACGGCGGTGAGCGGATCGGGCGTCTCGACCGCCAGCAACAACCCTTCGAGCGCCGCTCGCGTACGCGAGTGGTATTTCAGCAACGCCTGCTCGAACGTGAACTTCACGTCAGCCGAAGTGAACGGCGCGCCGTCATGCCAGGTGACGCCGGACCGGAGACGGAATCGATAGGTGCGGCCATCATCTTCGATCTGCCACGACTCGGCGAGTTCCGGGACCGGATGGAATTGTTCGTCGAGGCCAACCAGCCCATTGAAGATCTGGTCAGTGACCGGATGCGTGTTGCCCGACGTCGTCACGGCGGGATTGAGCGCGCCGGGGTCACCGCCTTGCGCGATCACCAGCGTCGTGGGCGTGCCGGCCGGCGCCGAAGCGCGGCCACAAGCAGCAGCGATTGCCAGAACCGCGATCGACAAGTAGAGGGTTCGAATGGCCATCAAACGGGGGGACGCGCGCCAGGTTAGGAAGTGTAAGCCAATTCTGAGGCTCGCTCTCAAGACTTTAGGTGAGGATCACTCCACGATGAGTGCACCTCGCAGCATGTTCATGCCGCAGACAAAGGCGATTTCGCCTGGCTTGTCAGGCGTGAACTCGAGGGCGACGGGTTGGTTGAGCGGCAACTCGCGACGGATCTTCAACGACGGGAACACGACGGCCGTGGCGCAGGTCTGGTCGCTCGTCCGCGTGAAGGTGAGGCGCGCGGGCACCCCCGCCTTTAACGTGATCCGCGGAGGGATAAAGCCTGCCTCCGTCACGGTGACGTTGGCCTGCTGCGCTCCCCCGCTCATCGTCGAACCGTTCCCAGCGGGCGGCGCCGCGGCCGCTCGCAATCCAAGCCGTTCGCGCTCAGCGCGGATAGAGAAGCTGCCTTCAGCGACGACCACGGCGCCGGCTTCAAGGCCGGCTAGAACCGCGACCCGGTCACCGGAGGCGACGCCGAGTCTGACCTCGCGTTCGACAAACCTGCCGGCCTGTTCCGGGTCGACCAGGTACACAACGGTCCGGTCGCCGACGTTCTGGACTGCCGAACGCGGGATCATCGCCGACAGGGGACGACCCGCGCCGCCAACCACCGCCTCCGCATACATCCCCAGCCGTAGGTCGGCGCGTGCATTCGGTACTTCGATGCGCGCCTTGGCCGTGCGCGTCGCTGCGCTGACCTGCGGATCGATATAGCTGACACGCCCCTGCAAGGAGAGACCCGGGTAGGCGAGTGTCGTGACGGTGGCGGTGTCGCCGACGCGGACCAGCGCAAAGTCCTTCTCGTAGACATCAACCACCACCCACACCGTCGACAAGTCGACGATCGTGAAGAGCTCGGTCGCCTGGTCGACGTTGGTGCCGACGTTCGCATCGCGCCTGGTGACCACGCCGTCGATCGGGGCGGGCACGCTCGTCGTGGCTTCGATCGCGCGACCGGGGCCGAGTCGGTCGATGGCCGTCGCCGACAGGCCCAGCAGCTGCAAGCGCGCGGCACTGCCCTGCACCTCGGCGCGCCGGGCCGTGTGCTCGGCGTGAATGCGTTCAAGCTCCTGCTGGCTGGCCGCGCCAATCGCCACGAGCTTCTCGGTGCGGGCAAGTTCCAGATCGTGGGCTTCGAGCTCGGCGCGGGCCGAGACATAGCGGGTCTGCGCTTCGGCCAGTTCCGGACTGAAGATCTCCGCGATCATCTCCCCCCGCTTCACCGGTTGACCCAACTGAGCGGCGACTCGCGTGATCCGGCCGCTCACGAGCGGCGTGACCACGATCTGCTTGTAGGCGTTCGCTTCAACGACACCGGGCACTCGCAGTCCGTCGGCAGCGGCTCCGGCGGCGACCGTCGCCACCGTGATGCCGGCACGGGCGACCGCCTCGGCACTGAGGGTCACGACCACGTCCGGTAAGGCCCCTGCCACGCTTGTCGCGCCAGCCGTCTCGCCAGCCGCGGCAGCCGACGGCACACTCACTGACGCCGTGTCCACGGGGACTTCCGGCACCGCGTTCGGCAAGGCCGTTGAGCGCAGACCGAGATAGGCGGCGCCCGCGCCTGCCGCCAGCAGTGTCACGGCAGCCACCACGAGAACCGGCCAGCGCACGTGGACGCGTGATGTGGCGTTCATTTCGTGTCTCCCACTGCGCGCAATAGGGCCGTGCGCGCCTCCCATGCCTCGCGTAACGCGTTGGTGTAGGCCTGCTCGACCTCCAGGTATCTCCGTTGCTCGGCCAGGACATCAAAGACCGTGGCCCGGCCGAGGTCGAAGGTCTGGCGGACGACATCCAGGTTTCGACGGGCCAGCGCAATCACCCCGTCGGCATAAATGCGCACCGAACGGCGCGCCTGCAAGTCGAGCGCCTGTGCCACGGCGACCTCCGCACGCGCGGCCAGGTCGGCGGCGTCGCGGCGGGCCGCGGCGCCCGATCGCTCGGCCTGCGCCGCGGCGACCTGCCCCTGGTTGCGATTGAACAGTGGCACCGTGACCATTGCGCCGGCTGCCAGGTAATTGAAACGGCCGCGCACGCGTTCCAGTGTTCCCGCGGCGCTCAATCCCTGCTGCGGAAACCCGGCATCCATTCGCATGTAGGCCCCGAAGAGGCTGACATCCACCCGGCCCTCGCGGCGCGCCTGTTCGGCACGCGCCTCGGCGACCTTGATGCGCGCCTCAGCCTCGCGCACGTCAGCCCGCGCGGGTGCCGCGGCGATGCCGATGGCCACTCCCGTCTCGCCGGCCTCCACCAGTGCCTCGATCGTCTGGCGCAACCGCAACGACTGGTCCGGGGCAACGCCCACCAACTGCTTGAGCGTCACCAGGGCGGCGTCGGCGCGGCCGGCTGCCAGCAGGCGTTCGGCGACCAGGCGTTGCCACTCAACCTCCAGCAGATCGCCTTCCAATGATGGCGTGGCGCCAATCTCGACGCGCGCGCGCACCAGGTCCAGCAGGCGTCGCGACGTACTCACCAGGTCATCGGCCACCTGCACGGTTCTGACTGCTGCCGCCGCTACCCCGTACTGCAGCCGAACACTGGCCGCGAGCAGACGTTCGCGATCGGCGACCGCGAACTCGGTTGCCGCCAGCTCGCTGTCCGCGGTGTTGATGCGGCCCTGACGGCGAAACAGATCGAGGGGCCACCCGATGGCGGCGCTGGTCTGGTTGTCGGTGCCACCAGGTTCGTCGCGCCGTTCGAACGACATCGTGGGGTTGGGGCGCAGGCCCGCCTGCAGCCGGAGCCCGCGGGCCACCTCGATGCTTGTGCGCTCGGCCAGCAGGGACAGCTCGTGCTCGAGCGCGCGGGCAATGGCTTCTTCAAGCCCGACGCCGTTCAGGGCATCGGCGTAGGGTGAGACGGCCGCCGGGGCCGGCGCCGGCTCCTGCCCGCGCAGAGGGACGGCGAATACGACGGCGGCCAGCACGAGGCCCGCGAACAGTTGACTGGTCTTCATTGCACAGCTCCCTCGAAGCTAACCGAACCCTGCCCCGCCCGACCGTTCCATTCGATACTGATTGGCCAGCCGCCACCCATGCCGAACTCGGCGGTCACCGAATATCGTCCTGGCACGCCCGTGGCCTGGACCTGGACGTTGCCCGACATCACCATGCCCGGCATCGCCATATTGGCCGTGACCCGCACGGTGCCGACGTCCACCAGATCACCGGCCGGGGAACGGAACTCGAGCGTGATGGTGTTTCGCCCGGTGCGCAGCGTGCCGGTCGGCGTCAGCAGTACGATCTCCAGCTCTCCCGACTTCACGGTGCGAACCACCGCTCCCCCGGCCGAGGCGGCGCCCGGTTCGGACGTGCGTGCGAGGCGCCAGGCCAACACCGCACCGGCCAGCGTGATGGTGAGAGCCGTGACGACGACCACGTGCCGCACACGGAACGGCGGCCCCACTCTCGGCGGCAGGGGCTCACGGTGCAGCCCGAGCTGCCGCTCCCGGATCGCGAGAAACAGCACCGGCGTCACAATCAACACATGCAGCAGCGACGAGAGCATGCCGCCCAGGACCGGTGTCGCCAGCGGCTTCATGATCTCGGCGCCGACACTGGTGCTCCACATGATCGGCAGCAGGCCGGCGACGACGGTCGACACCGTCATCAGCTTTGGTCGCAGGCGCAGCAGCGCCCCCTCCATGACCGCGTCTCGCAACGCCGTCCGCGTCAACACGCCAGCGAGCTCGGTCTGCTTGCGCGCGACCGCTTCCTCCAGGTAGATGACCATCACCACACCGGTCTGCACGGCGGTCCCGAACAGCGCGATGAACCCGACCCAGACGGCGACCGAGAAGTTGTAGCCGAGCAGCCATAGCAGGTAGACGCCGCCCGTCAGCGCAAACGGTACCGCGAGCAGAACGTGCGCGGCCTCGATCGCCGATCCATACGTGAAGTAGAGCAGGATGAAGATGATCACCAGCACGATCGGGATAACCATTTGCAGCCGCTCGCGGGCCCGTTCCTGGTTCTCCCAACGGCCGCTCCACCCGATGTAGTAGCCGGCGGGCAGCGTGACGCCGCGCGCCACCGACTCGCGGGCCTCTGCCACGAACCCGCCGGGGTCGCGGCCCTGCACATTCAGCAGTACGGTGGCGAGCAACAGGCCGTTCTCGGACGAGATCATCGCCGGCCCGCGCGTGTGCTCGATGCGCGCGAGCTGTCCGAGCGGAATCTGCTCGCCGCCAGGCGCGCTGACCAGCACCTGAGCCAGCGCCTGCGGATCGGCGCGGTCCTGCGGCAGGTAGCGCACGCGCACCGGGAACCGCGCGCGCCCCTCACTCGTCGTGGTCAACACGGTCTCGCCCACCGCGATTTCGATCACCTGCTGGATGTCGCCGACACCGATCCCATAGCGAGCCGCGGCGGCGCGATCGACCTCGATGTTCAGGTACTGGCCGCTCGTGACCGGTTCGGGATAGACGTTGCTCGACCCAGGCACCGCCCGCACGACCTCGGCGACGTGCCGCGCGAGGCCCTCGAGCGTGGCCAGGTCGGTGCCGAAGATCTTGACGCCGACTTCGGATCGAATTCCGGTGCTCAACATGTCGATGCGATTGATGATCGGCATCGTCCAGATCGGCGAGACTCCTGGCAGCTGCGTGGCGCGAGTCATCTCGGCGCGCAACTGGTCGAGCGTCAGGCCCGGCCGCCACTGGTCACGCGGTTTGAGGTGGACGATGGTTTCGGTCATGTTCAGCGGCGCGGGATCGGTCGAGGTCTCGGCCCGGGCCACCTTGGCGACCGCGTAAGCGACCTCCGGGAACGACTCCAGGATCTGATTCTGCTTCGCCGCGTTCCGGGTGTTCTCCTCCAGCGAGATGCTCGGATCGGCGATGGGCATGAACATCAGGTCACCTTCGTTCAGTGCCGGCATGAACTCGCTGCCGATTCCGCGGGCGAGGATCAGCGCGCCGATGAACAGCCCGACCGCGACGGTAACCGTCGCCACGCGATGCGACAGGGCGGTGGCGAGGGCCGGGCGGTAGAGACGCTGCAGCCCGCGCATCACCGGGTTATCTTCTTCCTTGCGGAACGTACCGCCCAGCAGCAGGCTGCACAGCACCGGCACCAGCGTGACCGAGACAACGGTGGCGGCCAGTACCGCGAAGGTCTTGGTAAACGCGAGGGGATGAAAGAGCTTACCTTCTTGTCCAGTGAGCGCGAACACCGGCACGAAGGCCAGCAGGATGATAGCCATCGAGAAGAACACCGGCCGGCCCACCAACCGTGTCGACTCGAGCACGGTCTGCCACACCAGGCGGCGGTCGCGCGGATCCACCTGCCGCTGCTCCATGAACCGGAACGCGTTCTCGGTCACCACGATGCCGGCATCAACCAGCACACCGATCGCGATCGCAATGCCGGCCAGGCTCATGATGTTTGATGAAATACCGGCGTAATACATCCCGAGAAATGACAGCAAGACCGCGAGCGGCAGCGGGAGGGTGACGATCAGGATCGACCGGAAGTGCATCAGAAAGACCACGTGCGCGAGCGTGACGAGGACAATCTCTTCGATCAGCGCCCTGCGCAGCGTGCCGGCCGCCTGCTCGATCAGATTCGAGCGATCGTAGAACGGGACAATCGTCACACCAGGCGGGAGTCCCGGCGCGAGCTGGACCAGCCTGGCTTTGACTGCGTCGATGACGGCCTTGGTGTTGACGCCGGTGCGCGCCACGACCACGCCGCCGACCGCCTCGTCGCCGCCCTTGACGAGGGAGGAGACGCGAAAGGCATTGCCCACCTGCACATCCGCGACTTGCTCAACGAACACGGGTGTGCCGGCCGACGCGCCAATCACGATCTGCTTGAGGTCATCGACCGACGCGATCAGCCCGACCCCACGCACGATCAGCCACGCGCCGTTCGACTCGAGGACGTTGCCGCCGACATTGAGATTGCTCGAGCGCACGGCCGAGACCACGGCACTGAGCGGCAACTGGTATTGGCGGAGGCGGTTGGGATCGACATCGATCTGGTATTGCTGAACGAAACCGCCGACCGAGGCGACTTCGGCGACGCCGGGAACGGCGTTCAGCTGGTAGCGGACGAACCAGTCCTGCAGCGTCCGCAGTTCGCGCAACGAGTGGGTGGCACTCTCGAGGGTGTACCAGAAGACGTGGCCCACCCCGGTAGCGTCGGGACCAAGCACCGGCACCGCCCCGGCAGGTAACGTCTTGGCGACCAGGCTCATGCGCTCGAGTACGCGCGCCCGCGCGAAGTAAAGGTCGACGCTGTCTTCGAAGATCGCGTAGACCATCGAGAATCCGAAGGCGGACTGCGATCGTACCACCCGCACGCCGGCCAATCCCTGCAGACTGACGGTCAACGGGTAGGTGATCTGGTCTTCGACCTCCTGCGGACTCTGCCCTGGCCAGTCGGTAAAGACGATGACCTGGTTGTCAGACAGGTCGGGAATGGCATCAATGGGCGTCGCGGTCACCGCCCACCAGCCCCAGCCACCGAGGCCGATGAAGACGGCAACGACGAGAAAGCGATTCCGCAGAGACAGTTCGATGAGCTTGTTGATCATCTGCCACAACCCTTGTTACAGCGGGCGCTGTACGTGCGCGTACGCCGACGGCCCGGCACTTGCCGGGCAGAGACACGACTCGCGGGATGGGCTAGATCAGGAAGACGGAGAGAAGCAGATTCTTGGGGACGAGGCCGCCGGTGAGAGGAATCGGTTCGCGGCCGGCATAGACCGTCGCGATCAACGGCGACACGAGCTCAAAAAGCGCCTGCACGGGCATCGCGGAGGGCAGGCCCATCGCAAACACCGGGCTGGCCGGTGCCTGGTCGCCCGACTCCGCGGCAATGCAGCAGCTATCGGCCTCGGCCTGGCTGAGATTGGCGGCGCCCGAACCATGCTCGTTCGAGTGATGCATGGCGCATGCACCGCTCAGGCAGCAGGCCATTCGCGCTTCGGCGGTGACTTCCCATCCGGCGCAGAGCGCGGCGTCTCGACCCCCTGCGAAGAGGATGAGCGCGATCACTCCGATTCGCCTGACCAGCAGCATGTTGCTAGGATGCGCGCTTGGGTCCCGCGGTGTCAACGCCCCCAGTGCGGACGGGCTGGCCTATGGCGGTGGCGAGCAGGAGCGCGCCCGCGGCGATAACCGCCAGCGATGCCAGGTGGGCCACCGTCAATGGGCCCAGGACCCGTTCGTTGACTCGCACAAACTCGATTGCGAATCGCAGCGAACCGGTCAGCAGCAGGTACATCCCCAGCACTCGGCGATCGGCCTGTCTGTCTCGGCGCCATCGCAGGATCAGCACCAGGATGGGTATCAGGAGGATCGCCTCATACAGCTGCGTCGGGTGAACCGCGACCATGGTCGGCGGCAGTCCTTCAGGAAACGCCACCGCCCACGGCAGAGTACTCGGCGAGCCGTAATCGTCCCCGACGAGAAAGCAGCCGATGCGGCCGATGGCATGACCCGCCGCCAGGCCGGGCGTCGCCGCCGCCAGTATCGGCACCAGCGACAACCGCCGCCGGCGGATCATCCAGATCCCCGCCAGCAGGCCTCCAGCGAACCCGCCGAACCAGCTCAAGCCGCCGCGCGACAGCAGCAAGTCCATGACTGGCGCCTCGCCTGAGTGCTCGAGCGCCCACAACAACTTGGCACCGAGCAGGCCGCCAAACACCCCGGCCAGACCGGCATCGGCGGCGTTGTCCGGGAGCCCCGAGCGATGCAGCTCGCGACGGAACAACCACATGCCGACGAGCGCGCCGATGGCCACGAGCACACCAAAGCTGGTGACCTCGAAGTCGCCGACGCGAAACAGTACGGATACATGGCGCCCGCTCCTGGACTCTACTACGCGGGCCGGCGCGGGCGGCTCGACGTGTGCGAGTGCCGAATCTTCCAGCTGCCGTCGGGCATCTTGATCAGGGCCAGCGTCTCCAACCCTTCGGAGTCGAGGTCCCGCTCGCCCATCTTCGCCTTGATGGTGTAGCGCGAGGTGGCATACGCCGACTGCCCACCCGGCATCATCGTGACCTTGGTTTCGGTGTGCCCGAACTGCAGGTTGGTAAAGGCCTTGAGCTCCGGCCCCAGATGCCGGTCGCGATAGTCGGCCCAGCCGTCGTTGACACCCGTGCCCTCGTAGATGGTGACGTCGGGATGGTAGAAGGTCGCGAGCCGGTCGAGGTCCTTGGCCATGAACGCGGCGTCGTAGCCCTTCAGCCAAGCCTCAACGGCGGCGGCATCGCCGGCATTTCCCTGCGCGGCCGCGGAGCCCGACAGCACCAGCAGCAGCGCGGTGGCCACAAGCATTCTTTTCATGGTCACTTCTCCTTCCGAATGTTCTTCTACTTCGTGGCGGGCGCCAAACCCAACTCAATCACCTGCGCGATCAGCTTCTCGTCATTCCCGTCTACATACCGTCGCGTCATTCCCTGCTCTGTTTCCTGTCTGTCGGTCACGTGACTAATACCACAATCGCAGGCCCGTGGCGGCCCGCCATCCGCCAATCGCGTCGCCCGCTTCCCGCGCGAAGTCTGCCGTGCCATTACCGGTCGCTGACTTTCAATCGATCACCGGCAAGGGCGTCACCGGGGTGGTTGAAGGACGGCCGGTGGCGATTGGCAATCTTCGACACATGGACGCGATCGGCATTACCTCACCGCCGTTGCTCGAGCGCGCCGAGTCGCTGCGGCGCGAGGGCCAGACGGTGATGTTGATTGCCATTGACGGCCAGGCCGCGGGACTGATCGGCGTGGCCGATCCGATCAAGGAGACGGTCCGTGAAGCTTGCGCGACCTGCAGGCGCAAGGGATCAAGGTCGTGATGCTGACCGGGACAATCGCACCACGGGGGATGCCGTGGCAAAGACTCTCGGCATCGACCAGGTGGAGGCCGACGTGCGGCCCGACCAGAAAGCCGAAGTCGTGAAGCGGTTGCAGGCGGCCGGCGCGGTCGTGGCAATGGCCGGAGACGGCATCAACGATGCGCCCGCCGTGGCTCCGTGGTTCGGCATCGTGCTCAGTCCCATGCTGGCCAGCGCGGCGATGACGTTCAGCTCGGTGTCGGTAATTGCCAACGCGCTGCGTCTACGATGTGCGCACCTCGCTACGGCCGCCCCTCCAGGTCCCTGATCAGCGCCTTCATTTCGTCGATCTCCCGCCGTTGAGCGCTGATGATCTCGTCCGCGAGCTTCCGGACTCTGGGATCGGCGATGCGCGCGCGTTCGCTGGTAAGGATCGCAATCGAATGATGGGGAATCATGGCCTTCAACCATGAGACGTCCTCGACGGTTGACTGACTGCGCACCAGCCAGAGCGCGGCCGCAATCGTGACGAGACTTGCGACGGCAATCGCGACATTGGCGCGGCTGTCCTTGTACATGCCCAGCATGAAGCCGAGCATGACCATGGCCATGCTCGCGCCCATCAACAGCGCCATGTACATTCTGGTTTCACTGAAGAAGATGTGATCGAGCCGATAGGTGTTCAGATACATCAGGCCGAACATAACGATGGTGGACGCCAGGATCATGGCCCCGAATCTGCCATAGTTGTTCATCATGAGGCTCCTTGAAGTGCGGTCACTTCGCCGGCTGTTCCTTGAGGCATGACAGATGCAAAGCGTGTGCCTGCCCGGCGTGCGTGACATGAACCAGGTCGGGGTGCGGCTAGCGCTTGAGCACGCGACGCGCGTCAGATCTCCAGTTGTGTAGATTGGCAGCGCCGCCCGTCCTTGCTGCCTCGGCGCGCCACCCCCATCTGGTCTGCTACCTCGAGCGCGACGACCACGTCGATGTCTGGCGGGTCTTGCACGGGCAGCGCGACCTCCCGGCGTGGGCTGCGCAACACCTGAGACCAGGCTCGGCCATTGCAACGTTAACGAGACCACAGGGGAAGAAAGCCGAGCGACGCGACCAGCGCCGTCATCAGCACGGGACGTAGCCGCGCCAGCGCACCCTCGAACACCGCGTCGTCCACGGAGGCGCCGTCATCCCTCAGCCGATTGATGAAGGTCAGCATGACTAGTCCGTTCAGCACAGCCACGCCCGATAGCCTGCGGACCTGCCGTGCTCGTGAGCTGGCGCATCGGGTGCGGAGTCAGGACATCAGCGCATCCAGATCGAGGTCGAGCGCGGCGACCAACGCCAGATCAAGCGCGCGGATCTTGGCGGCCGGGAGCCGGCCGACAAAGGCGGTCAAGCGCGCCTTGGGCAGGCTGACCAGTTCATCGCAGTGAAGCGCGCTCTCATGTTTCAGCCCCTCGTCCACGCCAAGCGCGACCTGGCTGCTCAGCCCATGTCGAGCGGAGTAGACCGGCGCACACACGACGGTTGAGAACCGCGAGTCGATCACCGCCTGCCGGCCGACGACCGCGAACACCCGGAAGGCCTTGGGATCGGCGCCACCCGGCCGCGCGACCCGATACAGGTCCCCTCGCCTCACACATCCCCCTGATACGAGAGAACGTCGGCGGCCTCGGCGTTGAGGGCATCAGCGTGGCGGTTGATCTGGGCCACCTCGCGAGCGCGGGCGAGTTGCGCAGCGTCATCGGCCAACCGCTCGCGTAACAGACGGTTCACCGTCTCGGAACGGCTCTCGCCCCGGCGTGAAGCCTTCGCGATGCCCGCGAGGACGTCTTCAGAGAGGGTGAGGGACGTCTTCTGTCGCATGACCCATCATACTACCGTCATCCTACCTTTCTCTTACCTTTGTCCTACTCCTGGGCGCGGCGACGGTGCGTGTGAGTTTGTCCGCTCCGATTGGAGAAATCCCCCATCCAGGTGCGCAGCGCTCGAAAATGGCGGGCGGTTTTCGAAGGTTATCGCGTCAAGTTGGTTGGCGTCGTTCTTGCTGACTCAATCAGCATCTTCGATGCTGCGAGCCTTCATCCTCTCGATCGTCCTGACACTGGCGATAGGCCCGGACGGCGCCATCGTGTGCCAGACCCTGTGTGCCCCGCAGGCGGACGTGACCAATCCGTGTGACCACGACGCAACGAGCCCGTTGCAGATCGCCGCGGGTGACGAGTGTTGCGACGACCTGATGGCCGGCGGAGCGTCCTCGCCGTTCCCGGCCATGCGACGCGATACTTCGCTCCCGAGCGGCGACATCGCGATGCCAGTGCTCCGCGACGCGCTCCCCGGTTCCACGACCACCGGCCACTTCGGCTACGAGCCCGGAAGTCGGCAGTCGCCCGCTCACCGGCCCCTTCTAACCATCCTCCGCATCTGATCTCTCGTTGCTGCAGCTGATCCCTTGGGGATTGGACGCCTGCGGCATCACTGCGCCTGGCCCGAGGCCTCGCCCTCGGGGCCACGCGTCGGTTGGTCAACAGCCTGACAAGAGAGACCCGCGTTTGCGGTACGTGCCATGAAATCTTCCACAGTCGTCCGAGTCGTCATCGTGCTCGCGATCGTTGGGACCGTCCGGCCGCCGGCGGCCGCCGCGCAAGCGACGCCAGCGCTCCCCTCGCCGCTCAGTCTCGCCGATGTCATTCGCGTGGCCAGTGAGCGCCGGGATGAGATCCACGCCGCGCGCGCCCGCATCCGTGCCGGAGAGGAGCGCCCCGCGATCGTGTCGGCGCTGGACGACCCGATGATCTCGCCCGCCATCGATCATCTGCCCTTCATGTGGGGCGGCGCCGACGTGAGCGTGACCATCGAGCAACAGATTCCGCTGTCGGGCATCCGGCGGCACCGTCGCGCCTCCGCCCTGGCCGACGTCGATCGGCTGCGGGCCGACGCCGATCGCACTGTCCTGGACGTCAGCGTCCAGGCCGCCAACGCGTTCCTGATGCTACAGGAGCGCCGCCGCACGACGGCACTGGTCGACGAGCAAATCGAATTCGCCCGCGACATCGTCTCGGCTGCCAACGCGCGGTACTCGGGCGGCACGGCATCCCAGGCCGACGTCCTGCGCGCCGAAGTCGAGGTGGCACGGCTGGAGGCCGCGGCCAAGGGGCTCGCCGGAGAAGTGCGGGGCGCGGAAGCGATGCTGAATGCCAGCCTGGCCCTGGACCCGGACCTGACAGTGCCGGAACTGGCTCCGCTCACGTTCGCCAGCCCGATCCCGTCCTGGACGACGATCAAGGCGGCGCTCACAGCGCGACCGGAACTGGTGGCCGGACGCGCCGAGGTGGCCCGCGCCGAGGCTGATGTGCTGGTGATGCGTGACATGTACCGGCCGATGGCGACCATCCGCACGGGGCCCGCGTACACGATGGCCGAGGGCCGTGGCTGGATGGCCATGGTCGGCGTCACCCTGCCCATCTGGCGCGGCAAGTTGCGGGCCGGGGTCGCCGAAGCGCAGGCCATGCGCCTCATGTCCGAAGCGGACCTGCAGGCCATGACCCGGATGATCGAGGGTGACGCGGCGGTCGCCGTCAACCTGCTCCAGGCCTCGCGCGAGCGCCAGACCGCGCTCAGCCGCCAGGTGTTGCCCCGGGCCCGAATGGTGATCGAACCCGCCGTCGCGGGTTACGCCGCGGGGCAGTTGCCGCTCGTCAGCGTGATCGAAGCCGTCCAGGCCCTCTGGCTGGTCCAGTCTGACTTGATTAGCGCCGACACCACTCTCGGTCTCGCGTGGGCGCGCCTTGGACGCGCCATTGGATCGTACGAGGCGATCATCCCATGACACATTTCACCAAGCTCACCTCGGCCCTCGCCGCGGTCGCCGTGACCGCAGCCATCTTCAGCGCGGGGCTGTGGCTCCAGCACTCCCGCGACGCGTGGCCATTCGCGCCCGCTCTGCTGGCGTCCGCGTCCGCGGACAGCCTGCTGGCGTCTCCGTCCGCCGACGCCGCATCCAGCCACAGTCGGGTGCCGATCACCGTCCCGCCGTCCACCGTGCAGCAGCTTGGCATCCGCCTCGAGCCGGCCACGCGCGAGTCGTTGACCGAAGTGGTGCGGGCCGTGGCCACGGTCGTGCCCGACGAATCCCGGATTTCCCACGTGCACACCCGGGTTGCTGGCTGGGTGGAGCATCTCGACGTCAACACGACGGGCGAAGTGGTTCGGGCCGGGCAGCCGCTCGCACACATCTTCTCGCAGGAACTCTTTTCATCCCAGACCGAATACCTCGCCATCCGCAAGACGACTTCGGCTTCCGGCCTCACGACCATGGTGGTGGCCGGGGGGCGCACCCGACTGGGCGTGCTCGGCATGACGCCGGCAGACATCGACGCCATCGAGCAATCGGGCGAACCCAAGCGCCTGTTCACCGTCGCGGCGCCTCGCAGCGGCGTGGTCGTGAACCGCGGCGTGACGGTCGGCACGTCGGTCGATCCGTCGACGACGCTGCTCACCATTGCCGACCTGTCGCGCGTGTGGATTCTCGCCGAAGTGCCGGAAACACACATCGCCACCGTACATCTCGGCACCCGGGCCCAGGTGGATTTTCCGGGCTCCGGTCAAGCCCCGTTCGACGCGCGAATCGACTTCATCTATCCGACGTTGTCCGAACGGACGCGCACGCTGCGCGTCCGCTTGTCAGCGGCCAATCCCCGGGGCACGCTCAGGCCAGGGCTCTATGGCACCGTGGCCTTCGAATCGACGGGCCCATCGGTAATCACCGTGCCACGTGATGCCGTGGTGGACACCGGGATGCAGCAGCACGTCTTCGTCGCCACGGGCGATCACTTCGAGCCGCGGCCGGTCACGCTGGGTGTACAGCTCGCCAACCGCGTCGAGATCCGCAGTGGTCTCGAAGAAGGCGAACAGGTCGTGGCGGCGGGTGTGTTCCTGCTGGATTCGGAGAGCCGGCTGCGCGCCACGGGGGGAACCGGTGGTCACGCCGGCCACGGCACCCCGACGACGACCACGACACCCACGGTGGCGCCGGCTGACCCGCACGCGGGCCACCGGTAGCAACGGTCATGGTAGAACGCATCATCGAACTGTCGGTTCGCCACCGCTGGGTGGTCTTCGGGGCGGTGCTGGTCCTGTCCCTCTGGGCGGTCGATTCCGTCCGCAAGACACCACTCGATGCCCTCCCGGACCTCTCTGATCCGCAAGTCATCGTCTACACCGAGTGGATGGGGCGCAGCCCCGACCTGGTCGAAGACCAGGTCACCTACCCGCTGGTCCGTGCGCTGCAGAGCACCCCGGGCATCAAGACCGTGCGCGGCTACTCGATGTTCGGCATGAGTTTCACCTACGCGATCTTCGATGACGGGACGGACATCTACTGGGCACGGACCCGCGTTCTCGAACAGCTGGGACGCGTGCAGCAGTTGCTGCCGCCCGAGGTGTCGCCGACGCTCGGCCCCGATGCGAGTGGCCTGGGTTGGGTCCACCAGTACGTCCTGACCGACAGCAGCGGGCGCCTGGACCTCGCCGAACTGCGGGCGCTCCAGGACTTCACCGTGCGACCGGCCTTGCAGGCCGTCGCCGGGGTGGCGGAAGTCGCTTCCCTCGGCGGCTTCGAACGCCAGTTCCAGGTCGTCATCAACCCCGATCGCCTGGTCGCGTTTGGGCTCACCCTGACCGACCTCACGCGGGCAGTGCGCGAGGCCAACGCCGAGGTCGGCGCCCGGGTGCTCGAACTCGCCGGTCGCGAGTACGTCATACGCGGCCGTGGCTACGTCAAGACCCTCGCCGACCTCGAGCAGAGCGTCGTCGCCGTCGGCGCGGGCGGCACACCGATCCGTCTCGGCGACGTGGCGAGCGTCCGCTTCGGACCCGAGATCCGTCGCGGCGCGGCCGACTGGAATGGCACGGGCGAGGCCGTGGGCGGCATCGTCGTGATGCGCATCGGCTCCAATGCGCTGCAGGTCATTCGCGCGCTCGAAGCGGAGATCGCGACGTTGCGCCTTCCTGACGGCGTGCGGCTAGTCCCCACCTACGACCGGTCCGAGTTGATCCTCGGAGCGGTCGGCACGCTGACCCAGACGCTGATGCAGCAGGCGGTGATCGTCACGATCGTCTGCCTGGTCTTCCTGTTTCACCTGCGCTCGGCTCTGGTCGTGATGATCGTGCTGCCGCTGTCGGTACTCCTCTCGTTCATCGCCATGCGCTACCTGGGCCTGTCGTTGAACATCATGTCCCTCGGCGGCATCGCCATTGCCATCGGCGAGCTTGCCGACGCGGCGATCGTGTTGATCGAGAACGCCCACGTCCGCCTCGCCGCGGCGCCCAAGGAGTCCGATCGCAAGCAGGTGATCGTCGACGCCTGCAAAGAAGTCGGCCGGCCGATTTTTTTCTCGCTCCTGCTGATTACGGTCAGCTTTCTGCCCATCTTCACGCTGGCCGGCCAGGCGGGCAAGCTGTTCACGCCGCTCGCCTACACCAAGACGCTGGCGATGTTCGCCGCCGCGATCTTGTCGATCACGCTGGCGCCGCCGTTGATGGTGCTGCTGCTGCGTGGGCGCTTCCGCACCGACGCAACCAATCCGGTCAGCCGCGTCCTGAGTGCGCTGTACCGGCCCGTAGCCGTGCTGATGGTCCGCTTCCGGATCGCCGTGGTCGCCGCAGCCGTGCTGCTGATGATCGCGACGGTGCCAGTGGCGCAACGCCTCGGCTCGGAGTTCATGCCGCCCCTGGACGAAGGCTCGCTGCTGGTGATGCCGACCACGTTTCCGGGGATCGCGATCGAGGAGGCGCGCCGGGCGCTGACCATGCAGAACCGCATCATCATGGGGTTTCCCGAAGTGGCGTCCGTGCATGGCAAGGCGGGACGGGCCGACACGGCCACCGACCCGGCGCAGCTGGACATGATCGAATCGGTGATCGCGCTGCGCCCGCGCGACCAGTGGCCGGCCAGCTACACCCCCCGCTGGTACAGTTCGCGGGCGCCCGACTGGGTGAAGCTGGCGCTGCGACCGGTGTGGCCAGAGCAGCGCACCCGCACCCTCGCCCAGTTGTCGAGCGACTTGGATGCCGCGCTGCAGATGCCGGGGTACCAGATGGCGATTGCGCCGCCGATCCGCACCCGCATCGACATGCTGTCGACCGGCGTTCGCACGCCGGCCGGCATCAAGGTGTTTGGCGACGACCTGGCCGAGATCGAACGTATCAGCGTCGACCTCGAGGGCATGCTGCGGCAGGTGCCGGGCACCCGCAGCACGTTCGCCGAACGTCAGACCGGCCGCGAGTACATCGACATTGTTCCCAACCGCGAAGCGATTGCCCGATACGGCCTGTCGGTTCGCGATGTTCAGGACGTCGTCGAGGCGGCCGTCGGCGGCATGACGGTGTCGACCGTCATCGCGGGACGCGCCCGCTTCACGATCAACGTCCGTTACGCCGCCGATCAGCGTGCCGACCCGGAGGCCTTGCGCCGCATCCTGGTGCCGGTGCAGTCGACGGCGAGCGTCATGGACTTCGCCGGTGGCAACACGGGTCGCGGCGCCAGCGCACAGGGCGACGCCATGTCCGGTACCCCGGCTAGCGGCTCGGGCGGCGGGATGGACGGCGGAATGGGTGGCGCCACGGCTGGCGGCGGCAGCATCTCGTCGGCGCTGACGCCTCCGGCCATGGGCGGGCTCACGGCGTCGCCAGACTTCATGGAGCAGTGGCGCCAGCCCGGTGCGGCGATCCCACTCGGCGAGCTCGCCGACGTGCGCGTGACCACCGGCCCGCCGATGATCAAGGACGAAAACGGCGTGCTGGTCGGCTACGTGTTTGCCGACATCGATCAGACACACCGGGACCTGGGCGGTTGGGTCGACGACGCCAAGCTGCTGGTCGCCGAGCAGCTCAGCCTGCCGGCGGGTTATCGGCTGCAATGGACCGGGCAATACGAGTTCCTCGCCGAGATGGAAGCGCGGTTGCAATACATCATCCCGCTGACGCTGATGATTGTCGTGATTCTGCTGTATCTCGCGATGCGCGGCTGGCCGCAAACGTTCCTGGTCTTGTCGAGCCTGCCGTTTGCCCTGGCCGGCAGCGTCTGGCTGCTGGCGCTCCTCGATTACAACCTGTCCACCGCCGTGTGGGTCGGACTCATCGCCGTGGCGGGCGTCGCCGCGGAGACCGGGATCGTGATGGTGGTCTACCTCGATGAAGCATTTCTGCGCTACGTGCGCGAGGGCCGCATCCAGAAACCCGAGGACGTCGATGCCGCGGTCGTCGAAGGGGCGGCCGCCCGCGTCCGGCCCCTCGTGATGACCGTGGCCACGACCGTGCTCGGCCTGATGCCCCTGCTGTGGGAGGCCGGCATCGGCGCCGACGTCTCGGCGCGCACCGCCGCGCCCGTGGTCGGGGGTCTCTGGTCGTGCCTGGTGCTGACGTTGCTGGTGCTCCCCGCCGCCTATGCCATGTGGCGCCGTCACCAAGTGCGCGTCGGCACTGAATATGCCCGACCTTGAGGCGGAGTCCTGAGAGAGAGATCCACTACCGCCATCTCTTCGAACTGAGCGCGCCGAGCCTGCTCACGAACGACACCTCATTCGGGGACAACGTCGGCGGCGGCGTCTTCGCGTTTGTCAGCGATCACTTCGGCCTGCGCGCTCGATAGAACAAGGGTGGTCTCAAACTCGACCGCCGCGGGTGCGACGGTTGGCGGAGGAGGCTACCAAGATGACGCCAGCGATGGCGACCGCGAGCGATGCCAGGTGCGCCACCGTCAAGGGTCCCACGACGCGTTCGTTGATCCGCACAAACTCGATCGCGAAACGCAGCGAACCGGTCAGCAGCAGGTACATCCCCAGCACCCGGCGGTCGGCATGCCCCTCACGGCGCCATCGCAACAGCAGCACGAGGATGGGCATCAGCAGCGCGGCTTCATACAACTGGGTCGGGTGAACCGGCACCGTCGTCGGCGGCAAGCCTTCGGGAAAGGCGACTGCCCAGGGTAATGAGCTGGGTGATCCGTAGTCGTCGCCGACGAGAAAGCATCCGATGCGGCCGATCGCATGACCGGCCGCCAATCCAGGAGTGGCGGCGGCGAGCACGGACATCAGAGGCAGGCGGCGCCGGCGCATCATCCAGATTCCGGCCAACAGCCCGCCGGCGAATCCACCGAACCAGCTCATGCCCCCGCGCGACAGCAGCAGGTCCATTACCGGCGCCTCGCCGGAGTGTTCGAGCGCCCACAGCAGCTTGGCGCCGAACAGGCCGCCAAAGACGCCGGCCATGCCGACATCGGCGGCGTTCTCCGGGAACCCCGCGCGGTGCAACTCGCGACGAAACAACCACACGCCGACGAGCGCGCCGACGGCCACCAGCACGCCAAAGCTGGTGACCTCGAAGTCGCCGACGCGAAACAGGACTGGATAAATGGCGGCGCCTCGGGGTGGCTACTGCGCGGGTCGTCGCGGACGGCTCGAGGTGTGCGAGTGCCGGATCTTCCAGCTGCCGTCTGGCATCTTGATTAGCGCCAGCGTCTCGAGCCCTTCGGAGTCGAGGTCCCGCTCGCCCATCTTCGCCTTGATGGTGTAACGCGAGGTGGCGTACGCCGACTGCCCGCCCGGCATGATCGTCACCTTGGTTTCAGTATGGCCGAACTGCAAATTGGTAAATGCCTTCAGCTCAGGACCGAGATGGCGGTCACGATAGTCGGCCCAGCCGTTGTTGATGCCGGTACCTTCGTAGATCGTGACGTCAGGGTGATAGAAGGTCGCGAGCTGGTCGAGATCCTTCGCCATGAAGGCGGCGTCATAGCCTTTCAGCCAGGTCTCGACGGCGGCGGCCTCGCCGCCGCTGGCCTGGGCGAAGGCGATCGACGGCAACAAGGCGACCAGGGCGAGCGCGCGGAGGGTGCGGGTCATCGGCGTATTCTCCATCATCGTGTCGTCACTGTTTGGTGACCACGTCGGGCCCCAGTTCGATCACCGTCGCGATCGACTTGTCGTCGGCCTCGTCTGTGACCGCCGTGATCACCACGCGCATGCCGACCTTCAGGTCGGCCGCTTTCATGGCCTTCTTGGCGCGCATGAACTTCGTCGCCTTGTTGATCGCAGCGGTGACCTCTTTGCCATCCGGGCTTTTGACCATCACATGGTCGGCCGCCGCCATCGTAACCGTACCCATGATCTTGTGATCGTGGCCCGGGTGCGCCATCGCCACGCCTGCCACCAAGAGGCTGCCGACCACCGCGGCCAGTGCAGTCGTTACGTGTCGTCGTGTCATATGTCTGCTCCGAATCCTTGTTGCTTGATTGCCAAGCTTACCTAAAACCACAGTCGTAGACCCATCGCCGCGCGTCTGCTTAAACGGTACGTCCCTCACCTGCCGGCACGGATTAAAAGTCGTTAACGAAAGTTCCGGCGTCCCCGTCATGACGCTGGACTGTGCGGTTCATGAACAGGAATTAATGGTTGTCCGTGCTGAACGTCGGTGTGGCGGTGCTACGCTCGCGCTGGCCGCAAGTGGCCGCAGCTCAGGGAGAGAACAATGAATGTCGTCCGCTCGCTTGGTGTGACTCTCGCTCTCGCCGTGGTCGCCATGTGCGCCACGCTGTCCGCTCACGAACGCAAGGAAGTCGCCGGGCTCAACGTCGTCTTCGGCGCCGAGCCGGAACCGGCGCTGACCGGAGAGATGCAGTTCCTGCGCTGGCGCTTCACCGCACCGGACAAGACTCCGTTTGCGGACTTGGAAGAGATGAAGGCCACCGTGACGCGTAGCGGCAAGACGCATGGTCCGTTCAACGGCCGCATGACTGCTCGTGAACCAGGCCTGGTCGCCACCCAGCACATCTTCACGTCCGCCGGGGACTACGAGGCCACGTTGACGTTCAAAAAGAAGGGCGATGCCACGGTCCATTCCGTGACTTTCGGGTTCAAGATCGCGGATCGCAAGACCCTCGAGATCCCGTAGCCGACGCACCGACCGCGGGGGATTCGCGCGGCGCGAGTCCCCCACGGCGCTCGTCCGGCCAGCTACTTCACCGAATAGACCAGCGTCGCCCAATGCACATCCCAGTTCGCGTCGGCACCCGTCGGTGAGGGTACGACGTGAATCGTGCGCACGTTCCAAAGGCCCCGAGCGCCCACCGGCACGCTCACCACACCTTCGCCTGACGTCATCAACGAGAGTTCGGGCGTCGTCTTACCCGCAGTCGGTGCGATCCCCGCATGCACCCGCGCTCCGGCCAGGGGTTTGCCCAGGAACATCAACCGCATGCGAAGCTCAGACCCGACGGCGGCGGCGTTGTGGTCCGCCAGCGGAACGAACTCCAACGGCTGGCCAATGACGCGATCGAACGCCCGCGGGCCGTCACCGACCTCGACCAGGGTCTTCCCGTACTTCGCGTAGCGCCGGACGATGTCGGCGGTCGGTAACTGACCGGTTCGGTCGTAGTGTTTCAGTGCGTGCTCGGCGCCTTCGCCGACCAGATACTTGCGGAAGCTCGCCGCCGTTTCATTGACGTGACGCCATCCAACCGCCACCGCCACGACCTTTTGGCCGGTGGTCTTTGGTCGATGACGCAGTACCAGCGAATTGTCGCCGGTCGACAGTGCGGCAATTCGTTCGTCATCCGCCGCGCCGACGATTCGCGCCTCCGTTACCCGGTCGGGGGTGACGGCGGATAACGTGCTCGGAAAGGCGCTGCTCGTCTGTCCCCGGACGACGACTTCGCCATGGGCCGCGATGCGGAACACGTCGGGCACCAGCCAGAAATCGTGGGCGCCGGCGAACGTGGCAAAGAGCAGGACGAGAACACCCAGCAAGGCGGCGCGGCAAACAGTTCGCATCGATCGACTCCCTCTACTGATGACGTGGCTTGGCCGGCGCGGGGTCAGACCGCCGCAGGCCTAGCGTCGGCGGTCCACAGCATTTGCACGACAATCAAGGCACAATTCGCTAACGATATGCCGACTCGAATCGCACCGCCCGATTATGAAGGAGAATTAATCTCTGGCGGGCCTGGCTTCCGAAAAGATGCGTGGGTGGACGACCGGGACACTCGAGCAACAATTCTTCACGGTCCAGCTTGCCCGGGGCCCAGTACGGTTCACCTGTGTGCCACTAGCCACCCCGTCGGGAACGTATTTGCAACTGGGCCGGGCGCTCGGTGACGTCGGAATGATGCTGGAGGCGGTCACCATCGCGTCGGCCGCCCTGATTCCGCTGGTAATCGCCCTGACGAGTTTTGGCGGCTTCCTGATCGCGAAGCGGGCGTTGCGGCCGATCGATCGCATTGCCACCACGCTCGAGTCCATTCAAGCAACCGACCTCGCCCGGCGCGTTGATCCAGATGCGCCCGACATTGAAGTCAGACGGCTCACGTCATCCATCAATCAGCTCCTGGACCGCCTGAACACATCCTTTGGCACCATGCGAGAGTTCACGGCGGACGTCTCCCACCAGTTGCAAACACCCCTGACGGTGATGAAGGGCACGATTGAATCGGCGCGAGAGTCGACCGCGCCGGAGAACCAGCGCGTTTTGATCGCCCTTTCGGACGAAGTCAATGCGCTCAGCGCGACATTGCAGGATCTTCGCGACCTGGCGTTGGCTCACGCCGACTCGTCGGAGCCTCGGGTCGGCCCCGTCTCCGTCAGCGACGTGTTCAGCGAGGCTGGTGAACTGGTCGGTGCGCTTGCGGAGTCGCACGGGGTTAGTTGTGAGACGGCAATCGAGCCCGGTCTCCAGGTCTGGGGGAACGCCGTGCGTCTACGGCAGTTGATGCTGAATCTTGGCGAGAACGCGGTCGAGTTCACCCCGCCCGGTGGCAGGATACGAATTGAGGCAGCTCAGCGCGAAGGCGTGATGGTGGCCACAGTATCGGACACCGGCTGCGGCATCTCACCTGAGTTGCTGCCCCAGGTGTTTGAACGCCATGTTCACGGTCGCGGGCCGGATTCAAGACCGCGATCGGGATTAGGCCTGGCCATCGTTAAGCGGATTGTCGATGCGCACGGCGGTAACGTCGTCATCCACAGTCAACCGGGAGCCGGCACGACGGCGACGGTGACGCTGCCCATCGCACAACCAGCGGCCATGTGAGACGTCGCGATGGAGAGTGCCGGCGTCACGCTGGTGAAGGGCGACCTGCGCGGCATGGTGCGGGCCAGGCGGCTCAGTGCCGCGACCGACCTGCGCTACATGAATAATGCATCGATACCGAGCGCCGCATTGGTCCGAGCAATCGACTCGCTTGCGGTGGTCTCGGTTCCCGTCAATGCGCGAATAGCGTCGATGGTTTCCGGGATGACGATGGCCTGATTGTCGACCATATAGGCGTAGAACAGCTCGTCACCCTGGACCCGCAACATGTCGGCCCAGAGTGCCACTTCGTAGAGGTTAGCGTGCGGACGGCCGCGGTCGGCCATGAACTCCTTCACCGAGTTCAGCGCCACCAAGCCGTCGTTGATACGGATCAGCGCGATTCGAGATGAAGTGCGAAAGGCGTCGAGCACCTCGTCTTTGCTGGCGTGACGCGTCATCTGCACCGACCAGTAATGCAAGTGACCCAAGGTCTCGGGGACCATGACCGCCATCGTGACGACATCGAGATCGGGATCGACGCTCTTCGCGTCGGGACCCTGGTGGCTGGGAATCTCCGGCTCGGGCACCAGCGTGTTCATGATCCCGCTTTGGTGGCTTTCCCACGGATCAGTCGCGCGCCTGAGCAGCGTGCCTCTGGCGCGCTGAAGCAAACCGGCGCGCTTGAGCGCGGTCAGTGTCCGCACGATTGAGGTCGTGTTGCACGACACCACGCGGGTCGAGTCGCGATTGAGCGCGCTGGCGTAGTTGGACTCGGCGACAAAGGAATGGCCGGTGGTGTCGTGTTTCTCGCCACCTTGTACAACGAACTTCAATCCGCGACGGCGGTAGCCATCGATGTTCTTTGCCGCGATGTGCTTGGGCGTGCAGTCCACGACGACATCGGACTGATCCAACAGCTCGTCCAATGTGCCCGCGACCTCCAATCCGGCCGCCCGCATGGCGGTCGCGTGTTCACCCGTCGCACCAAACAGACGAAAGTGATGCCCGGTCGCCACTCGCGCCCGCCAGTCCGTCACGACGTCGGACACGCCGGCCAGCAGCATATCGTCCTGGCGCACGACGGCTTCCGCCACCCGTTTGCCGATCACGCCGTAGCCGTTCACGGCGACCCTGATTCTCTGCACCTCAGACATGCCCGGCCGCAATCCCTGCCAGCGTGGTCATCAACCGAACGGTATCCTGAGGCTGAGACTCCCGACTGTGCCGAATGGGACAGTCGGCCGCTGAATTAACAACTATTCATAAAGACGAATGCCGCCGCCCGTGGACATCGACTTGCATGCTGAGATCCCGAGAGGTAGGGCGCAGCCGATGAAGACGATCGTTATCGAAATGCACGACATGCCGTCGGTCTTGAGCGTGGACGACGTGGAACGGCGGATTGGCAAGGTGCCAGGGGTTGAAAGCGTGACCGTGAATGTCGCGGCCGGAAGCGCCACTGTGCGCTACGACGAAACCCGACTCGAGGTCGCCGATATCAAGTCGGCCGTGCGCCAACGCGGGTCTGAGGCGGCCGCGCCGGCACCCGCTCCCGTCCCAGGCGCCGCGCGCGCGGCCGCCCCCGACAAAGACCACGAGGGCCACGGGCAGGCGGGCGCGCCGCCCGCCATGTCGGCGGATATGGCGCATGAGATGGGGCATGGCGGGAACAAGGATCTGCCGGCCATGGTCCGCGACATGCGCAACCGATTCTGGATCTGCCTGATCTTCACCGTGCCAATCTTTTTCTACTCACCGATGGGACTTTTTACTCCGCCCGCACCCCCATTTGATCTGGACATCAACGTGTGGTTGCTTATCTTCGCCACCCTCGCGGTCGTGTATCCGAGCTGGCCGTTCTTCGTCTCCGCCTGGCGCGCGCTCAGGAAGGGCACCCTGGGCATGGCGGCGCTGATTGTATTGAGCGTGGGTACTGGGTACCTCTTCAGTGTCGGCACCACTTTCTTCTTCAAGGAGGGCGGGCAGTTCTTCGAAGCCGTAGCCGTGCTCCTGGTTTTCATCCTGCTCGGCCACTGGCTGGAAATGCGCGCCCGTGCGGGTGCATCGTCCGCCATCAACGCGCTGATGAAACTCACTCCGGCAAAAGCCTCGGTCATCCGCAACGGCGCCGAAGTTGAAGTTCCAACGGCGGAGGTATTGGCGGGTGAGATTGTCGTGATCCGGCCGGGCAACAAGATTCCGGTTGACGGCACGGTGGAGACCGGCGAATCGCTGGTCGACGAGTCCATGCTCACCGGCGAGTCGATGCCGGTGCAGAAGGGGCCGGGCGCCACGGTGATCGGTGCGACCATCAACACCAGCGGCAGCTTTCGCTACAAGGCGACGAAGGTCGGGGCCGACACGGCGCTGGCGCAGATCGTGAAACTGGTGCAAGAGG
>JBBQSP010000053.1:0-35409 GCA_038213735.1 Vicinamibacterales bacterium | reverse complement strand
GGTCGCAGATGCGCGCGAGCGGCGTCTGTTCGGGGTGGCCAATCTCGTGTTCGGCAATCCAGTCCTGGCCGGTCAGGCCCGCGTCGAGCACGCCGTCCGCGACATAGCGGGCCATCTCCTGGGCCCGGATCAGCATGCACTCGATCTCCGGATCGTCGATCGACGGGAAATACGAGCGCGAGTCAACGCGCATCTGGTAGCCGGCGCGCTGGAACAACTGGATCGTCGCATCCTGCAACGAGCCTTTCGGTATTCCTAACTTCAATTTCATCTGGTCCTCTTGTCCAAGGGAATCGGCGGCACTAAAGTGCCGCCCTTCTGGCACCGGTTACCGGAATCTCGGTGTAAAAGCACGATCGCTCGCCGGTGTGGCAGACGTTGCCATCGCCCTCGCGCGCCACCTTGATCAGCACGGTGTCTTCGTCGCAATCGACCAACACCTGCTTCACCGCCAGCCGGTTGCCCGAGGTCTCGCCCTTCATCCACAGCTTGTTGCGCGTGCGGCTGAAGAAGGTGACGTAGCCGCTCTGCTGCGTCAGCGCCCAGGCTTCGTCATTCATGAAGCCCACCATCAACACCTCGTGGCTGGTCTCGTCCTGCACCACCGCCGGTATCAACCCGTCAAGTTTCGTAAAGTCCATTCTTCGCGTCCTTCGTGGTCCCAAAAACAAAAGGCCCGCCGTTGCCGGCGGGCCTTTGCGTGAAACGAATCCTGGTGGATGTCGTCAGGTCTCTACGCGCAAACTCCTGCCGTGCCGTTTCGGTGAACGGTGGTGATGGCTGCGGTGCGCGTGGTGGACGAGCGACATGACCTGAAAAGGGTAGCCTATTTTCACTTGCGCGGCAACCGTTCGTTCGTGTTCGCCGCGTACCACGCAAACACCGCCGCCACCGCACCTTGCTGGATCACATCGTCTTTTTGCACGTGTTCGAAGGTGTCCATGTTCGAGTGGTGCGTGCGCGAGTTGTACTCGAGCCGCTCCTGGATGAACTGGAAGCCAGGAAGGCCGGCCGTGTCGAACGACCCGTGATCGGTCTGGCCCACCGAGCGCGGGCTGACGTTCTTCCAGCCAATGTCCTTCAGCGGCTTGCCCCATTCCTCGAACATCTTCATGGCGCCGGTGTTGCCCTGGCCCCAGATCCCGACAATGCGGCCGGTGCCGTTGTCGAGGTTGAAGTAGGCCTGCACGTTCTCGTGACCCGGCCGGGGCGTCTTGGTGACCGGGTCGTAGAAGTGACGTTCGACGTAGAGCCGCGACCCGATCAGTCCCTGCTCTTCGGCCGCCCACAGCGCAATGCGAATCGTCCGCCGTGGCTTCAGTCCCAGCGCCTGGATCACCCGCACCGCTTCGATCATCGCCGCCGAGCCAGTGGTGTTGTCGGTGGCGCCGGTGGCGTACGGGTAGGTGTCGAAGTGCGCGCCCATGATCACGACCTCCTTGGCGAGGTCGGTGCCCGGGATCTCCGCGATGATGTTGAAGGCGTTGCCGGCCGGATCCGTTTCCGGATGAAACTTCGTCTGGATGTCCACTTCCATCCGCACCGCCTGGCCGCGCGCCAGCAGGCGGACGATGCGGTTGTAGTGTTCGACGGCGAGGGTGGCCGACGGCACCTGCGCGGGCACCTTTGGATCGCGGCTGCCGCCGTTGCTGGGAAAGACCGTTCCGCCATCGACCACCTGCGTCCGCCACGACAGGTTGCTGCCGCCAAGCGGCGAATCGCTGTCGGAGCCGCGGTCGAGATACACCGCGGCGCCTTCGGCGACAAGGAACCGCTGCAGTGCCGCCGGCGTGAGCGGCGCGGTGGGGCCGGTCGTGGGTGGCGCCGGCTTGGCGGTCGCGGTCGCCGCCGGTGCCGGCACCTGCATGGCCTCGGCCCAGTCGGCGTCGTTCATCTGCAGCACGATCCGCCCGTCGAGCATGCGCACGGCGCGAACGCCCTGGGTGACGACGATCTTGCCTTGCAACTGTCCCTTGTACTTCGCGAGGTCGCCTTCGGTCGTGGCCTGCACGTGCACGACGTCGGCGGTGACCGGCCCCTTGGTGGATGGCGAGTTCCAGCGGGGCTGGCCGATCACGACCGACGCCTGCGGCGTGGTCATGTGGGCCGAGAAGCGCTCAATCGTCCAGCCCTGGCCGAACGGGAAGCGCTCGATGTGGATGTTCTGCAGCCCCCACTCGGCGAACTTCTTCATCACCCAGTCGGCGCCCTGCTGGTACCCCGGCGTGCCGGTCGCACGCGGGCCGATGGCCTCCGACAACCACCAGTGTGTTTCCATCGCCTGCGAGCGCGTGATGGCCTCGCCGCGAATGCGGTTGACGGTGGTGGGGTCGACCGCCTGCGCGGCGCCCGTAGCCGAAGCAAGCAGAAGGACAGAGATCAGCAGACTCGAAACGCGTGTCATGGAATCCTCGACGAAAAGGCAAACACGAAGGCCACGAAGATCACGAAGAATATTTATTGTCTTCGTGTCCTTCGTGATCTTCGTGTTCAGGAATCTTACTGTTGCTGCGCGGCCGTGGTCGTGGTCGCGGGGGCGCGCTTGTATTTGTCGAACCAGTGCCGCAGGTACAACTGGGTGCGCACGAAGTTCGACGGCGTGCTCGAGGTGCCGTGTGCCTCGTTGTTGAAGCGCAGCATCGCGGTCGGCACTTTCAGCAGCTTCAGCGCGCTGTAGAACTGCTCGGTCTGCGGCATGGGCGTGCGCAGGTCGTTGACGCCGGTCATCAGCATCGTCGGCGTCTTGACGTTACCGACGTAGGTGAGCGGCGAGCGGCGGATGTGCTCGGACGGGTCCTCCCACGGCAGCTTGGCAAAGTTCTGGTACCAGCCGGCGCCGTCGGTGGTGCCGACGAAGCTGAGCCAGTCGATCACCGGGCAGTTGGCAGAGGCGGCCGCGAAACGGTCGGTCTTGCCGACAATCCACGCGGTCAGCACGCCGCCGCCGCTGCAGCCGGTCACGAACATGTTGCGTTCGTCCACGAAGCCCTGCTTCAGGACCTCGTCCACGCCGGCCATCAGGTCGTCGTAGTCCTTGCTGGGATACGCGTTGTTGATCTGGTTGCCGAACGACGAGCCGTAGCCGGTGCTGCCGCGCGGGTTGGTGTAGAGCACGACGTAGCCGTTGGCGGCCTGTTCCTGCCAGCCGTAGTTGAAGCCGACGCCGTACATGCTGTGTGGCCCGCCGTGGATGTGCAGCTGCAGCGGGTACTTCTTGGTGGCGTCGAAGTCGGGCGGCGTGATGTACCAGCCCTGGATCTTCATGCCGTCGGACGAGGTGTACCACATCTCCTTGACGGCCCCGAGCTTCTTGCCGGCGAGGATGTCCTCGTTGACGTTGGTGAGCTGCCGGATCTTCTCGGGGGCGGCGACGTCGAACGAGATGATGTCGGCCGGCGCGTTGGGCGAGGTGAGCACGCCCACTGCCTTGCCCTTGACCACGCTCGCGGTGGTCAGCATGTAGGTGCCCTTGGTCAGCGGCTGCACCACGTCGCTACGGTCGCCGGCCATGGGGAGCACGTAGAGGTTCTGCGAACCCTGGTCCTGCGCGGTGAAGTAGAGGCCGGTGCCGTCTTCTTTCCACATCACGTTCTGCGGCGAGCGGTCCCACTCGCCCGACACCATGCGGTGGTTGGTGCCGTCGATGTTCATGACGTAAAGCTTGCTGTCCTGCCAGGTGTTGCGCGACTGGTCGTAACCCACGTAGGCCACGCGCTTGCCGTCAGGCGACACCTGTGGGCTGCCGTCCGGGCCCTTGCGGGTGGTCAGCTGCTTGACGTTTCCGGTGTCAACGCTCACCGAGTAGATGTCGGATTCGCGGAACTGGTATTCCGCATCGGCGATGCGGTTCGACCCAAACAGGATCTGTTTGCTGTCGGGCGTCCACTCGACGCCGTTGTGGTGCCACTGGCCGTCGGTCAGCTGGCGGGCCGTGCCGCCGGTGGCCGGCACCACGAAGATGTGCCGGAACGCGTCGTCATCGAAGCCGACGCCGTCGGAGCGGTAGTCGAGCCGTTCGACAATGCGCGGCGCTTCGGTCCACTTGGCGCCTTCGGGCGCGCGCGGCATCTTGATGGGCCACGCGTTCTTCGACTCGACGCTCATCACGAATCCAAGCCTGGTGCCGTCGGGGGACCAGGTCACACCGGTGGGCGATTTCTCCACCCGCGTCACCTGTGAGGCCGCGCCTTCCGCGTCCATGTAGCGGACGAAGACCTGCGAGCCCTTGGGCTCGCCCTGGGCGGTGTAGGCAATGCGGTCGCCACTCGGCGACCAGCGCGCGTTGCTGCCGCGCACGAGGAAGCGGTTCTTGCCGCCATCGGCGTTCATGATCCACAGAGACGACTCGCGCTTGTCGTTGACCTTGTCGATCCACCCGCGGGTGTAGATGATCTGCGCGCCATCGGGCGACAACTGCGGATCCGAGACGGTCTCGAACTCCCAGTAAAGGTCGAGGTTGAGCCGGTCGTTCGCGACAGTGTTCTGCGCGGCGAGGACGGCGGGCAACGAGGCGATGGTGAGCGCGAAGAGCAGTCGACGCATTGTTTCCTCCAGGGACGCCCGCCAGGTTCCGTCGCGAGCGTAGGCAAATTCTAGTCCCAAAGGCCGCTCTGATACAGTTTCTGTGAACTGCCCCTGACCTATGACGAGCCTCGAATTCACCGACTTCGATTCCCTACGCAACCAGCACTTTCCCACCGGTGCCATGGTCGAGGCGATGCGGCTGGCGCTGCCGGCAGTGGCGCAGACGCGCGGATCGACCCAGGCCGAGCTCAACCGGACGCTGGCGCGGTACCTGCTGTGCGAGCCCGAGCACGTACAGGTGCTGCAAGGCGCGTCACAGATCTTCCCGATCCTGAAGCGACTGGTGGGCGTCAGGCCGGTGCTGCGGCCAGAACCGTCGTTGGGTGAGTACGGGCGGATCTTCCCGCGGGCGACGACCTACGGCGATGCCGTTTCCGGTGTCGATCTGGCCGCGGTTGATGCCGCCATTCCAAGCGACGGCGTCGTCATCATCGCCACGCCGAACAGTCCGACCGGTACGGTCATCTCGACGGCGTGGGTTGACGAGTGCGTTCGGCGGCATCCGCATACGTTGTTCGTGGTCGACGAGTCGCTGGCGGATTTTTGCGACGAGACGCCGATGGTCGAGCGGCTGAAGGCCGATCCGGTCTCGAACGTGATCGTCATCAAGAGCCTGGGTAACTCTTTCGGCGTTCCGGGCCTTGGCCTGGGCTACGTCTATTGCCTCAATCCCGAGGTCATTCGGGTGTTGGACGATGAGATTCCCGTGTGGAATCTGAGCCGGCCTGCTGAGTTCTTTCTCGAGCTGATGCTGGCGCACCGGGCCGACTTCGAGCGCTCGCTGGCCGCCACGAAAGCCGACCGCGCGGCCTTTGCCGCCATTCTTGCCAACGTGCCGGTGGTGGCCCGCGTGCACGCGGGCGGCGGGAACTTCCTGCTGGCGTCACTGAGGGGCAACGACCCCACCATGGCCGGCGCGATCAAGACCGAGCTACTGGCGCAGCACAACCTCGGCGTCGCCGATGCGTCGTATCGCCTGCGGCCGAACCTCCCGCGCCTGCGGGTGGCGGTCCGGTTGCCCGACGAGAACGCGTGGTTCTGCCGCGCGCTCGACAGCGTGACGATCGCGGTCCCGTCATGACCGGATAGAGCGTCGCTGAACGTCAAGGTCGGTGCCGACCCGAAGGCGCTCGAGGTACGCTTCATACGAGAACCAGCGGTCGCGTTTCTTGCCGGTGGTCTCGATCAGCACGCCGGCGGCGATGAGCGTCTCGATGGCGCGGGCGGCGGTGGGCTTGCTCGTCTCGAGCAGCCGCACGACGGTGGCGATGCTCACCAACGGATGGCGCGGCAGCAACTCGAACAGGCGAACGGCCGCCACCGACGTCGCGCTGTGCTGGAGCACCCGCGTGCGGTCGGCGGTGACCAGCGCGCAGAGATCCTGCGCCGAGGCCACGCCCTCGTCGGCGATGGTCGTCACCCCGTCGAGGAAGAAGTCCGTCCACCCCTCCCAGTCGCCATTGGCGCGCACCGCGCTCAAGTAGCGGTAGTAATCATCGCGATGTCGCTTGAAGTACAGGCTGAGGTAGAGCAGCGGCTTGGTCAAGAGCCGCCACTGTTCCAGGAGCAGGGTGACCAGCAGCCGCCCCATGCGGCCGTTGCCGTCGAGATAAGGATGAATCGTTTCGAATTGCACGTGCAGGAGCCCGGCACGGACGAGTGGTGACAGGGTGCCGTCGTCATCGTGCATGTACTTCTCGAAACTGGTCAGCACGTCGCCAAGCAGGTGCGGAGGCGGTGGGACATAGACCGCGTTGCCGGGACGCGTACCGCCGATCCAGTTCTGGCTCCGACGCACCTCGCCGGGATGCTTGTCGGCGCCACGGACTCCGCGCATCAAGCGCTGATGCGTGTCGTTGAGCAACCGCATCGAGAGGGGCAGGCCCCGTGAATCGCCGAGCTGATCTCGCGCGTATCCCAGCGCATCGAGGTAGTTGCAGACTTCCTCGACGTCGGCATTCGGTGCCCCGCTCGCCTCGGCCTCGAACGTGAGGAGGTCGACCAGGGTCGCCTGGGTGCCTTCGATCTGCGACGACAGCACCGCCTCTTTGCGGACGAACGCGTAGATGAACCAATCGAGTGACGGCACCATCTCACCGGCGAGTTCCAGCCGGGCCAGGGCCTGCTCGGCATTCCTTAGCCGCTCGAGGCGGCCGGCATCGACCACCAACACGGGTTCGGCAGGAGGCAATGGGAACGGCACAAAGGCCGCGACCTCTTCACCGGCCACGGTCGTCCGTTCGTATCGTCCCGTGACGCGCATGGTCATGTCCAATATTGAGAACGATGTCGTTCCTAAAAGCAACCACAAAGAACGACATCGTTACTTAAGTGCCAAATAAGAAGGGTTTCTTTACTAGCGAAACCCATTGGTCAAGCAGGTATCCTTAGCAGACTTCAAAGGAACCTCCATGACCACCGCCAACGACGCCTCGGCCTTCGCAGCGCTGGCGAATGTCACCACGGCCACGCTCACGACGATTCTGCTCAAGAAAGGCCTGCGCAACGTCTGGATCCGCGGGGCGTTCCCGCTCACCAGCGGCCAACCGCGCATGGTCGGGCGGGCGTTCACGGTCCGCTTCATTCCCGCGCGCGAAGACCTGGCCACACCCGCGTCCTGGAGCTCACCCAAGTCCACCCGCGCCGCGATCGAGGAGATGCCGGCCGGCTGCATTGCGGTGATCGATGCGAACGGCGTCAAGGACGCCGGTTTCTGGGGCGACATCCTGTGCGCGCGCATGGCGGTGCGCGGCGTGGCCGGGCTCGTGAGCGACGGCGCCGTCCGCGACCTCGCGGGCGTGCTGTCCACTGGGTTGCCGGTCTGGGCCAGTGGCACCGCGGCGCCGCCGTCGGTGGCCGGCCTGACCTTCGTTGACTGGCAGCAGCCGATCGGTTGTGGTGGTGTCGCCGTGTTCTCAGGCGATGTGATCGTGGCGGATGGCGACGGGGCGGTCGTGATCCCTGCCGCGCTGTTCGACGAGATCGTCCCCCTGGCCGTCGAGCAGGAACGTCTCGAGGGCTGGATCATGGACGAGGTCAAGGGCGGCGCCGCGCTGCCCGGCTTGTATCCCGCCAACGCCGAGAACCAGGCGAAGTACGAAGCGTCGAAGCGGCGCCCCTAAAAGGTCAGCGCATGATGCGCTGGTCGCTCAGGCCGTGCCCGCCCACGGACGGGCATCGCCTGTACTAGCGTCGGCTACTTCAGCCGGCCGACCATCACTTCGGTGGACTTGATAATCGCCACGGCCTCGTCGCCCTTCTTCAGCTTCAGCTCGTTCACGGCGTCCCGCGTAATCACCGCCGTCAGGATCTGATCGCCGATGCGCAGCCGAACCTGCGACAGCAGCCCATCGCTGCGCACTTCGTCGACGATGCCGCGCAGTTGGTTGCGGCCGCTGAGCGCGACCAGCACGCCGCGCGTGGAGGGCGCCGGCCGCGGCGCGCGGCTGACGGCCTTGCCGGCAGCCTTGTCGGCTGGGGCCATCTGCAGCCGCAGGACCTCGGACTCGGCAATGCGGTGGTGGCCGCCATTGGTGCGGGTCGTCCGGACCGAGCCGTCGTAGATCCACTGCTTCAGCGTCGAGTACGCGACGCCCAGTCGATCGGCGGCCGCGCGGACCGTGAGCAGGCTGCTCACTTCACGTCCCTCACCTCGAGCTTCGACACTTGCCGCACCCAGCGGGCCGGGCGCTTGTCGTTTGGCACGATGATCTGCAGCGGCCCGGTGTCGGGCAACAGTGGCCGTGCGTCGCGGGTGTCGGCGATGAGGATGACCTGGTCGGTAAAGGCCGCGTCGACTTCCGCGATGGCATAGGTGACCTGGTAGCCGTCGGGTGCGCTCGCGATGATGACGCGCGACAGCGCCTTGCCGCGCAACTCCTCGCCGAGCGGCACACCAACTTTGACCAGCACGTCCCGCAACGCGACTCCCGTGAACGTCGTTCGCAGGCCGCGGTCGCTGGTGACGACAGTCTGACACGTGAACTCCTCCAGGTTGACGGTGCGGGTGGTCCCGTCAGTGCCCGTGACACTGATGGCGCGCTGGGCGAACGCCGGAAGCGCCGTAAGCAAGCTGCCAAACACGGCCGCCGCCAGCCACTGCACGAGTTTTCGCACAAACACAAAACCACCTCAATTCGAAGTTTAAAGCGGTTAAAATCATACTAAATTACTAAGCAGATGACCACGCGAGGCCCGGCAACAAAGTGCGTGAATTGGCTGGTGGCCGGGATTACAGTTCTCGGCCTCGGCGCGCCCTTTGTGGCGCGCGGCGCGCCCGTTGCTGCACAGCCCCCCGGCCTGGTCGTGTCGGTCGCCGCGAGCCTGCAGCCAGCGCTCGCCGAGATCGCCGGCCGGTATCGTGCGGCGACGGGCGTGTCTGTTTCCCTCAACACCGGCGGTTCCAACACCCTGGCGCGGCAGATTGTCGCGGGCGCGCGGGCGGCAGTGTTCATCAGCGCTGACGAAACGCAGATGGACGTGGTCGAGAAGGCCGGCCGCATCGTGGCCGGCACCCGAACGCGCCTGGTGACCAACGAACTTGCCGTGGTGGCACCGATCGATCGCGCGGCCCCGGCTAGCCTCGCAGAACTGTTCCAGGGTCGCGTGGCGCGCCTCGCGATGGGTGAGACCGCCAGCGTTCCCGCGGGTGTCTACGGCCGGCGCTGGCTCGAACATGAAGGCGCGTGGGCGCGGCTACAGCCGAAAGTGATTCCGTTCCCGACCGTACGAGCGGTGCTGGCGGCGGTCGAGGCGGGCCGGGTGGACGCCGGCATTGTCTACGCCACCGACGCGCGCGAGGCGGCGGTACGGCTCGTCGGCCGGGTGCCAGCGAAAGAGCACGCATACCTGAACATCGTGCAGCCGGCGGCGGTGATCGCGGGACCCGACGAAGCCGAAGGCCGCCGCTTTCTGCAGTTCCTGCAAGGGCCTGCCGCCCAAGCGGTGTTCGCCCGGAGAGGGTTCGGTACGCCTCTTGTCCTGAGCAAGCCCAAACCCCAGGCTGGGCGAGTCGAAGGATGAGCGCTGAGACCTGGCAGATCGCGCAGTTCACGGTGCTGATGGCGGTCGTCTCCACCGTTCTGTCGCTGCCCTTTGCCGTTGCCGCGGGCTGGCTGCTGGCGCGCGGGGGGTTCCGCGGCAAGGCGCTGGTCGAAACCGTGGTGTCGTTGCCGCTGGTTCTGCCGCCGGTGGCCACGGGCCTGCTGCTGCTGTGGCTATTCAGCCGCCGCAGTCCCGTCGGCCAGGCGCTCGATGCCGCGGGCATCGAGGTGATCTTCACGTGGAAGGCGGTGGTGATTGCGATGATGGTCGTGAGCTTCCCGCTCGTGGCAAGAAGCGTGCGGTCGGGCATCGAGCAGGTGGATCGCCGCTACGAAGACCTGGCCGCGACGCTTGGCGCAGGCCGCTTTCGCATTCTGCGGACCATCACGCTGCCGCTCGCCTCGAAGGGGATCATCGCCGGCGCGGTGCTTGGCTTCTCGCGCGCGCTCGGCGAGTTCGGCGCCACCATCATGGTCGCCGGCGCCATTCCCGGACAGACCCAAACGCTGGCAGTGGGCATCTACACCTTCGTCGAAACCGGTCGCGAAGAAGCGGCGTGGGGGCTGTTGCTGCTGTCGGCAGTGTTGGCGTTTGGTGCGATCTATCTGTCGAACCGGTTGGTTGAGGTGCGACAAACCTAAAGGTTTGTCGCCACCTAAAGGTTTGTCGCCACGCATGATCACCCTCATCCTTGACGTCACACTGCGCCAGCAGGCATTCGAGCTGCGGATTCGCGACACCTCGGCGGTCCAGGTGTTGGGGCTGTTCGGGCCCTCTGGCAGCGGCAAGACGACCCTGCTCGAGGCCATTGCCGGCATTCGCACGCCCGATGCCGGAGAAATCCGCGTCGGCGATCGCGTCCTGTTCTCGTCGGCCGCCGGCATCAACCTGCCGCCTCGCGACCGGCAGATCGGCTACGTGCCCCAGGACGCGCTGCTGTTTCCCAACCTCGACGTCAACGGCAACATCAGCTACGGCGTCCGCCACAGCCGTCGTCACCTGCCAGGCGACGAAGAGTCGCGCCTGCGCTCAGCGCTGATCGAGATCCTCGATCTGGAGCCGTTACTGGCGCGGCGGGTCCAGAAGCTGTCGGGGGGCGAGAAACAGCGGGTCGCCATCGCCCGCGCGCTGATGACACAGCCGGCGGTGCTGTTACTGGACGAACCGCTGGCCGGCGTCGATCGCGCGCGCCGCGATCGCATCCTGCCGTACGTGCTGCGCATCCGCCGCGACCTGCACGTGCCGCTCGTGTACGTGACGCACGACGAAGCCGAGCTGACGGCGATTGCCGATCGCGTTCTGCATCTTGAAGCCGGTCGAATTGTGGGGATCCGCGGTCAGGAAACAATCAAGCCGGCCGACGCCCCGACCCAGCGCAGCCCCTTGTTGTGATCCACGCCCATCATCTTGCCGCGGCCCATGCGGATCAACGGCAGCACCGGCTGCAAGCGATCGCCAGACCGCACATACATGATCCGGATCTCGGCCTGGGTCGGGCCCTCGGGCGTCTGGATCACGGGTTCGAACTGGATGCGCTCCTGCAGGATGTAGTTCGGCCGCTGATCAGCGGGAATCGCGGCGATCTGCGCATCGGTCGGCGCGAAGATGATGCCGCCGCCGGCAAACGAAAACAGCGGCTTCAGCAGGTAGCGCTCGCGGTCGGCCGGCAGCCGATCCACCTGGTGCAGGAACGTCGTCTCGGGGACCGACCGGTGTTTCAGCCACGGAATGGAGAACTTGCTGATCTGGAAGAACCAGGAGGGGTGGCCGGCCCATTCCACGTCGAGGTCGTCGCGGAAGTCAAACGGCAGCGGCACGTTCTTGCGTTCGAGCTCATCCGGGATGACGCGGTTGTAGATCCTCGCGATGGGGGTGCGCCGGCCATCGCGCTGGTAGAACAGGTGGCGCCCGTCGCGTTCGATCTCCGTGGTGGCGACCGCCCGGATGCCCCACAACTGCTCAGTGACGACGAAATCGGGCCAGGTCTTCTGCTGGCGCGGTTCGATCTCCATCAGCACCACGTGCTTCGGATCGTGACCGTTCAACAGCGCCTGGCCCACGAGGGCGTGGTACTGCGCCGCCTGCAGGCCCGCCAGGTACACGCCGAGCGACGGGTCCAGCGCGAACGCGTCGCGATAGGCCTCGGCCACCGCCAGTTGAAACCCGTACAGGGAGGCGAAGGCCTGGAGTTCCACCAGCTTCGGCTCGATCGCGCCCGACGGCCCGCGAACCAGGCCGAAGTCAACCTGCAGGAACGTCGGCAACGGCTCGGACTGAGGGCCCCCTGACCCGAGCGCAGTCGAGGGCAGGAACCGTTCGGGCACCGCAGCGCGCGCGGCGGCGCGCGCGGCGGGCTGGTCGAGAATCTGGCTCACCAGCGTGAGACCGGTCGCCGACAACTCGTCCATCAACGAGCGAGGGAAGAAGCACGGCGTTTCGCTGATGGGGAAGCCAATCGTCCCCCCCGTGCGCGCTTCGAGCCGGCCGGTCAGATCGCGGTACGACCGCTCCGACCACGACTCGTTGAACGATTGGCGTAACTGCCGGATCAAGGAGAGCCGTCCCTGCTAGAGTCCGGCCTGGGTTTCGGCAACCATGTATTCGACCACTTTCCGGAGATCGTGACTCTCGGCGAACACCTGCAGTTGGCGCTCGGCGCCATTACCCCGCTCGAGCATGGTCTTGATGTACTCCATCTCGTTCCGGCTCCCCAGCTCGTCCACCACATCGTCCACGAACTCGAGGTATTCGAGCATCAGGTCCTTGGCCGGGACCTCGGTCTCCTGGCCGAAGTCGATCAGCTTGCCCTCGAGCCCGTAGCGCGCCGCCCGCCACTTGTTCTCCATGATCAAGGCGCGGCTGTACATGCGGAAGCCCTGGTTGCGCGAGTGCAGCTTGTAGAGCTTGGCCATGGTCGCCTGGATCAGCGCGGCCAGTGCCAGCGTCTCGTCCACCCGCATCGGGATGTCGCAAATGCGCACCTCGACGGTCGAGAAGAACGGGTGTGGCCGCACGTCCCACCAGATCTTCTTGGCGTTGTCCATGCTGTTGGTCTTGACCAGCAGGTTGACGAAGCTTTCGTAGTCGGCCCAGCTCGTGTAGGTGTCGGGAATGTTGGTGCGCGGAAACTTGTCGAACACCTTGCAGCGATACGACTTGAGGCCGGTGTTGTCGCCGATCCAGAACGGCGAGTTGGCCGACAGCGCCAGCAGGTTCGGCAGGAAGTAGCGCACCTGGTTCATCAGGTGAATCGCGACCTCGCGATCCTCGATGCCGATGTGCACGTGCAGCCCGAAGATCAGGTTCGATCGCGCGACCAGCTGCATGTCTTCGACCACCTGGCGGTACCGCTCGTCGGGATAAATGTCCTGGGCGCGCCAATCGGCGAACGGATGCGTGGCGCCCGCGCACAACAGCAGGCCATTCTCCTGGGCCAGCTTCACCATGGCGCGGCGCAGGTTGACGATGTCGGCGCGCGCCTCCTGCATGTTGCGGCAGACGCCGGTGCCGACCTCGACCACCGACTGGTGCATCTCGGCCTTGATGCGCTCGTCGAGCTGCCGCTTGCCCTTGGCGATGATCTCGGCGTTGATGTGCGATCGCAGGTCGTAGGTGACCGGATCGATGGTCTGGTATTCCTCTTCGATTCCGATGCTGAATGACGGCTTCATGGGTGCCAGGGTGCCAGAGGTGCCAAGGTGCCAGGGCGCATGGGTGCCGGCCTACCCACGGAGCAGCGCATCCCAGCGATACGTCGCCGGGGGTACGGGTTCGGTGGCCTTCTTCACGGCCAGGTCGGCCACCGCGGTCACGATCCAGTCGAAATTGGCCTGGCCCACCGAATGCATGTCCGCATCGGGCGCCGGGTTCATGAAGTCGATGGCGTAGGGCACGCCGTCTTCGACGGCGAACTCGACGGTGTTGAGGTCGTAGCCCAGGGCCTGGCACAGCGTGCGCGCGTCGCGCTCGACGCGTTCAATCAACGCCTTCGGATACTCGGGCGGGTTCAGGACGTAGCGCTCGTGGAACGGCACCCGCGGGTCATAGGGCATGATGCGCACGTGTTCCTGCCCGACCACGTAACAGCGGAAGTACTCCTTGAAGTCGACGCCGCGCTGCAGCGTCATGCACAGGGTCTTGGTCTGGTCGTAGGCCGCGAAGAACTCGTCGCGGTTGTTGACCTTGTAGACGTCGCGCCAGCCGCCGCCGTCAAACGGCTTCAGGAAAGCCGGAAAACCGACGTAGTCGAAGATCGCGTCCCAGTCGAGCGGGTACTTCAGGTTGCGCATGGACCGCTCGGTGGTGCCGGTCGGGTGCTCCTTGTGGGGCAGCAGGATGGTCGGCGGAATGGCGACCCCGAGCTTGGTGGCCAGCGCGTAGTTGAAGAACTTGTCGTCGGCGCTCCACCAGAACGGGTTGTTGATGATCCGCGCGCCACAGAGCGCCGCGTTCTTCAAATACGAGCGGTAGTACGGGATGTCGTGCGAGATGCGATCGACGATCACGTCGTAGCCGCACGGCTCGGCCATGCGCACGTCGGCGATCTGCACGAACTCCGCCGACACGCCGGCCACGTTCATGGCCGTGATGTGCTCGACGAGCGCGGCCGGGAAGGTGTTCTCCATTCCGAACAGGACGCCAATCTTTTTCATAAGAAGCCTTTAGCTTACTTCCGACGCCCTCAGGGGATGTAGGCCGCGGCCATCGGGCGCCAGTACGGCCAGTCGTGTTTGGAATCGTTCCACACGTGCAGGGCGTGCGGGATGCCCTTGGCGCGCAGGATCGCCGCGAACTGTTCGTTGGGCGCCCGGCAGATGTCGTGGTCGCCGGTGACGATCACCCACTTGTTGCGCCGGAACTGATCCAGGTAGTACGGATCCGACAACCCCGGCAGGAAGGCCGGCGGGTTGAGGAAGTAGCAGTCCTCGTCGTGGTACCCGTCGAGAAACTGGGTAATGTCGAAGGCGCCGCCCATGGTGATGCACGACGTGAACGTATACGGGTGCCGCAGCGCCAGCGCCATGGCGTGATAGGCACCAAAACTGCAGCCGGTCACGCCGATGTTGTCGTGGCGTGTGAGGTGGCGCACCAGTGGCACGACCTCGTTCAGGATGTAATCCTCGTAGTGCAGGTGCCGCTCGACGCGATGGCGGGGGTGGATTCTCTTGCTATACCAGCTTTCGCTGTCAACCGACGACACGCAAAACAGCCGCAGCCGGCCGTGCTCCAGCTTGTCGGCGAGCGCGCCGACCATCCCCCGGTCCTCGTACTCGAAGAACGCCCCCTGGGACGATGGAAAGACCATGACCGGCGGGCCGTCGTGCCCGAAGATCAGCAGCTCCATGTCGCGGTTCAGCGAACGTGAGAACCACTTATGGTGGTCGCGAGTCATGCACCCTGAAGCCTATACTGATCGTGCGGCCCGATGCACCCTCCGAACGCCACGCTCCATCGGCACGAGCAGTTCCACTCCGCTTTCCTGGCTGACGACCGCGACCTGCTGGTCTGGCTGCCCCCAGGCTACGCCGGGGAGCCGGACCGGCGTTACCCCGTTCTTTACATGCACGACGGGCAGAACCTGTTCGACCCCGACACGGCCTTCCAGCCGGGCGAGCACTGGCGGGTGGGCGAAACCGCATCCGAGTTGATCGTGGCCGACCACCTCCAGCCGTTGATCATCGTCGGCATCTACAACACCGGCGAGGAGCGCATTCACGAGTACACCCCGACGAAAGACGCGCGACTGGGCGGCGGGCTGGCCGGCGCGTACGGCCGCCTGATCGTCGAGGAAGTGAAGCCTCTCATCGACCGGAGCTATCGCACGCTGCCGGGTGCCGCCCATACCGGCCTCGGCGGCTCGTCGCTCGGCGGGTTGGTGACGCTGCACCTGGGCTTTACGCATCCGGACGTGTTCAGCCGCCTGGCCGTCCTGTCGCCGTCGGTGTGGTGGGACCGGCGCGCCATCCTGACGACCGTGAGGCAGGCGCGACCCAGGCCCGCACTGCGGCTGTGGGTCGACATGGGCACCGCCGAGGGGCGCCGCGGCCTGGACGATGCGCGGCTGTTGAAGGCGGCGCTTGTGGGAGCCGGCTACCTCGAGGGTGTCGACCTGCACTATGCCGAGTTCGAGGACGCCACGCACAGCGAGGCGGCCTGGGCGGCGCGCGTCGGCCCGATGCTGAAGTGGCTCTTCCCGCCACGTCCCGGCACCGTGTAACGGACGAAGTATCCTGAGCGCGTGAACCTAGGCCTGGATGCCGTTGCCGGCCTCGTCGTCGCCATCCTTGGCGGCGCCGCCGTAGGTGTCGAGCGCCAGCAATCGGGTCATGCGACCGGCCCCGACGCGCGACTGGGCGGCGTGCGGACGTTCACCCTGCTCGGCACCCTCGCCGGCATTGGCGGCCTGCTCACCGCCGGCGGCTACCCGCTGGCCGCCGCGCTGCTAGTGGCCGGCGCGCTCAGCCTCGTCGTGGCCGGTTATGTGCGCGCCAGCAAGCACGACATCGATGCCACCACCGAAGTCGCGGCCCTGGTCGTGCTCGGTGCGGGGGTCCTGAGTGGCCTGGGCGAATTGCGCCTGTCGGCCGCGCTGACGACCATCACCGTGTTGCTGCTGGCCGAGAAACCGCGGCTGCATGGAATGGTCGAACGGCTGGATGAGACCATGCTGTTGGCAGCGGCGCGGGTGGCGGTGATGTCGGTGGTGATCCTGCCGCTCTTGCCCGAGGGACCGTTTGGTCCAGCGCCCGGCATCCGTCCCCGCGAGCTGTGGATTCTCGTGCTGCTGTTCTCCGGTCTCAGCTTCGCCGGGTTCATCGCCCATCGGCTCGCCGGCGCCGCGGGCTATCCCATCACGGGCTTGCTTGGCGGGTTGGTGTCATCGACCAGCGTGACGCTGACCTTCGCGCGCCTGAGCCGCGCGCATCCCACCCAGGCGCCGCCGCTGGCGACCGGCGCGGTCGCGGCCAGCACCATCCTGTTCCTGCGCGTGGTCGTGGCGGTGGCGGTCCTCAATGCGGCGTTGGTGCAGCCGCTGGCGTGGTACCTGTGGGCGCCGTTTGTCGCCGGCCTCGTGGCGCTGGTACTGGCCTGGCGGCAGATGGATGGTCCGAAAGCGGCGCCATCGGAATTGCGCAACCCGCTCCAGTTCCGCGCGGCGCTTGAAATGGCGGCACTCTTCCAGGTGGTCTTGTACGGCGTGCACTATGCGCGCTCGTGGATGGGGGAGGGCGGCCTGCTGGCCGGGGGCTTCCTGCTGGGCCTGACCGACGTCGATGCCCTGACGCTCGCCATGACGCGCAGCGTCACGACCGGCACCTCGGCGGACCTTGCTAGCCGCGCGATCCTCATGGGCGTGATCGCCAACTGCCTGATGAAGGCCGGCATCGCGATCGTGATCGGTGAACGCCGGTTTGCGTGGCAGACGGCGGGGTCGCTCCTGGCGATGGCGGCGACCGGCGGCGCCATGCTGATCCTCTAGCCAGCCGGCGGGCCGAGAGGTACGGGAAAGCAGCGCCACCTGGTGCCGCGCGAGGTCAGCGGCCGTACGCCGTCTCGGTTTCGAGCACCTGCAGGGTGTGGTCGTACAGGGCATCGGCCTCGGCGGTGTCGTTGGCAATCGCCGTGACGCCCAGCTTGCCGAACTCCGACACCGCGCCAATCAGGTGGAAGAGCACGCCGCTCTCGGTGCGTTGGCTGTAATGCAGCCGGTTCTCGGTGACGATGTCGAGTAGGTCCTCAGGGACGATCGAGCGATAGCGGTCCAGGCGGAGGTTGTCGGTGGCCCGGTAGAACTTCGGGCGGCCGCCGATCGACATGAACTGACCGGTCGCGGCATCGAGCTGCCCGCCGGTCAGAAAGCTCAAGGCCAGGAACGGATGCGTCGTGCCGAGCATCCGCAGGTTGATCTCCAGCGCCGTCAACTCCCAGGGGTCGCCGGGCTTCTGGCGGGCGGCGAGAAAGTCGACGCCGAACCGCGACACCACGCCCTTCGCGGCCAGCACCGCGCCAACCCGCTCCGCCATTGCCGACATCGCCAGCCGGTAGCCGTCGTTCGCCGGGAAGCGACAACCCAGGTAGGTCTGTCCGTGCGGTCCCCCCAGAATCTGGTCGTGCGTGGAGACGGGCAGCACCTCCCCGTGCGGACTGGTGCGCAGCTGCACGGAAGGCGAGTGCTTCTCGGTCGCCTCGATGAACTCCTCGACCACCCCGCCCATTCGTTGCAGTTCGCCCAGAAAGGAGTCGTTCGTGACGGCGTCGGTTGGCAGCGCCATGTCCGACAGGGCCGCCGCGACATCGCCGTCGGGCGACGCCGGGTACGTCACGACGGCGTTACCCTCGCCCGAGAAGCTGTCGTTCAACTTGACGACGGCTCGTCGAATCCCGGGCCGGCTCCGCCGCAATTCGACCAGGGCCCTGATCAGGTCGCCCTCATCGTGCAGATCTTCGAAACCGGCCGGCAATGGCACACCTGCTTCCCGGAACACCTGCCGGCTTCCTGACTTGGTGCCGTAGTACTGCAGTTCAGGATCGAGCCCGTTCAGGGGGACGTCGAGCAACACTGCCAGCTTGCGCTCGAGCGGCGTCGAGTTGAATACCGTCAGATAAGCGCGCTGCCGATCGGGGATCGCACTGCGGATGCGCTCCACCAGTCGTGGCCGCTCGATGATCTTCTGCGTCAGCGGCCGCGGCGAGGCATCGTGACAGCAGAGCATGGTGAGCCGCGCGCGAGCGTGCGACGCCGGCACGCCGGCCAGCAGGTTGAGGTAGTAGTCGAGGATGATCGGATGCACGGGTTGCGAGGTCACATAGACCACGTGCGCCTGCGGGTTGCGCAGGCGGATCAACAGGAACAACAGCCGTTCTTCGTAGTAGGCCGCGCCGGCCAGCTTGCCCAGTTTGGTCTGGTCCAGCGTCAGCGATGGCACGACCACCGACGTGCTGTGACTGTCGTCGTCGGTCGTCAGCGAATCCCAGACCGCGGTGAGCCGCGGCTTGAGGGCGCGGAAGGCCTCGAGCTCCTTCTCGAGCGTGAGGTCGTTGGCAAACGGTGGCTTGGGGATCATCTACGGCGTCATGGCGGTGTGATCCATGCCGTAAATCAGCGGCAGGTCGCGCTCGTGAAAGCCGGGGTCGACCCCGTGAGCCTCGGCGCGCAGGCGGATCGCGCGGTAGAGGGCAAAGCGAAGCGGGCCCATCAGCGTGTAGCTTGAGGTCAAGTGCAGGGCGTGATCGTCGGTGTCGGCGTCAACCGGCTCGGTGAGCGCGGCGATGCGTTCGGCCACCCACTGCTCGTTGACGTCGCCGCGCGCGCGCTTCTTTTCAAGCAACACGAGTTGGCGCTGACGGTTCACAATCTCGGGATGGTGGTTGACGCCGAGAATTCGCGGGATGCTCGCGGCCGGGTCATCCGAGACCTCGACCATGGTAACGGCGTCGCCCGGCGCGCCATCGTCGTCGCAGTCAAGGGCCAGCAGCTTCACGCCGGCCGGAACGGCACTGCGGGGAATGAGATCGTAGAGCCGGTTGTCGAGTACTGGAAAACGCGCGTCGCTGCCCAGGGTCCGGGCAAAGGGTGCGAACCACGGATGGCCTTGCCCCGCGGGAGTGAGCATGTTGTGCCGGACGCCGACGCTCTTGCCGCCCTTCTCCGGGCCGCGCAGTACCGCATCGGCGGCGCCGAGCCACCGGCACATGACGCCGAAGGTGTGGCAGACAGCAAACAACGAGCTGCGCTGGTCGTCGCGGATCGCATCAAACAGCACGAACAGGCGTGGTTCCCACGCCGAGTTCTCGACAATGCCCTGTGAGCCGTCTCGCCCGTCGTTGACGGCAGGATCGAGATGGCCGGGGCCGCCCGTGCCAATGTAGATCGTGTGCCGGCCTCCGGGAGCTTCGGGCAACGCCTGGCCGCGGCGCACGTCGTACGAGATCACGCGCACGTTGAGCCGCGCCCTCAGCAGGGGCTCGCGCAGATCGCAGACGGCGTTCTGCAGGACGTGCACCAGCGCCTCGTGGCCGAGGTTGGGCCACCCGTGGTGCATGTCCAGAATGGCCACATCGATCACGCGCGAATCGGCCGGTGGTACGTCGCGGCCCTGTTCGACGCGCGCGAACTGGAAAACGCCGCCGTCGGCTTTGGTTGGGCACGCCGTCAGGCAGGTATTGGCGCCGTGACGCGCACGATGCGCACAGTCGAAAGGCATAAGAGCAGGCCCCTGGGGCCAGTTCACATTATCCCGCAAACCACGTCGCACGGCTGTTTGATGCCGGCGGGGACTATTATCATCACCACTGATCGCACCCTCACCTGAACGAGACTTGGAGCCGTTGTGAAACACCTATCTCTGCTGTTGGTCCTGTCGACCGTCGTGCTTGCCGGGCAGAATCAGCCCGCCCCAGCCACCCTGGTGTTGCACAACGGCAAGGTGGTGACCGTCGATGCCGCGCTGCCGGAGGCGCAGGCGATCGCCATCCGCGGCGACCGCATTGCCGCGGTCGGCACCAACCAGGCCATCCGGCAATACATTGGCCCCGCCACGCAGGTCATCGATCTGGGCGGGCAGCTGGCCATTCCCGGGCTGGTCGAGAGCCACGGCCATTTCATGGGCTTTGGCCAGTCGAAGATGACGCTCGACCTGATGGACGTCAAGGACTGGGACCAGATCGTGTCGATGGTCGCCGATGCCGCCAGGCAGGCGAAGCCGGGCGAGTGGATTCTCGGCCGCGGCTGGCACCAGGAAAAATGGGCGAGCGTGCCGAAGCCGAACGTTGAAGGCTTTCCGCTTCACGATGCGCTGAGCAAGGTGTCGCCGAACAACCCGGTGATGCTGACGCACGCCAGCGGTCACGCCAGCTTCGTGAATGCGAAGGCGATGGAGGCCGCGAACCTGACCCGCACGACGGTGAACCCGTCGGGCGGCGAGATCCTCAAGGATGTCAGCGGCCGTCCGACCGGCCTGCTGCGTGAAACCGCCTCGGGCCTGGTCGGCCGCGCGCTCGAGCAGTGGCGATCGGCGAAGACCGTCGCGGAACGCGATGCCGATGCGCGCCGGCAGATCCAGCTGGCGGTGCAGGGCAGTCTCGAGAACGGCATCACGAGCTTCCAGGATGCCGGCTCGAACTTCAACACCATCGATGTCCTCAAGCGGGCCGCGTCCGAAGGCGCGCTGGGCATCCGGTTGTGGGTGATGGTGCGCGACAGCAACGACAACTTGCGCGCCAAGCTCGGGCAGTACCGCGCGGTGGGACTCGCCAACAACCACCTGACGATTGCCGCGATCAAGGTCACCGCCGACGGCGCGCTCGGCTCGCGCGGCGCCTGGATGCTGGCTCCGTACAGCGATTCGCCGACGAGCGTCGGGTTGCCGACCAACTCGCCCGAGAGCATCGCCGAGACCACGCAGATTGCCCTCGAACACGACGTGCAGCTGTGTGTGCACGCAATCGGCGATCGCGCTAATCGCGAAGTGCTCAACGTCTACGAGCGCGCCTTCAAGTCGCGGCCGAACCAGAAGGACCTGCGCTGGCGCATCGAGCACGCCCAGCACATCAGCGCCGCCGACATCCCGCGCTTTGGTCGGCTCGGCGTGATCCCGGTGATGCAGGGCATTCACGTCACCTCGGACGCGCCCTATGTGCCGGCGCGGCTCGGCGCCGGGCGCTCGGAAGAGGGCGCCTACGTGTGGCAGAAGCTGATGAAGAGCGGCGCGATCATCGCCAACGGTACCGACGTCCCGGTCGAACGCATCGATCCCATGGCGAGCTTCTACGCCTCTGTCAGCCGCAAGACCACGGACGGCACGGTGTTCTACGGCGATCAGAAGATGACGCGCGCCGAGGCGCTCAAGTCCTACACCTGGAACGGCGCGTTCGCGGCGAAGGAAGAATCGCTCAAGGGCTCGCTGGTGGTGGGCAAGCTGGCCGACATCACCGTGCTGTCGAAAGACATCATGACCGTGCCCGAGGACGAAGTCCCCTCGACTCGGGTGACCTACACCATCGTCGGCGGCAAGGTGGCCTACTCGCGCTAATGCTCGTGAGTGGTCGCACGATGTGTTGGCCGGTCGCCAGCACCCGGCCAGCACCGGATACAAATCAGTCTTTCAGTGAACGGACACTGCCATGACGTGGCTTCGAGATTCGATGACGGATTCTTTCTTCAAGGCGATGGCCGATGAGCCGGACGCGATCGCCATCCTCGAGCGCGAGGTCGAGACGCTTCGGACCAATCAGAGCTTGATTCTGGCCGACCGTCCGGAAACCTTGATCCTGGCCACGCGGAGCTTGCCAGGTTCCCTGTACGAGGGACTGACGAAGAGCGCGCGAGTGGGGCGCCCGATCTCGTACGCGATGTTTGCGCATTCATCGGGGCCCATGCCCGGCCTGGAGCAGAGGCTGGAAATCCAGCGGTTCGCGTTCGAATGCAAGAGCGACGCGGAGATTCAGGCGGGGCTCGCCGCGGGCGTGACGATTCCCGACGCCGTGAGGGAACCGGCGAGAGCGATGCTGGCGTCCGACCCGGCATTCGACCTCGCCGAGTGCGATCGGCTGCTGGCCATCCTCTGGCTCAATCACGCCGACTACCTGAGCGTGTCGCCGGTCGCCTGCGTCGCCGAAGCGGTCCGGATGCTGCACCTGTGCGAGACACAGAACGGCCTCTACTTCGATCTCACGCCGGCCGCCGACGGGTCGAACGAGGCGCGTCTGCTGTTTGCGATCGCGGATCCGCCCCACACCGGTTACGTCGCGCAGGTGGTGGAGGTGCTGCACCGGTTTGACGTGGGCATCCGCAGCGCCGACGTCCTCGACGTGTCGACCGGCGCGCAGCCGTATGCGCTGTTCGCGATGTCGGTGCGGCAGCGCAAGGGGCAGATTCAAGAGACCGCGGCTTTCCTCCGCGACCGGCTGCAGAGCGAACTGTACAACACGCAGATCCTGACCGCCAGTTCCACGGAATATCGCGAGTTTGTGACGACCGGGCAGATGAGCGGCGACGACGCCTCGTTGACCCGCGCGTTCGTCGCGTTTTGCCACACGCAGCTGGCGCACGCGCAGCCCGATCGCTACGACTGGAAGGAAGTGCAGGGCGCGATCTACGCCAACACGCCGTTGCTGGCGCAGTTGGTCGCCCTGTTCCGGCTGCGCTTCGATCCGGCGGTCGAGGGGCGCGACGCGGCCTACGCGGCGCTGCGGGCCACCGTCGTCAAGGCGGTGGCCGACTACGACACCGGCCACGCGCATCTCGATGCGCTTCGCCGCAGTGTGTTTCACTGCTGCCTGACCTTCATCGAGCACACGCTGAAGACCAATTTCTTCGTAAAGGAGAAGCAGGCCCTCGCGTTCCGGCTCGACCCGGTCTACCTGGCCGACCTCGGCCAGGTCTCGACCGCCGACCTGCCGTCCGGCACGCCGTTCCGTGTGACGTTCTTCTTCGGCGGCCACGCGTTCGGCTATCACATCGGGTTCTCCGACATCGCGCGCGGCGGCTGGCGCACGGTGATCTGCCGCACGCAGGATGATTTCCTCACCAACGCCTCGACCCTGTTCAAGGAGAACTTCGTGCTGGCGCACACCCAGCACCTGAAGAACAAGGACATCTACGAAGGTGGCTCGAAACTGGTGGTGCTGCTGGATGCGTCGGCGTTTGCGAAGGAGCCGAAGTCGGTGCTCGATCGCCTGCTGCGCAAGAAGCAGCGTGATGTCTTCAGCGCCTTCCTCGACATCTTCGTCACCGAGGGGGGCGTCGCGAAGAACCCCGCGGTCATGGACTACTACCAGCAGGACGAACCGATCGAGCTCGGCCCCGACGAGAACATGCACGACGACATGATCGAGCAGATCGCCCTGACTTCGAAGCGCCGCGGCTACATTCTCGGCACCGGCGTGATGTCGTCGAAAACCATCGGCATCAATCACAAAGAGTACGGCGTGACCTCGACCGGGGTGGTCAAGTTCGCTGAGATCGCGATGCTCGAGATCGGCATCGACATCACGCGCGAGGCCTTCTCGGTGAAGTTCACCGGCGGACCGAACGGGGATGTCGCCGGCAACGCGATGCAGATCATGCTGGACCTCTGCCCGAAGATGCAGATCCGGCTGATCCTGGACGGCGCCGCGGCGCTGTTCGACCCGGCGGGCGCCGATCCGACGGAACTGCGGCGCATCCTGCTCGAGCAGGATGTTGACGGATTTAGTCCCGAGGCGCTGCACCCAGGCGGGTTCATGCTGTTCCGGGGCTCGCCGAAGGAAGACGGCATGCGCCTGCTGTACCGCAAGGTCACGCGCACCGCGGCGGGACTCGCCGAAGAGTGGATCTCGATCGACGATCTGTCGCGACAGTTCGGGGAACTCCCGTTCTCGGTGCCGGCCGACCTGTTCATTCCCGGCGGCGGCCGCCCCGAGACGATCAACGACGAGAACTGGCAGCGCTTCCTGCTGCCCGACGGCACCCCGTCATCGAAGGTCATTATCGAAGGCGCCAACTCGTTCATCACGCCGGCGGCTCGTCTGGAGCTGCAGAAGAACGGCGTCCTCCTCATGCGCGACGCCTCGGCGAACAAGTGCGGCGTCATCTCCTCGTCCTACGAGATCATCGCCAACCTGCTGCTCACCGAAGAAGAGTTCCTCCAGAACAAGCCAAAGTACGTCGCCGACGTGCTCGCGATCCTGAAGCGGCGCGCCGAGGATGAGGCCCGTCTGCTGGTGCGGCGGCATGCCGGCAGCAAGAAGCCCTGGACCGAGATCTCCGATGACATCTCGGTCGAGATCAATCGCGGTTACCAGCGCCTGTTCGAGTTCTTCCAGGCGAATCCGGCCGTCGCCACGCAGCCGATCTTCGACAAGGTCATTCTGAGCCACCTGCCGGCGCTCCTCCGTGAGGACCCGCGCTTTAATACCCGGTATAAGAACCTGTCGCCGAAGTATCGCTCGGCGATTCTGGCGGCGGAAATCGGTTCATCCATGGTCTATCAGGCGGACCAGGACGCGGAGTTCGAAGATGCGATCCGCCGGCATGTCGAGCGACGGTTCAGGTAGGTGAGGGCGCGCGCGCCTTCAGGACCTTCGCTTAATCAGGTTCGTTTTGTCCGTGAGGCGTCGTGCCTTCGGCTTGCCTATCGTCCCGCGCCGGCCGGCGCGGTGCTGGCACCGCTCAAGTGGGCACGCCAAATTTCGGCAACACCCACACTTGAAGGGCCACCCAGATCACGAGAAACGCCGCCATGCCGATCCAGTTATCCATCGCTACCACCGTCTTGCAAATGCCAAGCCGACCCCACAGGCCCGACTAGGTGGTGGGTCTAGGCTCCCGCAGCATGATCAGCAGCATGCGCGAGGCGACGGTCGCCTCGACCGCGTGCGGCACGTTCGCCGGCATGCGGACGATGGTGTCGGGCGTCGCGGTGACGGCCGTGCCGCCGATCGTGAGCGCCAGCTCGCCGTCGAGCACCATCACGAGCGCGTCGAACGGCGTCGTGTGTTCGGTGAGCCCCTGTCCGCGATCGAAGGCAAACAGCGTCAGGTTGCCGCCGCCGTTCTTCGCGAGCACGCGGCTGGCAATGCCGCCGTCGGTGAACGCGATGAGGCTCTCGAGCGGCAGCGCCTCGGACGCCGGGATGGTGCCTGATGTTGTCATTGGAACAGGGTTCGACCGGAGATCAGGAGACCGAGAAATTCCATTCTCCTGATCTCCTGACCTCCTGTGAGAGCTAGTGCTTAGCGAAGACGTACGTCTTGCCGTCCTTCGTGAACGCCATCACGTTGTACGACTCCTTCATGCCGCCCTGCTCCATGCCGGGCGATCCCATCGGCATGCCGGGCGCCGAGATCCCGGCAATGGCCGGCTTCTCTTTCAGCAACCGTTTGATGTCTTCGGCCGGCACGTGGCCGACGATGGTGTACCCACCAATCTTCGCCACATGGCACGACGACAACTCGTCGGTCATGCCGGCCTGTTTGCCCACCGCTTGTACCTGGGGGTCACTGACGTCGTTGGCTTCCAACTGGAAGCCTTGCGCCTGGAGATGCTTCATCCAGGCAGTGCAGCACCCTCAAGTTGGGGATTTGTAGACCACGACCGAGTTGGGCGTGGCGGTCTTCGCCGTCGCGGTCGGCTTCTGCTGAGCCAGCGCGACGAGGCTGAAGCCTGCCACCACCAGTCCCACCAGGGCTGCCGCCGTGTATTTGATTCGCATGACCTGATGCTACTCCAATCCTCTAGGCGGTGAGAATCACCTTCAGCGCCCGCTCGGCCGCCGCGTTTCCGAACGTGTCGTAGGCCTTCATGATGTCGGCCAGCGCGAACCGGTGCGTCACCAGTTGGGCCGGCTGCAATTTGCCCGATTTCACCAGCTTCAGCAGCATCGGGATGGCGGCCGTGTCGACCAGTCGCGTGGTGATCGCGACATTGCGATCCCAGAGTTTCTCCAGATGTAACTCTACCGGCTTGCCGTGCACGCCGACGTTGGCGAGGCGACCGCCGGCCGCCAGAATCGACTGGCAGATGTCGAACGTGGCCGGAATGCCCACCGCTTCGATCGCGACGTCAACGCCGGCGCCCTCGGTCAGCCCCATGATGCGCGCGACGGCCGTCCCGTCGCCGCTGTTGATCAACGTGGTGGCGCCGAACTGCTTGGCCACCTGCAACCGGTTGTCGTCCACATCGATCATGATGACCGCCGCCGGCGAGAAGAACTGCGCCGTCAACAGTGCCGCCAAACCAATCGGACCCGCGCCGACGATGGCGACGGTGTCGCCCGGTTTGACCTGACCGTTCAGCACGCCGCACTCGAGGCCGGTCGGCAGGATGTCGCTCAGCATGACCGCGGCCTCGTCTGGGATCTCCGCCGGCAGGTGATAGAGGCTGGTGTTGGCGTGCGGCGTGCGGACGTACTCCGCTTGCGTGCCGTCGATGGTATTGCCGAGCACCCACCCGCCGGTCGTGCAGTGCGAGTACATGCCCTTGCGGCAGGATTCACAGATGCCGCACGCGCTAACGCACGAGACGAGGACGCGATCGCCCTTCTTGAACGCCGAGACCTGGGCGCCGACCTCGTCGACGATGCCCACGCCCTCGTGCCCGAGAATGCGCCCGGGCGTCACGCTCGGCACATCGCCCTTCATGATGTGGAGGTCGGTGCCGCAGATGGTCGACGTGGTGATGCGAACGATCGCGTCGCCCGGTTCGCGAATGACCGGCCGCGGCGCCGACTGCCACGCGCGCTGGCCAGGTCCGCCGTAGACCAGGGCTTTCATGGTGCTGCCGTCCTTACCCGACGCGTTCGGATCGATGAGTACTGTGACTGTCCGCATGACCTGCCTCCAACTAACGGCCGGTCACCAGGGCCGGGACTATTTCACTGCCATACAAAACGAACGTGAAGGTGCCATGCAGCCAGGCTTCGCCCGCCGCGTCGTCGTGCTTGGCGCCGATCGATTCGCCATGTACGTGGGCGTAGCGGCCGCCGAGGCGCGTGACCTCCGTCGCCACGCGTTCGGCGGCATGCGCCATCAACTGCTGATAGCAGACATCCCACAGCTCGTCGCGATGGGCGAGCGTGCCAGGCACGCGGTCGCTGTTCGCTTCAACCGTGTGCTCGGCCATCACGACCGCGTCAAGCGGCGGCAGGTCGCGGTGCCAGAAGACGACTTGTGACGATGGCATGTGGCGCGCCCCTTTTCTGACGACCAACCGCACAAGAAATCTGTGCCGAATCGGTGGTTAATCTGTGGCCTAGCTGACCGGACGCGCGAACATCAGGCCCACGCCGGCGACCATTCCGAACGCCACCAGCCAGGCCGCCACGCACACGACCACGGCCCTGGCGAGGCTGCGATAGTCAAGCGCCTGCCGCACGGCGAGTACCGTTGCAGCCACCATCCAGAGCGTCGCCAGGGCTACGGCAAAGGGCGCCGCCGCCCGCATGGCGGCAAAGGCCAGGAAGACTCCGGGCGCGGCGGCAAACCCCATGGTGCGCAACAGCTCCGCCGGCCGACTGTTGGTGGTGGGTTCGGGCACGACGAGCGTGCCGATGGTCGTAATCAGCAGCGCCCACACCACCCACGCCCCGAGCGTCGCGGTCAGGCCAGCGATGAACATGGTGACGGTCAGCTGCGAGCTGCCGGCGACGGCGAAGCCGCCGGCGAGGCACGTCAGCAACACGACGAGCGCGGCCTGGCCGCCTGCCGTGCGGTCTGCCTCGACGTCTTCAAACGTCGCCGGATCCAGCGCCAGCGCGCCCATGAAGCGCCTGACGAACTGCGTCGTGGTTCCGTTTGCGGCTTGCGTCATGGTAGCCATGTCGAACTCCCTGCCCGGATCTGGGAGCACAGACCATGCCAGTGCCATCGGCGCGCCGGGCGCGAAGATCCGCGAGCGGGCCGGGGATATTCCCCGGCTAGGCGAAGAATTCCACCCGGAATCCGCCTGGTTCCGGTGATTATCAAGGGACTGCATTTTGCAGTCGTACCCTTCCATGTTCATGCTGAGCTTGCTCGTTTTGTGTCTCCTGCTGCCCACGTCGGCTGCGGCGCAGCCCATGGCGCCTCCCGGCTGGGACGCGGGCCTCAAGCTCAAGGAATCGATCGACACCAATCCCGACCCGAAAGTGGTGGAGATCACCCTGACGGCCCGGCTGGCCGAGGTCGAGGTGGCTCCGGGCAAACGCGTGCAGGCGTGGACCTACGACGGCGGGTTACCCGGGCCCCTGATCAAGACGCGCGTCGGCGATCGGCTGATCGTGCACTTCAAGAACGAACTGCAGGAGCCGACCACGGTGCACTGGCACGGCCTGCGTGTGCCGATCGAGATGGACGGCGTTCCCGGCATCTCGCAGCCGGAGGTCAAGCAGGGCGAGTCGTTCACCTACGACTTCATCGTGCGCGACGCGGGGCTGTACTGGTACCACCCGCACGTCCTGTCAGCGGCGCAGGTCGGCTTCGGCCTCTCTGGCCCGCTGCTCGTCGAGGATCCCGATGACGGCGTCGGCGTCGCCGACCAGGTGACGCTGGTGCTGAGCGACATCGGCTTTGACGCCAAGGGCAAGCTCGAGCCCGCCGACAGCGGCGGCTCGGCCGGCATGGTGTTTGGCCGCGAAGGCGACTACGTGCTGGTGAACGGCCGCACCCGCCCGGTGCTGCGCGCGCGGCCCGGCGCCCCTCAACGCTGGCGCATCGTCAATGCCGCCAAGAGCCGGTTCTTCTATCTCGATCTCGACGGCCAGATGTTCACGGTCATTGGCGTCGACGGCGGGCTGCAGGAGCACTCCGTGACGACCGACATCCTGCTGGTCACGCCCGGCGAGCGGGTTGACGTGATCGTCGCGCCGAAGGGCACGGCCGCCGCGCCGTTGACCTTGCGCGCGATGCTCTACAACCGCGGCTACGGCAGCGTGCAGTATCGCGGCGTCGAAGACGTGCTGACGATCGAGTTCACGAAGGAGACGGCGGTGACCGCGCCGCCGGTGCGCGTCAGCCGCGTCCTGCCGGTGCCGGTGGTCGAGGGCGCCACGCCCGTGAGCGTGCTGTTGACGCTGCCGCCGATGGAAAACGGCAAGTCCGAGTTCCGCGTGAACGGCGTCCCGTTCTGGAAGGCCAAGCCGTTTGTCGCCAGCCTGGGCGAGACGCAACTGTGGATCGTGAACAACGACAGCGACTGGGACCACCCGTTCCACCTGCACGGCTTCTTCTTCCACGTGATCGACGAAACGGGACAGCCGGTGCGGCCGCTGGCGTGGAAAGACACCGTGAACATCCCGATGAAGACCACCGTGCGCCTGCTGGTCACGTTTGACGAGCGCCCCGGCGAGTGGATGTTCCACTGCCACATCCTCGATCACGCCGACGGCGGGTTGATGGGCACGGTCCTGGTCGGCGACGGAAAATCATCCGACCACGTGCACAAGAAGCCATAATCGGCTGCCATGGGCGAGACCCTCGAACCCCGGGCACCGGTCTTCACCGCCCGGGGCATCACCAAGGTCTATCCCATGGGCGAGGTCGAGGTGCAGGCGCTACGCGGCGTGGACTTCGATCTGTTCCCGGCCGAGTTCGTCGTCCTGCTCGGCCCTTCGGGCAGCGGCAAGTCCACGCTGCTCAATATTCTCGGCGGCCTCGACATCCCGACCGCCGGCCACGTGGTCTACAAGGATCACGACCTGACGACGGCGGGTGAGGCGGCGCTGACCGAGTATCGGCGCGAGCATGTCGGCTTCGTGTTCCAGTTCTACAACCTCATCCCCAGCCTGACCGCGCGAGAGAACGTCGCCCTGGTGACCGAGATCACCGAGCACCCCATGACCCCGGAAGAGGCGCTCGCGCTCGTGGGCCTCGGGCATCGGCTGGATCACTTTCCGGCGCAGCTATCCGGGGGCGAGCAGCAGCGCGTGGCCATTGCCCGCGCCATTGCCAAACGACCCGACGTGCTGTTGTGCGACGAGCCGACCGGGGCGCTCGACATCACCACCGGCATCGTCGTGCTCGAGGCGATCGAGCGCGTCAACCGCGAGCTTGGCACCGCCACCGTGGTCATCACCCACAACGCTGCCATCGCGGGCATGGCGCACCGTGTCGTCCGGCTTGCCGACGGCAACATCGCCGGCGTCAGCCGCAACGAGACGCGCCGCTCGGCGAAGGACATCCAGTGGTAGGCCGCCTGCCGATTGCCGCGCTCGATCGCAAGCTGCTGCGCGACCTGTGGGAGATGCGCAGTCAGGCCCTCGCGATCGGCGCGGTCATGGCGGCCGGCGTAGTGATGTTCGTCACCTACCTGTCGAACTTCGATTCCCTGCAGCGCACGGTCGACACCTACTACGAGCGGCAGCGGTTTGCCGATGTCTTCGCCATGTTGAAGCGGGCGCCGGCCAGCCTCGAGGCGGACTTGCGCGCGATCCCCGGCGTCGCGGTGCTCGACACGCGCGTCGTCGCGGATGTGACGCTCGATGTGCCGGGCCTGCTCGAGCCGGCGACCGGCCGCTTGATCTCGGTGCCGTCGCGCGGGCGGCCGCTGCTGAACGACGTGTTCCTGCGTTCGGGACGCTGGCCCGAGCCCGGCCGGCCAGACGAGGTGCTGGCCAGCGAGGTTTTCACCGAGGCCAACGGCCTGGCGCCGGGCGATTCGATCACCGCCATCATCAACAGCCGCCGCCGGCGGCTGACCATCGTTGGCGTGGCGCTGTCGCCCGAGTACGTCTTCAGCATCCGTCCCGGCGAGATGATCCCCGACAACCGGCGCTTCGCGCTGCTGTGGATGGAGCGTCGCGCGCTGGCCAGTGCGTTCGACATGGAGGGCGGCTTCAATGATGTCAGCCTGCGCCTGATGCCGGGCGCGTCGGCCGACGAAGCCATTGCCGGCCTCGACCGCGCGCTCGAGCCGTTTGGCGGGCTCGGCGCGGTGCCGCGGCGGCTGCAGCAATCGGCGTGGACGCTCGACAACGAGCTGGCGCAGTTGAGCACGTTCGGGTTCATCATCCCGGCGATCTTTCTGGCGGTGGCGGCGTTCGTGCTGAACGTGGCGCTGGCGCGGGCGCTGGCGCTGCAGCGTCCGCAACTGGCCGCGCTCAAGGCGCTCGGCTACTCGAACCGCCAGTTGGCGTGGCACTACTTCAAGTGGGCCCTGATCATCGCGCTGCTCGGCGCCGTGACCGGCGTGATCGTCGGTGCGTGGCTGGGCTCGCAGATGATCGAGTTGTACAACCTGTATTTCCGCTTTCCGTCGCTCGACTACCGGTTGTCGGCCGAAGTAGCGCTGGCGGCGCTGGCCCTGGCGCTCGTCTCCGCCGTGATTGGCTCGGTGTCGGCGGTGAGGCGTGCGGTGAGAATCCCGCCGGCCGAGGCCATGCGGCCCGAGTCGCCGGCCCGCTATCGCGCCAGCATGATCGAGACGCCGCGGGTACAGCGCCTGCTGCCTCAGGGCGCGCGCATGGTACTGCGCACCCTTGAACGCCAACCTTTGCGTGCGTTCGCGTCGGTGATCGGGATTGCGTTCGGCGGCGCCATCCTGCTGATCGGCTTCGGCTTCATCGATGCGATCGAGGTGCTGATCGCGCGGCAGTTCAACGACGGCATGCGCCAGGACGTGACGGTCAGCTTCGTCGAGCCGCGATCGGCGGCGGCGATGCATGCGGTCGCGGCGATGCCAGGGGTGATGTCGGTGGAGCCGATGCGAATGGTGCCGGCGCGGCTGCGGGCCGGCACGCGCTCGCGGACGCTCGCGCTGACCGGGCTCAAACCCGAACCCGACCTGAATCGGGTCGTCGATCAGAAAGGGCGGCCGCGGACGCTGCCGCCCGAAGGCCTGGTGTTGTCGAAGATGTTGGCGACGGTGCTGGCACTCGAGCCGGGCGAGTCCGTGCAGGTCGAAGTCCTCGAGGGGCGCCGGCCGGTCCGGCAGGTGCGGGTCGCCGGCGTCGTCGACGACATCATGGGCCTGCAGGCATACATGGACATTGCCTCGCTCGGCCGGCTGATGCGCGAAGGCGGCACGGTGTCGGGCGCCTACCTCCAGGTGGATCCGGCGCAGCTCGAGCCGCTCTACGCGACATTGAAACTGACGCCGTCAGTCGCCGGCGTCGCGATTCGCGAGACGGCGTTGCGCAACTTTCGCGACGTGATGGCGCAGAACATGAACTTGACCGTCGGCATCAACGTGATCTTCGCCGCCATCATCGCCGTGGGCGTGGTCTACAACGCGGCCCGCATCTCGTTGTCGGAACGTGAGCGCGAACTGGCCAGCCTGCGCGTGCTCGGGTTTACGCGCGGCGAGATCTCGTCGATCCTGCTCGGCGAGCTGGCGATCCTGGTGCTGGTGTCGCTGCCGTGCGGGACGCTGATCGGTTACGGGCTCGGCCTGTTCATCATGAGCACGTTCCAGAACGAGGTCTTTCGGATTCCGTTCGTCGTCACCCCGGCTACGGTGGCGTGGGGATGGCTCACCATCATCGGCGCGGCCGCGCTGTCGGCGCTGGCCGTGCGGCGCCGGCTGGATCGGCTCGATTTGGTCGCGGTCTTGAAATCCAGGGAGTAAGGTGAGCGACATGAGCCGTTATTGGCGTTGGTTGCTGGTCGTGCTGGTCGTCGGCGCGGTGGTCGCGGTCGCATTGTGGCCGGCGCCGGTGCCGGTCGACGTCATGCCGAGCACGCGCGGCCCCTTGGCGGTCACGGTCGATGACGAAGGCGAGACGCGGGTCCGGCATCGCTACGTGGTGTCGGCGCCGCTGACCGGACGAGTGCTGCGAAGCGAGCTCGAGGTCGGCGACCCGGTGGTGCGCGGGACCACGGTGGTGGCACGGGTTCGCGCCGAAGCGCCGGCGTTGATGGACGCGCGCAGCCGCGCCGAAGCCGAGGCTGCCGTCGCCGCGGCCCGTGCCTCGCTCGGGCGCGCCGAGGCCGAGTTGCGATCGACGGCCGCCACCGCGCAATTGGCTCGCGTTGAACGCGGCCGCCAGCGCGATTTGTCGGCGGCCCAACTGTCAACGCGCCAGGCGCTCGACGCCGCCGAGTCGAACGCGCGCGCGGCCGAAGAGGCTGTGCGCGCGGCCGAGTTCGCCGTCGCCGGCGCCCGCTCGCAGTTCGACCAGGCCACCGCGCGGCTGATGGCGCCGACCCTGGAGGCGAGCGGCCGGGTCCTGACGCTCACCGCCCCGGCCGTCGTGCTGAAGCGCCTGCGCGAAAGCGAGAGTGTGGTCGCGGCCGGCGAGCCGCTGCTCGAGATCGGCAACCCCGCGGTCGACCTCGAGATCGTGTCCGACCTGTTGTCGACCGATGCCGTGCGCGTGAAGCCTGGCGCCAAGGTCCGCGTGGAGCAGTGGGGCGGCGATCGGGTCCTGGTGGCGACGGTGCGGCGGGTGGAGCCCTCGGGCTTCACCAAGATTTCCGCCCTCGGCGTCGAAGAGCAGCGGGTCAACGTGGTGATGGACTTCGAGGATCCCGCCGAAGCCTGGAACGCACTCGGCGACGGCTACCGCGTTGAAGTGCGGATCGTGATCTGGGAGGCGGCCGATGTGGTGAAGGTCCCGACCAGCGGGCTGGTGCGGCAGGGCGACGAGTGGGCCGTGTTCGTGGTCGACGGTGATCGGATCCGCCGCGTGACAGTGGCGGTCGGCCAGCGCAACGCCGAGGAGGCCGAGATTCAATCGGGGCTCGACGCAGGCGCGCAGGTGGTGGTCCACCCCAATGACCAAGTGGCTGACGGCGCTCTCGTCGAAGTCCGCACGCCACTCCAATAGTGGCGCGCGACCGCGCCGGTCAGCGAATTGGGGTGCAGCGAATCGCCGACGGGATCCGATCGAGCATCATGTTGGCTCGCGTGTCGTAGAGGATCAGGTCGCGATCGAGAAATCGATACTGGACATCATCAGGCAGTGTCGGCAATACGCCCAGCACGCTGGGCGGCACCGTCGAGAGCGCTCGATCCCGCGGGTACGGCGCGCCGGTGCGGAACGGGATGTTGCCAGGGTTGTCCTCGAGGATCGCCGCGCAGATGCCGGGTTTCGTCACTCCCATCAGCAGTTGCTTGAACGCCGCATTGATCGCCGGCGAGAAGATATCGCCCTGTTTGGCGCGTTCGCGGGCCAGCCGGATGCGCCGGGCCAGCGCTTCCTCGGCGCGCCGGATCTCGTTGTTGTTGGCGGTCACGACCAGTCCGGGCAGTCCTTCCTCGAGCGTCCGCCGCAACTCGGCGTAGGTGGAGATGCGCGCGCTGAACTCGGCGACGATCACGCCGTCAACCGCCTCCGCGGGCTTCGCGGTGTTGGTAGGCTGCGCCAGGGCCACCGACGCCAGCAAGACGCAGGGCAGGAGTGCCGCCAAGGCAAGTCGCAAGTTCAGTCTCACGTTATCTCCATTGTCGGTGATGTGCGGGTCCTCCTGCTGTTCTATTGCATGCGCCGTACCAACCGTTGCAACCGGATAGCCCTAGCGCGGCGGTAGATTCATGGTCACGTCCTGCAATTCAAACTCGCCATAGACGAACTCGCCCTCGGGCAACAACCACCTCTCGACCGGGGGCGACGGTGTTGGATTTGAAAAGGCACCGCGAGCCGTTGAACCGGCTCGCGGTGAAGGCAGGGGCTAGAAGGAGTACGTCAGTCGAACGAAACCGGTGTGCGCCGTGTACGGACGATACAGGTAGCCGAGCAGCAAGGCGTTGGTTGCGACCGATGCCTGTCCTTCCTGCACGGCCGGCAGGGCGAGGCCGCTTAACGTCGTCGGCCCGAGCGCGAAGTCCTGCACCTGGTAGTCCTCGTACCAGTAGGCGACGCCGAAGTGGAGGTTGCGCGCCAGCTCGTAGTTGACGTCAACCTCTCCGCGCAGCATCTCGTTGGTCACCGCGGGCAACTGCTCCGGCACGGCGAGCGGCGAGCCGGGGGCCAGGCCGTAGCGGTAGGTGTCGTTGGCCCGATTCCAGTCGGCGGAGATCCGGATGGCGGTGCGCTCGATGGCGTTGATGTCGAACGCCGCCTCGAGGAAGTTCATTTTGCCGGTGTAGTCGGTCGTCCAGTCCCGGGCCGGATTCAGCTGGTCGGCGGCGTTGTTCGCCGCGCGCGAGCGCTGCAGCGAACTGTAGTTCTCCCAGCCATAGCTGGCCGACAGGTTGAAGCGATCGTCGGGGACCACGTTGACGCCCACCGAGTACTGATCGGAGTCGTACGATTGCAGGCCGTGCGGGCTGTCGGGATACTCGTCGCGGCCGACGCCGGCCGAAGCCGTAAACCCGAACATCCCGCCGGGCATCACGTTGGCGATGAACGTGAACCGCTGGCGGTCTCGGTTGGCGACGTCGAAATG
>JBBQSP010000052.1:0-36206 GCA_038213735.1 Vicinamibacterales bacterium | reverse complement strand
AGTCGGGAGTTCAGGCCGTACTTCTCATCGAAGCCCTTGAGGTCAGCGATCGAGACGCCGGAGTACAAGTTGTTGGCGCTCGACTGCAGGATGTCCTTGCCCGCGCCCGGCGTCTTGTTGGTGACGATGGGATCGACGGCGGGGTCGAAGAACATGGGCTGCAATCGCGCGACCGCGGCGGCATCCGCGCCTGCGATCTTCGCGGCGGCGGCAAACGCGTCGGGCGTGCACTTCAACACGAACTTGCGCGCGGTCAGGTTGTTGTACGGGCCGTTGTTGATCCAGAACAGCTTCGTGTAGCGCTGCACCTCGGCGAGGGTCGCCGCGTCCACGCCCTGCGGATTCGCGACGATCCGCTCGAGAATGCCGCGCATCTCGAGCGCGTCCTGGTGCTTCTGGTCGATGAAGATGTCGCGGCCAGCGAGGGCCGCCTGGTAGAGGTGCCAAATCAGCGTCTTCTGTCTCACGGGCAGCGCCGAGAACCCGTCGGCATACAACTGCACCACCGATGCATCGTCCACGCGCTCGAGCAGGTACTTGCGATCGGCCGGCGCCGCCGAGGTGGCGGCGGCTGAGGTGGCGGCCGGAGTGGGCTCGGGGCTCGAACACGCCGGAACGAACGCCAGCACGGCCAGGGCGAGTAGGGGACGCAGGGTCATATCGGTAGGGTAGCGCACCTCTGCCGCAGGTCGCTAGGCCACCGATTCGCACCGATTAGACGCCGATATCGGGCCTGCTGCTAGGAGCCATAAGATCCGGGTATGATGTTAGTTCGGCCACGGTGGCCGCGGTCGAGCGGCCCTGTGTAACGGCCCCACAATCTTTGAGAGGACATACCATGCGTCTCGTTTACGGTTTCGCGCTTGCAGTTGCACTGTGTTCCCCGTCGGTCATTCGCGCCCAGGCCCCCGCGGCCCAGCCGGATGGCGCGGTGGCGGTGAAGGACGGCGGCATTTTCGCCAAGGGCTGGATGGGGAAGATCGACGCCCAGGAAGAGAAGGCCGGCCAGGTGCTGAACAACGCGCGGCTCGCCGAGAAGAACGGCGTGCTCGAAGTGCGCACCGGTCCCGCCACCACCTACTGGAACCCCGCCAACATGGCGACCGGTAACTACACGGTGAAGGCGACCTTCACCGAGTCGAACTACATGGGCTTGAACGATCACCCGCACCCGTACGGCATTGTCATCGGCGGCAACGCCATGGGCACGGCTGACCAGAGCTTCATCTACTGCTCGGCCTACGGCAGCGGCACGTTCATTGTCCGCGGCATGGGCCCGGCGCCGTTCGCCGTGAGCTCGCGCAAGCCCGAGCCGAACGCGGCCATCAACAAGGCCGCCGGCAAGGGTTCGTCGGTCAAGCAGGACATCGCGATGACCGTGACCGCCGACAAGATCGAGTGCTCGGTCAACGGCACGGTGGTCGGCAGCTATCCCAAGGCCGACGTGGTGGCCGCCGGCAAGCTGAAGTCAACCGACGGCGTCTACGGCATCCGCTTCGCGCACAACACCGAGGCCACCGTCACCGGCCTCACCATGACCAAGCAGTAACACGCCTTCGACCCAGGGTGGGGCGGCGGCAAGGCCGCTCCACCTTTAGTCTTCCTGCCGCAAGACTCTTGCCGCGCCGTAGCCTTGGCGAAGGCGGGACGTTCCTGATTTCCTCGATTTCCTAGACAGCGCCGGGCATGGTCTTTGCTCCTGGTCGGGGCATGACGCCGAGACTGCTCCTTGGAGTGTTCATCGCGCTGCAGGCGGCCGACGGGTGGCTGACCTACCAGGCGGTCGATCTGTTCGGCCCTTCCGCTGAAGGCAATCCGATCCTCGAGACCTGGATGCACCTGACCGGACCGGGTCCGGCTCTCGTCGGCGCAAAGCTCCTCGCGATTGGTTGCGGAGCCGTGCTCTATGCCACCGGTGTGTACCAGGCTCTTGGAGGATTGACCGCGCTGTATCTGTTTGGCGCGGTCGTCCCGTGGTTGAGAATCTTCTCGTCGATACCGGTTTGAATCACAGCCAGCGGGCAGCACTAAAGTGCTGCCCCTTCTGGCACTACTTCTTCATCTTTGAGACGTCGGGGACGTCTTCGCCAAGCGCCGCGGCCAGATCCATCTGATGTTCCTGTTCCTGGCGCAGGATCTCGCGAATCTCTTCGCCGATCGCAAATTCCCCCAGCGCTTCGCATTGCCGGACCCGCTCCCGATAGGCGCGGATGGTCTGGTTCTCGTTGTCGAGATCGGCGCGGAGCATCTTCTCGGGATTCTCGGTCAGCTTGACCGACAGGGCCGTGGCGTTGGGCATCGCGCCCAAGTAGTCGAGCTGCTTGGCGATGGTGATCGCGTGCGCCAGTTCCTCCGCGGCATGCACCTCGAGTTCCTTGGCAATGGCCATGTACTGCGCGCCCTTGATGGCCTGGGAGTACACCACGTAGGCCAGGATGGCTTGGTACTCGCGGGAGAGGTCTTCCTGAAGTCCCCGGATCAGTTGTTCACGGGTGACGGACTGGCCAGCGTTCTTCGCCATTGTTCCTCCTGATTAGGCACGAGGCGACCGATTGTGGGTGGTCGGTTCCACAATCGGCCGCAACCCGCGCGTTACCGGAGGTTAGAGCAAGGGCCGTGCCTCATCCGCGGACGTACTTGTTGAAGTGCGCGATAGTGCGTTCCCAGGCGAGCTTGGCCGCCGCCGCGTCATAGCGAGGCGTGGTGTCGTTGTTGAACCCGTGCTGGGTGCCGGCGTAGATGTAGCCTTCGTAGCGCACGTTGTTGGCCTTGAGCGCGGCCTCCCAGGCCGGCCAGCCGGCGTTAATGCGCTCGTCGGTGCCCGCGTAGTGAACCAGGATGGCGGCCTTGATCTTGGCCGTGTCTTCCGCGGAGGGCTGTCCACCGTAGAACGGCACGCTGGCCGCGAGGTCGGCGCCGAGCCGGTGCGCCAGCATGCCGACGACGCTGCCGCCGTAGCAGAAGCCGACCGCGCCGACCTTGCCGGTGCTGTCAGGACGCGTGCGGATGTAGTGGGCGGCGGCCACGAAGTCTTCGCGCACCTTGGGCTGATCCAGCTTCGGGAACAACTCGCGCGCCTTCTCTTCGTCGCCGGGATAGCCGCCGAGGGGCGTCAGGGCATCCGGCGCGATCGCCATGAAGTTGTCGAGTGCGATCCGGCGGGCGATGTCTTCGATGTGTGGATTCAGGCCGCGGTTCTCGTGCACCACGACAATCGCGGGCAGCTTGCCGGTGGCGTTGGCAGGCCGGCAGACATAGCACTTGATCCTGCCGTTGCCTTCGGGCGACATGACCTCGACCCATTCCGTCTTCAGGCGCTTGTCGTCCTTCGGCACCTGCTGCGCCTCGGCAAACTTGGGGCTGAGCGAATCGAGCAGCATGCCGGCGGTGACGCCGCCCACGGCAAACTTGGTCGCGCGATCCAGGAAGCCGCGTCGATCGATGGCACCGTGCACGTACTGGTCGAAGATGAGAAGCAGTTCCTGGTCGAAATCGTTCGCCGTCTTGCGCTCCATTTGATTCCTCCGGAGGGGTTACTTTGGCTGCGGAACAATGCGCAGGTAGGGCTTCGGTGCCTTCCACCCCTGCGGGTACTGCTTCTTGGCGTCTTCGTCGTTCACGCTGCCCAGGATGATCACGTCGTCGCCGTCCTTCCAGTTCACGGGCGTGGCGACCTTGTGCTTCGCAGTGAGTTGCATGGAGTCGATCACCCGCAGCACTTCATCGAAGTTGCGCCCGGTGCTCATGGGGTAGGAGATCAGCAGCTTGATCTTCTTGTCGGGGCCAATCACGTAGACGTTGCGGACAGTCGCGTTGTCGGCGGCGGTGCGCCCCTCGCACGTCTCGCCGGCGCCGGCCGGCAGCATGCCGTACAACTTGGCGACCTTGAGGTCGGTGTCACCGATCATCGGGTAATTGGGGGCCGTGCCCTGGGTTTCGGCAATGTCGGCCGCCCAGCCCGCGTGCTTCTCGACCGGGTCGATGCTCAAGCCGATGATCTTGACGTCGCGCTTGTCGAACTCGGGCTTGATGCGTGCCATGTACCCGAGCTCGGTCGTACACACTGGAGTGAAGTCCTTGGGGTGCGAGAAGATCACGCCCCAGGAACTGCCCAGCCACTCGTGAAAGTGAATCGGGCCGTCGGTGGTTTGGGCTTCGAAGTCGGGGGCATCGGTGCCAATGGGCAGCGGTCCTGTACTCATGCGAGACGTCTCCTGAAAAGGGAAAGGGCCTGGAGGCAATGATGCCCCCAAGCCCAGAAGGTTACTTCAAGTCGGGTCGGTTAGCTTCCACCGCCCGGTGGCCGCGGCACGGCGGTGCGGGCGCCTGAATCGCCGCTCGATCCGCTTGACCCCGATGAACCGCTCGATCCCGATGAACCGCTGGACGAGCCGCCCGAGTAGCCTTGCGACGACACGCCGCCCGAACCGGCGCCCGAGTAGCCGGCGCTCGAGCCGTTGCCGTTGTTGCTGGTTCGGCTTTGGGTGGGTTCGCTTTCGCGCGGGCGCACCTGCGTGTAGCCGCGGCCGTTGACGACGCGGCCGGAGCCGCGTTCGGGGGCGCCGGCCGTGCCTGGATCGACGCCGACATAACCGCCACCGGGGTAGTAGCTACCGTAATTATTGTAGCCATTGTAGCGGTTGTAGCCGTAGAAGGGGTCGTAGTACGCCGAATACATGGAGCCGCAAGTCGAGTAGTAACTGCGGTAGCCGTAGCCGTAACCGGAGCCAAAACAATCCCTATACATGCTGCCGAACATCAGCGGTCCCATGAAGGGATCGTAGTAGCCGCCACCCATCGAAAGGCCGACCGCGCTGGAGCCGCTGCCGCCGCGCCGTTCAACGACGAAGCGATCCGGATAGGCGAGACCAATCATGAGGTCAATCGTGGTGGGCGTCACTCCCGCATCGGCCAGCGCGACCAGCGACTTCCTGTTGATGATGAAGTGCCCCTTCGACTCGGCCACGGCCGCCTGCACAGCCGGCCCCGGGACCTTGCCGGCCGCCTCGATCACGTCTTCCACCGTCCACATGCCATCGTCAGCGGTCGCGCGGGTCGCGGTGCTGGTCAGGTACTGGGGGATGCCGGAGCCGTCCGCCAGCGTCTGATTGAACGAGCGGCGATAGCGCTGCACCCGGACCGTCTGGTTGGGACCACCGTCAACCAACTGAACGTTAATGAACGCAGGACCGTTCATGACGAAGGCGATGCTCGAGACCTTGCGGGGCGGCTCGTTGCCACACGTGACTTCGGTGTGGCGGAACACCCGCTGGCCGTCGCTCGACCACTCGGCCCGTTCGGTGCCCTTGCACTCCTGGTCGGTGATGGGGCGGGTGACGCCGTCGGTCCTGATGGCTTCGTCACCACCGCCGACATTGCCGACGATGGTGTGCAGGCGCACACCCAGGTTGTCGGGCGTGATGCACAGCCGCGCGCCGGTGCCGGTCAGGTCGTCCTCGAGGCGCCAGCAGCCCAGCCAATGGGCAAAGCGGGCGTCCACTTGCGCGGTGGGAGCGGGAAGCGCCGGTGCCGGTGTCTGAGCAGAGGCCGCGCCGGCGGCCAGTGAGAAGGCAAGTAGCAAGGTCGTTTTCATGGTCGTTACCCCGTGCGAAATCTGAGTCATCCGCGTCATCTGCGGCCTAAAACATGATGTGGAAGCCGGCACCGAACCGGAATCCGCCGAGGTCGATCGGATCGAAATCAATGAAGTCGTTGTCGAGCGTGGCATTCGCCCAGGTGTAGCGGCCTTCGAGCGACAGGAACATCCGCTTGTAAATCTGGATGTCGGTGCCGCCAAACACGTGCGCGGTCGGCGTCCAGCCGTCCGACTTGAAGCTCTCGTCGAAGACCCTGAAGTCGGCGAAGTCCACGAAGTCGCCGTTCTGCGTGAACTCGTAGTTGGCCATGCCGCCGCCGGCGCCCACATACGGAACAATCGTCGATGGAATCCACGCGTAGCGGCTGATGGCGCGCCCGCGGGGGATGACCGCGAACTTGACCGAGCCGAAGAAGTTCGACTGGCGCAGAGACGTGGTCTGCTGAATCGGCAGGCCCTGGTTGTCGATGAAGTTGCGATACTCGGACGGCGTGGACGACTTGGCGACGTCGAAGCCGCCGACGATGTCCATGCGGTCGTTGAGGCTGACGGCGACTTCGGCGCCGAAGCCCGGCGCGTTGAACGACGACTTCTCGACGGTCAACTGCTCGGTGACGAAGTCGAAGATGTCGGAGCCGGCGCTGGCAAACAGCCACTCGCCGCGCACGCCGATGCTGGCACGCGGCCGGCCCAACAGGAAGTCGGGGCTCGACGGGGCCTGGAAACTACCGGAGGGCGGTGGTGGAGCCGGGTTCTGCGCCCCTGCCGGAGCCGGCGGCGACAACAGGAGAAGAGCGGCGCCCGCACTCACGAGAAGACCGCGGAAACGCTGGCCGTGGTGAGCCATACAAACTACCTCGGGAAGCCGGCGCCTGCTGGCGAAGGGCCTGCTCTCCGCCAAGAGTAGCAGAAAAGGGGCCCCCAGGGGGCCTGGGGGCTGGGGGCTTGGGGTCTTGGGGACCTGCGGTCTTGGGGCAGGCAGTTTCTGCCGTCTCGCGCCGCTTGGTCGAATGCTGATTCTGCGATCGGTGCAAGCTGTTCGGGGCGCAATGGCTCGGATCGGGCCGGGTCTTGGTCGATCTTCGAGTGGTACGTGGCATGCACCGAGCAATGCATGAGCAGAGACCATCGGAAGCTCGATGCGTTTGCCTTGGCCGATCGGTTGGTTATCAACGTGTACGCCGCCACGAGTGAGTTTCCCGCCTCCGAGCGCTATGGCTTGCAAAGCCAGCTGCGCCGTGCGGCTGTTTCCGTGCCGACCAATATTGTTGAAGGCTGCGCCCGAGAGTCCGAGCCAGACCTCCTCCGATTCCTGGATATCGCCCTCGGCTCCAGCCGCGAGGTTGTCTATCTCGCGGGATTGGCCAAGCGACTCGGCTTCATGAACGAAGACGCCTGGCTGCCCGTCGATTCATTCGGCGGGCGGTGCGCAGCGGCACTTACGGCTCTGAAGAAATCCATCCGCGCGACCTGATGCCCCCTCAAGCCCTCAAGCCCTCAAACCCTCAAGCACTCAAGACCACAAGACCACAAGACCACAAGACCTCAAGACCTCAAGACCTCGAACGCAACGGCCGCGTCCTAGGCATAGAGTTGACCGATGCGACGAATCTGCCTGGCCCTCTTCGCCGTCAGTATCCTGGCCTCTGCTGGCGCCAGTCCGGCCAAAGCCGGACGCCACGCCGAAGTGCAGGCGCCTATCTTCAGGTTCATGCCGGACGGCTTCTGGCTCAACCTCCATCACTTTCTCTACGTGCTCGGCCGCGACCAGGCGCAGATGCCCGATCGCGAGCGGCGCGCGGTTGTCGGTGCGCCAGGCGAGCAGGCCGCCGGCGTGGCCGCCTTGACCGGAGCCGAGCAGCAGGTCTGGGCCGAGGCCGTGACGGCATACGCCACGGGCTGGAGTCGCAAAGACCTGGTGTTCGACCGCGACCTGGTGGCGATCACTTCGGCGTTGCAGCGCGTGGGCAACGACGCCTCGCCAGCGCCAGCCAGCATGGACGCTGGCACGGCCGGTGCGCTCGAACGGGCGGCGCCCATCTATCGTTCGGTGTGGTGGCCGGCACATCGGCGCGCCAACCTCGACCAGTTACGTGACGTGCAAACGTTGGTGCGGCGTGACGGCGACGCCGTGCTCACATACATCACGCGTGCGTATCAGCAACCCTGGCCGGCGGACGGTTACCCTGTGAACCTGAGCGGCTACTCGAATTGGGCCGGTGCGTACTCGACGGGTGATCGGCTGCTGGTGGTCTCGAGTCTCGATCCCGGCACAAAGGGAGTGCAGGGACTCGAGATCGTGTTTCACGAGGCGATGCACCAGTGGGACAACCCGGTGTTCGCGCGACTGCAGACGCTGGCGGCGCAGTCAAGCATCCCGCGCGTTCACGGATTGCTGACGCACGCGATGATCTTTTACACCGCCGGCGAAGCTGCGCGTAGTGTCGCGCCGACCCACGTGCCGTACGCGGAGTTGAACGGGCTGTGGAAACAGAAGGGCCTCGGCAGCTTCAAGCCCGCGCTCGACGCGGCGTGGAAGCCCTATCTCGAAGGCAAGGGCACGCTCGATGACGCGCTGATTGCCCTCCTCAAGACTCAGCCACCAGCCTGACGACGCTCGCGGCCGCGCTATGATGGCGCCATGGATTTCGCGGGCGTCCTGGGTCGCGTCGAGACGTTCCTGACCGAGCGTCATTGGCGCTTCGCCCTGGTCGGTGGCGTCGCACTCGCCGTATACGGGAACCCGCGATTGACCTTGGACCTCGACGTCGTGACCGAGGGCGAGGCCCAGGAAGCCTTGGTCGCCTGGATGGAAGCGGCCGGGTACGCCACGCTCCACCGGTCGTCGGGTTTCTCGAATCATCAACACCCGAGCGCCGATCGGGGACGCGTAGACTTCATCTATGTCCGTGACGAGACGGCGGCCAAGCTGTTTGCCGGGGTCGTGGTGGCGCCTGGCCCCGCCGATCGACCTGTTCCGGTGCCTCGCAAAGAACACCTGATCGCGATGAAGGTCCAGGCTATGAAGAACGATCCGACGCGGACCCTGCAAGACATGGCAGACGTGAGCTACCTGCTAAAGCTCGCTGGCACCAATCGGGATGAAGCCAGGGACTTCTTCGTGAAAGCCGGGCTCCTGGAGAAATGGGAGGAGCTGGCCCGTGGCCTCTGATCAGGAACTGAATCTCGATCGCGACCTGCCCGTCACGCCGGAAGACGTCGCGGCCTTGCGACGGCTGAAGGCAGAAGTGCCGTCGTGGTTGTTGCTCGACTGGCGAGAACTGCAGGCCCTGCTACCGACTGAAGGGCTCCGCGAGCGTCCCGTGGCTAACGACCGCTGGCTGCCGTTTTCGCTGGATTAGCGGGCCGCATCGGCATCGGTGACTAATCTCTGTGAATCGGTGGCCGGCAGGCTGATCGCAATCGCGGCGCCGACGACGAGCACGCCGGCAAGCGCCAGCAATCCGCCCTCAAAGCTGCCGGTTGCTTCGCGCACCCAGCCGATGGCGAACGGTCCGGCGAAGCCGCCGATGTTGCCGATCGAGTTGACGATGGCAATGCCGCCGGCGGCGGCGGTGCCGCGCAGGAACGCCGTGGGCATGGCCCAGAAGGGGCCGAGCGTGCCCCAGATCCCAAAGGCAGCGATCGACAGCATGGCCAGCGACGCCGCGGGCGTCTGCGGCGCAATCACCGTCAGGACAAATCCGGCCGCGCCGATCAGGCACGGCACCGCCACGTGCCATGGCCGCTCGGCCCTGGCGTCTGACCGCGAGCCAATAATCACCAAGCCAACCGTCGCCGCGATGTATGGAACTGCCGTGAGCAGGATCACGGTGGCCGAGCTCAGCCCGCCACCGGTGGCTTGCACGATCTGCGGCAGCCAGAAGCTCACGCCGTAGAAGGCAATGACGATGCAGAAGTAGAGGGCCGAAAGGGCCCACAAGCGTCCGCTGCGGGCGGCGGCGGCGAAACTGACCTGCACCTCGCTGGTCTGTGCCTGCTCCATGGCCATCTCGTTCGACAGCCACTTGCGCTCATCGGCGTGGAGCCAGCTTGCATCCGCGGGCCACTCGGTCAACCGCCGCAGCACCACCGGCGCCAGCAACACGGCGGGCAGGCCTTCGATGATGAACAGCCATTGCCATCCGTGCAGGCCGCCCGTGCCGTCCAACTGCAAGATCGCGCTCGAAAGCGGCGCGCCTATCACACCGGCCATGGCGGTCGCGGTCATGAACAGCGCGATGGCGCGCGCGCGTTCGCGGGCCGGGAACCAGTGTGTCAGGTAGAGGATGATCCCAGGGAAGAAGCCGGCCTCGGCGGCACCCAGGATGAAGCGCAGGACGTAGAAGGACAGCGGCGAGGTGACGAACATCATCGCCATCGACACCAGGCCCCACGTGATCATGATGCGCGCAATCCAGCGCCGCGCGCCGACCCGCGCCAGGATCAGGTTGCTCGGCACTTCGAGCAGTGTATAGCTCAGGAAGAAGATCCCCGAGCCGAAGCCGTACACGGCGGCGCTGAAGCCGAGGTCCCGGTTCATGTCGAGCGCGGCGTAACCGACGTTGACGCGGTCGAGATAGGCGACGACGTAGAGCAGGAAGAGGAAGGGGATGAGCCGCCAGCGGACCTTGGCCAGGGTGCGCTGCTCGAGATCTGACACGCGCAGCATCATAGGGGAACCAGCAGCCGATTGCGACCGTAGACTCTCGTAGCCATGGACCGCCTGCTCCAGGACCTGCGTTTCGCCGCCCGGCTGCTCTGGAAAGACCGCAGCTTCGCGATCACCACCATCGCCACGTTGTCGTTGTGCCTGGCGGCCAACGTCGCGATTTTCGCGATTGTCGACGGGGTGCTGCTCAAGCCCTTGCCCTTCGACGAGCCCGATCGCCTGGTCCGCATCTACAACAAGTACCCCGGCGCCGGCGTGGCCATTGCCGACAGCGGTGTCCCCGACTACCTCGACCGCCAGCGCGACATGGCGGTGCTGGAAGAACTGGCGATGTATCGGCAGGCCGGCCTCACCATCAGCGGCAGCGGCGACGCCGAGCGGGTGCAGGCCATGACGGTGACGCCGTCGTTCTTCCGCGTGCTGAAGGTGAAACCCGTTCGCGGCCAGGCCTTCACCGAGCAGCAGGGCGAGATTGGCCACGAGAAGGTCGTGATTCTCAGCCATGGCTTCTGGCAGCGCGTCTACGGCGGCCGCGATGATGCCCTGGGGCAGGACTTGCGTGTGGGCGGCGAGCCCTACCGCATTGTCGGCGTCATGGATCCGCAGTTCCGCTTCCTCAATCCTGAGATCCAGTTGTTCCGCCCGGCGGCGTTTACCGCGCAGGAGCGATCCGACGAATCGCGACACAGCAACAACTGGCAGCAGTTCGCGCGCCTGCAGCCCGGCACGACCATTGAGCAGGCACAAGCCCAGGTCGACGCCATCAACGCGGCCAACTTCGATCGCTTTCCAGGCTGGCGCGAGATTCTCACGAACGCCAGGTTCGGTACCGACGTGGTGGATTTCCAGGAAGACTTGATCGGATCCACGCGCTCGACACTGTCGATGCTGTGGGGCGGGGCGCTGCTGGTGTTGCTGATCGGCTGCGTCAACATTGCCAATCTCGCGCTGGTCCGGGCCACCGCGCGCGTGCGCGAACTGGCCACGCGACATGCCCTCGGCGCAACGTTCGCGCGGCTGGCACGGCAATCGCTAACCGAGTCGGTGCTGCTGGCGCTCGTGGGTGGCGCCGCCGGACTTGGGCTGGGCTGGTGGGGCCTGCAGGCCGCGCCGCTGCTGGGCTTCGATCAATCGCCGGCAGGCTCGGCCATCCACATGGATGGCCGGGTGGTGGCGTTCACCATGGCCATGGTCGCCATCGTGGGCATCGTCGTTGGCCTGATCCCGATTATCGCCATGCGCCGAGCCAACATCGCGCAGGTGGTACGTGAAGAGGGCCGCAGCGGCACGCAGGGGCGCGGGCCGCGATTGTTGCGGCGCGCGCTGGTCACCAGCCAGGTGGCGTTTGCGCTGATGCTGTTGATTGGCGCGGGCGTGCTGTTGGCGAGCTTCGATCGCGTGCTCCGCATCGATCCGGGCTTCCGCGCCAACAACGTGTTGACCGGCACCGTCAGCCTGCCGGCGGCCCGCTATCCGAATCCCGACAGCCTGCGCGCTGCCACCAATCGCATTCTCGAGCGCGTTCGCGCCGTGCCGGGTGTCGAGTCCGCCGGCGCGACCACCAGCCTGCCGTTCGCCGGGTCGTACAGCGACAGCGTGATCCTGGCCGAGGGTTACCAGATGCAGCAGGGCGAGTCGTTGATCTCGCCGAGCCAGGTCTACGCCTCGGAGCAGTACTTCGAGGCGATGGGTGTTCGGCTGTTGGGCGGACGCTTGTTCACCGAGGCTGATGCCGAAGACCGGCCGCGCGTCATGGTGATCGACGACACCCTCGCCAGCCGCTTCTGGCCCAACGGCGATGCGTTCGGCAAGCGGATGTACTTCCCGGCCGATATCAGCGACATCCTGGCCAAGCCCCGTGAAGACCAGATGATGACCATCGTGGGCGTGATCGCGCCCATGCGGATTCGCGGTCTCGTTGACTCGGCGGGCATTCGCCGGAACGGTGCGTACTTCCTTCCCCTGCGGCAGGGGCCGGCGCGTTCGTTGGGACTCGCCATTCGCACCAGCCAGCAGCCCGAGACAGTGATCAGCGCCGTGCGTCGCGAGATCGCGCAGATCGACGCCGAGCTGCCGTTCTATGGCGTGCGGACGATGGACGAGCGGTTGTCGACCGCGGTGGTCGATCGGCGCACACCGACGGTGCTGGCGACCGGCTTCGCGGTGGTCGCCTTGTTCCTTGCCGGCATCGGCATCTACGGCGTGCTGGCCTACCAGGTGTCGCAGCGGCGCCGGGAGATCGGCATTCGCATGGCGCTCGGCGCGGCCAGCAGCAGCATCTTCACGCTGGTGCTGCGCGAAGGTGGCCTGATCGTGGCGTTCGGCACCGCGTTCGGCCTGGCCGGCGCTTTTGTGTTGCGCCAGTCGGTCCAGGCGCAGCTCTACGAAGTCGGCGCCATGGATCCGCGGGTGGTCGCCATGGTCGCCGGGGTGCTGATCGTGGTGGCGCTCGTCGCCTGCCTGCTGCCGGCACGACGAGCGGCGAAGACCGACCCGATGTTTGCGCTATCCGAATAGGCCGCAGAGACCTCGAGTAGCCGTCCGGTTAGCCACCGAGGACACGGAGTGCCCAGAGGATACGACGGTTCGCTGGCGTCGCGAAGCGACGCTGACCCGATGAGACGGTCGGAAGAATGAGTTCTACGGGCACTTGAATCGAACTCATTTTGTCCGGCCGTCTCATCGGGTCGCGAGCCGGCCTTCGGCCGGCGTCAGCGAACCGTCGGGGCTTCTCGGCGATCTCTGTGTGCTCTGTGGCCAAATTCGGATCGCCCAGCCGCAGAACGTAATCAATCGTCTCGCCAGGCGGGTCAGCCAAACGACTAAGGATAGAATTTGAGGCTGAATGAGCCTCTCGGAAACCTCTGCCCTGGTCAGCTCGCTTCAACAAGAGCTGCGCCGCGTCATCGTTGGACAGGATGAAGTGATTGCCGAGATCCTCACGGCGTTCCTGGCCGGCGGTCATTGCCTCCTGCGCGGCGTGCCTGGCCTGGCGAAGACGCTGCTGATCAAGACGCTGGCAGAGGCCGTGCACCTCAAGTTCAGCCGCATCCAGTTCACGCCCGACCTGATGCCGTCCGACATCATCGGCACCGAGGTGATCGAGGAAGATCGCGCGACCGGCGCACGCAACATCCGGTTCATCCCCGGGCCAATCTTCGCCAATATAATTCTGGCCGACGAGATCAACCGCACACCGCCCAAGACGCAGGCCGCCCTGCTCGAGGCCATGCAGGAGTACCAGGTCACCGTCGGTGGCGTGCGCCACACCCTCGAACGCCCGTTGTTCGTGCTGGCGACCCAGAACCCCATCGAGCAGGAGGGCACGTACCCGTTACCGGAAGCGCAGCTGGATCGCTTCATGCTGAACGTCGTGATCAACTACCCGACGGCGGTGGACGAGCGGCAGATCCTCGCGCAGACCACGAGCGGTGGCGAGCCGTCGGCGCGTCCGGTGGCCACCGGCGAGCAGATCGAGCGCGCGCGCCTGCTGGTGCGCGAGGTGGTGGCGGCCGACAACGTGATCGACTACGCCTCGCGGATCGTGCGCGCCTCCCGGCCGTCGGGCACGGCCGACGACCACGTGCCCGATTTCGTGAAGCAGTGGCTGCGCTGGGGCGCCGGCCCGCGCGCCGGCCAGGCGCTGCTGCTCGCGGGTAAGGCACGCGCGGTACTGCAGGGCCGCCCGGTCGTGTCGCTGGAGGACATCCGCGCGGTGGCGCCGCCGGTGTTGCGCCATCGGCTGCTCGTGAACTTCCAGGCCGAGGCCGACGGCATTGATGCCGAAACCGTCGTCACGCGCCTGTTGGATGCGGTCCCGGCCCGCTGACCGATGTCCCGTCCGCACGTCGTCTCTTCGTCCGAGCTGCAGTCGCTGCGCGACCTGGAACTGGTCACGCGCGCGACCGTCGAAGGACTGCGGCAGGGGCTGCATCGCAGCCCGTTCCACGGTTTCAGCGCCGAGTTCAGCCAGTACCGCCATTACCGCCAGGGTGATGACCTGAAGTACGTGGACTGGAAGGCGTTCGCGAGGACCGATCGGCTCTACACCCGCCAGTTTCGCGAGACCACCAACCTGTCGGCGCTGTTCGTTCTCGACGTCAGCCGTTCGATGAATTTTCCTCGTGGGGACGAACCTTCAGGTTCGTCCAAGTTCGACCTGGCCCGGCAAGTGACGGCGATCCTCGGGACGCTCGTCCTGGATCAGGGCGATGGGGCCGGGGTGCTCGCTGTTGACGAGCGCGCGCGGCTGGTGCCCCCGCGCAGCGGCCACCATCACCTGCGGGTGTTCCTCGCGCAACTGGCGAACCTGGCGCCCACCGGCGATGCGAGCCTTGGGGACGCGCTGCGACAGGCCGCCACCGTGATGAAGCGGCGCGGCCTTGTGATCGTCGTGTCGGACCTGTACGAAGAAGGGGAGGCGCTGCCGCAGGTGCGCCGGCTGGCGCGGATGGGGCACGACGTGGTCGTGATCCACACCCTGGCTCGCGAGGAGTTGACCCTCGAAGTCGGCGGCGCGGCGGAGCTGATCGATCTCGAGAGCGGCCGCTCGTTGATGGTGCAGCCGTCGGCCGTCCGCGACGACTATGTGGCGGCCGTGCGGCAATGGCTGACCTCGGTGCATGACGCGGTCATCGCCGACGGCATCGAGTACCTGCGGCTGGTGACCGGCGAACCCCTCGAGCCGGCGCTGCGGCGCTTCCTGATGCAACGGCGGGGCCGCGGGTAGCCCCATGTCTGTCTCCTGGCTCGCACCGGCGGTGTTGCTGGGCACGCTGCTGGTGGTCGTTCCGATTGCGATCCACCTGCTTGTCCGTCAGCAGGGCCGGCGGGTGGCGTATCCGTCGCTGCGCTTCGTGTCGCCTTCGGCGCTGGCGGCCTTTCGCCGGCGAACGGTGCAGGATGCCGCGCTCCTGGCCTGCCGCATGGCGATCATCGTCGCGGCCGTGTTGGCGCTGGCAGGGCCCGTGCTGCAAACCGAAACGCGATCGGCCGCGCACGGTAGCCGCGTGGCCAGGGCGGTGATTCTCCTTCCCGGGACGCCCGCCGAGGCGGCCGAGGCAGCGGCGGGTGATGCCTTCGTGTCGCGGACCTTTGCGCGGGCGAATCTCGAGGATGCGATCGCCGGCGCCGTTCAATGGCTCGAAGAGCAGCCGCCTGCCAGCCGCGAAGTGGTTTTCACCGGCGCCTTCCGCCGCGGCCAACTCACCACTGCCGGCTTGCAGGTCATCCCACCGCCCACGGGCATTCGCTTTGCGACGACCACCGGCGCGGTGTCCGAACGCGATGTGGTGCTGCCGATTCTGCGCCGGCAGGACGGTGAACTCGTATTCGAGCAACGACGTGTGCACCTCGCAGACGATCAGACGCGCGTCTCGCCTGGCCCATCAGCGCCCGCGCCCGCCGAGGTGTTGCAGATCGAGGCGGCGCCGGATGATCGCGCGCTGGCGGCTGCTTCCGTCCGCGCTGCGCTGGAAGACGGTGTTCGTTGGTCGCAGGAAGATCTGCGGGTCCTCGTGGTGTGGGAGGGCGCGGACGAGGCAGCCGTGCAGCGCGCCGTGAACGGCGCCATGGTGGTTCGCATGGGCCGTCCCGAACCGGCGTCGAGCGCGGCGTCCGCCGTGATCGCCGCCGTTGAGCAGGTCACCGCGCCGCCGACCAACAACCTGGAGCCGGTCCGAATGGACGAGGCACAGCTGCGGGCGTGGTCACGCGCGCCTGGAGGGGTACCAGCGGATGCGCGGCCGGCCGACGAAGGTGATCGCCGATGGTTCTGGGCGCTCGCGCTGGCCCTGATGGCGCTCGAGCACGTCCTTCGCCGGGCCGCGCGGCCCGCCACCACCGAGTCCGCCGTGGAGGCCCGCGTTGCCTGACGCCACCATCCTCGACCGCGTCGAACGCGTGCGCTTCCGCATGTGGGTGCGCAACATCCTCCGGAGCGTGACGGCGGGCGCAGCCACGGCGGGAGGGGTCGGCATGATCGCGACGATCGCGGGCCTGTCAACCGCCCCCCGGTGGATTGTGGCCATCGTGGCCGGGCGGCTGATGGCGTTCCTGTTGACGCGCTCGACCTGGGGAGCGACGACGACGATGGCGGCGGCACTGATCGAGCGGGAAGCCCCGCTCGACAACCTCGTTGTCACCGCGGCCGAGTTACAGGCCCGTCCGCGACCCGTGCGTTCGGATATTCGCGACGAGATCGTGAAGCAGGCCGAGGCCCGGCTGTCACTTGTGGATGCGACGCGGGTTGTCCCGCTCGGCCAGCCGATTGTCGTCATGTCGGCGGTGCTCGCCGGCGCCTTCGCCGTGCTGACCATCGGCCCCGAGTCGGTTCCGCGCATGCCGGGCGCGATCAGCGGCGCAGTCGAGGCGAGCACGCGGGGGATCGACCGCCTTGCCGTCCACGTCACGCCGCCGGCGTACTCCGGCCGCCCAGCAGAGTCGCTGGCCAACCCGGTGCAGATCATCGTGGTGTCCGGGAGTCGCGTGAGGCTGGTGGCGACCACGGCCGCCGAAGGTGTGGTCGCGGAAATCGCCGGGCAGGCGCCGTTGACGTTGACGCGCGACGCCGAGGGGTTCAGCGGCGAGTGGGTCGCTCAGCGGTCGACCGCCGTCGCCATTCGTCCGGCCGGTGGGGACGGCCGCGGCGTGAAGTTCCTGTCGGTGATGGTCGTTGCCGATGCGCCGCCGGTGGTGCGGATGCCGCAGCCGGGCACGGACCTGGCGATCTCCGGAACCAGGGGCCGCATCACGATTGGCGTGGAAGCGCAGGACGACCTGGGGCTGGCCTCGTTGTCGGTGCGGTTCACGAAGGCGTCTGGCGGCGGCGAGTCGGTGACCTTTACCGAGGGCGAGGTGCCGCTGGCGATCACCCGCAACGATGGTCGCCATTGGCGCGGCCGCGCCGAGTGGGTGCTCGACGGCTTGGACCTGTCGGATGGCGACGTGCTGGTGTATCGCGCGATCGCCCGCGATCGCAATCCCAACGGCACTCCCGTGCAGTCGGAGCAGTACCTGGTGGAGGTCGGGCGCCTGGCCGGCGCCGTGGGCGCCGGATTTGCGTTGCCGGCCGAAGAGAAGAAGTTCGCCATCAGCCAGCAGATGGTGATCTACAAGACCGAGCAGCTGATCGCGTCGGTGAAGGGCAAGCCCAGCGGCAGCCTTGGCGAGATGAGCCTGCCTAGCCGTAGCCTGGGCGAAGGCTGGATGGAGCAGAACCAGGACCTGGCGATCGAGCAGCGGATGGTGCGTTCCGAGGTGGTGTTTCTGAGCGGCGGCGAGGTGCAGGACGAAGTGGAAGAGGCGGCGCACTCGCACGAGATTGCCGAGGGCCGGCTCGAGAACTCGGGCCGTGCCGAAATGGTGCGCGCCCTCAACTTCATGTCGCGGGCCGAAACGGAACTGAACGGCGGCCGTGCGGTGGAAGCGCTGGTCCTCGAGCGCGAGGCCCTCAAGGCGCTGGAGCGGGCCTTCGATCGCCGCCGGTATTTCCTGCGCACGCTGCCCGAGCGCTCGCGCATCGACACCGCTCGCCGGTTGACCGGCAACCGCAGCGAGGCTCGCCCATGGGTGCGCGATCGCGGCGGGTTCGAGGCGCCGTCCAACCTGACCGGTACTCGGGAGCTCATGCACGAACTGGCGGCCGCCTCCACCGTCGCCATGGGTGCCGACGCCGCGATGGCGGCGAAGATCGCCGCCATCGATCCGGCTGACGCCTCGTTGCAGAAGGCCGCAGTCGCGCTGGCCACCGCTGCCGACGAGCGAACCCGCCGCGAGGCGCTGTGGGCCGCCATGCAGGCCGTGACCGCGCATGCGATCAAGGGACTAGGGTCGGCGGGGGACCTGCGCCTGCAGATCGATCCGTTGGCCGGGCGGCTGGCCGACGAGATGGAACGATCCCGGAAGGGTAGCCGATGAGCCGGGACGCGCTCGTTCGCCTCGCGTTGCGCACGGTGGCAGCGGCGATCGCGGTCGCGGCAATCGCCGATCCGGTCCTGACGGTGCCACGGCCCGTGCCCCATCGGGTCGTGGTGGCCCGCCTCGCCTCAGCCAATGTCGATGTCGAGGAGGCCGCCATTCGGTCGGCGTTGCCGGGCGCCGACATCATCGTGAGGACCGCGAGCCACGGCCGGTTGCCCTGCGCGCCGGGCGAGTCGTGCGTGATGGTGGCCGATGGTTCGGTTGCCGCGGCCTTGCCCGATGACCTCGACGGCCCGGTGTCGCTGATTCGCGTGGGCACACCCCCGGGTCCGAATGTGGCGATTCGGTCGGCGCTGGCGTCGCCCGCGCAGAGTGCGGCGGCTTCCGGGCTCGTCCACGTAGCGCTCACGGGTACCGGCATGGTGGGGCGCCGAACCGAAATTCACGTGACCGATGGCGCCGCAACGGTTGGCTCTGCAGTCCACGAGTGGGCGGCCGATGGCGAGGCGGCTATCGAGGTCGCGTGGTGGCCGCTTGGCGACGGTCCGCGCGCGCTGCGCGTGGCGGCGCTGCCGTTCGATGGCGAGGCGTCTGCGATCGACAACGCGATCGAGGTCGGCGTGACCGTCAACCGGGTCCGGACGCGCGTGCTGGTGTTCGAGGCGCGGCCATCGTGGGCGAGTGCCTTCGTACGGCGTGCCCTCGAAGACGATCCCCGTTTCCAGGTGGAGCATCGCGTGGGGCTGGCGCCGTCGCTGGCGGCAGGCACGTCTGGTACGCGGCTCACTGCGTCGACGCTTGATGCCGTGCCGGTCGTGGTGGCCGGCGGCCTTGATGCCCTGGGCGCGGGCGAGGTGGCGCTGTTCGAACGGTTTGTCCGTGAGCGGGGAGGCGCGCTGGTCCTCGTGCCCGATCGCGAGATCTCGGGTGCCGCCGCGCGGCTCGTGAGCGGCCAATGGACCGAACATTTGGAAGCCTCGCCATCGGCGGTCGGCCGGTTGCGGGCGAGCGAAACGCTGCGCCTCGCTCGCGCCACCCCGTTCGACACGGTGCTTGGCGCCATCGCGGACCGGCCCGTGATTGTCGTCTCGCCGGCCGGCCGCGGCCGGGTGGCGGTGTCGGGTGCTTTGGATGCGTGGCGGCACCGGGATGCCGACGGCGGCGCGTTCGATCGCTTCTGGCGATCGATGGTTCTCGAGTTAGCCTCCGCAGGCGAGGCTCTGCAGATCGATCTCCGGCAGCAGATTGCGGCGGCAGGCGCCCACGTCCCGTTCACTGTGCGTCATCGGCAAATGGAGACGGCGTTGCCGCGCGCGGTGACAGCGACGGCCACGTGCGGCGCCGGAGCGGCCGAGCCAATCCGGCTGTGGCCGCAGGGATCGCCAGGCGTGTTCAGTGGAACGGTTCCGATGGCCGGCGGCGAGCCGTGCGAGATACGGGTCGCGGTGGACGACGGACCGGTCGCCTCTAGCGGCATCGCGGTATCGACCGGCGCCATCGACAGCGTGAGTGCCGTCATGCGTGAGCTCGAGCGGATCGCCGAACAAAGCGGCGGCGGAATCGGCGACCGGGCGACGTTGGCCGAGGCGCTGGCCGGAATGCAGGCGCCGGGTGAGGCGCCAACGCCATCTCATCCCATGCGCTCGCCGTGGTGGATGTCTCCATTTGTCGCCTGTCTCGGCGTCGAGTGGTGGCTGCGACGCCGTTCGGGACTGAGGTAAAGTGAACCTTCCTATGCAGTCACGTCGCGACTTCGCAAAGACCATCGGCCTCGGCGCGATCGGCCTCAGTCTCGGGCCGTCGGTGTTCGCCCGGCAGACCACCTCACCATTTCCGGCCATCAAGAATCCCAAGTACCGGACCTGGTCTGAAGACGCGCTCCGCGAGGCGAAGCGGCTCGGCTGCACCTACGCTGACATCCGCTTCACCTTGAACCGCTCGAACGGCGTCGCCGTGCGCAACGGCGATATCCAGAGCGGCGGCAACGTCGGCTTCGGAAACTTCGGCGACGAAGACACCTATGGCTTCGGCGTGCGCGTGATTCACTCGGGCGTGTGGGGCTTCTCGAGCAGTCCCAACGTCACGCCCGAAGAGATCCGGCGCATCGTCGGCCTGGCCACCGAAGTCGCCAAGGCGAGCGCCACGGCGAAGAAGTTCGACGTGCGGCTGGCGCCGGTGAAGGCGTACGACACCTTCTGGCAGACGCCGATCAAGGTCGATCCGTGGAGCATCCCGCTCGAAGACAAGGTGGCGTTGCTGGTGGACGTCACGAGGACCATGCAGAAGAACCCGGATGTGATGTTCGGGAACGCTGCCGTGAACTTCAACTACGAGTGGAAGTTCCTCGCGACCTCCGAGGGCTCGTTCATCGAGCAGGTGTTCTACTACACCGCCGCGTCGATCAGCGCGACGGCTCGCAAGGACGGCGTCGTCAAGACCCGCACCTTCGATCCCGGCACCGAGACCCGCGGGTGGGAGTTCGTCACCGACAACGACCTGAAGGGCAATGCCGAGCGCGTCGCCGCCGAGGCGGTTGAGTTCGCGATGGCCAAGCCGGTGGGCTCGGGCCTCAAGGACCTGATCCTCATGCCGAACCACTCGGCGCTTACCATCCACGAGATCATCGCGCACCCGACCGAACTCGATCGCATTGTCGGCTACGAGGCCAACTACGCGGGCACGAGCTTTGTGAAGTTGAGCGACCTGGGCAAGCTGAAGTACGGGTCCAAGCACCTCAACATCACCGCCGACCGCACCTATCCGGGCGGCGCGTCGACGGTGGGCTACGACGATGACGGGGTGGAGGCGCAGAGCTGGCCGATCATCCGCGACGGCATTCTCGTCGGCCTGCAGACCAATCGCGAGACCGCGCACTACATCGGCGAGACCAGTTCACGCGGCTGCACCTTTGCCAACCACTGGCGCAACTACCCGTTCCTGCGCATGCCGAACATCCAGATGGAGCCGGGCCCCAAGGGGTCGCCGCCGCTCGACCAGATGATTGCCAGCATCCAGGACGGCGTGCTCGTCGACGGCCAGGGCAGCTTCAGCATCGACCAGCAGCGCTACAACGGCCAGTTCGGCGGCAACTGCTTCTGGGAGATCAAGAACGGCAAGAAGACGCGGATGGTGACCGACTTCACCTATAACGCGATCTCGACCGACTTCTGGGCCAACCTCGATGCGGTCGGCCCGCCCGAAGAGTGGCAACACATCGGCATGGGCGGTGACGCGAAGGGACAGCCGGTGCAGTCGAACCGTCCGTCCCACGGCGCCTCGCCGATCCTGCTACGCAAGATCATGGTCGGAACTGCTTTCCAATAACGACTCCCGGTTCCCGACTCCCGACTCTCGATAAGGAACATTGAAAATGGCGTATTCACGAGACGAGATCAAGAAGATCACCGACAAGGTGCTCAACATGTGCAAGGCCGACGCAGTCGAGGTCCGGTTTTCGGGCGGCGAGCGGTCGGCGACACGGTTTGCGAACTCCAGCATCACCGCCAACCTGATCGAGCACGACCAGGAAGTGCAGATCACCGTCCGCTACGGTCAGAAGTCGGCGAGCGCGACGACGCACCAATTTGATGACGAGTCGCTCAAGCGGACCATCGACGCGGTGCAGGCGTTGGCGCGGCGCAAGCCCGACAACCCGGAGCTGATGCCGCTGGTGAAGCCGCCCCAGACCTACATCGAGGTAGACGCGGCGTCGCCGTCGGCGATGGCGTTTGGCCCGGCCGAGCGCGCGAAGATGGTCAAGGCCAGCACCGACATCTGCGAGAAGAAGGGCGTGCTTGGCGCCGGCTACATCCCCAAGTTCGATTGGGTGGATGCCTCGGCCAACTCGGAAGGCCTGTTCACCTATTTCCACTACGCCGATGCGAGCTTCATCCTGACCTGCCGCACGCCGGACCAGACCGGCTCGGGCTGGGCGGGTACCACGGGCGTGAAGGAGATCAAGAACATCGACGCCGAGATGTTGACCAACGTGGCGGCCGACAAGGCGCTGCGCTCGCGTAAGCCGCGCGCGATTGAGCCCGGCAACTACGCCGTGATTCTCGAGTCGCGGCCGGCGGCCCGCTACTTGTCGCTGATCCTGGGATCGCTCAACGCGCGCAATGCCGAAGAGGGCCGCAGCTTCATGAGCGGCAAGCAGCGCGGCGAGACGCGCCTGGGCGAGAAGGTGTTTGGCGACAACTTCACGCTGCGCAGCGAGATCGGCAACCCAATCCTGCGCCAGAGCCCGATCGGCCAGGATGGCCTTGCCGCCAAGAGCGTGACCTGGATCGAGAAGGGCGTCGTCAAGAACCTGTTCTACGACCGCTTCTGGGCCAACCGCCAGAAGAAGGAGCCGACCGCCACCACGCCCGGCATGAGCCTGGTAATGGAAGGCGGCACGACCAGCGTCGAGGAGATGATCAAGAGCACCAAGCGTGGCCTGCTGGTGTCGTTCTTCTGGTACATCCGCGGCGTGGACAACATGACGTTGCTCAACACCGGCATGACGCGCGATGGCCTGTTCCTGATCGAGAACGGCGAGATCGTCGCCCCGGTGCAGAATTTCCGCTGGAACGAATCGCCGGCGGTGAGCTTCAACAACATCTCGGCGCTCGGGCCGGCCATTCCCATGCACACGGGCGAGGCCTACGACAACCCGGGCACGGCGCTGGTGCCGGCAATGAAGCTCGAAGATTTCACCATGACGTCCATTTCCCCGGCGGTGTAGTGCCAGGAGGGCAGCACTTTAGTGCTGCCGGAGACCAGATATGAAGAGACGAGACTTCGTCAAAACCCTCGGCGCCACCGGCGTCGCCCTCTACGCCAGCGACCTGGTCGGCGACCTGATCGCCCAGTCGCCCCGGGGCCGCGTCATGGAATCGCGCTTCAAGGGCCTGTCGGACATCGCGCTGTCCGAGGCCAAGCGCCTCGGCTGCAGCTATGCCGACATCCGCTTCACGCGCAACGTCAACGACAGCGTCGCCGTCCGCGATCGCATTGTCACCGACTCGTTCGGCTTCGGCGCCGGCGGCATGGAGACCAGCGCCGGCTTCGGCGTGCGCGTCATCCACAGCGGCGTGTGGGGCTTTGCCAGCAGCCCGTTCGTGACCGAGGGCGACATCAAGAAGATCACCGCGCTGGCCACCGAAGTGGCGAAGGCGAGCGCGGTCAGCAAGCGTTTCGAGGTCAAGCTGGCGCCGGTCCAGGCCTACCAGGATTACTGGGCGGCCAAGGTCGAGCAGAAGCCCGAGGACGTGTCGCTCGACGACAAGATCGCGTTCCTGATGAAGATCAACGAGGCCGCCCTCAAGGTGCCCGGCGTGATCCGCGTGCAGTCGAACATGGCGTTCGACTTCGAGTGGAAGTATCTCGCGACCTCGGAAGGCTCGTACATCGAGCAGGAGATCTACCGCACCTCGCCCGGTTTCACCGTCACCGCCCTCAAGGACGGCAAGGCCAAGTCGCGCACTTTCTCGGTGGCGCCGAAGTCGGCCGGCTACGAAGTGGTGCTGAACGCCAAGATGCTCGAAAACGTCGAGCGCATTGCCGCCGAGGCGGTGGAGCACTGCACCGCGCCGCCTGCGGGCGTGGGCCTCAAGGACCTGATCATGACGCCGGCGCACGCCATGCTCACCATCCACGAAATCGTCGCGCACCCGACCGAACTCGATCGGGTTGTCGGCTACGAGGCCAACTACGCCGGCACGAGCTTCGTGAAGGCGTCGGACGTCGGCAAGCTGATGATGGGCTCGAAGCTGTTCAACGTGACCTGCGACCGCACGCTCGAAGGCGGCATGTGCACGGTGGGGTATGACGATGACGGCGTGAAGTCGCAGTCGTGGCCGCTCATCCGCGAAGGCCGGCTGGTGGACCTGCAGACCAACCGGGAGACCGCGCACTACATCGGCCAGAACGCGTCGAAGGGCTGCACCTTCGCGACCTCATGGCGCAATTACCCGTTCCTGCGCATGCCCAACGTGCATGTCGACGCGGGCCCGCCGGGATCGCCGACGCCGGAAGAGATCATTGCCGACACCAAGGACGGCATCCTGATCGACGGCCGCGGCAGCTACTCGATCGATCAGCAGCGCTACAACGGCCAGTTCGGCGGTGACGCGTACTGGGAGATCAAGAACGGCAAGAAGACGCGCATGTTGAGCGACGTCACTTACAACGCGATCACCACCGACTTCTGGCAGAACCTCGACGCCACGTCGGGCAAGGAATCGTGGGAGATGTTCGGCACGACCGGCGATGCCAAGGGCCAGCCGGTGCAGATCAACCACCCGTCGCACGGCTCGCCGTGGTGCCGCATCCGCCGAATCATGGTCGGGGCTGCCTTCTCGTAAACAAAAAAAGAGCCGAAGGGGGATGTGCGATGCACGCCCCCTTCGGCCCTACCCCCAGAGTTCACTGTCCGCGTTAGACCGTGGACGAGTTGTTGAGCCAGGTGTCGACGTCGCGCTCGGCCTGGTCACGGGCAATGCCGTAACGCTCCTGCACGCGGCCGACGAGCTGATCCTTCTTGCCGTCGAGCTGATCGATCTCGTCGTCGGTCAGCTCGCCCCACTGCTCCTTGACCTTGCCCTTGAGCTGCGTCCACTTGCCTTGGAGAATGTCCTCGTTCATGTGAGTCCTCGCGGTTAGGGGTTGGGGACGATCGTCAACTGGTTGTCGATGCGGTAGCCCGGAGCCTCGACGGCCGCAATGCGGGCCGCCTCGTCGCGCTGCGTCGCGGTCTTGACCGACCCCTTCAGCACTACCGACTTGGTCTCGTGGAACGTGTCCACGTTGATGTGGCTCGAATCGACCGTGCGGTCGGCCATCAGCGCCGACTTCACGTCGACGGTTTCGATGGCGGCGGCGATGGCGCCACCGGCAGTGGCAGCCGCGTCCCGGGTGGCCGCCGACGAGTCGGCAGCGGCCTCGGCCGCGTCGGCCCGGCCCTCGGCGGTGGCCGCGGCGGCCTTGTCGGCGTTTCGTTCCGCGTCCTTTTCAACCCCGGCAGCCGTGTTGGAGCACGCTGCGAGAGAGAGGCCGCTCATAAGTGCGACTGCGAGATATCCGTTCTTGACGTTCATCGGTCCTCCTGCGGGCTCACTTGCCCGACACCGTTGACATATCAAGTTCAGTGCCAGCTGTTTGGCGGCAGATCTGCTCATTTCGGCCAAAGGTTGGAATCAGCGGTCGCAACCCGGGTTACCGGGTTCCAAGTCGACCTCGACGGTGGGGTGACACCAGCTCGGGTGCTATTTGGGTAATGGGCTGCCAACGTTTGGCGCCCAAGGTAGGGGAAAACGCCACCTGAGCAGGCCCACTCTTTGCATCCATCGGCCGAGTTTCCAGCAAAAGGACCAATTCCATGCACGTGGCCCGGAAGACGACCGCAGGCAAGATGCGCGCAACGACGGCAGGCACCGATACGCTCGACCAGAAGCGGTTGTTGAGCGTGTTGTCCAACTATGAGCGTGGGGACTTCTCAGTTCGCATGCCCGAAGACCGCGCCGGCCTGGCCGGCAAGGTCTGCGACGCGCTGAACGCCACCATCGAACGCAACGAGCGCCTGGTCAAGGAACTCGAGCGCCTCAGCACGGTCGTCGGCAAGGCTGGTAACGTCAAGCAGCGCGCCCAGATGCCGCATGCCGAGGGCAGCTGGAGCACGGCCATCGAATCGGTGAACGCGCTAGTCTCGGACCTGGTGCAGCCGACCACGGAAGTCGCGCGCGTCATCGGCGCGGTGGCCAAGGGCGACCTGACGCAATCGATGTCGCTCGAGATCGACGATCGCCCGCTGACCGGCGAGTTCCTGCGCACCGCCAAGGTCGTGAACACGATGGTCGCGCAGCTGGGCACCTTCTCGTCGGAAGTCACCCGCGTGGCCCGCGAAGTGGGCAGCGAGGGCAAGCTCGGCGGGCAGGCGGTCGTCAAGGGCGTGGCCGGCACCTGGAAGGACCTCACCGATAACGTCAACCTGATGGCGGCCAACCTGACCAGCCAGGTCCGCAACATTGCCGAAGTGACCACCGCCGTCGCCAAGGGCGACCTGTCGAAGAAGGTCACCGTGGACGTCAAGGGCGAGATTCTCGAGCTGAAGAACACCGTCAACACCATGGTGGACCAGCTGAGCTCGTTCGCCTCGGAAGTGACCCGCGTGGCGAAGGAGGTCGGCACCGAAGGTCAGCTGGGCGGCCAGGCCGACGTGCGCGGCGTCGCCGGCACGTGGAAGGACCTGACCGACAACGTCAACGCCATGGCCGGTAACCTCACCGTGCAGTTGCGCGACATGTCGAAGGTGTCGAGCGCCATTGCCAGCGGCGACCTGTCGCGGAAGATCACGGTCGATGCCCGCGGCGAGATTCTGCAGATCAAGGACGTCATCAACACGATGGTGGACCAGCTGAGCTCGTTCGCCTCGGAAGTGACGCGCGTGGCGAAGGAGGTCGGCACCGAAGGCAAGCTGGGCGGCCAGGCCGAAGTGGTCGGCGTCGCCGGCACGTGGAAGGACCTGACCGACAACGTCAACGGCATGGCCAGCAACCTGACCAACCAGGTGCGCAACATTGCCGACGTCACCACCGCCGTTGCGCGCGGTGACCTCTCCAAGAAGATCACGGTCGACGCGCGCGGCGAAATTCTCGAGCTGAAGAGCACTGTCAACACGATGGTGGATCAGCTGAGCTCGTTCGCCTCGGAAGTGACGCGCGTCGCCAAGGAAGTGGGCACCGAAGGGCAGCTGGGCGGCCAGGCCGACGTGCGCGGCGTCGCCGGCACCTGGAAAGACCTCACCGACAACGTCAACGAACTGGCCGGCAACCTCACCGTGCAGTTGCGCGACGTCTCGAAGGTGGCCACCGCGATCGCGACCGGCGACCTGAACCAGAAGATCACGGTGCAGGCCCAGGGCGAAATTCTCCAGATCAAGAACGTCATCAACACGATGGTGGACCAGCTGAGCTCGTTCGCCTCGGAAGTGACGCGCGTCGCCAAGGAAGTCGGCACCGAGGGCAAGCTGGGCGGCCAGGCCGAAGTCGGCGGCGTGGCCGGCACGTGGGAAGACCTGACCGACAACGTCAACGCGATGGCCAGCAACCTGACCAACCAGGTGCGCAACATCGCCGAAGTGACGACCGCCGTGGCGCGCGGCGACCTGTCGAAGAAGATCACGGTCGATGCCCAGGGCGAAATTCTCGAGCTGAAGAACACCGTCAACACCATGGTGGACCAGCTGAGCTCGTTCGCCTCGGAAGTGACGCGCGTCGCCAAGGAGGTCGGCACCGAAGGCAAGCTCGGCGGCCAGGCCGACGTGCGCGGCGTCGCCGGCACGTGGAAGGACCTCACGGACAACGTCAACGAGCTGGCCGGCAACCTCACCGTGCAGCTCCGCGACGTGTCGAAGGTGGCCACCGCCATCGCCACCGGCGACCTGAACCAGAAGATCACGGTGCAGGCCCAGGGCGAAATTCTGCAGATCAAGAACGTCGTCAACACCATGACCGACCAGCTGAACGCGTTTGCGTCGGAAGTGACGCGCGTGGCCCGCGAAGTCGGCACCGAAGGCAAGCTGGGCGGCCAGGCCGACGTGCGCGGCGTCGCCGGGACCTGGCGCGACCTCACCGACTCGGTCAACTCCATGGCCGGCAACCTCACCGGCCAGGTGCGCAACATCGCCGACGTGACCACCGCCGTCGCAAGGGGCGACCTGTCCAAGAAGATCACGGTCGCGGTGCGCGGCGAGATTCTCGAGCTCAAGAACACCATCAACACGATGGTGGACCAGCTCAGTTCGTTCGCGTCGGAAGTGACGCGCGTGGCGCGCGAGGTCGGCACCCAGGGTGAACTCGGTGGCCAGGCCGACGTGCCCGGGGTCGGCGGCACCTGGAAGGACCTGACCGACTCGGTCAACTCGATGGCGGCCAACCTGACCAGCCAGGTGCGCAACATCGCCGAAGTGACCACCGCGGTGGCCCGCGGCGACCTCTCCAAGAAGATCACCGTGGACGTGCGCGGCGAGATTCTCGAGCTGAAGGACACCGTCAACACCATGGTGGACCAGCTCAGTTCGTTCGCCGCCGAAGTGACCCGCGTCGCCAAGGAAGTGGGCACCGAAGGCAAGCTGGGCGGCCAGGCCGGCGTGCCGGGCGTGGCCGGCACCAGGAAGGACCTGACCGACAACCTCAAACGCCTCGCGGCCCACCGCACCACCCAGGTGCGCGCGATCGCCGAGGTGGCGACCGCCGTCACCAAGGGCGACCTGTCGCAGTCGATCAACGTCGAGGCGGCCGGCGAGGTCGCGGCGCTCAAGGACAACATCAACGAGATGATCGTCAACCTGCGCGAGACGACCGAAAAGAACACCGCGCAGGACTGGCTGAAGACGAACCTCGCCAAGTTCACGCGCCTGCTGCAGGGGCAGCGCGACCTGGCGACGGTGTCACGGACCATCCTGTCGGAACTGGCGCCGCTGGTGCCCATGCAGCACGGCGTCATCTACTTCAACGAATCGACGACCGAGGAGCCGGACCTGCGGCTCCTGGCCAGCTACGCCTACACCGAGGGCGAGAGCCTGCGTACCCGCTTCCGCGCCGGCGAGGGCCTGGTTGGCCAGGCCGCGGTCGAGCGCCAGCCGATCCTGCTGACCGACGTGCCCCAGAACTACGTGCAGATCAGTTCGGGGCTGGGCGCCGCCGCGCCGACCAACATCTTCGTCGTGCCCGTGCTGTTTGAAGGCAAGGTCAAGGCCGTCATCGAGCTGGCCTCGTTCTACCGCTTCAACGACACGCACTTGAACTTCCTCGGCCAGCTCACCGAATCGATCGGTATCGTTCTCAATACCATCACGGCGACCATGCGGACGGAGGAGCTGCTGAAGCAGTCCCAGTCGCTGGCGACCGAGCTGCAGAAGACCAACGAAGAGCTGGAAGAGAAGGCCGAGCTGCTCGCGACCCAGAACGCCGAGGTCGAGCAGAAGAACCGCGAGATCGATCAGGCCCGCCTGTCGCTCGAAGACAAGGCCGCGCAGCTGGCGCTGACCTCGCGCTACAAGTCCGAGTTCCTGGCGAACATGTCGCACGAATTGCGGACGCCGCTCAACAGCCTGCTGATCCTGTCGCGCCTGCTGGCGCAGAACACCGAACAGACCCTCACCGACAAGCAGGTCGAGTTTGCCAAGACCATTCACGCCTCGGGCTCGGACCTGCTCGAGCTGATCAACGAGATCCTCGACCTGTCGAAGATCGAGTCGGGCATGATGGACGTCGACGCCGTCCCGGTGTCGCTCACCCAGGTCCAGTCGTACGTCGAGCGCACCTTCCGCGAGGTCGCCGGCAGCAAGGGCCTGCACTTCTCGGTGGACCTCGACTCGCGGGCGCTGCAGTCGATCATCACCGACCAGAAGCGCGTCCAGCAGGTGCTCAAGAACCTGCTTTCAAACGCCATCAAGTTCACCGAGCAAGGCTCGGTCACGCTGACGATCGAGTCGGCCTCGTCGGGCTGGACCCCGGGTCATGACTCCCTGGATCGCGCCACCAGCGTGGTGGCCTTCCGCGTCGACGACACCGGGATCGGCATCGCGTCCGACAAGCACCAGGTCATCTTCGAAGCGTTCCAGCAGGCCGACGGCACCACCAGCCGGAAGTACGGCGGTACCGGCCTCGGCCTGTCGATCAGCCGTGAGATTGCCAAGCTGCTCGGCGGCGAGATCCGCCTGAACAGCGCGGTCGGCAAGGGCAGCAGCTTCACCCTTTACCTGCCGTCGGTCTACGTCGCGGCCCTGACTTCGGGCGAGCGCGCCGAGGTGCCGGTCGAAGCGCGACTCGCCGTCGACCGCGCGCTGGCCGCCGAGGACGCGCCGGTCGACGACAACCCGCTGAACGACGACCGGTCGTTGATCGAGCCGGGGGACCCAGTGCTGCTGATCATCGAGAACGACATGTCCTTCGCCAAGATCCTGATGGACCTGGCGCGCCAGCGCCAGTTCCGCTGCCTGGCCTCGGTGCGCGGCGACATCGGGCTGCAGATGGCCCGCCAGTTCCGTCCCGACGCCATTACCCTGGATCTCGACCTGCCGGGCCTGGACGGCTGGAACGTGCTCGATCGGCTGAAACACGATCCCAGCACCCGCCACATCCCGGTGCACGTGATCTCGGTCACCGACGATCCGCACCGCGGCATGCGCCTCGGCGCCAAGACCTTCGTCGCCAAGCCGTCGGATGCCGACTCGCTGGGCGAGGCGTTCGAGGCCATTCGCGAGTTCAGCGATCGCAAGATCAAGACGCTGCTCATCGTCGAAGACGACGAGGTGCAGCGGGGCACGCTGGTCGAGTTGATTGGCGAGCGCGACGTCCAGATCACCGCGGTCGGCAGCGGCCGTGAGGCCGTCGCCCAGCTCAAGGAGAAGCAGTTCGACTGCATTGTCCTGGACCTCGGCTTGAGCGACATGAGCGGGCTCGAGCTGCTCGAGCAGATGCGGGCGGACCGTGGCCTGTCGCAGGTGCCGGTGATTATCTATACCGGCAAGGATCTGTCGCGCAGCGAGGAGGCCGAACTGCGCCGGCTGGCGCAGACCATCATCATCAAGGACGTCAAGTCGCCCGACCGGTTGCTCGACGAGACCACCTTGTTCCTGCACCGGGTCGAGAGTGCCCTATCGCCCGACAAGCAGCGCCTGCTCGACCAGCTCCACCGTAGTGATCCCACCCTGACCGGCAAGAAGGCGCTGGTCGTGGACGATGACATCCGCAACATCTTCGCGCTCACCAGCATCCTCGAGCGCTATGAGATGGAGGTACAGTATGCAGAGAACGGCCACGACGCCTTGCGGATGCTCGGCGAGAACCCCGACATCGACGTGGTGCTCATGGACGTGATGATGCCCGAGATGGATGGCTACGAAGCGACCCGGCGTATTCGCGACAACAGCACGTTCGAGGACCTGCCAATCATTGCGATTACCGCCAAGGCCATGAAGGGCGATCGGGAGAAGTGCATCAGTGCCGGCGCATCGGACTATGTGACCAAGCCCGTCGACACCGACCAGCTGATCTCACTGTTGAGGGTGTGGCTGTCCAAGTGAGCACACCCGTCAACATCCTGGTCGTCGACGACCGCGACGAGAACCTGCTGGCTCTCGAGGCCGTGCTGAGCGACCCGGGCTATCGCATCGTCCGGGCGCGTTCGGGCCGGGAGGCGCTCAAGGAAGTGCTCGACCAGGACTTCGCGCTGATCCTGCTCGATGTGCAGATGCCGGGGGTCGATGGCTACGAAACCGCCGTGCTGATTCGCGAGCGGCCGCGCTCCCGGCAGACCCCTATTATTTTCCTGACCGCGAACGACTGGGGCTCGCAGCACGTGTTTCGTGGCTACACGGTCGGCGCGGTCGACTACCTCGTCAAGCCCGTGGCACCGGATGTACTGCGGTCGAAGGTCGCGGTGTTCGTCGAGCTGTTCAACAAGCAGGAGGCGCTGCGCATAGCCCAGACCGAGCTCGAGTCGCGCATCGCCGAGCGCACGCGCGAGCTGGCATCGGCCAACGTCGCGCTCTCGGCCGAGATCGAAGAACGCGTGCGGATCGAGCGGGAACGGGTCAGGTTGCTCACGCGCGAGCAGGCGGCCCGCCTCGAGGCCGAGGCTGCCAACCGGCTGAAGGACGAGTTCCTCGCGACCTTGTCGCACGAGCTGCGGACGCCGCTGAACGCCATCATGGGCTGGGCCCACGTGCTGAACCAGAGCACCGGCGACCGGCCCACCGTGCAGCGTGCCGCCGATGTGATCCGCCAGAACGCGGCCGTCCAGGCCCAGCTGATCGAGGACATTCTTGACGTCTCGCGCATCGTTGGCGGCCGTCTCGTGCTCGATGCCCGCCCGGTGCCGCTGCGGGCGGTCATCGACGACGCCATCGACTCGCTCGCGCCGGCGTCATCGGCCAAGAGCATCCAGATTGTCCGTCGCCTGGCGGACGGAGTGCTCGTACAAGGCGACCGCCACCGCCTGCAGCAGGTGGTCTGGAACCTGGTGTCAAACGCGCTCAAGTTCACGCCGAAGGGCGGCCGGATCGAAGTCGAGCTGCACGAGGTCGACGGCGATGCCGCGATTCGCGTCACCGATACCGGCATTGGCATCTCGGCCGAGTTCCTGCCGTTCGTGTTCGACCGGTTCCGGCAGGCCGACAGTTCGAAGAGCCGACGCCACAGCGGCCTGGGCCTGGGCATGGCCATTGTTCGTCACCTGGTGGAACTCCACGGCGGCACGGTCAGCGCCGCAAGCGAAGGCGAGGGCAAGGGCGCCACCTTCCGGCTGCGGCTGCCGCGCGGGGCCGACCTGCCACGCGCTGCCGAGGCGGCCGCCGCGCCGTCCCAGGCCCGCGACGAAGCGGTGGCGGCGCTCGAGCACCTGCACGGCGTGCATATCCTGATCGTCGAAGATGATGAGGATTCGCGCAACGTGCTGGCGCTGCTGTTGCAGAAACTGGGTGCCCTGGTGGAGGCGGTCGCGTCGGTGCGCGAAGCCCTCGATCGGCTGACCGCGCGGCGGCCCGACGTGCTGGTCAGCGACATCGGGATGCCGGACGAAGACGGCTATTCGCTGATCCGGCAGGTCAGGCAGATGCCGGCAGACGAGGCGCGAAAGCTGCCGGCCATTGCCCTGACCGCCTACGCGCGCCGCCAGGATGCCGAGGCCGCGCTCGGCGCGGGCTTCGACTGCCACCTGCCGAAGCCGGTGGCGCCGGCGGAGCTGATCAGGGCGATCAAGAAAGTGGTCCGGTAGGGCCCCCCTTTTAAGGGGGGCCCTACGAAGTCATTGCGTAAACCACAATGTTGACGCCGAAGCGGGTGTTGTCGTCCCGCTGGAAGCGCTTGTTGCGCCAGTCGTAGTCCCACTCGCAGCCGTAGTCCTTGTTCGAATAGAGCACCCCCACGCGGTTGTTCAGCGACACCGCTCGCAGGTAGTCGTGCACCATGTCGTCACCCCAGCCGTTCAGTTCGTGGGCGGTCTGTGGCGGGCCGTCGGGAAACGGGAAGAACGCGCGGTAGAGCGGGTGAGTGCGAGGCAGCTTTTCGAGGACGCCGGGTACCGGAAAGGCCAGGCGCATCTCCTGCTCGAACGAGGTCGCGTACAAGCCGGCGACGTCATGGTTGCAGTCGTCCGAGAACAGCAAGCCGCCGCGCTCCACGAACCGGCGCAGCCGGGCGCGTTCGGCCTCCGAGAAGCGCACCAGCTTGTGACCGGTCATGAACAGGAACGGAAAGGCGAGGAGCTCCTCAGAGTCGGCGGTGATCACGATCTCTTCCGGGTAGACGGGAATATTCGTGTATTCGACGACCGAATTGAGGATGTTGGCGGCCACCTTCGGGTTGTAGTCCCAGTCCCCAGATTCATAGCGTAGCCGGGCGAAGACAAATTCGTGCGCCCGTGGCTGGCCACGAACGGGGCGCGGCACCTGGTCGAGTGTCATCGCACGTCCACGATATCGCAAGTTGGCGCCGCCCGCCTCGCTGGCACGGTTTGTGTTTATGGATGAGCATGGCTGACGAGCTGCGCCCAAGCCCAAACGAGAAACCGACGTCCCTCCAAACCGTGCCGACCCGGATCACCGCCAACCAGGTGATTGCCCTGCTGTTGCTGCTGTTCGCACTGCGCTATGCGCAAGGGGTGCTGGCGCCCCTGATGGTCGCGGCCCTCGTCGGCCTGGCCCTGGCGCCACCCGTGCGCGCGTTGTCGCGCGTGGTCCCGCGGTGGCTCGCCTCGGCCGTGGTCGTGATGTTCATCGGGGTGGCATTCGGCACGACGACGTACCTCCTCTCGGACCAGGTCAGCGCGTTCAGCCGCCGCCTGCCGAGCCTGGTGCGGGAAATTCGATCAGCAGTGTTGTCGGCATCTCCGCGACAGGGAGTGTTGACGCAGTTGCAGCAGGCCGTGAGCGAACTGGAACGCACGACCGCGAGTCCCCGTCCGACCGGCAGCACGCCGGTGACCATCGTCGAACCCGTTGACGTGCAACGTGGCGTCTTGTCGGGGGCGCGCCGGCTGGCGAACTACCTCGGCCAGGGCGTGATGATGATGTTCCTGATCTACTTCCTGCTCGCGTCGGGCGACATGTTCAAGCAAAAGCTCGTGAAGCTTGGCGGCCAGCGATTGTCGGAGCGGAAGATCACGCTGCAGATGATCGAAGAGGTCAACACCAAGATTGGGCGCTTCGTGTTTTACCAGGCGTGGAGCGGCGTCCTGGTCGGACTGTTGACGTGGTTGGCCTTCTGGTGGATTGGGGTCCGCTATGCCGGGCTGTGGGGCGTGGCCGCGGGGGTGCTGAACACCGTGCCGTACGCCGGTCCCACGTTCATCATGGTCGCCTCCGCGGTGGCAGCGATGATCCAGTTCAAGTCGGCCGGCATGGTGGCGCTGGTGGCAGGCGCGTCGGTGGGCATCACGGGACTGGAGGGCTTTCTGCTCGCGCCGCTGTTCCTTGGCCAGGCCGCCCACGTCAACTCCGTCGCTGTGTTTGTCGCGGTGATGTTCTGGGGCTGGTTGTGGGGCGGCGTCGGCCTCATCATTGCCGTGCCGGTGTTGATGATTGTGAAAACGATCGCGGATCACGTGGAGTCGCTCGCGGGATTGCGCGAATTGCTCTCCGATGAAAGCCCGCCGGCGGTACGGGTTGCACCTTGACGCCGCCTCGAGTTCGCGACCGCGCCAGCGCGCAGCCAATATCAGGAGAGTGATATGGCGCCGCCACCGACGCCTGGGACGACGAGATGGACGAGGACGATGGCAGCCAGCGGCCGCTGCACCCGAGCTATGGCCGAAGCGGGTCAACCGGCGCGCTGGCCTGGTCAGCCAAGCGTCGGGCCGAAAGGGTAGCTAGGCTGAGGAAGGCAGGCGATAGCGTTGGCTATCGGGGCGGACGAGGAAGCCTGCCTTCACCAGCTCAGCCAGCAGGTCCTGCGCTTGGGCGGGGCTGAGCTGCCACAGGCGCGCCGCCTGAGCCGTGGTCAAACACATTCCGGGCATCTCGCGAAACTCTGCGCGGGCGCGCGTGGCGAGTTCGGTCAGGTCATGTATGGTCTGTGAAGTAATCATCGGGAACGTCTCCGCCGCGGCCTGATACATGTGCATGGCGGATGCCACAAGACGAGAAGACCAAAGATTGAGGTTTTCGCGACTTGCGATCGCACTCGCGCACGAGGGCAGTCCCACCATGCACAATCATTGCAACGGCGTGCCGAAAATTTCCCATGGTTTCCATAGGCGCCTGCGGGCTATGGAGAATCGGCCAGTCAAGAGTGGCGGGGCAATTGCACTGCAATCCATCATGCAGTTCAAAATCATTCCCGCTATTGCCGTGTTTGCTCTCTCACTCCCGCTCGTTGCACAGGAGCAGGACCGCGCCACCGTGCAGTTGCGCGATGGCACCAAAGTCGAAGGCCGCATCGAAGCACTCGGAGAGGGAACTTTGTTCCTGCGCGTCTCACTTGCCGACCAGCGGCGGATCCCGATCTCGACCGTGGCGCTGATCGACCGGAAAGGCGCTGCCGCCGGCCTGCCGGATACCGAAATCAGCGAGGCCCGAAAGGCCGAGCACCTGCTGCTCTTGACCGGTGGGTCGAGCGTCAAAGGCCAACTGGTCCAGATTCGAGGGGGCCAAGGCTCGGGCGACGAGGGGCCGCGGACCTACGTGTTCAGGACTAAAGCTGGCGAAGAGCGTAGTTACCAGCCCGAGCAGGTCGCGCGCATCTACCTTGGGTCGTATCCGTTCGCCGCCACAGCACAGGGTGATGTGGCCGCAGCGCAGGCTGTGCCGCCCGGAGGCATTCGCGTGCCCGCATCGTCGGGCTGGGTCGCCACCGGCTTGACCGTTCGCAGAGGCGACACGGTGACGTTCAATACCTCCGGAGAAGTGCAGCTGTCCGACAACGCCGCCGATCGCGCCAAGTCGCCAGGCACGACCCGCGTCGCCGCGCAGGCGCCGCTGCCTTCCGTCAATGCCGGCGCGTTGATTGGCAGGATCGGCAACTCGGGCATGCCCTT
>JBBQSP010000051.1:0-36241 GCA_038213735.1 Vicinamibacterales bacterium | reverse complement strand
TGGCCAGGTGTGGGCCTGGGACCAATACCGTGCTTGATGGCGTTTTCGACGAGCGGCTGGAGCAAAAGGTTGGGGACCAATGCGTCCAGCGTGTCCGCCTGGATGTCGAACACTACAGAGAGACGGTCGCGGAAGCGGGTTTGTTCGATCTCCAGATACTTGGAGAGGAAGTCGAGCTCCTCCTTGAGCTCCACCTCCTGCACGTGGATCCGCTGCAGCGACATCCGCAGCAAGTCGCTCAGCCGGGCGATCATGGCGTCGGCGGCATCGACGTCGCGGTGCATCAGCGCCGCGATCGTATTGAGCGTGTTGAACAGGAAGTGCGGCTGCATCTGGCTCTGCAGCGTGTGCAGCTGCGCCTCGACCAGGCGCGTTTCCATCTGCGCGGCGCTCAGCGCCTTGGCCCGTGCCTGAGCGTCATACCGCAGCGCGTGGCCGACGCCGACGATCGTCCAGTACGTCATCATCTCCCAGTCGAAGTTCAGGAAGAACATCTGCTGGAATTCCATCAGCCACGAATCAAGCGACTCGCCTACCACCCAGTAGGTAGCCATGCGTGACGCCACCGCCAGGGCCACATGTAACAGCACCGCGACAACGACGCCCGCAATATGCACCGGGATGGCGACTTTCCACGTGGCCCGCTCGAAGGGGAACTGGCGCGTCAGCCAGAGAATGCCCGGCGTCAACACCGCCCACGAATACCAGTAGGTCAGATTGAGCGAGAGCAGCAGGCCAAAGCCCGCTGTCTTCTCTGTGAACGTCGAGATGAAATAGAACGCGGCGAACGCCGAGAAGAAGCCAAGCGCGGTCGCCACACCGAAGATCACTCGAACGGGCACGCGTCCGGGATTGGTGGTCATGAAGGCACTATCGACCTGCCGCCGCCGGCGGTCAAGCACGTTGCCACTCATCACACCGTTGGTCCCAAGCCCTCGCATCGCACTTGCCCTATAGCGAAGAACGTGCCGGGACGCGGCCGCAGGGATTTGTCGCGTGTTTTCAGGGATACGACGCGGCGGGATGCGTTTGAAATACGAGAGTTTGAAGAACCGGGGGGTTCAGTTGTTCGGTTTCAAAAGCAGGAATCCCAAAGGTGGGACGGTGAGACGAATGGATTGGGGGTGCCCATGCGACGGCATCGCCTCGGTTTCGACGCGACCATCGTTGCCCATGTTGCTGCCGCCGTAGACCTCGGCGTCGCTGTTGAGCAGTTCGCTGAAGCTGCCGGCCACGGGCACGCCGATGCGATAGTCGCGGCGAGGGACCGGAGTGAAATTGACTACTGCGATCACGACGGGAGGGCGCTCCTTGTCGGGAGGGAACTGCTGGTCGGGAGGACACTCCTTGTCGGGACCGACCGCGCCTGCGGCGCGGCGGACAAACGAGATCACGCTGCGCTCCGCATCGTCGGCATCGATCCACGTGAAGCCCGACGGCTCGTTGTCGGCTTCCCACAACGCGGGCTCCTGCGTGTAGACGCGGTTCAGGTCGCGCACCCAGCGCTGGAGGCCGGCGTGGCGCGGGTCGCCCAGCACGTCCCAATCGAGTTGCCAGTCGTGGTTCCACTCGCGCCACTGGCCGATCTCGCCGCCCATGAACATCAGCTTTTTGCCGGGATGGGCAAACATGTAGCCGTAGAGCGCGCGCAGGCCGGCGTGCTTCTGCCACACGTCGCCCGGCAGCTTGTCGAGCATCGACCGCTTCCCGTGCACCACTTCATCGTGCGAGAACGGCAGCACGAAGCGCTCGCTGTAGGCGTACATCATCGAGAACGTGATCTTGTTGTGGTGCCACTTGCGGTGGATGGGCTCTTCCTTGGTGTAGTCGAGCATGTCGTGCATCCAGCCCATGTTCCACTTGTAGGTGAAGCCGAGGCCGCCGGCCGCGACCGCGTGCGTAACCCCGGGGAACGACGTGGATTCTTCGGCGCAGACAATCGCGCCGGGGCACTCGTGTTCCACCAGCTGGTTCAAGTGCTTCACGAACGCGATAGCCTCGAGGTTCTCGCGGCCGCCGTACTGGTTCGGCACCCACTGTCCTTCGTCTCGCGAGTAATCGAGGTAGAGCATCGAGGCGACGGCGTCCACGCGCAGGCCGTCGAGATGGAACTCGCGCAGCCAGAACAGCGCGTTGCTCAACAGGAACGCGCGCACTTCGTGGCGACCGTAGTTGAAGACCAGGGTGCCCCAGTCCTGGTGCTCGCCCTGGCGCGGGTCGGCGTGCTCGTAGAGCGCGGTGCCGTCAAAGCGCGCCAGCCCGTGCTGGTCTTTCGGGAAATGGCCCGGGACCCAGTCGAGCAGCACGCCAATACCCGCGGCGTGAAACGTGTTGATCAGCGCCTTGAAGTCGTCGGGCGTCCCGAAACGGCTGGTCGGCGCGAAGAAGCCAATCACCTGGTAGCCCCACGAGCCGGTGAAGGGATGCTCCATGATCGGCAGCAACTCGACGTGGGTGTAGCCCATCTCCTTCACGTACGGCACGAGTTGCTCGCCGATCTCGTAATAGGTCAGGAGCTGCCCGTTGGGCGCGCGCTGCCAGCTGCCGAGGTGCACTTCGTACACCGACATGGGCTTCTGCAGCCACTGGCCGGCGCGCGACCGCTCGGCCATCCAGCCGGCATCGGACCACTCGAACGGCTCGTCGTGCCAGACGATCGAGGCGGTCTGCGGGGGGAGCTCGAAGCGGCGGCCGCAGGGATCCGACTTGAGCACCGCGTGGCCGCCCGGGCCAATCACCTCGAACTTGTAGCGATCGCCCTGGCCGAGGTCCGGCAGGAAGATCTCCCAGTAGCCGCCCGGCCTGATGGCGCGCATCGGGTGGACGCGGCCGTCCCAGCCGTTGAAGTCGCCGACCACGCTCACTCGCCTGGCGTTCGGCGCCCACACCGCGAAGTGCACGCCCTGACGAATCCCGTGGGTGATGGCCCGCGCGCCCAGCCGATCGTAGACGCGGTAGTGCGTGCCCTCGCCGAGCAGGTGCAGGTCGAACTCCGTCAGCACCGGCCCATAGCGATACGCATCGTCGGTTTCGCTGGACGAGCCGTCAGACCAGACCAGGTGGAGGCGATAGTCGAACTCGTCGCGCCGCTCGTTGGGCACGACCCCCTCGAACAGGCCCTCGGGGTGGATGCGCGTGAGGACCAGACCGTCGGGCCGGCCGAATGGGATCACCTCGACGCTGCGGACGTGAGGACGAAAGACGCGGATCACGACGCCGCCCTCGACGTCGTGCGGACCGAGCACCGCGAACGGATCGGCGTGCATGCCCCGCGCAATCGCTTCAATCGTTGGGCTAGCCAGCGTTGACGCCATCTCCGTATGCTACCCTGCCAGCCGCCATGAACCGACGCCGCTTCTTCTCTGCCCTAACCTCGGCCTTTGCCGCCGGCGCCGCGGCGCCCGCGCTGGCGCAGGCGCCCGCCGCCCCGCCGCCCCGCATCGATCGCCTCCGGCTCGACGCGGCCGAAAGCATTTTCGGCGTCGACTTCACCGAGGCCGAGGAGCAGATGGCGCTGAACAGCGTGAATCGCAACCTCCAGAGTTTCGAAGAGTTGCGCAAGCTGAACATCCCGCTCGACACCGAGCCGGCCATCACCTTCCGGCCCTACCTGCCTGGGAAGAAACCCACCGGCAAGGCGACGCCGGGCGCGCGCCTCAGGGTGACGAAGACGGCGGTGGCCGGCAACCTCCCGCCCGAGCAGATCGCCTTCCTGCCGGTCACGGCGCTGGCGACGCTGATCGAGAGCAAGCGGATCACCTCCACCGAGTTGACGAAGCTCTACCTGGATCGGCTCAAGAGGCACGGCGAGACGCTCAAGTGCGTGGTGACGTTGACCGAAGATCTCGCCCTCACCCAGGCGGCCGCCGCCGACGCCGAGATCAAGGCCGGAAAGTATCGCGGTCCGCTGCACGGCATTCCGTGGGGCGCCAAGGACTTGCTGGCCACCAGGGGAATCAAGACCACCTGGGGCGCGACTCCTTACAAGGATCAGGTGATCGATCTGGATGCGACCGTCGTCCAGCGCCTGCGCGACGCCGGCGCGGTGCTCGTCGCGAAGCTGTCAATGGGCGCGCTCGCACAGGGCGGCGTGTGGTTTGGCGGCTCGACGCGCAATCCCTGGAACACTGAACGCAGCTCGAGCGGTTCCTCGGCCGGTCCCGGTGCGGCGACGGCAGCCGGACTGGTTGGCTTCTCGATCGGCACTGAAACACTCGGCTCGATCATCTCGCCCTCGGTCACCAACGGCGTCACCGGCCTGCGTCCCACTTACGGGCGCGTGAGCCGTCACGGCGCCATGGCGCTCAGCTGGACGATGGACAAGATTGGGCCGATGTGTCGATCGGTGGAGGACTGCGTGCTGGTGTTGAACGCCATCTACGGATCGGACGGCCGCGACGACACTGTGACGGACGCGCCGTTCGAGTGGGCGCCTGAGCGCCCACTCGGCTCACTGCGGATCGGGTACATCCAGAAGGAACTGGAAGCCGCGCCCAACAACCCGAACCCGACCGAAACGCAGCGCGCCACCGCCGACGCGCGACGCGCGATGTACGCGCAGGCGCTCGAGGTGTTCCGCAAGGCCGGCGCGAAGCTGGAGCCGATCGCCATGCCCGACTTCCCGACCGGCTCGGTCAGCTTCGTGCTGAGCGCCGAAGCGGCAGCCGCGTTCGACGATCTGACGCGCGACAAGGAGAAGCTGGCGACCCTGACCGCGCAGTCGCCGGGCGATTGGCCCAACACGTTTCGCAGCTCGCGGTTCATCCCGGCGGTGGAGTACATCCGCGCCATGCGGGCGCGGCGGTTGCTGATGCAGGAGATGGACAAGCTCATGTCGCAGTACGACGTGTTCCTGAGCCCGGCGCCGGGAAGCTCGAGCCTCACCATCACCAACCTGACCGGCCATCCCGCTCTGGCGCTCAAGTGTGGGTTCATCGACAACATGCCGGCGTCGATCATGGTGACGGGCCGGTTGTACGACGAAGCGACGGTGTGCCGCGTGGCGCTGGCCTACGAACAGGCCACGGAGTGGCACAAGCGCCATCCGGCGCTAGCGTAGTTTCGCGCCAGGCTCGATGGTCTGGCTGGCGGGTGGTGACGCGCCCTTCTCCACCCAGCGAACCAGGTGGTCGAACGCCTCGTGCACGGTCGGGATGTACGACGCTCCCTCGCCCATCGCATCGGCCACATCCTTATTGATCCGCATCCGCGTTTCCGCGGCGTACTGAAACCCCATCACCCCATCGTCATCGCCCGACATGTGCCAGACGCGGTTCACTTGATAGAGCCGGTGGCGCTCGGACGGCTGCGCGCGCAGGCGATACGCGCGGATCTCCCTGATAACCAGGTCGTCCCACGTGCCGACGACCTCGATGGTCGGCACCTGCAGCCGGCCGGTGGTTTCTTCGGTGGCGGCCTGCGCCTGCTTCAACGCCGCGGCCGCGCCTGAACCGGTGTACGGCCACAGCCGGCGGGCTTCGACCGGCGTGCCGACCGCGGCCGCGTACGCGATCATCTTGGGATCGCCCGCCGACACGCCGACGTGGGCGAGCGGATCGATCAGTGGCCACAGGCCGTTCATCTTCTTGAGGCGATCGAGGCGCGTCACCAGGTCGCCGCCGGCGCCGGCGATGATCAGCGTGCCGGCAAACCGCTGACGCGGATCCTCCGCCGCCAGTCGCGCGATGCCGCCACCCATCGACAGCCCCACCAGGTAGGTGCGCGCCGGGGCCCGACCAGCCAGGCGCGCTATTTCTCCCTCGGCAAGGTCAGCGAACTGCTCGGTCAGTTGCAGACCGCCGCGCGACGACATGGCGCCGTCGCGATCGACGCTGGCATACGCGAATCCCTGCGCCAGCGCGTACTGCCCAATCACATCGTCCAGCGCGGTCTCGCTCGTGGCATAGACGCGGCCGGAGCGATCGACGGCGTTGCCGCCGGACCCGCCATGCGCGCCAATCACCAGCGAGCCGTTCCATGCGACAGGTTTGCGGATCACGAACCGCTTTCCGACCGGCTTACCGTCGATTGTCAGGGTGACCTGTCCCTTGAGCTGCCGGCCGTGCTCAACGGCGGTTTCGACAACCCCGGTGAAAGGCGTCTGGAATGCCACCGCCAACAGGCTGGTCAGGATCAGGATCCGCATGTGCCGCATTATGATGGAGGAATGACTACCGCGACATTCGACACTTCAGAAGGCACCTTCAAGGTCAAGCTCTACGACGACAAGGCGCCCAAGACCGTGGCCAACTTCGTCGGCCTCGCCACCGGCACGCAGGAATGGACCGACCCGAAGTCGGGGCAGAAGGTCAGCAAGCCGTTCTACGACGGCCTGATTTTCCACCGCGTGATTGACGGCTTCATGATCCAGGGCGGTTGCCCGATGGGCAACGGCATGGGCAGCCCCGGCTTCAAGTTCGCTGACGAGTTTGGCCCGGGCCTGCGCCACGACCGCGACGGCATCTTATCGATGGCCAACTCGGGTCCCAACAGCAACGGCAGCCAGTTCTTCATCACGCTGGCGCCGACGCCGTGGCTCGACAACAAGCACGCCATCTTCGGCGAGGTCACCGACGGCATTGAGATCGTTCGCGCCATCGGCAAGGTCAAGACCGGGGCGCAGGATCGTCCGGCCAAGGAGATCGTCGTCAAGTCGGTGAAGATCGAAAAGAGCTAATGGCAGACCCTGCGTCATTGATGCCGCAGGTCTACGACGAGTTGCGGCGCCTGGCAGCGAACTACCTGCGGCACGAACGCCCGGGGCAGACGCTGCAGGCGACCGCGCTCGTGCACGAAGCGTTCTTGCGGCTCAACGCCGAGAAGAACCATCCCTGGAAGAACCGCACGCACTTCCTCGCCATCGCCGCGCTATCGATGCGGCAGATCCTGGTGCAGCGCGCCCGCGCCCGTCATGCCGAGAAGCGCGGCGGGCAGGAGGCACAGCGCATCACGCTGGATGAATCGGCGCTGGCCGAGGTTCCGGCCACTCAGCCGGCCGGCGTGGACGTGCTGGCACTCGACGCGGCGCTCGAACGGCTCGCCGCCCTCGATCCCCAGCAAGCCAAGATCGTGGAGCTGCGCTACTTCGGCGGCATGACCGTTGACGAGGTGGGAGAAACACTCGACATCTCCCCGGCTACCGTCAAGCGCCACTGGACGCTGGCCCGCGCGTGGCTCCAGAAAGAGCTCGCCTGACATGACGCCGGAGCGTTGGCAACGGGTCGGCGCCCTGTTCGATCGCGCGCTCGCCGAACCGTTGCCGGCGCGCACGGCCTTCGTCCGCGCCTCGCCGGAAGCCGCCGACATCCAGGACGAAGTGCTGGCGCTCCTGACCTCGCATGAGAGCGGCGGGGGTTTTCTCGAGCCAGCCGCGCTGCTCGACGCCGGCGCCATGGTCGGCCCCTACCGGATCGATCGCATTCTTGGCCGCGGTGGCATGGGCGTGGTCTACCTCGCGGAAGACACGCGGCTGCACCGGCTGGTCGCGTTGAAGGCGCTGCCGCCGCACCTGTTTCGTGACGACCGCATGCGCTCGCGCCTGCGCCAGGAGGCACGCGCGGCGGCGGCCCTGTCGCATCCCTCCATCGCGACGGTCTACGCGCTCGAGGAGATTGGCGATCAGCCATTCATCGCGTCCGAGTACCTGGAAGGGCGCACGTTGCGCGAAGAGCTGGCCGCCGGCCCGTTGTCCGAGCCGCTCGCAATGAGCACCGCGCGCGAGATTGCCCACGCACTGGTCGCCGCGCACGACCGCGGCATCGTCCATCGCGACCTCAAGCCCGAGAACATCGTCCGCATCGCCAGCGGGTCGGTCAAGATTCTGGACTTCGGGCTGGCGCAGTTCGACGTCGCCGCCCAGGACCTGGCCTCGGTCACGCGGCTCACCGACCCCGGCGTGATGGCCGGCACCCCGCCGTACATGGCGCCGGAACAACTGCTCGGCCAGCCCACCAGCGCGCGCACCGATCAGTTCGCGTTCGGTGTCCTCGTGTACGAACTGTTGACCGGGAAGCATCCGTTCGGCAGCGGCACGCTACCCACCACGATTGCGCGCGTGCTGGGCGCCAATCTCGAACCGGACGCCGCGATCCCGACCCCCTTGTGGAGCGTGATCGAACGCGCAACGCAGAAGAAGCCGGAGGACCGCTTCGCAAGCACCGAGGCACTGGCACTGGCACTCGGCACCAACCCCTTAGGCGCCCTGGGCACAGCACGCACCCTAGGCACCCTGAGTGGTGATGCGAGTTGGTGGAGAATCCACCAGCTTGTAGCGGCCCTCGCCTATTGGTCCATGGCGTGGCCGTCGTGGGAAGTGCACAACTGGACCGGTCGCTACGGCGTGCTCGTCTTCCTCGCCACCATCATCGCGATCGTCGTCGCCGCCAACCTGCGCCTGCACCTGTGGTTCACGTCACGGACGTATCCCGCGGAATTGGCGGCCGAGCGCGCGCAGGTGGGCCACTGGATTCGCGCAGCCGACTACGGCTTCGCGCTCATCATGATCGCCACCGGGCTGGCGATCGCCGACGCCCACACCGGCTGGGGCGCCCTGTTCGTCGCGTTCGGCCTAGGTGCGGCGCTGGCCTTCCTCTTCATCGAACCGGCCACCGCCCGGGCGGCGTTACGGGCAAGTCGATAGCGGCGGGTTAGTGGAGGCAACCCTTCAGGGTTGCCTTTCGGCCCTTTATGGGTAATTTATCCATTGAGGGTATACTTTACCCATGAGTGCATTGGCCGACCTCCCGAACATCCCGGCATCGGACGTCAAGAAGCGTGGCTGGCGCGGGGTCATGCGCACTCTCGCGGCGAGTGGACCCGTCGTGGTGACGAATCACTCAGAGCCCGAAGCAGTGATCGTCTCCGCGCAGGATTACGCCCGCCTGCTCGCCGTGGTGGATGCCAACGCATCGAAAACAGAAGCCGGGCTGGAGTCGCTCCGCCGCCGTTTTGACGAACGGCTCGCCGCCCTGCAACGGCCCGATGCCGGTGATCGGCTGCGCGCGATCACCAAGAGCCCGACGATGCTCCGCGGCAAGGTGAAGGCCGGCACGGGATACTGATGGCGCGACCGGCCCTCTATGTCCTGGCCGGCGTAAACGGCGCGGGCAAGAGCTCGATCGGTGGCCACGTGCTGACGCGCGAAGGTACCACTTGGTTCAACCCCGACACGTTTGCGCGCGAACTGATCGGGGCCACGGGTTGCGATCAAGAAACGGCCAATGGCCACGCCTGGGCCGAGGGTGTCCGCAGGCTCGACAAAGCGATCGCCGGCGGGCAATCTTACGCGTTCGAGACGACGCTGGGCGGGCAGACCATCGCGGCGAAGATCTCAGCGGCTGCGGGCACACACGACGTCATCATCTGGTTCTGCGGACTCGATTCTCCCGAGCGTCATCTGCGTCGTGTGCAGGCCCGTGTCGCCCGCGGCGGTCACGACATTCCTGAAGCGAAGGTTCGGGCACGTTATCCGCAAGCCCAACGCAACTTGATCGCCCTCATGCCGCGCCTGGTCCACCTCAGCGTCTATGACAACTCGGCTGAAATGGAGATGGGGCAAGCGGTGCCCGATCCGCTGCTGGTGCTGGAGATGGCGGCGGGGCATCTGGTTCAACCGTCCGCACACGACCGGGCCGCACTCGAGCGGACACCCGACTGGGCCAAACCCCTGGTTGAAGCCGCGCTATCTCGCGGCTGACCAACCAGGGCGCAATCGCGGTATAAGGAGGCCGTGGCCAACGACCTCCTCAACGCCTTCCGCCAATGGCTCCGCACGCCGGTTGTCACCGCGGTCGCACTCGCCTCGCTCGCGCTCGGCATTGGCGCCAACCTCGCGCTGTTCGGGCTCGTCGATGCCCTTCTGCTGAAATCGCTGCCGGTCCGCGACCCGCACTCCCTGGTACGGTTCGTCTGGGACGACCCGCGCTTCGGGGCTGTCGACCTGACCGTCTCGACGCCAGTGTGGACCTACGTGCGCGCGGAACAACCATTCGCCGAGTCGGTGCTGGCGGTGGCCAGTGACCGGGTCAACCTCGCCCGCGGCGGCGAGGCGCGCTTCGTGCCTGCCCTGTATGTCAACGGCAGCGGCCTTGATGTGCTCGGCGTGACGCCGGCTCTCGGCCGCACCCTGCAGCCAGACGACGACCGGCCAGGTGCCGCGCCAGCCGCGATGATCAGCCACGGCTTGTGGCAACGCGATTTCGCGGGGCGGGCCAGCGTACTGTCAGAGACGATCAGCATCCACGATCAGGTCTTCACGATCGTTGGCGTGACGCCGCCGTCGTTTCTCGGCCTCGAGGTGGGCCGCGGTGCCGACGTGATCGTGCCGATTGCCGCCGAACCGGTCATTCGCAGCGTAACCAATTCGCAGCGGCGTCCGGACACGCCGTGGCTGACCATCTACGGGCGGCTGAGACCCGGACAGTCGGCGGACGAAGCCACTGCTGCACTGCGAGGGTGGTTGCCGGCATTGCGGGAAGCGACCCGACCCGCCGGCCCGGCGGGCGCCCAGCATCTGGCCGTGCCGCCGTACGCCGTATCCGGCGCGCAGGGCATCTCGTTTCTCAGGCGCCAGTATCAGCAGCCCCTCCTGGTCCTTCTGGGCGCCGTCGCCCTCGTCTTGCTGATCGCGTGCGCCAACCTGGCGGCGCTCGTGCTCGCGCGCTTCACGGATCGCCGGCATGAACTCGGCGTGCGCCTCGCCCTTGGCGCGGGCCGTGGGCGCTTGGTGCGCATGCTGGTGGCCGAAAGCCTGTTGCTTGCCACGGCCGGCGCCATCGCCGGCATTTGGTTCGCCAACGCGGCGGTTGGCGCGCTCGTGCCGTACCTGGCTTCAAGCAACGCTGCCACGCCCACGCAACTTCAAGTCGCGATCGATCTCAGGCTGATCGCCGTGGCCGCCGCGCTGGCCATCGTCAGCGGCGTGATCGCCGGCCTGGTGCCCGCGTGGCGGGCGTCCAACGTCTCGCCGCAAGTCTCGCTGGCCGCATCGGCGCGCGGTGGACTGCACGGCAAGAAGGCGGCGCGCAGCATGCGCGTGATGGTGGCCGCCCAAGTCGCGTTGTCGCTGATCCTGGTCGCCGGGGCCTCGGTGATGGTGCGCTCGTTCATCGGCTTGACGACCGCGCCGACCGGCGTCGAGCCCGACCGGGTGTTGGTGGCACTGGTAGGCGGCGGACTTGCCGGTCCCGACACGGCCACGCGCTTCGACCGCATCACGCGCATCCGGGAGGCGCTGCGTACGCTGCCTGGCGTCGAGGGCGCGTCGGCGGGCATCATGACGCCACTGAGCGGCGGCATGTCGGCGGCGCCGATGGAGGTGCCAGGCAGCATCTACAAGCCGCCGGACGCCGCCGGCGGTGTCGTGATCAATGGCGCTGCCACTGCGTTCACGCCGTTCAACCGCGTCCTGCCGGGCTTCTTCGACGTCGTCGGCACCCCGGTTATCGACGGCCGCGACTTCCAGGACACCGACGATGCCGCATCATCGCCGGTGGCGGTGGTGAATCAAGCGTTTGCCGAGCGCCACTTTGGCGCCAGCAGCGCCGTCGGCCGGACGCTCATCACCGGCGGGCGGACGCTGACCATCGTCGGAGTCGCCGCCGACTCGCGGCAGATGACCTTGAAGGAAACGGCGCCACTGGCCCTGGCTTTCGGCCTGCTGACCCAGTCGGCTACCGGCCCGATCCCGTCGCTGCGGTTCACGATCCGAAGCGGGCAGCCAGACGCGCTTCGCGCCCAGGCGGCCGCCGCGATCCGCGGCGTCGATCCCCGGCTCAGCATTGAGTTCAGAACCATGAGAGACGAGGCGGATGCCACCGTGAACCGCGAACGGCTGATGGCGTGGATGGCCGCGTTGTTCGCCGTGCTCGGCCTCGCCATGGCGGTGATCGGGCTCTACGGCACGTTTACCTATGCCGTGGCCCGGCGCCGGGGCGAGATCGGCGTGCGCATGGCGATGGGCGCTGCGCGCAGCGACATTCTGACCATGGTGTTGCGCGAAGCCGGCATCGTGCTGGCGATCGGCACGGTGATCGGGCTGGGTGGCGCGCTGGCCAGTGGCCGCGTGCTGCAAAGCCTGCTGTTCTCGACGAGCGCCCGCGACCCGTGGATGCTCGCGGCCGCGATCACCAGCGTCGCCGGCGCAGCGGTCCTCGCCAGCCTCGTGCCCGCGCGCCGCGCCTCGCTCACCGATCCGATGGCGGCGTTGCGGGAAGAATAGGCGCAGGAGGGTGCCTAAGGTGCCTAGGCACCTTCGTCTTTGTTTGACGGCAACTGCGGCAACCCACTCGAACCCGTGGGGGCGATCAGTCCCTGCTGCGTGTAGATCAGAAGCTTCTCGCGCGTGTCGACGATGTCGAGGTTGCGCATGGTCAGTTGGCCAATGCGATCCTGCGGCGTGAAGAACACTTCCTCGCCCTTCTCCATCGTCAAGCGCTCGGGCTTGTAGGTCAGGTTCGGGCTCGAGGTGTCGAGGATCGTGTAGTCGTTGCCGCGTCGCAGCTCCACCGTGACTTCGCCGGTCACCGGACGCGCCACCCAGCGCTGTGCGCTCTCGCGCAGCATCAAGGTCTGCGGATCGAACCAGCGGCCCTGGTACAACAACCGGCCCAGGCGGCGGCCGTTGTTCCGGTACTGCTCGATGGTGTCTTCGTTGTGGATGCCGGTGATCAGCCGCTCGTAGGCAATGAACAGCAACGCCAGGCCAGGCGCCTCGTAGATGCCGCGGCTCTTGGCCTCGATGATGCGGTTCTCGATCTGGTCGCTCATCCCCAGGCCGTGGCGCCCGCCAATGGCGTTGGCCTCCATGAACATGTCGAGCGCGGTGGCGAAGGTCTTGCCGTTGAGCGCGACCGGATGACCTTCCTCGAAGCGAATGGTCACGGCCTCGGCCTTCACCGCAACCTCGTCTCGCCAGAACGCCACGCCCATGATCGGCTGGACAATGGTGATGCCCTTGTTCAGGAACTCGAGATCCTTGGCTTCGTGGGTGGCGCCCAGGATGTTCGAGTCGGTCGAGTAGGCCTTCTCGACGCTCATCTTGTACTGGAAGCCGTGCCGGATCATGTACTCCGACATTTCCTTGCGGCCGCCGAGCTCGTCGATGAAGGTCTGGTCGAGCCACGGCTTGTAGATGCGCAGGCTGGGATTGGCGAGCAGGCCGTAGCGGTAGAACCGCTCGATGTCGTTGCCCTTGTAGGTGCTGCCGTCGCCCCAGATGTTGACGTTGTCCTCGCGCATGGCGGCGACCAGCATGGTGCCGGTGACCGCGCGGCCAAGGGGCGTGGTGTTGAAGTAGGTCTGCCCCGCCGTGGTGATGTGGAAGGCGCCGCACTGCAACGCGGCCATGCCCTCGGCCACCAACTGCTCGCGGCATTCGATCAGGCGCGCCTTCTCGGCGCCGTAGCTCATCGCCTTGCGCGGAATCTCGTTGTAGTCGGCTTCGTCCGGCTGACCCAGGTTCGCGGTGTACGCAAACGGCACCGCGCCCTTGGCGCGCATCCAGTGCAGCGCGGCGCTGGTGTCAAGGCCGCCTGAAAAGGCAATGCCGACGTTTTCTCCGGTGGGAAGGCTCTGAAGGATGTTGGGCATGTTCTGCCCAACAATCTTAATTCACTTGATTCAGGAAGCGCTCGATCTCCTCGATCACGCGCGCCGGTTCCTCCTCGTGCGGCCAGTGGCCGGCGCCGGGCAGCGCGACGACGGTGGCACCGGGCAGGAGTTGTTGCCAACGCGCCAGGTAGTGCGGTTTGAAGAAGCTGTCTTTCACGCCCCAGACAATCAGGACGGGCAACTCTCGCAGGGTGGGCATGCCATCGAGAACCGACTGGTAATGCGCTCGTGAGCCGAGCAGCGCCTGCGCGAGCGTGTGCAGCACCTGGCCGCGCGCCTGCCGATCGCCAAACACCGCCGAATACTGGCGGAGGATCGCGCTGGTGAGCTTGCGGCGATCGCCATAGGCCGACGGCACAATCAGCCGGAACTCGATGTTGGCGTACTTGTACAGCCAGCGCCCGACCGCCCCGCCGACCATGCGCGCGGCCCGCACCATCTCCGGGTCGTCATCAAGGGGCCACGCCCAGCTGTTGAGCACCACGACGCGAGCCACGGCAGACTTCAGTCGCAGCGCGAGCGGCAGGGCAATCGGTCCACCGAAATCGTGCACGACGAGTGTCAGGCGCTCCAGGCCCAGGCGATCAACGAACTCGCCGAGAGCGGCGGCGTGCGCTTCGGGCGTGTAGGCGAAGCCGGGCGGGCGCTCGGACAGGCCGAACCCCAGGTGATCGGGCGCAATGCAGCGATGGTGTTTCGCAAGCGCGGCAATCAGGTGCCGGTATTCGAACGACCAGGTGGGGGTGCCGTGCACCAGCAGGACGACATCACCCTGGCCCTCGTCCACGTAATGCATCTCGCCACACGAGAGCTGCTGATCGCGCGATTGGAACGGGTAACTCTGTCGGTCGACCCAGGCGGCGCTCGGACGCATGTATTCCAATCTATGGAACCAAAGCTCATCTGTCCAGCACCACCCCTATTCACGAGACGGCAGGCAAAACTTTTGCAATAGACCGCGGCCAAGAGCACCTGCGGCGGCTGTGTCTGTTCACCGGTAGACACAGCGTGGGACACGTGTGCCCCGCGAGGTGCAAGTGAGGATAGAGATGCCACGTGTCGGCAAGCTTGAAACCAATACCGACCCTCAGCGATTTGCCAGTACCGGGAATCCCGGTCTCGACAACATCCTGATGGGCGGACTCGCGCTGGGCCGGTTATACGTCGTCGAGGGCGTGCCGGGCTCAGGAAAGACCACCCTGGCGATGCAGTTCCTGATGGACGGTGCGCGGCGCGGCGAGCCGGTGCTGTACATCACGCTGTCGGAGACGGCCGATGAACTGAGCGCCGTCGCCGAGGCGCACGGCTGGGACACGACCGGCGTCACCGTGCGGGAGTTACTGCCCCAGGAAGACACCCTGAGCGGCGACGATCAGTACACGATGTTTCACCCGTCGGAAGTGGAACTGGCGACCACGACCAAGCTGATTCTGCAGGACGTCGACGCGCTCAAGCCGAGCCGGGTGGTGTTCGACTCGCTCTCCGAGTTGCGCCTGGTCGCCGGCAACCCCCTGCGCTATCGACGCCAGATCCTCGCGCTCAAGCAGTTCTTCGCCGGCCGCGGCTGCACCGTGCTGCTGCTCGACGACATGACCGCCACCGACCACGACCTCCACGTGCAGAGCATTGCACACGGCGTCATCCAGCTGCAGCACTTGAGTCCGGAGTACGGCGGCGAACGCCGGCGATTGCGGGTGGTCAAGTATCGCGGCAGCGAGTTCCGCGGCGGCTATCACGACTACTTGATCCGCAAGGGCGGCCTCGAGGTCTTTCCACGCCTGGTCGCGGCCGAGCACCGTAGCAACATCAAGACGGCGAAGTTACCCTCCAATATTCCTGAACTGGATCTGCTCCTCGGGGGCGGCATCGAAGAGGGCACCAGCACCCTGATCGTCGGCGGCGCCGGCACTGGCAAGTCCACCATTGCCGCACAAATCTGTTGCGCGGCCGCGAGCCGCGGGCAGAAGGCCATGATGTTCATCTTCGACGAGAGCCCGAACACCCTGTTCAGCCGATGCTCCGGGCTGGCGGTCGAGCTCGAGAGTCACAACGACAACGGCACCGTCCGAGTCGTCCAGGTTGATCCGGCCGAGCTCTCGCCTGGCGAATTCAGCCACATCATTCGCAAGGCCGTGGAGGAATGGGGCGCCTCGATCGTCGTGATCGACAGCTTGAACGGCTACCTCAACGCCATGCCGGAAGAGCGCTTCCTCATGATCCAGCTGCACGAGTTGCTGATGTACATGAATCAGCAAGGGGTTGCCACCATCCTGATCGGTGCGCACCAGGGCGTGATCGCGTCGCAGATGACGATGCCCGTCGACGCCAGCTACCTGGCCGATTGCGTGGTGCTGCTGCGCTACTTCGAGTCCAAGGGCGAAGTCCGGCAGGCCATCTCGGTGGTGAAGAAACGGGGCGGCGCGCACGAGCGCACCATCCGCGAGTTCGGCCTCGGCGAAGGCGGCATTCACGTGGGCGAGGCGCTTCGCAACTTCCGCGGTGTACTGACCGGCGTGCCCGTTTACGAGGAACCGCGCGACCCACTCTTCGGCGCGGAACAGCCATGAGCCCAAGCTCGCGAGAAGATCTCCGGTTCCTCATCATGGGACCGACGGTGAAGGACGCGGCCATTACCGCGGACCTGCTGCGCGGCGCCGGCATTGAGTCGCACGTCGTCAACGAGATGCCCTCATTGGTCGCGGCCCTGCGCCAGGGCGCCGCCGGCGTGCTGGTGCCCGAAGAATTCGTGTCGGGCCGGCAGAAGGGCCCGCTGGCCTCGGCCCTGGCGGAGCAGCCGCCGTGGTCGGACATGCCGATCTTGATTCTCACGCGCCCGGGCGCTGATTCGGCCGAGGCTACCGAAGCGTGGCGAACGCTCGGCAACGTCACGCTGCTCGAGCGGCCGACGCGGGTCTCGACGCTGCTGAGCGCGGCGCAAACGGCGGTGCGGGCACGCGCGCGCCAGTACCAGATTCGCGGGCACCTGGCCGAGCGGCTGCGCAACGAGCAGGCGCTACGGTCGGCGGATCGCCGCAAGGACGAGTTCCTGGCGACGCTGGGCCACGAGCTGCGCAATCCGCTGGCGCCCATTCTGAACAGCCTCGAAATTCTCAAGCTGTCCGGCGCCGCCGACGATGGCGGCGCGGCGCAGGCCTGCTCGGTGATGGAGCGGCAGGTGTCGCACCTCAATCGCCTGGTCGACGACCTGCTCGAAGTGTCGCGCATCACGCGCGGCATCATCGAGGTCAAGAAAGAACCCCAGGACCTGGGCGCCATCGTGAAAGCCGCGGTCGAGACCAGCCAGCCGTTCTTCACCGGCATGCGTCACGAGCTCAGCTACGTGGCTCCGGCGGAGCCCGTCTTCGTCACCGGCGATGCCGTCCGGCTGACCCAGGTGTTCGCGAACTTGCTCAACAACGCCGCCAAGTACACCAATCATGGCGGCCATGTCGCCGTCACCGTCGCCCGCGAACAGGATGAGGCGGTGGTCTCTGTGAAGGACGATGGGATCGGCATCGCCCAGGGGGCGCTGGCGTCGGTGTTCGACATGTTCATGCAGGTGGATCGGTCGGCGCGCCGGGCACAGGGCGGGCTCGGCATTGGGCTGACGCTCGTCAGGAGCCTGGTCGGCATGCACGGCGGCCGAGTCGAAGCGCGAAGCGACGGCCCGGGCCTGGGCAGCGAGTTCATCGTTCGCCTGCCGCTCACCAAAGCGGTGGCGGCGGCACCAGAAGTGGCGCGACGCGCGCAGTCGCTGCCGGCACGGCGCATCCTGATCGTGGACGATTCGCGCGACGGCGGCGAGAGCCTGAGCGTGCTGTTGCGCGTGCTCGGCGCCGACGTGTCGCTCGTGCACAGCGGCCGGGCCGCGCTGCAGACGGTGGAGTCGTTCCGGCCCGACGTGGTGCTGCTCGACATCGGCATGCCTGGCATGGACGGCTACGAGGTGGCGCGCCGCATTCGCGCCAACGGCCAGAACCGCGGCCTCCTGCTGATTGCGTTGACCGGGTGGGGCCAGGAAGAAGACCGGCAGCGTTCGGCGGCAGCCGGCTTCGATCATCACCTGGTCAAACCGGCCGACATCGACCAGCTGCGGCAGCTGCTGAGCGTCGCCTGACCCATCGGTTGCCCACAATGGGTAGGCAGCGCGGCATTTCGCCGTTGGCAGACGGCCTGAGGCTGGCACCGATCTTGAGTATGTCTGGGGCATGGAGACGATCACCAACCCCCTCACCTCACGCGCCGTCGAAATGCTGCGTTGGCAATTTCGCATGCGCAATCGCCTGCTGACCTGCGGCATCGCCCGGAACGGCGCGAGCGGCTTCGACGTCATCACCTTGCCCCACTGGGACGTCAAGAGCGGCATGGTCGAAACCTTCAAGAACCAGGCCTCGGCGTTGCAGCGGCATGCGATGATTGCCGACCGCCTGCGTACGGCCGGCTGGTCAGTCGCCTCGTATACGCCTTAAAGGAGTCCCGATGAAAGATCTGAACAAGTGCGCCCATCCGGCGTGCAAGTGCCTGGTTCCCGATAACGGCGCGCACGGCAAGTACTGCAGCGCGCACTGCGAGACGGCCAAGGATGTCTCCGAGCTGAAGTGCGACTGCGGACACCCCGGCTGCTGAAGCCGGAGGGGTTCTGCTTCGCAACTGGACGATCGACGACGGCGACAGCCACAAACCGTTCCGTGACGAGCTGCTGAGCTCGGAGCGGCTCGAGGAGCGGGCGCTCGCCTTGGCGGCGAGTTTTACCGTCGATCCCCAGCGGCGGCGGGCCCGCGGCATCTATGCCCGGCTCAACCGCAATGCCCGGGTCTTGCGGGATGCCTATCAGACGCTGGCCGAGGACGTGCACGACGGCGAGTTCGTCACGCCGGCCACCGAGTGGTTTCTCGACAATTACCACCTGATCTCGGCCGAGATTGTCGAGATTCGCCAGCACCTGCCCCGCCGGTTCTATCGCCAGCTGCCGGCTCTCGCCACGCGCGAAAAGGCGGGCGAGGCCCGCATCTATGCCATCGCCGTGGAGTTGCTCCGGCACAGCGACAGCCGCCTCGATGTCCCGCAGCTGACGCAGTTCCTCAACAGCTACCAGCGCGTGGCGCCGCTGACCCTGGGCGAACTGTGGGCCTGGCCGCTCATGCTGAAGCTGGCCCTCATCGAGAACCTGCGCCGGCTGGTGGCCGAGCTGTTGGCCGGCCGCACCGCGAGGCGCGCCGCCGACGCGCATGTCGCCCGCATCGATGCCGGGTCGGGCGAGGCCGAGGTGCAAATCCCGATCGACGCGCACGATGCCTACCTGGTGCAGATGCTGCACCGCGCGCGCGAGTACGACGCCCGCCGCTCGCCGCTGCGGGCGGCACTCGAGGCGCACCTGATCGCGCGCGGCACCGTGGCCGAGGAAATCGTCCGCCTCGAGCACCAGCGGCAGGCCACCAGCCAGGCCTCGGTTGCCAACGCCATCACCAGCCTCCGGCTGTGCGCCACGATCGACTGGCGCGAGTACGTCGAAGCGGTCAGCCTGGTCGACAACGTCCTGCGCCGCGACCCGAGCAGGATGTTCGCGCGCATGGACTTCCTGAGCCGCGATCGCCAGCGCCAGGCGGTGGAGGAGCTGGCCCAAGTAAGCGGCGAGGCGCAGATTCGCGTCGCGCTCAAGGCGGTGGAGTCGGCGCGCCAGGCGGCCGAGAAAAAGGGGCCGCGGGCCGCGGCGCACGTCGGCTATCACCTGGTCGGCCACGGCCGCGAGGGTCTCGAGATCGACCTGGCATACCGGCCGAAGCTCGGGCAGCGGCTGCGGCGGTTCGGGTTGCGGCATGCCACGGCGGTCTACCTGGCATCGATCGCGGCGCTGACCCTGCTGCTGGCGGCCGCCGGCCTGTGGTACGCGCGCACCGCGGGCGCCGGGCCACTGGCCCTGGTGTGGGCGGCGTTGCTTCTGGTGATTCCCGCCAGCGACCTGGCGTTGGCGCTGGCGCAGCGGCTGATCACCATGGCGGTGCCGCCCCGCCGCCTGCCGCGCCTCGATCTCACCGACGGCGTGCCCGAAGAGGCGCGCACCATGGTGGTGATCCCGACCATCATCACGTCGGTCGAGAACGTGCAGCTGCGGCTGGAGCACCTCGAGGTGGTGGCCATCGGCAACCTCGATCCGCAGATCCACTTCGCGCTGCTGACCGATTTTCCCGACGCCGACCAGGCCCAGGTGGACGGCGAGGAGGCGGTGCTGGCCGCCGCGCGCGAGGGCATCGCGGCGCTGAACGCGCGCTTCGACAGCCCGGGCGACCCGCGCTTCTTCCTGTTCCATCGCGAGCGGTTGTGGAACCCGCGCGAGCAGGTATGGATGGGATGGGAGCGCAAGCGCGGCAAGCTCGAAGAGTTCAATCGCCTGCTGCGTGGCGCGACCGACACCAGCTTCACGGCCACGGTCGGGCCGCTCGAGCTGCTGCCCGGGGTGCGCTACTGCCTGACCCTCGACTCCGACACGCAGCTGCCGCGGGATGCGGCGCGGGAGTTGATCGGCATCATCCAGCATCCGCTCAACCAGGCGGTCGTGCACCCGACGCTCAAGCGGGTGGTGGACGGCTACGCCGTGTTGCAGCCCCGCGTCAGCGTGACCATGGCCAGCGCGGCGGGTTCGCTGTTCGCACGCACCTACGCCGGCCACACCGGCGTCGATCCGTACACCACCGCGGTGTCTGACGTGTACCAGGACCTGTTCGGCGAGGGCATCTACACCGGCAAGGGCCTTTACGACGTCGATGCGTTTACGGCGGCGCTCGACGGCCGCGTGCCCGAAAACGCGCTGCTGTCGCACGACCTGTTCGAGGGCATCTACGCGCGGGCGGCGCTCGTGACCGACGTCGAGCTGGTCGATGACTACCCGTCGAACGTGCTGGTGCATGCCAAGCGCCAGCACCGCTGGGTGCGCGGCGACTGGCAGATCCTGTGGTGGCTGTTCCCGTGGGTCCCGACCCGCACCGGCTTCGAGCGTAACCGCCTGCCGTTGATCTCGCGCTGGAAGATCCTCGACAACCTGCGGCGCAGCCTGGTGGCGCCGGCGCTGGTCGCGCTGTTCATCGCCGGCTGGGCCTGGCTGCCCGGCACGCCGCTGGCGTGGACGCTGCTGGCGCTGGCCGCCATCGGCTTTCCGGTGATCGCGCGTTTGGGGGAACTGCTGGGCGGGCCCAAGCGAGGCCAGGGCGCGCGCGTATTCTTGCGCGCCGCCGGCGAAGACCTCGAGGCCGACCTGGCGCGAATCGCGCTGCAGCTGACCTTTCTCGCCCACCAGGCCTGGGACATGCTGCACGCGGTCGCGGTCACGCTGGCGCGGCTCCTGCGCGGCCAGGGCCACCTGCTGCAATGGGAGACGGCCGCGGCGGTGGCCCAGCGGCATGGGGCGCTGGCCGTGCCCGAGTTCTACCGTGCGATGCGGGCCAGCCCGATCATTGCCGGCGTCGGCCTCGTGGCGGTCGTCGCCTTCCGGCCGGCGGCGCTGCCGGTCGCGCTGCCGATCCTGGCACTGTGGGTCGCGGCCCCGCTGATCGCGTTCGTCCTGAGCCGGCCCGTGCCATCGCTGCGGCCGCCACTCACGGACGAAGACCGCGACTACCTGCGGACGGTCGCCCGCCAGACGTGGCGCTACTTCGACACGTTCGTCACCGAGGAGCACCGGTTCCTGCCGCCCGACAACGTGCAGTTCGATCCCGAACCGCGCGTGGCCCACCGGACCTCGCCGACCAACATCGCCATGAGCCTGCTGGCGACGCTGTCGGCGCACGACCTCGGCTTCATCGACACCGGGTCGCTACTGAATCGCCTGGACGGCACCCTGACCACGCTGGACCGGCTCGAGCACCACCAGGGCCACCTGCTCAACTGGTACGACACCAAGACGCTCGAGCCCCTGTTGCCGAAGTACGTGTCCACGGTCGACAGCGGCAACCTCGCCGGCGCGCTGCTGGCGCTCGCCGTCGGCCTGCGGGAACTCGCCCGCGACGCCGCCACGCCGCCGGCGCAGGCCGCCCGCCTCGAATCGCTCGCGGCGCGGGCCTCGATCTACTTCGACGAGATGGACTTCTCGTTCCTCTACGACCGCAAGCGCCGCCTGTTTGCGATCGGCTACCGCCTGGCCGACCCGCTGGGCAGCGCGCGCCTCGACAGCTCGTTCTACGACCTGCTCGCGTCGGAGGCCCGCCTCGCCAGCTTCATCGCGATCGCGAAGGGGGACGTGCCCGAAGTGCACTGGTTCCGGCTCGGCCGGCTGATCACCAGCGTGCACGGGGCGCCGGTCCTGCTGTCGTGGTCGGCCACGCTGTTCGAATACCTGATGCCGCTGCTGCTGATGCGCAGCTATCCGGAAACGCTGCTCGACACGTCGTGCCGCATGGCGGTGCGGCGGCAGATCGACTACGGCGCGGCCCGGGGCACGCCGTGGGGCATTTCCGAGTCGGCCTACACGGCGGTGGATCGCTACGGCCACTACCAGTACAAGGCGTTCGGCGTGCCCGGCCTGGGACTCAAGCGAGGCCTCGGCGACGAGCTGGTCATTGCCCCGTACGCGACCGCCCTCGCCGTGCTCGTCGATCCGGCGCGGAGCGCCCGCAACCTGCGGCGGATGGCCGACGCGGGGTTCGTCGGCGACTACGGCTTCTTCGAAGCCATCGACTACACCGACCGCAGCGGCGGCGCAAGCCACACCGCCGGCGAGGGCGTGGTGGTGCCGGCCTTCTTCGCGCACCATGCCGGCATGTCGCTCGTGGCGATCGCCAACGCGATCACGCGCGATCGCATGATTGAACGCTTCCATGCCGACCCGCGGGTGCGCGCGACCGAACTGCTGTTGCAGGAGCGCATCCCGCGGCAACAGCCCGTCACCGAACCGCGGCCGCTCGGCGAGATGCGGGTGACGCCGCCGGCCCTCGGCGTGCCGGTGCGCCGCTACAAGACCCCGCACACGGTGTACCCGCACTCGCAGTTCCTGTCGAACGGCAAGTTCGTGACCGTCGTGACCAACGCCGGCGGCGGCGCCAGCTTCTCGGATCGCATGGCGATCACGCGCCGGCGGCTGGACGCGACCACCGACCCCGGTAGCCACTTCATCTACCTGCGCGACATCCGCAGCCAGGCCGTGTGGTCGCCCACCTACCACCCGACCCGCCACGACGCCGACAGCTACCTGGCGACGTTCCTCCCCGACAAGGCGATCTTCGAATCGAACAGCCAGGACATCGCCGCGCGCCTCGAGATCGCGGTCGCGCCGGAACACGACGTCGAGGTGCGCTACCTGCAACTGGTGAACCACAGCGACCGCATTCGCGAAATCGACGTGACCAGCTACGCCGAAGTGGCGCTGGCGACCATGCGCGATGACTTCGCGCATCCCGCGTTCGGCAAGTTGTTCGTCGAAACCGAGTACATCCCGGAACGCTCGGCGCTGCTTTGTCATCGCCGGCCGCGCGATTCCCGCGATGCCGGCACCTGGGCCATGCACGTGATCAGCCTCGAGGGCCGCCCGCAAGGACCCCTCGAATGGGAAACCGATCGCGCCCGCTTCATCGGCCGCGGCCGCACGCTCGACAACCCGATCGCCCTCGATGGCCGGCCGTTGTCGGGCACCACCGGCTACGTGCTCGACCCGATCCTGAGCCTGCGTCAGCGCGTCCGCATCGCGCCGGGCGAATCCGCGCGCCTGTGCTTCGCCACCGGCATCGCCCCCGATCGCGAAACCGCGCGGGCCCTCGCGCAAACCTACCGCGACCCGAGCACCGCGCCCCGGACCCTGGCCCTGGCCCTGGCCCACTCGCAGAGCACGCGCCGCCACATGGACGTCTCGAGCGAGGAGGCCGTGCTGTTCGAACGCCTGGCCTCGCGCGTCGCCGGCGTCGACGGCTCCCTGCGCGCCGCCGCCGACGTGCTCGCCGCCAACGAGATGGGCCAGAACAGCCTGTGGAGCCACGGCATTTCCGGCGACCTGCCGATCCTGCTGGTGCGCGTCCTCGAGCAGGACCTCGGCCTCGTGCGCGAGGCCCTCGAAGCGCAGGAGTACTGGCGCCTCAAGGGCCTGAAGGTTGACCTCGTGATCCTCAACGAGCACCCGGTCAGCTACATGGACGAGGTCCAGTCGAGCCTGACCTCGCTGCTGGACGATGGCCCGTGGCGCATGTGGAAGCACCAGCCGGGCGGCGTCTTCCTGCTGCGCACCGACATGATGGGCCACGCCGAGCGCATGCTGTTTCATGCGGTCGCGCGGGCGGTGCTCGAATCGAGCCAGGGTGACCTGCGCGCGCACCTCGCCCACCCGGCGCAGGCGCCCCTCGTCTCGCTGACGCTGCCGGCGCTCGCCGACACCCTCACCGACCCGGTCGCGGACCTGTCGCCGCCCTCGTGGCCGAGCATGAGCGTCAGCGTGCCGCCGCTGACCCTGGCCAATGGCCTCGGCGGCTTCGCCGATGGCGGCAAGACCTACGCGATCGTGCTCGAGGGCGACCAGGACACACCGGCGCCCTGGTCCAACGTCATCAGCAATCCCCGCTTCGGCACCGTGCTCAGCTCGAGCGGCGGCGCCACCACCTGGTCCGAGAACAGCCGCGAGAACCGGCTGACCCCGTTTGCCAACGATCCGGTCACCGACCCGAGCGGCGAGGCGATTTACGTTCGCGACGATGACACCGGGGCGACGTGGTCGCCGACGCCCGGCCCGATGGCGCGGCACCGGGCGAGCGGGCGCTTCCTGATCCGGCACGGCGCCGGCGTCACGCGGTTCTCGCGCTCCTTCGAGGGCGTGCACCACTCGCTCGACGTGTTCGTCGACGCCGTTGATCCGGTGAAGTACTCGCAGCTGACGCTGGTCAACACCACCCCGTCAACGCGACATCTGAGCGTGTTCGCCTACAACGAGTGGGTGATCGGGCCGCCGCGCGAGACCGAGCAGCGGCACGTGATCACCGACTACGACCCGGTCCGCGGCGTTGTGCTGGCGACCAACGCGTACAACACGGAGTTTGCCGGGCGCGTCTGCTTTGCCGCCGCCAGCGAGCGGCCGGTTTCAGCCACCGGCAACCGCCGCTCGTTCATCGGCCGCAACGGCTCAGCCACGCAGCCCGCGGCGCTCAAGGACGAGAGCCTGACCGGGGAATTCGGCGCCGGCCTCGACCCCTGCGCGGCCCTGCAGGTGCGCGTGGTGCTCAACCCCGGCGAGACCCGCCAGATGGTGTTCGTGCTCGGCGAAGGCCGCAGCCGCGCCCATGCCCTGCAGTTGATCGACGCCCACGTCTCGCCCGCGCAGGCCACCGCCGCCCTCGAGCAGGTGCAGGCCTTCTGGGATCGCACGCTCGACGTCATCAAGGTCAAGACGCCGGACGATTCGTTCGACCTGCTGATGAACCGCTGGCTGGTCTACCAGGACCTGTCGTGCCGCTTCTGGGCCCGCGCCGGCTACTACCAGCCGGGCGGCGCCTATGGCTTCCGCGACCAGCTGCAGGACGTGATGGCGTTGCTGCTCGCGGCGCCGCATCTGGCGCGCGAACACCTCCTGCGCGCGGCCGGACGCCAGTTCGTCGAAGGCGACGTCCAGCATTGGTGGCACGAACCGGCCGGACGCGGCCTGCGCAGCCGCTGCTCGGACGATCTGCTCTGGCTGCCATTCGTCGTCGCCGAGTACGTGCGCACCACCGGTGACACCGGCGTGCTCGACGAGATGGTCCCGTTCATCACGGCGCCGCCGCTGCCGCCCGGTGAACCCGAGGCGTACGAGCAGCCCACGCTGTCGGGAGAAACCGGCACGCTGTTCGAGCATTGCCGCCGCGCCATCGACCGCGGCTTGACCAGCGGGCCGCACGGCCTGCCGCTGATCGGCGCCGGCGACTGGAACGACGGCATGAACCGGGTCGGCGCCGAAGGCCGCGGCGAAAGCGTGTGGCTGGGCTTCTTCATCCACCACGTCCTGTCCGACTTCGCGCCGATCTGCGAGAGCCGCAACGAGCACACCCTGGCCGCGCGCTATCGCCAGCAGGCCCGCCACCTGTCGGCGCGCCTCGAGGAGGCGTGGGACGGCGAATGGTACCGCCGCGGCTACTACGACGATGGCCGGCCGCTCGGTTCGGCCCAGAATGACGAGTGCGTCATCGACTCGATCGCGCAGTCGTGGGCGGTGTTGTCGGGCGCGGTGCCGACCCGGTTCGCCGAGCGCGCCATGGACGCGGTGCGGGCCGCGCTGATCGCGCGGCAGTCGAAGGTGATCCTGCTGCTGACGCCGCCATTCGACAAGTCGAACCAGGATCCCGGCTACATCAAGGGCTACCCGCCCAGCATTCGCGAGAACGGCGGCCAGTATACGCACGCCGCGGTCTGGGTCGTGATGGCCATTGCCAGGCTCGGCAGCGGCGACGAGGCCAGCGAGCTGTTCCACATGATCAACCCGATTAACCACTCGCGAACGGCCGCCGAAGCGGCGCGCTACCGGCTGGAACCGTACGTGCTGGCGGGTGATGTCTACGCGCGGCCGCCGCATGCGGGGCGCGGCGGCTGGAGTTGGTACACGGGTTCAGCGGGTTGGTTGTACCGGGCCGGCCTCGAAAGCATCCTCGGCCTGCGCCGGCGCGGCAACACGTTCATGATCGATCCCTGCGTGCCCTCGTCCTGGACCGCCTACACGATCGAGTGGCGGCACGGCTCGTCGCGCTACGACATCCAGGTGCGCAACCCGCAACGCGTCTGGAACCACGTGGTCCGCGCCGAACTGGACGGTGTCACCGTCAACCACCTGGCCATCCCGCTCGTGGACGACGGCGCCACGCACACGGTGCAGATCACGCTCGGCCGGCGCGACTAGCGGTAATCGTCCCTGGCCGGCGAGAACACGTCGAGCACACGGCAGGCGGTAACGCCGTGGCCGGAGTGGCGTACGTCGGGCGGAATCACCAGCACCGATCCTGGGGTCAGGCGATGCACGACCCCACCCAGGATCACCTCCAACTCCCCTTCGATGACGCTGACGATCTGCTCGTGCGGATGCTGATGCTCGGGAAACGCCGCGCCGGCATCAACCTCGATCCACGAGTGCGTCTGGCGATCGGTGTGAATGAGTCGTGCGCGCAGGCCGGGAAAGATCTCGCGCACCGGGAGGGCGTTGACGGTGATGAACGGCATCCCGATACGCTAACCCAAGTGGCGCGCCTGATTGAGTCGCGACCGAATCTGTGTAATCTGCGTAATCCGCCGTCGCGCTACGCGCTATGGCGGGATAAGTCTGTGGCTGGCTCTTCGGATCAGCGAAGCAGCTTGCTCATCTCCGGATCGCGCGTCATGACCGCGCGGGCGTAGCCGCAGATGGGGACAATCTTCAGGTGGCCCTCGCGCGCCCAGTCAACCGCGGCGGCCACCAGCTGGCGCCCCAACCCGGTGCCGCGCAACTCGGGCGACACCTCGACATATTCGATCCGCATCACGCCGGCCTCTGGCAGCGTGTAGTCGAGCCCGCCCAGCCGGTCGCCATCGATACGCAGGACGAACTCTGGAACATCCACCTCTTCACGAGTGATCGTGACCTTCGCGTTCGGTTTCATACCAGTCGGTGATGCAACATGCGCGCCGAGCCCTAACGCGTAACAGTGACAGTGACGTGCCCGTCGGCGGTCAACGCGCCGTCATCGGCACGCGCGCGCAGCACATAGACGCCGGGTTCCCAGAACGTCGCCTGCACCGACACGTGCCCATCGGCCGGCATCGGCGGCGGCACCCACACCGGCGCCCACGGCGAGTTGGCCCCGGCGCGCGTGTCCTCCCACGACATCACCTGGTCGGGCGTGAACGTCACCGAGCCCTTGCCGCGGTACACGAACCAGGACACGTGCAGGCCGACGTTCTTGCCGACCGTGACCCGCGCCGGGGGCAGCCACGCGCGGTTCACGCGCACGGGCGCCTGCGATTCGACCGGCGTGTCGGCCGCGGTGTCGCGCCGCGAACCCGTATTGGCGACGGCCGCGCCGGCCAGCCCCGATCCCCGCCGCCTCGGCACGCCATCGTCCCCCACCTGCACGACCAGCGTGACCGCTTCGCCGACCTTGGCGTTCAGCGCCTTGCGTCCCTGCACCTCGAGCGTCGGCGGCGTGTTGGCGCGGATCTCCGGGCTGCTCGAGCCGGCGCCGAGCGCGCCGGTCTCCGACGCCCGAACCACGTCATCAATCTGGTAGTCAAGCCGCAAGCTCGCATACGCCTTCTCGGACTTGCCCTGCGTGGTCAGGGTCCAGATGAGCTCGTCCTTATCCGAGAAGCCCGCCGGCACCGGAACGCGAAACACGAACCGGTTGCGCCGCGGCAGAAAACGCGTGGGCTGGCCCTGGTCGGCGTCGCCGATGTTGAAGCCGTTGTCGGGACCGACCGGCACGTCGATCTCTTCTTCCCAATTGCGGTTCATGTAACCAAACACGAAGTACTTCGTGCCGTCGGCCGCCTGTTCCCATCCTTCGTAGGCCGGCGACACATTCTGCCCGCGTGAATACGACAGCGACTGGGCGTGGGCCGCGCCCGCAAGCAACAAGGAGAGAACCAGAAGAGGCGGGACTTTAGTCCCGCCTGTCATCGACGTCCCCTTCACTGCTGCGGCCTCGCCGCGGCCGGCGCCGGCGGTGGAATGTTGCACAGCGGGCAGCCAATCACCATGCTGTTCCTCGTCAGCTTCAGCTTCTCGCGGCGTGCCGCCATCTCGGCCTGGAACTGCTCGTCGGTCAGGAACACGCGATTGCCCAGGTCGATGAACATGTTGGCCACCGAACGGTTGCCCGACCCCTGCCAGTTCCGTGGATCCGGCACGTTCTTGTTCGACGTCGAGTTGTCCATGTAACCGACGATGTGCAGGATGGTGTCCTTGGGCAGCAGCGGCGCCGAGTCATCGTCATAGTCGTAGCCACGGACCCAGTTGTGGTCGTAACCCACGCAGTTGATGGTCTGGATGTTGTAGCCCCAGATCGCCTCGAGGCACATGCGCGCGCCGGGGGCATGCAGGTGCGGCTCGAACGACAGGATCTTGGTGTTCTCCTTCAGCAGCGCGTAGGCATGCAGTTGCTGGCCGCCCTCCATCGCCTTGATGTCGATGTCCACGCCGTTGCCGAGCGCGTAGGTGGCGCGGCGGTATTCCGGCTTGTAGCCTTTCGGCATGAACTTGAAGGCGATCTCGAGATGCGCCGTGGTATCGCGGCCGTTCGAGTGCAGGTGCACCGAGTCGGACACGATGCTCGACCCGGCCTTGAGCAGCCGCGCCGACTTGGGGTCGAAGAAGTCGGCTTCGCGGCCGACCTCGTGCACCGGCCACGAGGTGCTGTCATCACCCGCCGCCAGCGGATCGGCCGGCGCGCCCTCTTCGCCGATCACGCGCGTGCTCCAGATCATGTGATGGAACACGAAACGGCCGCCGACGGTTTCGCGGCCCGTGCCGCTCGACCCGACGTCGTTGACCTCCCTGACCTCCAGGGCCGAGACGTAGCGATCTTCGGTCAGGCCCGTCGGCACGCGCGGGATCTCGCCCCACCAGTCGGGCGCCGTACCCTTGACCAGTATCGGCGTGGTCTTGATCACCAGGTCGGGGGTGCCGATCGACCACCTCGAGCTGTCGTTCCACACGCGCGCAGGCGGCAGGTCGGCCGGGTTGCCGCGCGGCGCGCCACTGTCGGCCCACCGCGCGATCTTCGCGATCTCCTCCGCGCCGAGCGACGGATCGTTCTTGAATGTCTGGATGCCGATGTTCTTCTCGACATACCACGGCGGCATGACGCCGGCCTTCGGGCCAATGCCGGTGCGCTGCTTGATGGCGCGCGCCCACGGCCGCGCCTCCTCGTAGGTCTGCAGCGCCATCGGCGCCACGCCTTCGGCCCGGTGGCAGTTCTCGCAGCTGCGTTGGAGGATCGGCGCGATATCGCGCGTGAAGGTGACCTCAGCGGCCGGCGCCGCCGCTTGCCGCTCGGCCCGTAGCGCGAGCGGCGTGATAACCGCGGTCAGTGCCGGGGCCAGCAGGCCGACGGTCAAGAGGGTCTTCCACCGACGAGTCATGTGTGCACCCATATGACGCACAGTATACGAGCACCCAAGGCACCTTAGGCACCCTAGGCACCCTAGTTCTTCTTGTCGTCCTTGTCGTCCTTGTCGCCCTTACCGAACAGCCGGCCCCAGAAGCCGCGCTTCTTCTTGGGATTCTCCTGGAGTTCGCCGCGCTCGTCGGCGGCGGCGACGGGCTGGAGCACCGGTTCGGCGTCGCTCCTGGGCTCGGCGCGCGCGAGGCGCACATCGCGACTGGCGCCCGCCGGACGCTTCACCCAGGCGGACTTGTCACCCTGCGTGGCCGACTTCATGAAGCGCGACCACATGGGCACCGCGAGTTCCGACGCGTAGCCATTGCCGCGGATGGTGCGCGGCTGATCGAAGCCCACCCACACCCCGGTCACGATCGACGGCGTGAAGCCGACGAACCACGCGTCCTTGTAGTCGTTGGTGGTGCCGGTCTTGCCGCCCGCGGGCAACGTGAACCCATGCCGCCTGGCACCCGAGCCGGTGCCGGCGTCGATCACGCCGCGCAGCATGTCGGCCATCAGGTACGCGGTGATGGGCTTGATCGCCTGCCGCGGCGTCTCGGCCGACTCGAACAGCACGACGCCATCGGCATCGACGACCTTCCGAATCAACGACGGCGGCGTGATGGCGCCGCCGTTGGCAAAGGCCGAGTACGCGGACGTGAGCGACAGCAGCGTCACCTCGCCGGCGCCGAGCGCCACCGACGGCACATTCGGCAGGTCGGTGAAGCCGAACCCGCGGGCCAACTTCAGCGTGCGCGTCAGCCCAACGTCGGCGAGCAGGCGAACGGCCGCGCGGTTGCTCGACAGGCGCAAGCCGTCGCGCAGCGACACCCAGTCGTCCTCGAGGTGTTCGTCAGCGGGATCCCAGGAGGCGTTGGCAATCACGGGGCCGCCCAGATCTTCGATGGTGTCGTTCGGGCCGTAGCCCGCCTCGACGGCGGCCGCATAAATGAACGGCTTGAACGCGGAGCCCGGCTGACGCCGGGCGACCAGGGCGCGATCGTACGAGCTGGCCACGAAGTCGCGGCCGCCGACCAACGCGCGCACGGCGCCGGACTGCGGATCGATCGCAATCAGCGCGGCCTGCAGCGCGGGGCCGTCCGCGGCGCCCTTGCGGGTGCGATCGATCTCGGCGAGGCTGCGCGTGACCTCGGCGTCAGCGGCGCGCTGCATGGCCGAATCGATGGTGGTGTAGACATGCAGGCCGCCCTCCGACACCAGCGGCCAGCCGAAGCGCTCGACCAGTTGCCGGCGGACTTCTTCCTTGAAGTAGTGGCCGAAGGGTTCCGGGCCGCGCAGGCCGTCCTCAATCGTTACCTGCGCGCGCATGGCCTGCACGTGCTCCGTTTTCGTGATCACCTTCGACGCCAGCATGGCCCCGAGCACAACCTGCTGGCGGTCTTCTGCCTTGGACGGATCCACCGTAGGCGCGTAATTCGATGGCGCCTTCAGCAGGCCGGCCAGCAGCGCCGCCTCGGGCAAGGTGAGCGCCGACGCGGGCTTGTTAAAGTAGCCGCGCGACGCCGCTTCGACGCCGTAGAGACCGTCTCCGAAGTAGACCTTGTTGAGATAGAGCTCGAGAATCTCGTTCTTGGTGAAGTGGCGCTCGAGTTGTACCGCGAAGACCACTTCCCGCAGCTTGCGGCGCACGGTCTTCTGGCGACCCACCGACTGACGGGCCAGCTGCTGCGTGATGGTGCTGCCGCCCTGCACGGCTTCGCGGGCGCGGATGACCGCGAAGGCGGCGCCGGCAATACGGATGGGATCGAGGCCATCATGGTCGAAGAAGCGGCGGTCCTCGATGGCAATCACTGCCTTGATCAGGTAGGGCGATACCTGTGCCAATGGCACTTCAATGCGGTGTTCCTTCGCGATGGTAAAAGTTGCACGGTCGGCCGCGTCATAAAGAACGGTCGCGCTCGGCATCACGCTGAAGGCCCGCAGCTCCTCGCGGCCCGGCATCCCGGAGAGGAGCGCATAGAAACCCCAGCCAAACACCGCGGTAGCCGCGGCGAACACCGCCACAACCACGCGGAGCATCAGCGGCCAACTGCGAATCGAAGACTGGGACACGCCCCAACTGCTGCAACCGACGTGCCACGCAGGAGCTAGTCGCTCACTATCCCCCCGCCATGGCGGGCGTGACACGCGGATACAGATGGGTTTGGGCGCCCGTGTTATCGTCTCGGCATGCGAACGAAATGGCACCTCTCACTCGTCATCCTCCTCACAATTTTGGTTGGCGGCATCGCGTCCGAGCGCGACACCGCGAGCGCCCAGGCGAAGCCGGCGGCGCCGCGCTTCCAGGTCGATCCATCCTGGCCGCTCGAACTGCCGAACAACTGGATTCTTGGCTCGGTCACCGGCGTGTTCGTGGACGCCAAGCAGCACGTGTGGGTCACGCACCTGCCCGAAACGCTTACCGAAGAAGAGCTTTATGAAATGCAGACGCCGCCCATGGGCACATGCTGCCGGCCGGCGCCGGTCGTGCTCGAGTTCGACCCGCAGGGCAAGCTGGTACAGGGCTGGGGTGATGCGGCGACCCAAGACCCGTCGCAGTTTCCGAAGAACCCGCACGGCATCTTCGTGGATCACAACGACTTCGTGTGGGTCGGCAGCCACGCGCATCACCGCGTGATGAAGTTTACGCGCGCCGGCAAGCTCGTATTCACGATCGGTGAGTTCGACAAGAACGCCGGCAGCAACGACACCATGCTGATGGGCGGGCCGGCTGGCATCTGGGTCGATCCCAAGACCAACGAGGCCTTCATCGCCGACGGCTACCGCAACCGCCGCGTCATCGTCGTCGACGGCGCCACCGGCAAGTACCTGCGCCACTGGGGCGCGTATGGGAAGCCGCCAGACGATACGCAGAAGATGGCGAACGACCCCGCCGTGCCGAACACGCAGTTCTCGACCGTGCACGGCATTACCGGCACGAAGGACGGGAAGATCTACGTGGCCGATCGCCGCGGCAACCGCATCCAGGTGTTCGACCAGAAGGGCACGTTCCTCAGCGAGAAGATCATCGCCCCGCTGACGCGGTCGTCGGGATCGGCGTTCGTGCTGGTGCCGTCGCAGGACGCGGCCCAGCAGTTTCTCTACATGGCGGACGGCACCAACCACAAGGTGTGGATCCTCCGCCGCAGCGACATGGAGGTCATTGGCGAGTTCGGCCGCGGCGGCCGGCAGGTCGGCCAGTTCCTGCGCCCACACGGCATGAGCATCGACAGCCGGGGCAACCTGTACGTCGGCGAAGCCTCCACGGGGCGCCGCGTGCAGAAGTTCACGCTCGTCGCGAAGTAGCGGCGGCGTGGGGCTCGGCGCTTGCGCGCCTTCGTCGGGCTCGGCGCTTCGCGCCCTCGTGGGGTCGGCCGCCTTCGGGCGGCCTCTTGGGGTCCCCTTCCCCTCGCCCCTACGAGCGCCGGAGGCGCGAGCCCCACGGAGCGCGAAGCCCGAGCCCCACGAGCCCGAAGGGCGAGCCCCAGGTGGCCGCTACTGCAGGGTGACCAATACAGCTTCCAAATCGAACATGTCGTGCCCCAGGGCATCGACGGTCACCTGCAGCCCGGGCCGCAACACCGACTGCGGCAGCTTCTTCAGCCCCTGCATGACCTGCGTGGTCTCGTTCATGTCGATCTCGTAGGTCGCGCCGTCCACCGCCTTCACGTCGAGCTGCGTGGCGTGAACCTTGACGATCGTCCCCACGATCTTGAACTTCTCGTGGGCCGAGATGCCCGTCAGCCCCAGGGCCACCAGCAACGCCGTCGCGAATGCCCGTCTGGTCATGTCAGAACCATACCCTCAAACCGGTCACGAGGCGCCAACCGCCGACGTCGTGCCCCTGCTCGCGGGCCAGGTCGCCGGTGCCGAACACCTTGCGGTGCCAGACCAGGCCGGCATAGGGCGCCAGCTCCCGGCGGATTTCGTAACGGAACCGGGCACCGAATTCGATGGTGCTCAGGCCGGCGCCGATGCCCCGCTCCGGATCATCCTTGCCGTACAGGTTCATCTCCATCAGCGGCTGCATGATCAGCTTGTCGGTGAACAGCAGGTCGTACTCGACCTCGAGCCGCGCCGACGTCCTGGCCGATTCGCCGAGGTAGAACGTGCTCTCGACCTCGAACCACTGTGGCGCGAGGCCCTGGAGGCCCACCGCCATCCAGGTGCGTCCGACGCCGGGGGCGAAGTCCTGCCGCACGCCGCCGACCACGGTCCACCAGCGCGAGAAGTTGCGGCCGAGCAGCAGGTGGCCCTCGGCATGCTCGAACTCGCCATCCTCGTAGGCTGCTTCGGTGCGGGCCCAAATGCGGTTCAGATCACCGCCGACCCACAAGTTGGTGTCCCAGAGCGCGCCGACGCCGGCGCCGGAGAACTCGGACTCCAGCTGATCGAACAGCAGCATGTAGTGGATGCCGGTGTCGTGCACGGCGTGGCCCTGCAGATCCGGCGGGAACGCCGCCTTGCGATCCTCTTCCGTTGGCGGCGGCACGGGCGTGGTTTGCGCCACGACCGTTGACGGCACGGTGCACCCGAGCACCAGCAACATCACGCGAATGAGCCGGATGGCACCCATTTATTCCTCCACCCGCACTTCGCGGAACATGCCGGCTTCCATGTGAAAGAGCAGGTGACAGTGGAACGCCCATCGGCCGAGCGCATCGGCGCGCACCCGGTACGCGCGCTTGGTGCCCGGCGGCATGTCGATGGTGTGCTTGCGCACCAGGAAGTTCCCCGCCTCGTCTTCGAGGTCGCTCCACATGCCGTGCAGGTGGATCGGGTGCGTCATCATGGTGTCGTTCACCAGCACAACGCGCAGGCGCTCGCCGTAGGTCAGCCGCAGCGGCTCCGCGTCGGCGAACTTGACGCCGTTGAACGACCAGGCGAACCGCTCCATGTGGCCAGTGAGGTGCAGTTCCACCGTGCGGCCCGGATCGCGGCCGTCGGGATCGGCGAAGGTGCTCTTCAGGTCGGCATAGGTCAGCACGCGGCGGCCGTTGTCGCGCAGGCCAATACCGGGGTCGTTCAGCCGCGCGGACGGGGCCATGGTCTGCATGTCGACCAGGGGATTGCGGCGCTCGGTGGCCGGATGTGCCTGACCGCCGCCCGACATGTCGTGACCGGCATGGGGGTCGGGTGCGGCGGGTGCAGCAGGTGCGGCGGGCATGGTGTGCCCGGCGTGGGGATCGGGTGCGGCAGGTGGAACCGGCATGGTGTGCCCGGCGTGGGGATCGGGTGCGGCGGGTGGGGCCGGCATGGTGTGCCCGGCGTGGGGATCGGCGGCGGCCGGCGGCGCCATCGCTGCCATGTCGTGTCCCGGGCCGCCGTGACCCATGTCGGCCATGGTCAGCAGCGGACGCGGGTCGAGCGACGGCACCGGCGCCTGCAGGCCCTCGCGCACGGCAAGGGTGCCGGCCGCATAGGCCGTGCGGTCCATCGCCTGCGCGAAGATCGTGAAGGCGTCCTGTCCCGACGGCTCGACGATCACATCAAACGTCTCGGCGGTGGCGATGCGGAACTCATCCACCGTCACCGGGTGCACGTACTGGCCGTCGGCGGCGACCACGGTCATCTTCAATCCCGGGATGCGGACATCGAAATACGTCATCGCCGAGCCGTTGATCACCCGCAAGCGCACCCGCTCGCCCGGCTTGAACAGGCCGGTCCAGTTGCCCGCGGGGGGAACGCCGTTCACCAGGTGCGTGTAGGTGTGACCCGACACGTCGGCCAGGTCGGTCGCCGACATGCGCATGTCGCCCCAGGCCCGCCGCTCGGCGACCGTGGCCTTAAAGCCGTTCTCCCTGACGTCCTTCAAGAAGTCACCGAAGTTGCGGCGATCGCGGTTGTAGTAGTCGGCCTGCTTCTTCAGCTTGCGGAACACGCGCTTCGGGTCTTCGTCGGTCCAGTCGGTGAGCAGCACCACGTGCTCGCGGTCGTAGCGGAACGGCTCCGGCTCCTGCGGATCGATCACGAGCGGGCCATACAGGCCGCGCTGCTCCTGGAAGCCCGAATGGCTGTGATACCAGTAGGTGCCGCCCTGGCGCACGGTGAACTTGTAGGTGTAGGTCTCGCCCGGGTGGATGCCGTGAAAGCTCAACCCCGGCACCCCGTCCATGTTGGCCGGCAGGATCATGCCGTGCCAGTGAATCGAGGTGTCCTCGTCCAGCGCGTTGGCCACGCGCATGGTGACCGTGTCGCCCTCGCGCCAGCGCACGAGCGGCGCCGGGATGGTGCCGTTGACAGTAATGCCGATGCGCGGGGCGCCCGTGAAGTTCACGGGCGATTCGGCAATGCGCAGGTCGAATTCGGTGCCGGTCAGCGTGGCCTGGCTGGTGCGCGCGTCGGCCTGTGCAAACCCGCGAGACGGCCACATGCCCAGGCCGGCGGCGGCGCCGCCCACGGCCAGTCCCTTCACGAACGTACGTCGATTGATCATCTGATTCGTCCTTGTCTTCATGCCAGAAGGGGCGGCGCTTTAGCGCCGCCCGAGCGTTGCCGAAGCAACAGGACGATCAGATGCGAAGGACGGAGAGTGTCGCCAGATGCGGCGACTCGTGGCAGAGATGGTA
>JBBQSP010000050.1:0-37127 GCA_038213735.1 Vicinamibacterales bacterium | reverse complement strand
GGCTCGGATCTGGACCAATGCCGGCGCGAAGGACGGCGATGTGCTCTTCCTGACCAAGCCCATCGGCACCGGCATCGTCGGCACCGCGATCAAGTTCGGCCGCGCGCCTGAACAGGTCGTGGAGCACGCGGTCGCGTCCATGCGCACGCTGAACAAGGCTGCCGCCGAAGCTATTGCCGGCCTGGACGGGGTGCACGCGTGCACCGACATCACCGGCTTTGGCCTGGCCGGCCACGGATCTGAGATGGCCGCCGCCAGCCATGTGACCCTCGAGCTGGACGCGGCCGCTCTGCCGCTGATCCCCGGGGTGCTGGAAATGGTGGCCGCGAACAAGTCGGGCGGCATGGCCACCAACCGCGAGCACTTTGCGGCCGGCGTCATGTTCGGTCCCGGCGTTGCCGCTGAGCTTCAGGACCTGGTCTTCGACCCCCAGACGTCCGGAGGCCTGTTCCTGTCGGTGGATCCCTCCCAGGCGGACCAGGCGCTGGCCGCCCTGAAAGCCGCGGGAGTTCCGGCCTGTTTTGTGGGCTCGGTCGGGGCCATCGGCGACGCGCGTCTCAGAATCAGTTGATTCTGTCGTTTGCCCCAAATATGCTATATCGGCCGCCGTCTGACGCACCTTTGGCACCCTATCCACCCTAAGCACGTTAGGCACCTTAAGGCCCTGAGGCCCCCTAGGCACCCTCGTTTCCGCGTGATACGATTAACCGTTTGTTAACACCAGACATCACCACCCTTTGGGTCGTCGCGTTCCTGCTCCTGTGCACCTATTTGTTGAACAGCCTGGTGTTCAAGCCGATCCTGCAGGTCATCGACCAACGCAGCACTGCGGTGCGCAGCGCGCGCGAGCTCGCCGAGTCGGCGTCGCACAAGGCGACCGCCGCGGCGGCTGAATACGATCTCAAATTAAACGCGGCCCGCGCCGAGGTGTACGGCCAGATGGACGACATGCGCAAGGCCGCGCTCGACCAGCGCGCGTCGCTGCTGGCGACCACCCGGGCCATTGTCGAACAGGAATTGAAGACCGCGACCGCACGCGTGCAGCAGGAATCACAAATCGCGCGCGAAACCCTCGACCGCGATGCCAACAACCTGGCCGGCGCCATCGTTTCGCGCGTGCTCGGCCGGGCTTCCTAGCAACAAGGCAGGAACCGAAGTGCAGACCACATTCCTCGCCGCTTGTGAATTAAAGCGCAAACTCCCGTCTTCGCTCGGCACCACCCCCGAGCTTCGGCGCGGCAGGCTCGTGTCGGCATTGCTCTTCGCAATGGCGACCATGCTCGCGGCCCCGGCGTTCGCCGCCGAAGGCGGCCACGATCAAAGCATCGGCGAAATGATCCTCGGCATGGGTTGGCCGGTCGCCAACTTCATCATCTTCGTCGGCGTGATCTACTACTTCGGCAACGGGCCGATGAAAGAGTACCTGGCCACCCGCAGCGCCACCATCCGCAAGGACCTGGTGGAGGCCGCCGAGATCAAGGCCGCGGCCACGGCGCAGCTCGCGGCGGTCGAACAGAAACTCCAGGCGCTTCCCGGTGAACTGGCGGCGCTGCGCACGCGTGGCGCCGACGAGATCGTCTCCGAAGAGAAACGCATCGCCGCGGCCGCCGAAGCCGAACGCGAACGCCTGCTCGAGCAGACGCGCCGCGAGATCGACCTGCAGGTGCGCCTTGCCAAGAAGGACATTCTCGAGCACGCCGCCGACCTGTCGGTGCAGCTGGCGACCGAGCGCCTGAAGAAGGAAATCACGCCCGCCGACCAGGCGCGCCTCGTGGACCAGTACTTGACGCAGGTGAAGGACCGGTCATGAGCGCTTCCGCCAATCGCTACGCCAGGGCGCTGTTCGACGTCGCGCTGCAAGAGAACGCCGACCTCGCGAAGATCGATCGCGACCTCGCCGTGCTGGCCGAGGTCATGCACGAGCACCACGAGCTGCTGCAGCAGGCCACCCGCCACGGCGTGCCAGACGAGGCACGCAAGAGCGTGATCGGCGCCATCGCCGACAAGCTCGAGGCCGCGCCGCCGCTGCGCAAGATGCTGCTGGTGCTCGCGCTGTCGCAGAAACTCAGCCTGGTGCCGGGTATGGTGACGGCCTTTCGCGCGCGCCTGGATGCGCACCAGAACATCGTGCGCGCCGACGTCGCCAGCGCCACGCCGCTGTCGCCGGAGCAGACCGCCGCCCTGGTCAGCAGCCTCAGCAAGGTCACGGGCAAGAATGTGGACCTGTCGGTCAGCGTTGACCCCGCCCTCATGGGCGGCGTGGTCGCGACGATCGGCAGCACGGTGTACGACGGCAGCGTTCGCACGCAGCTGGCGCGGATGCGCGCGGAGTTAACGAAGTAGAGTCCGCCTTTAGGCGGACTGGCAAGGTCCGGCCAAGCCGGACACCACATGGGTGGCGGACCAAAGAAGCTTATGAGCATAAAAGCCGACGAGATTTCCAAGATCATCCGCGAGCAGATTGGCAGTTTTGCCGTCGCGGTGGATGTGGCCGAGACTGGCACCGTGGTGTCAGTGGGTGACGGCATCGCCAAGGTGCATGGCTGCCAGCGCGCCATGGCCGGCGAGATGCTTGAGTTCCCGCACGGGGTGTTCGGCATTGCCCTCAACCTCGAAGAAGACAGCGTCGGCACGGTGTTGCTGGGCGACTTCACGGTCATCAAGGAAGGCGATCCAGTCAAGCGCACCGGCCGCATCATCTCGGTGCCAGTCGGCGAAGAAATGCTCGGCCGCGTCGTCAATGCGCTGGGCCAGCCGATTGACGGCAAGGGTCCGATCCTCACCAACAAGCTGTCGCCGATCGAACGCATTGCGCCCGGCGTGGTGGACCGCCAGTCGGTGCGCGAGCCCATGCAGACTGGCCTCAAGTCGATCGATGGCATGGTGCCGATTGGTCGTGGCCAGCGCGAGCTGATCATCGGCGACCGCCAGACCGGCAAGACCGCGGTCGCGCTCGACGCCATCCTGAACCAGAAGGACACCGGCGTCATTTGTATTTACAACGCCATCGGCCAGAAGCAGTCCACGGTAGCGCAGGTCGTGCGCACGCTCGAGGAAGCCGATGCCATGCGCTACACGATCGTGGTCGCCGCGACTGCATCGGACCCGGCCCCCATGCTCTACATCAGCCCCTACTCGGCGACGGCCATGGGCGAGTACTTCCGCGACAACGGCAAGCACGCGCTGCTGATTTACGACGACCTCTCGAAGCACGCGCAGTCGTATCGTGAAATCTCGCTGCTGCTGCGCCGTCCGCCCGGCCGCGAGGCGTACCCCGGCGACGTCTTCTACCTGCACTCGCGCCTGCTGGAGAGAGCGGCGAAGTTGAACGACAAGCTGGGCGGCGGTTCGCTGACCTCCTTGCCGATCATTGAAACGCAGGCAGGCGACTTGTCGGCGTACATCCCGACCAATGTCATCTCGATTACTGACGGCCAGATCTTCCTGGAAGCCGACCTGTTCAACCAGGGCGTGCGCCCGGCCATCAACGTCGGCAACTCGGTGTCGCGCGTCGGTGGTGCGGCCCAGATCAAGGCCATGCGCCAGGTGGCCGGCACCCTGCGCCTCGACCTCGCGCAGTACCGCGAGCTGTCGGCCTTCGCGCAGTTTGGCAGCAGCGACCTCGACAAGGCCACCCAGAACCAACTCAATCGCGGCGCCCGCCTCGTGGAAGTGCTGAAGCAGAAGCAGTACGCGCCGCTGGCCGTCGAACAGCAGGTTGTCATTCTCTATGCCGGCGTCAACGGCTTCCTTGACCCGATCGCGGTCGCGGACGTCGGCGCCGCGCAGGACGAGCTCGTCAAGTTCATGCAGACCCGCTTCGGCAACGTGCTGCAGGCGATCCGCGAGAAGAAGCAGCTGGACGATGCGCTCAAGGCCGACTTGAATGCGGCGCTGAAGGAATTCGGTGAGCACTTCGTCGCGATGAAGGGCAGCCTCGCGAAGGCCTAACCGATGCCGTCACTCCTAGACATCCGTCGTCGCGTCCGCGCGGTCAAGTCGACGCAGCAGATCACGAAGGCCATGAAAATGGTCTCTTCGTCGAAGCTGCGCCGCGCGCAGGAACGCATTCTCCGCGGCCGTCCGTACGCGCAGGAGATGCTCCGGGTGTTCAACAACCTGGCGACGCGCACGGATGCGTCGAAGCATGCGCTGCTGAACGACGATCCGCGCGCGGCGCGCACGCTGTTGATCGTGATCACCGCGGACCGCGGGTTGTGCGGCAGCTTCAACACCAACGTCGCCAAGGCGGCGTTGCAGTTCTCGATCGACAATCCGAAGTCCCCTGACGGACGCGATGTCGCCATGGCGCTGGTCGGCCGCAAGGGCCGTGACTTCTTCCTGCGCCGCGGCTTCGACGTGCTCTACGAGGAAGTCGGCCTGTTCCAGAACGTCCAGTGGTCGCACGCGCAGGCGATTGCCAACACCGCGATCAAGGATTTCCTGGGCCCCGACATCAGCTCGGTGTACCTCGTGTACAACGAGTTCAAGTCGGTGATCTCGCAGCGCGTCGTGATCGAGAAACTGCTGCCCATCCCCCGCCTCCGCCCCGAAGACACGGGCGACGGGGCTACGGCGAGGCTGGCTCTCCAAGGTGCGGATTACCTGTTCGAGCCCGACCCCGAGCAGTTGCTGAACACGCTGCTGCCGATGCACGTGGCGGTGCAGGTCAATCGCGCGCTGCTCGAATCGTCGGCCGCCGAACATGCGGCGCGCATGCAGTCCATGGACAGCGCGACGCGCAACGCCAAGGAAATGGTGGATCGCCTGACCCTCTACATGAACAAGGTCCGTCAGGCGGCCATCACGCGGGAAATTATCGAAGTCGTGTCGGGAGCGCAGGCTACTTAATATGGCTACAGCAGCAGCAGATCAGAAAGTCGGCCCGAAGGTCGGAAAAGTCATCCAGGTCATCGGACCCGTCATCGACGTCGAGTACGAGGGCGGGCACCTGCCGGCCATCTACAACGCCGTCCGGATCGTGGACGACGGCTCGTCGGGTGGCGAGAAGGTCGACATCGTCGCCGAGGTCGAACAGCACCTGGGCGAAGGCCGCGTGCGCACCGTCGCGATGAAGCCGACCGACGGCTTGCAGCGCGGCATGAGCGTGATCGACACCGGCGCGCCGATCTCGGTGCCGGTCGGTCCCGAAACGCTGGGCCGCGTGCTGAACGTGCTCGGCGAACCCGTCGACTTCCCGGACATGCCGGTCAAGTCGAAGGAGCACTGGCCCATTCACCGGCCCGCTCCGACACTGGAGCAGCAGTCCACCGAACTGAAGATGTTCGAGACCGGCATCAAGGTCATCGACCTGCTCGAGCCGTACCTGCAGGGCGGCAAGATCGGCCTGTTCGGCGGCGCCGGCGTCGGCAAGACCGTCATCATCATGGAGTTGATCAACAACATCGCCATGAAGCACGGCGGTGTGTCAGTGTTCGCGGGCGTCGGTGAACGCACCCGCGAAGGCAACGACCTGTGGCTCGAGTTCCAGGAGTCGGGCGTGATCGACATGAAAGACATGTCGAAGAGCCGCGCCGCCCTGGTCTATGGCCAGATGACGGAACCGCCAGGAGCGCGCCTGCGCGTCGGCCTGTCGGCGCTGACCGTCGCCGAGTACTTCCGGGACGCCGAGAACAAGGACGTGCTCCTGTTCATCGACAACATCTTCCGCTTCACGCAGGCGGGTTCCGAGGTGTCGGCGCTGCTCGGCCGCATGCCGTCGGCCGTCGGTTACCAGCCGACGCTGCTGTCGGAAATGGGCGCGCTGCAGGAACGCATCACCTCGACCAAGAAGGGCTCGATCACCTCGGTGCAGGCCATTTACGTGCCCGCCGACGACTACACCGACCCGGCGCCGGCGACGACGTTCGCCCACCTGGACGCCACCACTAACCTGTCGCGCCAGATTGCCGAACTCGGCATTTACCCGGCCGTCGATCCGCTCGCCTCGTCTTCGCGCATTCTCGACCCGCGCGTGATTGGCGACGAGCACTACAACGTCGCCCGCCAGGTGAAGCAGATCCTGCAGCGCTACAAGGACCTGCAGGACATCATCGCGATTCTCGGTATCGACGAGCTGTCGGAAGAAGACAAGCTGGCGGTCTCTCGTGCGCGCAAGATCCAGCGCTTCCTGTCGCAGCCCTTCTTCGTCGCCTCGCAGTTCACCGGCCTTGAAGGCAAGTACGTCACCATCGAGGAGACGATCCGCGGCTTCAAGGAAATTGCCGAAGGCAAGCACGACGGCCTGTCCGAGCAGGCGTTCTACCTGGTCGGGACGATCGACGAAGCGATCGCCAAGGCAAAGACGCTCAAGGGTTAGACAATGGCGTTACCCACCAAGCTCACCCTGCACATCGTCTCGCCCGACCACTCGATGTCGTATGAAGTGGACGAGGTGTCGTTGCCGGGTGTCGAGGGAGACTTCGGCGTGCTGCCCGGGCACACGCCGTTCTTTACCGCCCTCCGTACGGGTGCCATGTGGTACCGGCAGGGCGCCGAGAAGCACAGCCTGCTGGTCTCGATCGGGTTCGTGGAAGTCCTGCCCGACAAGGTGTCGATCCTGGCGCAGGTCGCCGAGCGGGCCGAAGACCTCGACCAGGCGCGCGCCGAAGCCGGGATGAAGCGCGCCGAAGAGCAGCTCGGTGCGGTGCCGCACGATATCGACTGGGAACGCTCCCGGCTCGCGCTGCTCCAGACCCTGCAGCAGCTACAGGCGGAGAGCCGCCGGCGCGTGTAGTGTCCGGCTTTAGCCGGGCCATGTGATGCTCCAGAACCTCGCCAAGCTGTTTCGCTTTCGCGGACTGATCCAGACGCTGGTGGTCCGTGATCTGAAAGCGCGCTACCGGGGTTCCGTTCTCGGCTTCTTCTGGTCGTTCTTCAATCCATTGATGCTGTTGCTGATTTACACCTTCGTCTTTACGAAGGTGATGGTCGGCATTCACCCGGCCGAGATGGAGCCGTACGCGCTGTTCATGTTCTGCGGCATCCTGCCGTGGACCTGGTTCTCCTCCTCGCTGCTCGAGTCGTCCAACACCTTGATCGCGGGCGGCAACCTGATCAAGAAAGTGCTGTTCCCGGCCGAAGTGCTGCCGATCGTCACCGTCCTGGCGAACATGGTGCACTTCTTCCTGGGCCTGCCGATCCTGGCCGCGTTCGTGATCTACTACCAACGCCCGGTCGATCCCCTGGAGCTGCTGTGGTTCCCGGTGATCGTGCTCGTGCAGTTGATCCTGACCACCGGTCTGGCGCTGTTCCTGTCGGCGCTGACGGTCCACTTCCGCGACGTGAAAGACCTGCTCGGCAACCTGCTCACGCTGTGGTTTTTCTCGACGCCGATCATCTACCCGATGCTGACCGCGCCCGAAGATCTGCGGTGGTGGCTCAACCTGAACCCGATGACGCACCTGATGATCTCGTATCAGGAGGTGCTGTTTTTCCCGGGCCCACATGGCCACTACAAGTGGCTGCTGGCCCTGGGCGCCCTGTCGGTGGTGGTGTTCTTCGCGGGATACTTCGTGTTCGACCGGTTGAGAGACAGCTTCGCGGAAGAAGTATGAAAGTTAGCCACAGAGGACACCGAGGACACCGAGAAGACCTTTTTGGGTCTGTCACGGTGTTTCTTGTCTGTGGTTTTCCAAACATGGCTCTGTGTTCTCGGTGTCCTCTGTGGCCAGCGTCTTTATGAAGCCCGCCATTGACGTCATCAACGTCTCGAAGGTCTACCGGCGCTACGCGCGGCGGCGGCAGTTTGCCACGCTCAAGTCGGCGTTGCTCGACGGCAGCCTGCTCGGCGACCTGAAGCCCGATGAAACGTTCCAGGCGCTGAAGAACGTGTCGTTCTCGGTGCCGAAGGGCTGCACCTACGGCGTGATTGGCAGCAACGGCTCGGGCAAGAGCACGCTGCTCAAGTGCGTGGCCGGCATCACCCGTCCCACCGAGGGCGAGGTCAAGGTTGACGGCCGCATCTCGGCGCTAATCGAGCTCGGCGCCGGCTTCCACCCCGAGATTTCCGGCCGCGAGAACATCTTCATCAACGGCATCATGCTTGGCCTCAGCAAGAAAGAGGTGATGCGCCGCTTCGACGAAATCGTCGAGTTCGCCGAGATGCAGGACTTCATCGACGCGCCGGTCAAGACCTATTCGTCGGGCATGTACATGCGCCTGGGCTTTGCCGTCGCCATCCACGTGGATCCGGAAGTGCTGCTCGTTGATGAAGTGCTGGCGGTCGGCGACCAGGGCTTCACGCACAAGTGCCTCGACAAGTTCTCGGAGTTCCGCCGCCGCAACAAATCAATCCTGCTCGTGACCCACTCGCTCGACCTGGTGGAGAAGTTCTGCGACGAAGCGCATTGGCTCGACAAGGGCGTGTCGAAGGGCGAGGGCGACCCCAAGAAGGTGGTTGCCGCCTACGTCATGAACGTCGAAGACAGCGAAGAGCACTCGCTGGCCAAGGCCGAGGCGGCGCGCCTGGCCGCGACGGCCACCGACGAGGCGCAGGCGCCACCGCCAGACGTGAATGGCGAAGGCGCGCCTGAGAATCCGATGGACGATGCGGAGACGAACCGCGATGGGTTCAAGGCGACCGAAGGTCGATGGGGCACGCGCGAGATTGAGATCACGGATGTTTCCATTGCAGGGCCCGACGGCGAGTCGGGTCACGTGTTCCAGAGTGGCGACCACATCACCGTGCGCATGACCGTGACGGCCAGGGAGCCGATCACCGACTTCGTGTTTGGCCTCGGCCTGTTCAATGCCGACGGCGTGTGCGTGTACGGCACCAACACCAACCTCGAAGAGTTCCAGCCCAGCCGCATCGAGGGCGAATGCGCGGTGACGTTCGAGATCGACAGCCTCGACCTGGTCGAAGGGACCTATCGCCTCGACCTGGCGGCCCACAAGGCCGACGGCTACCCGTACGACTATCACCGCCTGCTCTACACCTTCCGCGTGAAGTCGAAGATCCGGGATGTCGGCATCTACCGTCCCGCCCACCGCTGGACCTTTGGTGGCGGGATTACCTTCAAAGCCGAATGACCCGCAATGACGCGGTCTCACTGGTCGCCCGCGCGAGAGGCCTGGGGCAAACCGTCGTCTTCACGAATGGCGTGTTCGACATCCTTCATCCCGGCCACGTCCGCTACCTTCGCGATGCGCGCGCGCTGGGCGATCTGCTGATCGTCGGCGTCAACAGCGACCCTTCGACTCGCGCGTTGGACAAGGCGCCCGGCCGGCCGATCAATCCCGAGAGCGAGCGAGCCGAGGTCCTGGCCGCGCTGGCGTCGGTAGACGCGGTGGTGGTGTTCGACGAAGACACCCCGCACGCCATCATCAGCGCGCTGCAGCCCGACATCCTGGTGAAGGGCGCCGACTGGGGCGAGAACGCCATTGTCGGCCGGGATGTTGTGGAAGCCCGTGGCGGCAAGGTCGTCCGCATCGAACTGGCCAAGGGCTACTCCACGACCGCCATCGTCGAGCGGATCCGGTCAATCTGACCGGCCGCCCCTCCTGCTTCATGTAAACTGTCGGCCTCCCAGGGCGGTCTACGGCCGCTCCGACCCATGGCCGACGACCGAATCGATGACTGATCTCACCCCCCAGGGGACCAGCCAGTGGCGCTCATGGCCGACCCTCGTGTCGGCTTTCGCCGCGTACACCGCGCTCGCCATCGTCATTACCTTCCCGCTCATTCTCAATCTTTCGTCACGGCTGCCGAAGGACTTGGGCGACCCCCTGCTGGTGGCGACGATTCTGTGGTGGAACGCGCAGGTCGTTCCGCTGACCCAGGAGTGGTGGAACGGCTTCGGGTTCTTTCCGGCGACCGGCATGATGGCCTTCTCCGACCATTTTCTCGGCGCCAGCGTGATTGCCTCACCGTTGCAATGGCTGGGTTTCAGTCCGATCACCGCCTTCAACCTGACCCTTCTGGCATCGTTTCCGCTGTGCGCCATCGCGGCGCACGCGCTCGCGCTGACGCTGACCGGGCGGCACGATGCCGCCGTCGTGTGCGGCCTGGCCTATGGCTTCAACCCGTACCGGGTCGCGCACATCGAGCACCTGGAACTGCTGCTCGCGTTTGGCATGCCCGCCGCACTGGCCGCGCTGCATCTGTATGCCGGCACACGACGTGTGAAGTGGCTGGTCGTGTTTGCCGCGGCCCTGACTCTGCAGGTGCTGTCCGCGAGTTACTACGCGGTCTTCTTCACCGTGCTTCTCGGCCTGTGGACGCTCTGGTTCATGCGACCGGAGGCCTGGCGGGCCGTGCTGGCCATGGTCGCGGCCGCGGGCGTGGCGGCACTGGCGGTGTCGCCCATCATCATCGGCTACCGCCAGGTTCACGATCGCCACAACCTGACCCGAGACTTCGTCAACGAAGTCGTGGGCTACAGCGCCGATCTCAGCTCGTTCGTCACCGCGTCTTCGTTGTCGGCGCTGTGGGGATGGACCGCGGTCTTGAACGGCGGCGAGCGGCAACTGTTTCCCGGGCTCACGATCACCGTGCTCGCCCTCGCGGGCGTGGTCCTGCTTCGCCGATCGCATCTGTCGGATCGGGATCGCCTGGCGACGGCATCGATTTTCTGCTGGGTGGCGGCCGCCGGTCTTGCCGCGATCGCGGTCAGCGCGCGCGTGACCGGACCCTGGGACCTCGATTGGGGATGGCTCAGCATCTCAGGCACGGCACCGCACAAGACGTTGTCGCTCGCCACTGCGTTGGCGATCGTCGCGATCGCGCTCAGTCCGACGATGCGGGCGGAGTTCCGGGTGCGTTCGCCGCTGGCGTTCTACCTGGTGGCCGCAGCGGTACTTTTCGTCTGCAGTCTTGGACCGCGGCCGGCGCTCCTGGGAGAGCAGATCCTGTACGAGCCGCCCTACGCCTGGTTGATGCAGCTGCCGTTCTTCGGCGATGCCATTCGGGTGCCGGCGCGTTTTGGCATGCTCGCCATTCTGGCGCTGTCGGTCGCCGGCAGCCTCGCCTTCAACCGTCTGAAGTTGGCGAGCCAGGCAAGGGCCGCGGTGCTGCTGGTGGTCGTCACCGGGATCGTCGCTGAAAGCTGGATGCGAGACCTGCCGCTGCCCATGGTACAGCAGGCCGCATTCGAGGTATCGGCGGGCGACCGGTCGGCGGCGATGATGGAGCTGCCGTTGGGCGACGTCTGGCGCGACACCGCCGCGATGTACGGGGCCACCCGCAACCGCCTGCGACGCGTGAACGGCTACAACGGATACGAGCCGCCTTACTCCAGGTGCTGCGGCGCGCTCTCGAGGAACGCGACGCGACGGTTCTTGACGCGCTGGCCGACTTCGGTCCGTTGCTGATCACGGCCGACAACAGTGTGGACCGCGATCGGCCGTGGGCGTCGTTCCTGTCCAGCCATCCCGACGCCGAGCGCGTGAGCGACCTGGGCAACCGGACGTTGTTTCGGCTTCCCTTGAAACGGCGGCCGCCGCCGGTCCGCTGCGAGAGCCGTCCGCTGGCCATTGCCGCCGTGTTTGACGCGGAAGGCCAGGTCGACCTGGCAGACCTCACCGACAACGATCCGCACACGCGGTGGATGACCCCGCACCCTCAGCGCGCCGGCGACACGCTGACCATCGACCTCGGACGAGTCGAACAGGTCTGCGGGCTCCGGCTGTCAATGGGTTCCGCGGCCGTGTTGTACCCGGGCGCGCTCCGTGTCGCCGCGTCACTCGATGGCGAGGCGTGGGAGACCAGTTTCGAACGCGAGAGGGGCGGCGCTGCCCTCCGTGCGGCGCTGCGGGACCCGGTGCGCCCGAATCTCGTTGTCCCGCTGTTCGCCAAGGCGGCCCGTTTCATCAGACTGCGGATCGTGCGGTCGCAGGCGGAGTATCCATGGGCCGTCGCCAACATCATCGTGGACGGGTCCTGAAGGTAAGCCGCACCCTCCGCCGCGTGATGCTCCGTACGGCCGATCACCGTCCGCTGGAGCACGAGCGTAAGTCGGCGGGAGCCGGGGCGACCGGTTTCTGTTTAGACAAAGGGAATCAAAGCGCCCGGCGGGCAGGTTACTTACAGACAATCTCGCTGCAGAGGGGAACGTAGCCAGCCTGAGCTGCGAGTTGTCAGCCGTCTGAAGCGAGGGCGGAAGCGGATGGTGATCGGCCGCGCCCGAGCATGAGACAATAGAAGGCTCGGCTATTAGAGAAGTTCGTGCATGTCTAGCGCTCCGTCACTCGCGTTACGGTCGCTGCTGATTTCGGTTCTCGGGCAAAGTGGCCTCGCCACCCCCACCCGGCGCATCAGTGGCGCGACGCCCCCTGTACGGGCCATGGCCGTGGCGGCCGCCGCACGGAGTTTACGCGACGGGGTGGTCCTGCATGTCGTGCCAAACGACGCCGACATCGAGGTCGCCGTCAGCGACATCCGCTTCTTTCTTGGCGCGCTCGAAGGCTCGGCGGATGCCGTGGTCGAACAGCAGGTGCTGCCGTTCCCATCGCCGCAAGTTGATCCCTATCGCGGCTTCCAGCCGCACCTCAAGGTCGCTTCTGCCCGGGCCCGGGCCCTGCATGCTCTCTCCACTTCGAAGGCACGCGTCATCGTGGCGTCGGCGCCGGCCCTGCTGCCGCGGCTAACCGACCCGACGGTCCTGCTGCTCGCGTCGTACGAGATCACGCCGGGCATCGACATCGATCCGCAGGCGTTGGCCAACACCCTGGTGGCCGGCGGCTACGAACCGGCGGATCCCGTGGATGCGCACGGCGAGTTCGCGCGGCGCGGCGGCATTCTCGACATCTACCCGGCCGGCGACGATCTGCCGGTTCGCATCGAGTTCATCGGCGACACCGTCGAGTCGATCCGCCGCTTCGACCCGAGCACGCAGCGGTCGGTCGAGACCCTCGACCGCTTCGGCCTGGTGCCGGTCAGAGAGTCGGCGCCGAGTGGCGATAAACCTTCGGGTGTCTCGACTAGTGGCGACAAACCTTTAGGTTTGTCGATTTCCGCAACGCTCTTCGACTACGTCCGAGCCACGCGCGACCACAGCATCTTCGTGGCCGAGCCCGCCGATGTGCAAAAGCAGATCGAGACGGCATGGCAGCAACTGCAGACATCGTATGCCGATGCCGTCGAGCGTTCGGCGAAGGGTGCGGCGGTCCTCAAGGCGCCGCCGTCGGAGCTGATGCTCTCGTGGCCCGAAGTCGAGTCGGCCCTGTCCGGTGCTAGCACGATCGAAGAGTTGGGCCTGGACGATGACGGCGCGTCTCCCTTCGACTCCGCGCAGGGCAGGAAAGACGCGCCTCTACGCACGCAATTGTCGGTGCAGCCCGTCGCGTCGTTTCATGGTCGCATTGCCGATTGGGTGGCGGATGTACGCGCGGCGCTGGAGCGCGCGGATCGCGTGGTGTTCGTGGCCGGCACGCACGGCCGCGCAGAACGAACCGTGGAGCTGCTGCGCGACTACGACGTGCGCGCGGTGATGGCGACCGACGCCGGGGATGTGGTGTCCGGCGCGGTGCTGGTGGCCGAAGGATGGCTGTCGCGCGGATTCCGTCTGAGGTTCGGCGGTCCCGAAGAATCTGCGCCCCAGGACCCCAGGACCTCAAGTCCCCAAGCCCTTGCGCTTTACGTAGAGACCGACATCTTCGAAGAAGAACGGCGCAAGGGTGCCCAGGGGCGCAAGCGCTCGCTGGCCGCGACGTTCCTCTCTGACCTGCGCGACCTAAAGGTCAAGGACCTGATCGTCCACGTCGATCACGGCATTGGCCAGTTCATCGGCCTCAAGCAAATCTCCGTCGGCGGCGGCGACATCGTCCAGGAATTTCTGGAGCTCCAGTACCACGGCGACGCCAAGCTGTTTGTGCCCGTCGAGCGCCTCGACCTGATCCAGAAGTACACCGGCGCGGCGAGCCAGCCGCTGGATCGGCTGGGCGGCCAGACCTGGGAGAAGGCCAAGAGCAAGGTCAAGAAGGCCATGCGCGACATGGCCGAGGAGCTGCTCAAGCTCTATGCCGCGCGCAAGGCGGTGCCGGGTCACGCGTTCAGCGCCGACACGCATTGGCAGGAGGAGTTCGAGGGCGCCTTCGAGTTTGATCTCACCGTCGATCAGGCCACGGCGGTCGCCGACATCAAGCGCGACATGGAATCGTCCACGCCCATGGATCGCCTGCTGTGCGGCGACGTCGGCTACGGCAAGACCGAAGTCGCCATGCGCGCTGCCTTCAAGGCCGTGATGGACGGCAAGCAGGTCGCGTTCCTGGCGCCGACGACGGTGCTGGCGGCGCAGCATTTGAAGACGCTGACCGAACGCTTTGCGGCGTTCCCGGCGAAGATCGACATGGTCAGCCGCTTCCGCACCAAGCTCCAGATCAAGGAAACGCTCGAAGCCCTGGCCGCGGGACGCCTCGACGTGATCGTCGGCACCCACCGCTTGCTGTCGAAAGACGTGCACTTCAAGGATCTGGGGCTGCTGGTGGTTGATGAAGAGCAGCGCTTTGGCGTGGCGCACAAGGAACGCATCAAGCAGATGCGCAAGAAGGTCGACGTCCTTACCATGACGGCCACGCCCATCCCGCGCACGCTGAATATGTCGCTGGTCGGCATCCGCGACATGTCAGTGATCGAGACGCCGCCGAAGGATCGGCTCTCGATCCAGACGAACGTGGTCAAGTTCGACTCCGCGGTGATCACCCGCGCGATTCGTTCCGAGCTGGCGCGAGGCGGCCAGGTGTTCTTCGTCCACAACCGCGTCGAGTCGATCTACTCAATGGGCAACCTGATTCAGCGCCTGGTGCCCGAGGCGCGCGTGGTGGTGGGCCACGGCCAGATGGCCGAGGACACGCTCGAAAAGGCCATGCTCGACTTCATGACCCACCAGTGCGACGTCCTGCTCTCAACGACCATCGTCGAAAACGGCCTCGACATCCCGAACGCAAACACCATCGTGATCAACCGCGCGGATCGTTACGGCCTGTCGCAGCTCTATCAGTTGCGCGGACGCGTCGGCCGCAGCGATCGCGCGGCGTATGCGTACCTGCTGATCCCGCCTGAAGAGGCGCTGTCGCCGGTGGCGCGCAAGCGGCTGGCGGCGATGAAGGAGTTCAGCGACCTCGGCAGCGGCTTCCGCGTGGCCGCGCTCGACCTCGAGATTCGAGGCGCCGGCAACCTGCTGGGCGGCGAGCAGAGCGGCACCATCGATGCGGTCGGCTTCGAGATGTACATGAAGCTGCTCGAAGAGACCATCCGCGAGCTGAAGGGCGAGGATCTCGAGGACGATGTGCGGGCGACGGTCAACCTGAAGGTGGATTTCCGCCTCGACGACCAGTACGTGCCCGACATGAACCAGCGCCTGATGATTTACCGGCGCATGGCCGGCGCGCGCTCCGAAGAGGAAATTGCGAAGAACGTGGACGAGGTGCGCGACCGCTACGGTCCGCCGCCCACGGCCGTGCTGAACCTCGCCGACTTCGCGCGCATCCGGGTGCTGGCCGACAACCTCGGCATCGAGACCGTGGACCGCGACGGGCCGCTCGTGGTGTTCAAATTCCGCGAGAAGGCCAAGGTGGATCCCATGCGGCTCATCGGGATGGTGCAGGAACGTGCAGAGCTCACGCTGCTGCCGCCCTCGACCGTGAAGCTCGACCTCAGACCTCATAGTGGGGACAAACCTTTAGGTTTGTCCGGTCCCAAGTCGCCATTGCCGAAGCTTGCCGAGGCGCGCGGGCCCAGACCAGCTCCCAAGCCCAAGCGTCCACCAGCCTGGTGGGCGGCCAGAGCCACCACGGGGGAGGTCACCCCGGGCTTTACCAAGGCCGAAATCCTGAAGGCCGCCCCCGAAGACCCCCGGGCGCCGGACGGAGTCTTAGCCAAGGTGACGGAGTTTCTTGAGGACTTACGCGAAACGTAAAAGGGCAGCACCTCCCCTTTTGACGCTATAGAATTGATGTTTAGCCATATGAAGAAAACAGCAACATTGACCGCCGTTCTCGTGTTGGTCACGTCCGTGGCCCAGGCCCAGACCGGAACCATCCTTGAACAGGTGCTCGTGAAGGTGAACGGAGAAATCGTCACCAAGACCGAGCTCGAGCAGCGGCAGATTGCCGCGCTGCGACAGGCAAATCCGAACCTGCGCCCCGACAGCGACGCGGCCCTGCAGAAGGCGCTGACCGAAGTGACGCCGCAGGTGATTGTCGATGCGGTGGACGAGCTGCTGGTCGTGCAGCGCGGCAAGGAACTCGGCTTCACGATGTCGACCGAGCAGTTCAACAGCATTCTGGAAAACATCAAGAAGGAAAATAAGATCGAGACGGACGAGGCGCTGACCGCGGCCCTCAAGCAGGAAGGCATGACCATGGCCGACCTGCGCCGGCAGCTCGAACGCACCTCGCTCGTGCAGCGCGTGCAGCAGCAGGAAGTGATGTCGAAGCTGCAGGTCACCGACACCGAGCTCAAGGCCTACTACGACGCCCACCAGGGCGAGTTCGGCACCACCCCGCAGGTGACGCTGCGCGAGATCACCGTGGCGGTGCCGGTCGATCCGCAAGGCATCAATGTCGGCAAGGATGACGACGCGAAGGCGAAGGCCGAAGAGGTGCGCGCGAAGATCATCGCCGGCGAACCGTTCCCGCGCCTGGCTGCCGAGTACTCGGATTCCGGCTCGAAGGCCAACGGCGGCCTGGTCGGCCCGCTCAGCAAGAGCGACCTGTCCGACGATCTGCAGACAGCCATTGCCGGCCTCAAGGACGGCGGCGTGACGCCCGTGCTGCGCACGGCGCGCGGCTACCAGGTGGTGCGGGTCGAAAAGCTCCAGGATTCCACCACCAAGACATTCGAAGACGCCAAGAACGAGATTGCCGACAAGATCGCGAACGAGAAGCGCAAGGTCGAGTTCGACAAGTTCCTCGAGCGGCTGCGCGGCGAGGCCATCATCGACTGGAAGAACGACGACCTGAAGAAGGCCTACGACATCGGCATCAAGACCTTCCGGGGAACCGTTACCCAGTAGGGCACCCCTTTTAGGGGTGCCGCGGCACCAGACAAATGGATCCCAATTGGTTTGCGCTGTGGACGCGCTCGCGGCACGAGAAACAGGTTCGCGACCAGCTCGAAAAGAAAGCCGTCGAGGTCTTCCTGCCGACCATCGGCAAGTGGAGCCACTGGAAAGATCGCAAGAAGAAGATCGACTGGCCGTTGTTCCCCGGCTACGTCTTCGCCCGCTTCGTTCCAGATGAACGCATCGGCATCCTGAAGGTTGACGGCGTCGTCCAGATCATCAGCAACAACGGCTCGCTGTCGTCGATTCCGGATGAGGAAATCGAAAGCATCCGCACGCTGGTCGAAAGCGAGCTGGCGTACGATCCTGTTCCGCTGATCAAGGAAGGGGACATGGTGAAGGTGACGCACGGCCCGCTACGCGGCGTGGTCGGCCGCCTGGTCCGCAAGGGCGCCCATGCGCGCTTGGTGCTGTCGGTCGACTTGATCGGTCAGGCCGTTGCCGTGGAGGTTGATGCCTCCGATGTCAAGCCTTACTAAGACTTCGTGAGCTTCGTGTTTACATTTGATGCTATGAAGATCGGCAACATCGAACTCGACTCGCCCTTCGTCGTCTCGCCCATGGCGGGCATGACCGACACGGCGTTTCGCCGCCTGGTGAAGCGCCAGGGCGGCTGTGGGCTCGTGGTGTCTGAAATGGTCAGCAGCGAGGGCCTGGTCCGCGGCATCGATCGCACGCTGGAGTACGCCGAGTACACCGAAGAAGAGCGTCCCGTCTCCATCCAGATTTTCGGCGGCGAGCCCGCGAAAATGGCCGAGGCCGCGCGCGTCGTCGAAGCGATGGGCGCGAACATTGTGGACGTGAACATGGGCTGCCCGGTCCCCAAGATCGCCAAGCACAACGCCGGCTGCAGCCTGATGCGCGAACCGCAGCACGCCGCCGAGATCATTGCCGCCATGACGCGCGCGGTGCGGATCCCCGTGACCGTCAAAATGCGCAAGGGGTGGGACGATGGCGAGGTGAATGCCCCGGAGTTGGCGAAGCGCGTGGAGGCGGCCGGTGCGGCAGCGATTGCCGTGCACGGGCGCACCGCGAAGCAAAGCTACAGCGGTTCCGCCGACTGGGACGTCGTTGCCGGCATTGCCCGCTCGGTCGGCATTCCGGTGTTCGGCTCGGGCGACTGCATCGAGCCCGAAGACATCGTCACGCGCATGCAAAGTGGCGTGAGTGGTGTGTTCGTGGGCCGCGGCGTCTTGCGCAACCCGTGGATTCTTGCCCAGGCGCGCGACCTGATGGCCGGCCGTCCCGCCCGCCAGATCACCGATGAGGAGCGCGGCCAGTTCCTGCTCGACTACATGCAATTGCTGCTCGCCGACGAGAAGGGCGAGCAGGAGGGGTTCCGGCACCTCGTGGTGCAGTCAACCCCGCCGCGGGCGGAGGCCAGCAAGGAACGGTGGGTGGTCAACAAGCTGCGCGCGCTGTGCACGTGGTACACCAAGGGCTTCGAGGGCGGCTCGCAGTTCCGCATTGGCATCAACTCGGCGAAGTCGATCGGCGAAGTCGAAACCCTCATCGACAGCTTCTTCTTCAGAACTGTGGGGACAAACCGTGCTGTGAGGACAAACCTTTAGGTTTGTCCATCGCCCGCTGACGCCGTCCGCGTCGCGGGGGGCGGTATGGTCCGGCGTTCGCTCTCCCTCGCCGGTCAAATCTCCCTCGGCGCATCAAGCGCAGAGCGAAGCAATAGTGCCAAGCAGACGCCTGCATAGCCTCCGGTCGATTTGTCGACCAGTGAGCTTTATCGGCGTCGGTCGAACGCTCACGCCGAACCACACCGCCCCCCGCGCCGCGATGCGCCACGCGCGACGCTTGTCAGCGATAGAATCGGTATACCGTGACCCCTGAAATCACCATTGGCGGCCGCAAGGTCGGTCCCGCACACGTGCCGCTTATCGTGGCCGAGATTGGCATCAACCACGAAGGCAGCCTCGAGGTTGCCCGCGAGATGGTGGACGCCGCCGCGCGCGCCGGCGTCGAAGTCGTCAAGCACCAGACGCATGTCGTCGAAGACGAGATGAGCGGCGCCGCCAAGAAGGTGGTGCCTGGTAATGCCACCGTCTCGATCTACGAGATCATGCGGCGGTGCGCGCTGTCTGAAGATGATGAGCGGGCGCTGAAGCAGTATGTCGAGTCGAAGGGCATGATCTTCATGAGCACGCCCTTCTCGCGCGCGGCGGCGGATCGCCTCGAGCGCATGAACGTCGCCGCGTACAAGATCGGATCCGGCGAGTGCAACAACTACCCGCTGCTGAAGCACATTGCCTCGTTCGGCAAGCCCACCATTCTCAGCACGGGCATGAACACGATCGAGAGCGTGGCCAAGGCGGTGGCCATCTTCGAACAGGCCGGCACGCCGTGCGCGTTGCTCCACACCACTAACCTGTATCCCACACCGCCGCGCCTGGTGCGCCTGGGTGCCATGGTGGAGCTGGGTAAGGCATTTCCCAACGCGGTGATCGGACTGTCGGATCACACCACCGACAACATTGCCTGCATCGGCGCCATGGCGCTCGGCGCGTCGATTGTCGAGCGCCACTTCACCGATCACATGTATCGCCCGGGGCCAGACATCGTGTGCTCCATGGACGAGGTGCACTGCCGCGAGCTGATCGAGGCCGCGCACACGCTGCACGCGGAGCTGGGCGGCACCAAGGGGCCCGTGACGGAAGAGCAGGTGACCATGGACTTCGCGTTCGCGACGGTGGTCACCATTCAGCCGATCAAGGCCGGCGAGGCGTTCACCAAGCAGAACATCTGGGTGAAGCGTCCCGGCACGGGCGCTATTCCGGCGGAACGCTACGAAGACCTGCTCGGCAAGACCGCCACTCGCGAGATTCCCACAGATACGCACCTCGCCATCGATGACGTATCAGTGTAGTGTCCGTTATCAGGCGGACCGTCCGTCAGTCCATCTGCACCGCAATCGCGAACATCCCAAGAATCACTCCGGCGCCGGCCGCGAGTCCCACCGCGATGGCCTTGCCGATGCTGAAACCCTTGTTGGTGTCACGCTCGAGGCGCGCCATGCCGGCGAACGACACCGTCACCGCCGGCGCCGGACGCCGGGTGTTCTTCTTCAGCAGCACCCCGTCCTCGCCGACGCGCATCAGCGTGCCGCTCATGCGCTGGCCGCTCGTGGTCTGGATCTTGACCTTCGATCCCAGTGGAATGGCGGCCGCAACCGTCTGCCAGGCGGTGGCCTCGCTCGCGGTCTGCTGGCCGGCGAACGCGTCGCTCGCGCTGATCGCGAGCAGTGAGCAGATCAATCCGATAGCAATTGTGCCCATGCCGGCCTTCCTTTAGAAGTCGATTCCAAGACCCAGGATGATGCTGACCGTCTTCGCCGGTTTTGCATGCGTGACGAGCAGTGCGGTATTTGCGAACACGGTGGGCGAAAAGTACAGCTTCGCGCCGGCGCCGAGCATGGCGCCCACGCGATAGACGGTGTCCGGTCCCTCGGTCTGTTGCGGAACGAGCGTTTCCCGGAAGGCGGGCGTGCGCCCGTCGCCGAGGTAGCGATACTGCTCGGGGATGAACGCATGCTGGCGAGCGGCGTCCACCGCGACGCCGGCCAGCAGGTAGGGATGGATCCAGCGGTTGTCGAGCAGTTGCCACACCACTCGTGCCGATCCCTGGCTGGCGCGGAAGTACTCATGCGCCCCATACGACCAATGGGTGCCGTCGGCCAGGATCGCTGTGCGTGACGCGTAGCGCCTGCCCTCGCCGCTGGTCATGACCTCGATTTCAGTCTTCAGGTTGGGCGTCCAGTACCGGCCCACCGAGATGCCGGCCCGGGCCGACGAGTACCAGCGGTCGCCGTAATGGTCGGTGGCGGCGGTCGCCGGCCGGCCGGAGAAGAGGCCGGTCGTGGCCGAGAAGTCCCACTGGGGCGGCTGGGCGGTTTGCGCCAAGCCGAGGGAAGAGAAGAGCGTGATTAAGGTGAACAGCAGGGGTAGGGTGCGTGACATTTCGTCCTCACCATGCAATGTGCAAAAGGTTGGCGCATCGGCTCACCCCGCTCCCGGCTTCATCGGCGCCACCCACTTGTCTTTGGTTGTCACATGCGAGGGAGGGTTGCTAGTAAGATTCTTCCGATGGCCGAGATGACACCCAACTCCCGAATATTTGTGGCCGGCCACCGTGGCCTGGTGGGTTCGGCCGTCGTCCGCCGCCTCGAACAACTCGGCTACGCGAACATCCTGACCGCGACGCGCGACCAACTGGACCTCCGCGACCAGGCCGCGGTGAACTACTGGTTCCGCGCCAACCGCCCCGAGTTCATCTACCTGGTTGCCGGCACGGTGGGCGGCATCATGGCCAACTCGACCCGGCCCGCGGAGTTCATCTACGACAACATGATGATTCACGCCACGGTGGTGCACTCGGCACACCTGTTCGGCGCGAAGAAGCTGTTGTATCTCGGCAGCTCGTGCATCTACCCGCGCAACTGCCCGCAGCCGATGCCGGAAGAAGCGCTGCTCACCGGCGTGCTCGAGCCGACCAACGAGTCGTACGCCATCGCGAAGATCGCCGGCATCAAGCTGTGCCAGGCGTATCGCACGCAGTACGGCAGCGACTTCATCGCGGCCATGCCGACCAACCTGTACGGGCCGAAGGATAACTTCGACCTGACCAGCTCGCACGTGCTGCCGGCGATGATCCGCAAGTTCCACGACGCGAAGGTTGAAGGCCGCGCGGAAGTGACGATCTGGGGCACGGGCTCGCCGCGGCGCGAGTTCCTGCACGTGGATGATCTCGCCGACGCCTGCGTGTTCCTGATGCAGCGCTACAGCGACGCCCTGCACCTGAACGTCGGCACCGGCGACGAAATCTCCATCGCCGACCTCGCCAGCCTGGTCCGCCGCATCGTCCACCCTACCGCGACGATCGTCTACGATTCGACCAAGCCCGACGGGACCCCGCGGAAGCTTCTGGACGTCTCACGGTTGCACGCGCTCGGCTGGCGCCATCGCAGGTCGCTTGGCGAAGGCATTGAAGGCACCTACGACTGGTTCCTTCAACACCACGCGCAGGCGAGAGGAGTCACGGTTTCATAATGCCGTTACGCATTGGATTCGATCTCGACGGCACCGTTGCCGACATGTACTCCGCGCTCCACGTGGAGGCGCTGAAGCTGTTCGGCGAAGAAACGCTCGCCAAGTCGGCGTACAAGCGGGCGCCGGCCAGCCCCGCGGGCGCCGACGGCACCGTGGCCCCGGAGCCGGAAGACAGCCCCGGCACGCTGGCCATGGACGAACTGCACCTGACGGCGCGCCAGCAGACACAGCTGTGGGAGCACGTCAAGAAGATCGAGAATTTCTGGACGACGCTCCCCGAGCTGGAGCCGGGCGTGATCGCCCGCATCGCCAAGCTCGCCTCGGAACGGCAGTGGGAGATCATCTTTTTGACGACGAGGCCGTCAACCGCGGGCGAGCTGACGCAACTGCAGTCGCAACGCTGGCTCGACGCGCACGGGTTTCGCTATCCCAGCGTGATGGTAGTGCAACGCTCGCGCGGCAAGATCGCCGACGCGCTGCACCTCGACGCATTCGTGGACGATCGCCCCGAGAACTGCCTCGACATCGCCGTCGAATCAAGAGCCAAGGTGATCCTGGTGTGGCACGGCCACCTCAAAGACGTGCCGGCCGGCGCCAAGCGCCTGGGCGTGCGCCCGGTATCAACTATTTCGGAAGCGCTGGCGCTGCTCGAACAACTGGACGACGTCCGCAGGAAGCCTGGCATCCTGCGCACCATCAAGCGCGCCCTCGGCCACGACAACCCAGAAATTTGACGTGACCACCCGAACCCGGTCGGGTTCGCCGCACTCCGGCGTTTAGCCGCCTAGCCAGCGAAGCCGATGAGCTTCTGCGAGGCCACGAGAAGACTGTGACCTGCCGGGCGCGGCTCCTCTTTGCGGGTTACAGCAGTTCCCTGACGTGCTCCGCATCCACCAAGGTGTAGTCATAGACCAGGGCGGCCTCGACCGACTCGAAGAAGCGCCGGCCCAACTCTTGATGCCGCGGGTGATCCAGGTAGACGCGTAGAGCCGCTTCGGAACCGAACTCGATGATGGCCGAGTACTCAAAATGCTCGGCCATTTGTGTTTCGTAGCCCCGGCCGATCAGGATGCGCTTGCCGATGCGCACGCGCGTGATCTCGGGGATGCCGGTGAAGGCGACACGCATGGATTCGAGGAGCGCCTCGCGATCCGGTTCCGACAGCGAGGCCTTAACGCGAAGCAGTACAACGTGCGCGACCACTACTCGTCCTTGGGCTTACGCGGCTTGGTCGAGCGGGCGCGGATGTTGGCCTTGAACTTGGTCCACTTCGCCTTTTTCGCGTCCTTGTACTTTTGCTTCGGGTCCTTGTGCTCGCCGCCTGGACGCCACTTGTCGTCGCGCTTGGCCTCGATGCCGAGCGACTTCTTGTAATCCGCCTTCGGCACCCACTTGCGTTTCGGTACGTCGGGATCGCTCTTGGCGAAACCTGAGTTGGGACCGGCAGGGCGAGCGTCACCCTTCGGTGTCCACTCCAGCTTGTCGTTGCGGCTCTGCACACGCGAGGCGCGCGTGCGCCCGTCATCAACCTTGGGCGTGAACGACTTGGGACGGAACGACGAGCGCGCCTGATCGCGGGCTGACGGCCGGTGGCCCTCTTCCTGGGGCTTGAAGGTGCCCTTGGGCTTCCATTCAGGTTTGCCGCCGGCGTCCTCCCCTTTACCCTTCCACGCCGGTTTATCCTCACGGCGGCCCGTAAAGGGCCGCCCCGCTGGCGCCTTGGGTTTCCACGCCGGTTTGCCCGCATCGTCCTTAAGCGTCCACGCGGGCTTCTCGCCCCAGCCGGAGGCATGACCGGCCTCCTTGGGCTTGAAGGTGCCCTTCGGCTTCCACTCGGGCTTGCGGTCGCTACGGGCCTGGCCGGCGGGCCTGTCTTCGCCCTCACCCCAGCTCGGGGCCTGCCGCGCCGGCCTGTCCGCCGGACCTCTAGCGAAGGTGGGAGCCCTGGCGAAAGCTGGCTTGTCCTCACGGCGGCCCGTGAAGGGCCGCCCTTCTGGCACGACATCTTTTGCAGCCCCCTTAGGGACCCACGAGGGGCGCTCGCCTGACGGAGCGTCGGGATTGACGCGCGGTTTGTCCGACTTCGACGAAAAGGTGGAGCGTGTCTTCCACTCGGGCTTAGCGTTCCAGGGGCGTTCGGGTTGGTCGCCGCTCTGGCGCGGATCCTTCGCTCGGCCGCGCTCGCCGCGCGCGCGCATGAAGTCCTGCGCGTCGTGGCGCGATGGCCAGAGCTGGCCATTCTGGAACCACTTGAGCTCGGCGTTCGGCTGCTTCTCCTTCAAGCGGTTGAAGGTCGGCATGATGTCTTCGAGGGAACCGGACCGGAAGGCGGTCGGCTGGCCGTCAACGATGATTGTCCAATACACGTATCTAGGCGGCACAAAGTATCCTAGCGTGGAATGGAGCTGGTGGTCGCCCGGATCGACGAGCTGCGCACGCGGCTGACCGAAGCCTTCGAACGCTGGGCAGGTGAAGATGTTGGGGCTGCCGAGCTCTCGTGCGCTCTATCTGGTGGCGCAACCGCGCTGATCTTCCTGGGCGCCCTGAAGAATGCCAACGTGGATTGGTCGCGCATCTCGTTGTTCTGGGCGGATGAGCGCGCCGTCCGGCCCGAAGACCCCGACAGCAACTACGGCGTCGCCCAGCGGATGCTGCTGGACCCGCTCGGCGCCAAGGCGCCGCGCGCGTTCCGGATGGCCTTTGACGCATCGCTCGACCGCCCCGGCATGTCGAGCCTGGGCACCGCCGCCATGAAGTACGACACGGTGCTGGCCCGCGAGCTGAAAAGCAGCGGCCTCGACCTGGCACTGCTGGGCGTCGGCGAAGACGGCCACATCTGCTCGCTCTTCCCCGGCCATCGCGCCCTGATGGTGGACGACCTGCGTGTGGTCGCGGTCGAAGACGCGCCCAAGCCCCCGCCGCGCCGGTTGACCCTGACGCTGCCGTTCGTGCTGCGCACGAAGAAAATCTGGCTGATCGCCGTCGGCCCACGCAAGCTGCCCGTGCTGCACGCCGCGCTCTCGCGCACGCAACGCACGACGCCGGTGGACCTGCTACTGCAGCAGGCGAAAGATGTGACGGTGTTCACGGATCAGGTCATTCGCCGGTCCTGAGCATCCCGTCGGCGCCTGCTTACAGCGCCGGTGCCGGTACTGCGGTGAGCACACATTGGACGCTGGACGCTACATTCGCTTGAGTTTTTCGACGAGGGTAGTCCGTTTTAGTCCGAGCAGGCGGGCGGCGCCGCCGCGGTTTTGTGACGTGCGGGCGAGGGCGCGATCGATCAGGCCTCTCTCGATCTGCGCGATCAGCGCCGGCAGGTCGATGCCGTTTTCGGGCAGGTCCACCGCCGGCGTGGCGGTGTCGGGCTCGGCCGGATGCAGGTCGGGCGGCAGGTCGGCGACCTCGATCTGCGCGCGGCCGCCCAGCATGGCCAGCGCCCGCTCGATGGCGTTTTCGAGTTGGCGCACGTTGCCGGGCCACGAGTGAGACATGAGACGTCTCATGGCTTCTTGCGCGACGGTGACCGTAGGCGGGTCTCCCACCTTCGCGCTACGCGCTTCGGCGGGCAAGGAAGACCCGCCTCTACGTCCCATCTTCTCGATAAACGCCTGCACGAGGGGCGGGATGTCGTCGGGCCGCTCGCGTAGCGGCGTCAGCTGCACGGCGATCACGTTCAGACGGTAGTACAGGTCCTCGCGGAAGGTCCCGTCCTTCACCATCTTCAGCAGGTCCGCATTGGTCGCCGCGACAATGCGCACGTCTACCTTGACAGTGCGGTTGTCGCCAATGCGCTCGAATTCGCGCTCCTGCAGCACGCGCAGCATCTTCATCTGCAGTGCCATGGGCATGGTGCCCACTTCATCCAGGAACAACGTGCCCTTGTCGGCCTGCTCGAGCCGGCCCTGCCGCATGGCCACCGCGCCGGTGAACGCGCCGCGTACGTGGCCGAACAACTCGGCGTCGAGCAGCGTCTCGGGAATCGCGCTGACGTTAATGGCGACGAACCGCTCGCGATGCCGCGGGCTAGTCTGGTGAATCGCCCGCGCGACCATCTCCTTGCCGGTACCGGTCTCCCCGCTGATCAAAATGGTAGCCGCGGTCGGCGCGACCGTCTCGATCAACTGGAACAGCGCGCGCATGGCCGCGCTCTTGCCCACCATGGACCCCAGTCCGAACCGCTCGTCCAACTGTCGGTGCAAGTACGCGTTCTCGCTCTTCAACCGCTTCTGCTCGAGGGCGTTGGTCAGCACGTGCAACAACTCGTCAAACTGGAACGGCTTGGATATGAAGTCTGCGGCGCCGCGCTTGATTACGTCCACCGCGTCCTTCACGGTCCCGTAGCCGGTGACGACGATGGCGACGATGCCGGGGTAGCGGGTGAGGGCGGCGTCGATGACCTGGCGGCCGTCCACGCCCGGCAGGCGCAGGTCCGACACGATGACGTCGAAGGCAAACCCGTCGAGTGCCTTCAGGGCCGACTCGCCGTCGGCGGCCTGAACCACTTCAAACCCATATTCCGTAAGTCTTTCTGCTACAACACTTCGCAGCGATTCTTCGTCATCGACGAGAAGCAGGTGGGCCATGGATTGTCAGGATATTGACGCCCCTTCACGGCCCTGTCAAGGGCTGCACACCTAATCTCATCGTGGCAGCCTCCGATACAACCCAGTGGAGGCAACCCTAGTGGAACGGCAAACAGTCAGCATCATGAAGGCGTGCGAGATGGTCGGTGTCAGCCGGCGCACAATCTACAACTGGATCGCGGCGAACAAGGTCGAGTACCTGCGAACGGCCGGCGGCAGCATCCGGATCTTCGTGGACACGTTGTGGCGCGAACCGGATGGCACCAAGCATCCCAATAGCCCCAATGCAGTAGCGTAGGGCGCACCGACGTGCGCCTTTACGAAACGCCCCTGATAGAACAAAGGCAAGCAATGGCAGGAGAAGACTCTCGCGAACTCCTCCACCGGCTGAACAATCAGCTCGGCGTGATTCTCGCGCACGCCGAGTTGCTCGAGACCAAGGCGCAGGACGCGTCGCAGAAGGCGCGCGCGTCGCAGGTCGTGAGCGCCGCGCTTCAGGCCATGGCCGTCTCGCGCGAACTGCGCCGAACGGTCGCCGATCCCAATTAAGCTCCGGCGCCCTGCCGGAGTTCTCTTCTCATTTCAAAACCGCGATTCTTACCAAATCGTAAGCGCCATACCAAAATTATTTCCCTCGCCATTAATTTGACAAAACAAACTGTCATAACGCCATTGTTTTGGCGCAAATTGCAGCGCAACCAGACGCAGTTTTGAGAATGCCTGTTTGGGAAGAGACGTGTAAGTAGCTGCAAATTCATCAACTTACAACTGTAGCGCTGGCTATCTGCAGGCTGCTGACCACCATGACACAGCACGGGCATCACCTTTGCCTTAGGGCAGGCAACGGAGATTCTAGAGATGACCCCGATGACTGACGAAACCGCCTTCGCGAACGCTTCCACCTACGCCAACGCTCCGGTGGACAGGTCGGCGGGTCAAGCCCACCGCGTCGAAGCCGGCATCCCCTTTGTGGAAGCTCTGGCCCGGCGCATGGCCGCCACCATGCCGCACTCGATCGACTTGAGCGACCTGGTCCAGGACGGCGTGATCGGCCTGATCGACGCGGCCCACCGGTTTGACGACTCGCGGGGCATCAAGTTCGAGACGTTCGCCGAACGGCGTATTCGTGGCGCCATGATCGACGCGCTACGCAAGGACGCCTGGCCACGCGGGGTGCGCCGCGTACGGCGCGAGCTCGAGGCCGCGCGCGAGAAGCTGCGCAAGACCCTTGGCCACGAGCCATCGCTGGCCGACCTCGCCAACGAAATCGGCTCAGATGAAAAGCGCCTGGGCAAGACGATCGTGCGCATCAACACCATTGAGTCGACGTCGCCCTTCTCGAGCGCCGAGAACGTGGACGAGTCGCAGCTGCCTGCGGTGATGGTGCCGGCCGAACCCGAACGCCCCGACCTGCAGTACGAGCGTGACGAAGTAAAGGGACGCGTCCGCAACGCCATTGCCACGCTGCCGGCACGCGAGCAGCGCGTGATCGCGCTCTACTACTACAACGAAGTGACCATGAAGGACATTGGCGCCGAGCTCGGCGTCAACGAATCGCGCGTGTCGCAGTTGCACGCGCGCGCCATCAAGCGGTTGCGCGACGCCCTGGGGGCCGAGATCACGCCGATCGCGGCTTCGGCGGCGTTGAAGGCGGCGTTTGCCGTGTTCGAATTGGGCAGTCCGATTGCCGCGGTCAAGCCAAGGATGGCAAAGGCTTCATTGCCTGAATCTGATACCCGAGTCTCGCAGGCCGCACAAAAACGCGCAGGCCTCGTGCTGGTCGTCAATCGTTCGACAGGCAAACCTGAAGGTTTGCCTCCACAAGACAGCGCCGATCAGGACAACGTGTCGCGGGCGGCGCGCAGCAAGTCGCCCAACCTGAAAGGCTTGGAGAGCCAGCGGCACGCGGTCTCTTCGAGAAAACGCTCCGCGTCGGTGCCGGCGACATCGCCGGTCACGAAAATGACGCGCCGCGCCAGCGCCGGCGTGGCCGCCGCCATCGCGCGGTAGAACTGCATGCCGTCGATGCGCGGCATCTTCAGGTCGCATACGATCAGGTCGTAGCGGGCTTCGGTGAGGCGGGTCAGGCCCTCCTCGCCGTCGCCGGCGCGATCGACGGTGAAACCGGCATCCTCCAGCGCTTCGGACACCGCCACCGCCAGCGCCGGCTCGTCTTCCACCACCAACACGCGCAAGCCCTTGAACGCCTCGAGCGAGATCGGCTGCTGCGCCGCGCGCGCGGCCGGCGCGTTCAGGTGCTGGCCACTGACCGGCAACTCCACAAAGAACGATGTGCCTACACCGCTGGACGTGAGCCAGATGCGCCCGCTGTGCTCGTTGACAATGGCGTAGGCGACGGTCAATCCAAGGCCAGTACCCTGACCCACTTCCTTCGTCGTAAAGAACGGGTCGAACACCCGCCTCTGCCGCTCTTCCGCAATCCCCGGCCCATCGTCATTCACCTCGAGCACGGCGGAGCCACGGTCGGCATCGTGCGAAGTTCGGACGACGATGGTGCCGCGGCCGTGGGCGCCGATGCAGGCCTGTTCGGCGTTGATCAGGAGATTGAGCAGCACCTGCTTGATCTGGTGGCCGTCGGCAAACACGTCGGGCAAGCCGCTGGCCAGCGCCGCGACCACCTGGATGTTGTTGACCTTCTGTTCGTAGGCACGCAGCGCCAGTGTTTCGCGCACCACCTGGTTCAGGTCCACCATGGCGCGCGTGGTCTGGCGCTTGCGCGCGAAGGTCAGCAGATTGCGCACAATGCGGGCGGCGCGTTCCGATTCGGCGAGAATCACCTCGAGCCCCTGGCGCGTCTTGTCGTCGACGGTCCGCTCGGAGAGCCGCTCGGCCCACGAGAGGATGGTGGCCAGCGGGTTGTTCAGCTCGTGCGCGACGCCGGAAATAGTCTGGCCGAGCGCCGCCATTTTCTCGGCCTGCAGTAACTGGTAGCGGCCGTCGCGCGACTGGTCGTCGAGCTTCTTGCGGTCGCTGACGTCGCGGATCAGCGCTTCGATGCGGAGAGCCGACCGATCCGGCATGCCTCCACCACCGTACGACGCACTGGCGGTAACCTCCACCCAGATGGGTGCGCCGTCGACGCGACGCAAGCGCAGCAGGTGATCGGTGACGACGCCGTCGCGGTCGAGGCGCTCGATGAAGAGCGGGCGCGCCGCCGCCTCCACGAAACGGGAACTGTCGAACGGCTGGACGAGCGTCTCGGCCGTCTCCGGCGGGTAGCCGAAGATGGTCTTCAGGTGAGGGTTGGCGGAAATGGTTGACGTGCTGGCCGCCCTGAGCGTGCCGATGTAGACGCCCTCGGGGACGGCCTGGAACGGATCCACCCGTTACTTCTTTGGCGGAAACGGCGTGGGAGTCTTGCCGGCGGCGTTGCCCGGCGTCCACTTCTTCTCGATCGCAGCGCGGATGGAGACGACGTCGGCGCCGGACGAGTACATCTGCATGGCCTCCTTGGCGACATCGATGCAGATAGTGCAGCCGAAGCCGTGCGTGTCCCACTCGAGGACGTTGCCCTTGGCATCGCGACGGGCGATGAAGCACGATTCGTTGTGCTTGTGGCCGTCGGCGCCGCAGCCGCAGTAGCACGGCACGAAGGACAGGATCTCAGGGTGCTGCGCGGCGAAGTCGTAGGTGGCGCGCACAACGTCCATGGGCCGCACGGGCGCAAAGCCCATGGCCGGCAACGGCGGCGCGGTCTTGCGGACGGATGCAGGCTTTGCCGCTTGGCCCGCCGACTTGTCGGGCGTAGCTTTTGCGGAGGTGGAAGCTTTGGCGGACGCCGCTGGCTTGGCGGTCGAGGATTGGGCAGAAAGGGCGAGGGTCGTTACCAGAGCCAGCACGGCCATTCCGAGCAGAATTGTGAAGGGTTTCGCGAGCGTCTTCATGGCAGCTAATTTACACCACTCGCCGCTATACTGACCTCCTCCAATGAAGCTGTTTGGCCGCCAGGATTTGTTGCTCATCGGCGCCCTCACAACGGCGCTGATCGTTATCTTCTCCTCGCCCATTTCGCGCATGCTCGACTACGCGCGCGAGATCGAGAATCAGAGCGGCCTCACGCTGATTCCGGCGCTGGTGCTGCTGATGGTTGCGTTCGTGTTCCACCAGTACCGCCGCAACGCGCAAGAACACGCCAAGGCCGCCGCGGCCGAGGCCGCGACCCGGGCCGAGCAGCACCGCGCCGCGGAACTCGAGCGGCTCGTGTCGTTCGGCCAGTCGCTGGGCCGCTCGCTCGACTTCGACTCCATTCGGGTCGCGATCGGCATGCACCTGCACGAACTCGCCGGCACCGACAAGATCTGGGTGCTCGTGCGCGAGGGCAATGAATGGCAGGCGCTGTCGGGCGACACGCGCGGCGCAAAAGAGGTGCTGCAGTGGGACGACCTGGCCGAGCAGTTGCTGGCCGGCGCCGACCAGAACCCGACCGAACTGAGCGCACCCCGCACCATCGGCATCCCCCTCATCGTCGGCGGCACGGCCATGGGCGTGTTGGGCGTAAAGACCGAGGCGGGCCAGCTACCGGCCGACAAGCTGCGGATTCTCGAGGCGGCGGCGGCGCTGCTGGCGGTGTCGGTGAAGAACGCGCAGTTGTTCCGCGAGGTGAAAGATAACAGCGCGCGGGACGCGCTGACCGGCTGCTACACGCGCGGCCATTCGCTTGACGTGATCGATGCGGAACTGCGCCGCGCCCGACGCAGCCAGTCGCCGGTGACGCTGATCATGTTCGACCTCGATCACTTCAAGGACGTGAACGATCGCCCCGGCCCCCTGTGCGGCGACGCGGTGCTGAGCGCGGTGGGCAAACGCATGAGGGACGTGCTGCGCGGCTCGGACCTCAAGTGCCGGTACGGGGGGGAGGAGTTCCTGGTGCTGCTGCCGGAAACGCCGCTTCACGGCGCTCGCCGCGTGGCCGAGACCTTGCGCAAGGAAATTGCCGAACGGCCCGTGTCGTGGGCGGGCGAAGCGCTAACGGTGACCGCCAGCTTCGGCCTGGCGCAGACGCTGCCGGGCGAGGTCAACGTGCAGGCGGTGATCGCCCGCGCCGACCAGGCGCTGTACCGGGCAAAAGACGATGGGCGCAACTGCGTGCGGATTGCCGCTGAACCGACGACGATCATTTCAGACGAACGCAATCGCACAAACCGCGTCAGCTGACAATGTCGAGTCCGCCTTTAGGCGGATAGTTGAGTTGAATAAAACGCACCGTCTGTACTTTTCCCCCCGGAAGCATCCCTCCGCTGCGTCATGCCGAAGCTCAGACCATCTGACGGCCGCGGGTTTCGGGAATGCCAATCCACATCATCGCGGCCACGAGAAACGCCACGGCGGTGATGGTGAACGCCACTCCAAAACCCTGCGACTGCGCGAGGCTGCCGATCACGAACGGCGCAGCGGCGCTCAGCAAACGTCCGCTGTTGTAGGTCACGCCAAGGGCGGTGGCGCGAATGGCGGTAGGGAAGATCTCCGAGGCCACCGCGCCAAAGCCGCTGAAGTATCCCGTGCCGAAGAACGCGACGAACGGACCGAGGGCCAGGAGGTACATGGGCTCGCGCGTCGAGCCGTACGCCCACACCAGCGCGGCTGCCAACACGAGGTAGGTCACATAGGTCGGCTTGCGGCCGAAGGTGTCGCTGATGAAACCAAACGTGACGTAGCCGAGCCACATGCCCACCTGCATGGCGATGATGAACATCGACATGGTGGTGGTGGAGAGTCCGATGCCGCCCTGCTCGACCGGCAGCGAGAGGTAGGACGGCACCCAGAGGTTCAAGCCCCACCAGGCGAACATCGTGGCGGCATTCATGAGCGTCAGGGTCACCACAATCGTCAGCGACACCCCGGACAAACCTAAAGGTTTGTCCCCACGCACGGTCCGGCTAAAGCCGGACGCCACATTCGCCCTTGAGCGAGTCCACATTTCGGGCTCTTCGAGGTTCTTGCGGATCCACAGGGTGAAAAGAGCCGGGACGATGCCCACGAAGAACACGGCGCGCCAGCCGTAGGTGGGGAGCACCAGCGCGACTACCAGGGCCGCGGCGCCGTAGCCGATCGCCCAGCAGCTTTGCATGATGCCGAGCGCCTTGCCGCGGTGCTTTTCGGGCCACGTTTCGCTCACGAGCGTGGCACCGCTCGCCCACTCGCCGCCCATGCCCAGGCCGAGCAGGAAACGGAAGATCGCGAGCTGCCACACGTTCTGCGCCAGGCCGCAGGCGAACGTGAACACCGAATACAACAGGATGCTGAGCGACAACGCGCGCGTGCGGCCCAACTTGTCGGCGATCACGCCAAACAGCAACCCGCCAAGGGCCGACGCGGCCAGCGTGAGCGACGCCAACTGCCCGCCTGTCGCCAGGGTCAAATCCAGGTCCTTCACCACGGCGGTCAGGATCAGGGCGTAGAGCATCACGTCAAAGGCATCGAGCAGCCAGCCCAACGAGGCGGCAATCAGGGCCTTTCTGGCGGCCGGAGAAGCCTCATTCCAAAAGCTCATATATTGAATAACATCCAGTAAATAGCTAGTATTTCAGAATGATCGACGAAATAGACGGCTCAATACTGGATATTCTTCAGTACAACGCCAGAACCTCTCAGGCCGAACTTGCCAAGGCGGTTGGCCTGGCGCCGTCGGCGGTGACCGAGCGGCTGAAGAAGCTCGAGGCGAAGGGCATTATCAAGGATTACGTCGCGCTGATCGACCCCCATGTGGTCGATCGTGGGCTCCTGGCGTTTGTGTCGGTTCGGACGTCGGAGCATGGGCCTGACATGCCGTCGGCGATCGAGCTCAGCAAGATTCCTGAAGTGCTCGAGGTGCATCACGTCGCCGGCGACGACTGTTACCTGTTGAAGGTGCGCGCGCGCGATGCCGAGCACCTGGGGCAGATTCTCCGCCAGCAGATTGCGTCGGCGCAGTCAGTCACGTCCACAAAGACGACGATCGTGCTCGAGACGGTGAAGGAGGATCCGCGCATCGCGATTCCGAAAGAAAAGACCCTGGGTGGCAGGGGGTGAGCCTCGCGCACCTGGCGTTCATCTCGGTCTGCATCATCTGGGGCACCACTTACCTGGGGATCACGGTCGCGCTCGAGACCGTGCCGGTGCTGCTCGTGGCGGGCCTGCGCTGGATGTCGGCGGGGCTGCTGCTGAGCGGTGTCCTGTTGGCCACGGGCCGGCGCCTGCCGCCCATGCGCATGTGGGGCCCGCTGGTGCTGCTCGGGTTCCTGATGAACATTGTCGGCAACGGCTTCGTGGTGTTCGCGCAGCAGTACGTGGCTAGCGGTCTGACGGCGGTGCTGATCGCGACCACGCCGTTCTGGTCGGCGCTGGTCGAGCGCCTGCTGCCCAGCGGCGACCGCTTCTCGGGCCGCGCCCTCGTCGGCCTCGGCATAGGCTTCTCGGGGATTGTCATCCTGGTGTGGCCCGAGCTGTCGCAGGGCGGCGCGAGCGGACGCGCGTTTGTCGGGGGCGTGATCGCCATCCAGCTGGCGTGTGTCGGCTGGGTGATCGGGACGTCGTATGCCAAGCGGCACGAGCTCGGCGACGATCCGTTTCCGTCGGCGGCGCTGCAAATGGTGTTCAGCGGCGTGATGCTGCTGTCGGCCGCCACCGTGCGCGGCGACTGGGCCGAGTTGTCGTTTACGCCGCGGACCTTCGGTGCGATGGCGTACTTGTCGATCGCCGGGTCGCTCGTAGCGTACTCCGCCTACATCTACGCCATCCAGCACCTGCGGCTGTCGCTGGTGTCGCTCTACGCCTACATCAACCCGATCATCGCCGTGGCACTTGGGACGGTGCTGCTCGGCGAGCCGCTGTCGCCTCGCATTCTTCTCGCGGCGGGGCTGGTGCTGGCCGGGGCGTGGATCGTCGGCAAGAAGTAGAGCCGGGACTTTAGTCCCGGCCAGGGCCGGGTCAGACCCCTTTGTAGAGAACCCGACCGAGGCGCTTGTGCCACGCCGTGAACTCGTCGGTCGACGGGTCCTCGGCGATGGCCCGGCGGACCTGGTTGATCTTCGCGTCCAGTTCGTCCACCGAGTTCAAGATGAACGCTTCGATCGACTTGGGTTCGACCGGCGAGCCGTACTCACGCGTGCCGTGGTGCGAGGCGATCAAGTGCTCGACCTGCGCGCGCAGTTCGAGCGGGAAGCCCGAGATGGCGTTGATGGCCTCGCGCACCATGATCAGGCCGAGCGCGATGTGCCCCACCATGTTGCCGTCGCGCGTGTAGCTGCCGGTGCCGCCCTCGTACGCCAGCTCCTGCAGCTTGCCGATGTCGTGCAACACCACTCCCGCCAGCACCAGGTCATCGTCTGCGCCGTAGGCGCGCGACAGCAGCGCGCCGGCCTCGGCCATCTTGGTGATGTGCTCGAGGAAGCCGCCGCGATAGGCGTGGTGAATGGTTTGCGCCGCCGGCCAGGTCTTCAGCTGATCGGCGTGATCGGCGGTGATGCGGTTGAGCAGCACGCGCAAGTGATCGTTCTTCACGCCCTGCAGCCGCGCCTGCAGCTCCGTCCACATCTCGTCGATGGGACGCGGCGCGCTCAGGATGCATTCATCTTCGCGAAAGCCCTGCAGGCGATCCTGGTCGGGGTTGACCCGCCGGATGGTCGAGAGCACGAGCTGGACCTGGCCGTTGTAGAGGCTGCCGCGCCCCTCGACGCGCACGAACTCGCCGGCCTCGAACTCGCCCTTGACCCGTTCGACGTCCTGCAGAATCTTGCCGGTGGTCTGTCCCGTCGCGTCCTGCAGGTTCAGGATAACGAACTCGCTGCCGCTACGGCCGGCGCGCAGCTCCTTGTAGGTGCAGAGGAAGAAGCCCCATCCGGCATCTTCGGTCGTGAGGCTGGCAATTCGAGGAAGGCGATTCATGGCGGGCTCCGGCTAAAGCCGGAGGCTACTCCGCTCCCAAGGCGAACGTCATGGTCCCGTGAATGACCACCTTCTTGCCGACGCGCGCGCGGCCGTCGAGCACGCCCATGCGGCTCTTCAACCGCTTGACGTTGGCCTCGATCACCACCTGGTCGCCGGCGTGCACCGGCCCGCGAAAGCGCACCCGTTCCATGCCGCGGAAGAAAATCAGCATGCCCTCGTTCTCGGGCTTGGCCAGAATCAGGATGGCGCCGACCTGCGCCACGGCCTCCATCAACACCGTCGGCGGCAACGTCGGCCGCCCACCGCAGGGGCGGCTGAGGTAGGGCTCGTTAATCGACACGTTCTTGATGCCAACAATTCGCTGGTCGGGCGCAAACTCGGTAATGCGGTCCACGAGCAGGAACGGGAAGCGATGGGGAATGATCCGTGCGATCGCCGTGTAGTCCAGCGGCAGTGCGATTTCCATCAAGATCAGAATTATACTTCGCCCCTTGGAGGACCTGATGCACACGACCCCTACCCTGTGGCGACAAACCGCTGGTCCGTGGCGACAAACCTTTAGGTTTGCCGTTCTCGCCCTGGCGCTTACCTCATCAGCGTTCGCCCAGTCAAAGCGGGCCGTGACGTTCGACGATGTGCTCAATGTGAAGGCGGTGGGCGGGGCGACGATTTCGCCCGATGGCGCCCAGGTGCTGTACACGGTTCGCCAGTGGGTGGCCGAGAAAGACCATTCGACTCCGCCTGCCGACGCGCAAGCGTCGCTCAGGGCTGGCCGCATGGAGGCCCGGACCCACATCTGGGTCGTGCCCACGAGCGGCGCCACGCCGGCCCGCCAGATCACCTCGGGCGAGAAAGGCGACACCCAGCCGCAGTGGTCGCCCGACGGCCGCTACATCAGCTTCGTGTCGGCGCGCGGCGCCGGCGAAGAGGTCAAGGCCCAGGTCCACATCATGCGCGCCGACGGCGGCGAGGCGTGGAAGTTGACCGACAGCAAGGAGAACGTCTCGAGCTACTCGTGGTCGCCCGACAGCACGCGCATTGCCTATGTCGCCACCGACACGCGTAGCGCCGACGAAGAAGCCAACATCAAGAAGCGTGATGACGAGCGCGTGTTCGAAGGGGATTTCCGTTACGCGCACATCTGGGTGATACCTGTAGGGCCGCACTTTAGTGCGGCCGCCGCCACGCGCATCACCGAAGGCACCACCTACACCGTGGCCGGCGTGCCCTCGTGGGCGCCCGACGGCACGCGGGTCGTGTTCGGCGGCGGCGCCACGCCCATGCTGCGCGACAACCGCCGCGACGTCTTCATGGCCACGCTCGACACGAAAAAGGTCGAGAAGCTCAGCACCAACTTCGGCAGCGACACCTCGCCGCGCTGGTCGCCCGACGGCAAGTCGATTGTCTGGACCTCGGAACCCTACACCGGCGCGCCGCTGCCCGACGGCACGGCGCCGGGCGTGACCATGCACTCGAAGCTGATGCTGTACGACGTCGCCGCCAAGTCCATCAAGGACGTGTCGTCGCCGGGCTTTGATACCGACGCGGGCAACCCGGTGTGGACGGCCGAAGGCAACCGCGTGGTGTTCGTGGCC
>JBBQSP010000049.1:0-37482 GCA_038213735.1 Vicinamibacterales bacterium | reverse complement strand
ACCGAGCTCAGCGTCGCCGACCGGTGATCACGAGGCGTGGAATCGGTGATCACGACCCGTGGAACGGGTGATCACGATGCCGTGGAATGAGTGATCACGATGGCGTGGAACAGGTGTTCACGATGGCGTGGCGCGCGCACTACTTATCCCCATTGCCCGAAATTGTTTCGGCGGCGTAAGTGCTGTGATGGGCTGATAGCGAGTCCTTCGCGAAGGCAATAGGGGCAGATGGTCTGAGTCGGTTGGTCGCTCATGGCGTCACCTCTCGCTAGAAAGACGCGAGGAGGGTAGTTGATGAGCTGTTTTGTGGGGTGTGCAAAACAGCACAGTGCGGATTTTGGCGGTAGGCGGGTAGCGGAGGGGGTGCGGTAGTGGCGCGGAGAACTGCAACCCTGCGCGCTTCGCCCGGATCGAGCGTAGCAAGGACTATCGGGACTTGCGCCGCGCGTTTGCGGCTACGCGCGAACAATAGCCTTAGTTCCTAGCAGCGGGCCTGGAGCGTCTCTGCACCCGCAATCGCTTCTCGGCATCAGCGAGCGCCTCGCCGCTATCCGACAGCGCATTATCGGCGTTCCGCTCTATCTCCCTCACGCGGTCGACACGAACCAAAACCCGTTCAATCTCCCGTATGAGCTGCCTGAACTGTGCCGGTTTTTGCTCGGTCATAGAATCTAAATGCGTCTGGAGATGGAACGTCTTGTTAGCGCCTGCGGCTTCGCAGGTAGCCGATGCCAAACATTCCCAAGCCGAGCAGACCGAGAGCGGACCCGGTGTCCGGAACCCGCTGGGCTGTCGGATTAGCGAGATAGTAGTGCGACAGCCCGCACCCGTTTTTCCCTCCGTTGGCTGCGCACGCACCGCCGAGGCTGGCTGGCAATTGGGCGAGATCTGGCGAGTTGATGTTTGCTACATGCCAGTAGAAAAGGACTCCAGCATACTTTCCCGCTAGGTAGGTCCAGTTTGTAACATCCAATGTCGTTGCGATGTTCGCATCGATGTTATTGGAGTCTCCAACGGTCGTCGCATCGGGGCAGGTGGCGGGATTTGGGCAGGCCAAGCTGCTTCGATAGTAGTCGCTGCCACCCGATGATGCAGTTGACGGCAGCACGGCCATGTCGAGCAGGAAATTGAGGTGTCCGACTGTAGCCACCTCATTCGCGGAGCCATTGATATCGACCGCTCCTAGGTAATACGCGTCGCCAACGGCCAAAACGATTGTTCCCGCCTGGGCGCTCGAAACGCTCAGCGTGATTGCCAGGCCCAACACCAATCCAACGAATGTCTTTTTCATGAGGGGCCCTGTTCTCTGGTACGCACGAACAGATAAACAGCACGATTTGTGCCGCTGCGGGAGCCGGCCCTGTAAGTGACTCGGAGTCAGTTAGTTAGAGTCGCCTCACTTCCTTGGTCCTTCCTCGAACAGCGGCTACGCCGATTGATATCGTAAAGGAATGCGACGACTTAGCTGGTTGCAGTGGTCGCCCTGAAATTTTGGATGGGGCGCTGAAACTGACTGCCTTACCCGATGAGGTGTTCAGATATCTGGGCGAGCCATCGTGCAACAGTGTGGTGCGACCGCCCGTGGCGTCGCCCGGTCCAGCGCAGCGAACCCTAGTGAACCACTGAACCCGTGAACGCCTGAACCCTGTGAACCTGTAGAATTCGCGAATGCTGTCGCACGAACTGTCCGCTCTCTACGCCCGCGATCTCACGCGGCTGATCCAGCAACTCAACGCCTTCCCCGACACCGCCACGCTTTGGCAGACGCGCGCCGGTATCACCAACTCTGCCGGCAACCTGGCGCTGCACCTGGAAGGGAACCTGCGCGAGTTCATCGGCCGCCTGCTGGGCCAGATCGACTACGTCCGCGATCGGCCACGCGAGTTCAGCGACTCGGGGATCGAGAAGGCCGAGCTCGTCGCGCGTCTGACCGCGGTGCGCGACGAGATTCCGGCGGTGATTGCGGCGATGACGCCCGATCAACTCGACGCCGATTTTCCGCAGGTTTATGTCGGCCGGACGCTGCCAAATCGGCAGATGCTGATCCACCTGGAAGGCCACCTGAACTACCACCTGGGGCAGATCGATTACCTGCGACGCGTGCTCACGGGCGACAGCGCTATTTCACTAGCCGAGCTTCAGCCATAAGCTCCGCGCCGTCCGCTTCCGTGATGAAACGCGCGGCGACGAGTGCCTTCACGTTCGCCTCCACCGCCCGCGCGTAGTCGCCGGGTTTCGGGTACAGCTCGGCCAGGCGCGCGGCATCGAACGGTTTCTCGTGACCGGCAATACGGCAGAACGACTCGCCCGTGGAGTTGCCATTCCACGTGCTCGTCGGCACATCCACAAACGGCGACCGCACGCCGCCGCTCACGTTGCCGAAGCGATCGAGCACCGGCTTGCCATCGACCACCGTGATGGGCGCGGCCTTCGGCGGCGGAATGCCCGTGCGGACCCACTGGTCCAGGTTCTGCAGAATCGCGTTGAAGCCGACCCGGCTCGGAAAGCGGCTGCGAGGCCCTTCAGTGCAAGCCATGGGCGGCACGGCACGGCCGGCGCGGGTAATGTCGTCGGGCGCGGCCGCGTAGGTGAGCTCGTCGGGCGTCGCGTGGCCCGAGCCGGCCAGCTCGTAGTTGCGCGTCAGGTTCGGCGCGACATCGCCGTCGAGCAGCCGCGCGCCCACCGACGGCAGGTAGTCGGACTGGCTCATCACGCGCACGACGGGGACGCCGACGTCCTTGATCACGCGGCGTGGGTCGCCGGCAGGGATCGGCGCGAAGCACTGGTGAATCGGCGACGGCCCGCTGGCCACGGCAATCAGGTAGGCGTCAAACAACGGCTTGCCGAACTGCTTCACGTCCAGTGGATGGATGGCGTTGACGTAGGTGTAGAGGTAGCCGCCGGTCTGCGAATAGCCCCACGCGTAGAGCCGAGCCACGGGATGAGTGCCGGCGGTCATGCCGTAGGTGAAGGGATTGGTCACCGCCCGGCTGCGCAGCCACTGGCCGACCTGGCGATGGAGGTCCCACACCAGCCCGTTCTCGGTGGCGCGGTTGCTGTCGCGGGCCACCGTGTCGCAGTTCTCGGGGTCGTTGGCTTCGAGCGGGTTGGCCCACGAGAGCGCCGCGTAGCGGGCCGGATTGAAGGCCTTCAGCGACGCAACCGACACCGGCTTGGCCGTGATGCCGACCCAGGCATCGCCATTTCGCACGAACTGGGCATTGGAGATGGCCCAGCCAATGTTGAGGTCGAACAGGTTCGACGGGTTCAGCATCTCGACGATGATGGTGCCGCTGAAACGGGTGCGATCAGCCGGCCGGCGCACCAGCACTCGCGTAGTGTACGGCGCGCCCGCCGTGCGGACGACGGCGGGCCCGGCCGCGGGCCAGTCATAGACGTTGGCGACGCCACTGAACAGAAACTCTTCCTCGAGGTAGCCCACCGCGCGCAGGTCGGACGGCGTCCGCGTGTGATCGGCGGCGCCGAACGGGTAGGACGCCGCCGAGACGGCCAAGGGCCCTTCGGCCCTGAAGTCCACGGTTTGGGCCGACGCCGAGACGGCGGCAGCCGCAAGCACGGCAATGGTCAACAGGGCGGCGGTCTTCATGGCGGCGCCAGTGTAACCGGGCTGGCGATAAATCTCGATGGGCGGGGAGGCGGGAAACCCGGTAAACTCGATGCCGGAGGTTCGCATGCGTCGTCTGCTTACTTGTGCGGTGATTACCTTGGCGCTCGTCGCCCCCGCTTCCGCCCAACTCGAGAACGTCGGCAACTTGACGTTCCCTACATCCGCCTCACCGGCGGCCCAGGCGCACTTCCTGCGCGGCGTGGCCATTCTCCACAGCTTCGGTTGGAAACAGGCGATTGCCGAGTTCCAGCTCGCCCAGAAGGCGCAGCCCGATTTCGCGCTGGCGTACTGGGGCGAGACGCTGTCCTACAACCATCCGCTCAACTCGCAGATGGACCCGAAGGAGCCGCGCGCGGTGCTGGCCCGCCTCGGGGCCGATCGCGCGGCGCGTGCGGCCAAGGCGCCGACCGATCGCGAAAAGGGATTCCTCCACGCCGTCGAGCAACTCTGGGGCGACGGCGACTCCGCCGAGCGCAAGCTCGCCTATATGGCCGCGATGGCACAGCTCTACAAGCAGTTCCCGGCAGATGATGAGGTGAAGACGTTTTACGCGCTGTCGATCCTGAGCGCCTCGAGCGCCGTCGACGACCGCACCGGGCGCATGAACGTCAAGGCGGGCGTGCTCGCGATGGAGGTGTACAAGAAGAACCCCAGCCATCCCGGCGCGGTCCACTACATCATTCACGCCTTCGACGATCCGGTGCACGCGCCGCTGGCCCTCGAGGCCGCGCACGTCTACGCAAAGATCGTCCCGGCGGTGTCGCACGCCGTGCACATGCCCACCCACATCTTCATTCAGCACGGAATGTGGAATGAGGTGGCCAACCAGAACATTCGCGCGTTCAATGTCGGGAAGGAACTGTGGCAACCGGGTGACGCGCCCGGCGATATGGCGCACTCCGGCGACTGGGGCCAGTACGGCTTCCTGCAGTTGGGCGACTACGCCGGCGCGCGCGAGCGCATCCAGGCGTTCGAATGGATGGCCGAGACCACCAAAAACTCGCGCGCCGTGTCGGCGCTGGCGCTCGTGCGCGCCCGCTACATCATCGAAACCGAAGAGTGGAAGGTGCAGCCGGTCGCCGACAACGCGTCGAACGAGACGATTCTCGCCAACGGGTTCAGCGCCGTGAAGACCGGCGACCTGGCCACGGCCGAGCGGATGGCAGCGATGTTGGCGGCCAAGGTCAAGGCGGCGCCCGGTGCTCCGGCCGAGAGCAATCCGCACGCCGACCACGGTGCGGCACCTAAACCTGCCGCACCGGGACCTGGGGGCGCTGATGCCGGCAAGGGCGTGCGGATCATGCACAAGGAACTGTCGGCGGTGATCGCGCAGGCCAAGGGACAGACCGACGCGGCCGTGAAGCTGTTGCAGGAGGCGGTCCAGATCGAAGAGAGCATGCGTCCGCCAAACGGCGCGGCTGACCCGGTCAAGCCGTCGCATGAACTGCTCGGCGAAGTGCTGCTGCAGGCCGGCCAGCATGCCGAGGCCGCCGCCGCCTTCGAGGCCAGCCTGCTGCGCATGCCCAATCGAGCCCGTTCACTGATGGGGGCGGCCCGTGCGCATGCCGGTGCCGGCAACAAGCAACTGGCAGCTGAGCGCTATGCAACGCTCACCAGCTTCTGGAAGGGCAAACCAGTCAGCAACCCCACCACCGATCTGCGGTAGTTGAACCCCCCGGCGGCAGGGGGTAGTATTGAAGGTTACAGGCGCGAACAAATTCGCGTCTGTGACCTTCACCCACAATTGCCCATGCCGTCCGCCTCCGAAAGCGCTTCACTCATCATTCGCGGTGCGCGTACGCACAACCTGAAGAACGTCGATCTGACCCTGCCCACGGGCAAGCTGATCGTCTTCACCGGGGTCAGCGGATCGGGCAAGTCGTCGCTCGCCTTCGACACCATTTACGCCGAAGGGCAGCGCCGCTACGTGGAATCGCTGTCGGCCTACGCCCGCCAATTCCTGGAGCGGATGGAGAAGCCGGACGTCGATCGCATCGAGGGCATCTGCCCGTCGATTGCCATTCGCCAAAAGAACAGCGTCCGCAATCCGCGCTCGACCGTTGGCACGGTCACCGAGATTCACGACTACATGCGGCTGCTCTACGCCCGCGTCGGCCGGACCATGTGCCGCCAGTGCGGGCAGGAAGTCATCCGCGAGACGGCGGAAGTGGTGACCCACAAGCTGATGGCGTTACCAGAGGGCAGCCGGCTGCTGTTGGGATTCGACCTGCCAGTGGTGCAGATGAACACGAGCAGGGCCACCGAGGACAGCGAGGCCACCGAGCAGGAAGGTCCTGCCCCCCCCTCAACTTCGGATCCCGACGACTCGTCGTCTCCAGCGGCACTTCTTGAGGGCCTTCGCCGCAAGGGCTTTGGGCGTCTCTTGCTTGATGGCCACGCGGTGATGTTCGAGGACGTGCCTCCTGCGGCGGTGAAAAAAGCCTTGGTGCTAAGGGTTGTCGTCGATCGCATCAAGACTGCTGCCGACGCGCAGACGCGCATCACTGACTCGATCGAGACGGCGTATGCGGAGGGCGGCGGCGCGGCGTGGGCGCTGCAACTGGTCGACGCCGGCGAGCCGTCGTGGCACCTGTTCTCGGAGCGGTTCGAGTGCCGCACGTGCGGCATCCCCTACGAGGATCCGCAGCCGCGGCTGTTTTCGTTCAACAACCCGTTTGGCGCCTGCCCGACCTGCCACGGCTTCGGCAACATCATCGAACTCGACCTGGAGTTGGTGGTGCCCGATTCGGCCAAGTCGATCAACCAGGGCGCGATCGAGCCGTGGACGAAGCCGCACTACCGGTCGCAGCTGGCCGAGCTGAAGCGGGCGGCCAAGGGCAACGGCGTGCGGCTCGACGTGCCATGGGGCGACCTGACGCCAGACGAAGTGAAGTTCGTGGTCGAGGGCGAGACGCCGGTGGGGAAGGCGAAGGCGCCGGACTACGAAGGCATCCGCGGCTTCTTCCGGTGGCTGGAGAAGAAGAAATACAAGGTCCACGTGCGGGTCTTCCTCAGCCGCTATCGCGGCTACCTGACCTGCCCCGACTGCAGCGGCACACGCCTGCGCCGCGAGGCCCGCGACGTGCGGGTCGGCGGCGTGACCATCAACCGCGCGTCGGCGCGCACGGTGCGCGAAGCGGAGCAGTTCTTCAAGCAGCTGCAGTTGACCGTGAAGGAAGCCGCGATTGCCGACAAGGTGCTGAAGGAGATCCAGAAGCGCCTCGGCTTCCTGCGCGACGTCGGCCTCGACTACCTCACGCTCGATCGCCTGTCGTCGACCTTGTCGGGGGGCGAAGCGCAGCGCATCAACCTGGCGACGTCGTTGGGGTCGGCGCTGGTCGGCACGCTCTACGTGCTGGACGAGCCGTCGATCGGGCTGCACACGCGCGACAACCAGCGGCTGATTGACATCCTGCGCCAGTTGCGCGACCAGGGCAACACCGTGATCGTGGTCGAGCACGACGCCGACATGATCGGGGTCGCCGACTACATTGTCGACATGGGGCTGGGCGCGGGCGAGCATGGCGGCCGGGTCGTGTTTACCGGGACGCTCGAGCAGCTGGTGAATGAGCCGCGATCGCTCACGGCGAAGTACTTGCGCGGCGAGCTCAGCATCCCGGTGCCGCAGACACGGCGCAAGGGCGGGCCGCAGCGCATCCGGCTGCTCGGCGCGACCGAGCACAATCTCAAGGGCGTGGACATCGAGATCCCGACCAACACCCTGACCTGTGTCACCGGCGTGAGCGGCTCGGGCAAGTCGACGCTGGTGCACGACGTGCTCTATGCCGCCGTCAAGCGCGCCAAGGGCGACTGGGACCGCAAGGTCGGCGCCCACACCCGGCTCGAGGGGCACGAGTACGTCAGCGACGTCGTGCTGGTGGACCAGACGCCGATCGGCCGCACGCCGCGGTCGAATCCGGTGACCTACCTGAAGGCATTCGATCCGATCCGCGAGTTGTTCGCGTCGACCAAGGACGCCAAGTCGCGTGGTCTCACGCCCAGCCACTTCTCGTTCAACGTGCCGGGCGGCCGGTGCGAGGCGTGCCAGGGCGAAGGCGAGGTGCGCGTCGAGATGCAGTTTCTGGCCGACGTGTTCGTGCCCTGCGAGCAGTGCGACGGCCGGCGGTTCAAAACGCAGGTGCTCGAGGTCAAGTATCGCGGCAAGAGCATCATCCAGGTGCTCGACCTGACGGTGCGCGAAGCGTTGACGTTTTTTGCCAACACGCCGAAGGTGTTGCGGCGCATGCAGGTGCTGGACGAGATCGGGCTGGGATACCTGCGCCTGGGGCAGCCGGCAACCACCCTGTCGGGCGGCGAGGCGCAGCGCATCAAGATTGCCGCGCACCTGTCGTCGCACACCGGCGAACGGCTCCTCTACATCCTCGACGAGCCGACCACCGGGCTTCACTTCGACGACATCGCCAAGCTGCTCGCGGCCTTCCGCAAGCTGCTGGAGGCCGGTCACACCCTGGTCGTGATCGAGCACAACCTTGATGTGATCAAGGTGGCCGACTGGATCATCGATCTCGGCCCGGAGGGCGGCGAGAGCGGCGGCCGCGTGCTGGCGATGGCGACACCTGAACAGGTGGCGCACGTGAAGGAATCACACACCGGCCGCTACCTCAAGCAGGTGTTGTCCTCGAACAAGGTGTTGTTGACCGTGGGCCACCGATGACGCGGATCGGGTTGTTGATGGTCGTGAGCCTGGCAGTGGCGGGACGCGCCACCGCGCAGCCGATCCTGATCGATGTCATGACGAGGCACGGTATCGACCTGCCCGGCAAGAGCTTCGAGGCGGCCTTCGATGCGGGCCTGGTGCCAATGGTACCGGTGACGCCGGGGTCGTTTGCGACGCCGTTGGCGATGCTGGCCGCAGGCACCGGCGGCGACCGGATCGCCGCCGCGTATGCGTTCGGCATTCTCGCCGGCCGCTCGGCGAAGACGACGTCGGCGCAGGAACTGGCGGCCGCCGGTCAGTCGTTGCTGCAGATGATTGGCTCCGATGACCGCCGTAGCCGCATTGCCGCGGCCCGGGTCGCGGGCCGCGTGTTCGCCGCGCCGTTCGACCCGCGCGCCATACGGCCCCTGGTGCCGGCCGGGCTGATTGACGGCTTGTTCGCGCTCTGGAATCAGCCGGGGGAGTTCGAGCAACTGGCGGCGATGGATGCCCTGGGGTTGCTGCGCGAAGTGACGGCGGTGTCGGCGTTGATCGCGCGTTACCAGTTCTATCGCGATGACGGCAAACGGGCGTTGGCGGGCGGGGCCATCGAAGCGCTGGCCCGCATCGGCGAGCCGGCTGCCGCGGACGTGGTGCGGCTGGCGGCCGCCGACCGCTGGGCCGAGGGCAACGATGCGACGGCCCTGGCCGTCTCGTTTGCCCGCGAGCGGCTGCTCAAGGACGGTTCGATCGTGATCATCCAGCAAGCCGTGAACGACCGTTCGCGCCGCGCCCAGGCCCGTGGCTACCTGGACGAACTGGGCGCGCCGGTCCCGTGATTCTGCCGGTCAGCTTCTACGACCGTCCCACACTCGACGTCGCGGGCGACCTGCTGGGCAAGGTGCTGGTCTACGCGTCCGCGGCCGGACTGACGTCGGGAATGATCGTTGAAGCCGAAGCCTACAGCGGCGAAGACGATCCGGCCTGTCATGCCGCCGCCGGCCGGACCGCTCGCAACGCGCCCCTCTACGGCCCACCCGGCCGCGCCTACGTGTATCTCAACTACGGCTTGCACGACATGGTGAACGCAGTGACCGACGCCGACGGGCACCCCGCCGCGGTGCTGATTCGCGCCCTGGAGCCGCTCGAAGGGCTGCCGCTGATGCGCCGCCGCCGCGCCCAGGCGCCGTGGCGCAAGGGCAAGGACGCGGTGCCCGACCACGAACTCTGCCGCGGCCCAGGCAACCTCACGCGGGCGATGGGCATCACGCTGGCCGACAACCTGCGGCCGCTGACGCGCCAGCCGCTAACGATACGAGACGAAGGGTTGCCGACGCCGTTGGTGGTGTGGGACAGCCGCATCGGCATTCGCGTCGGCACCGACCGCCCGTGGCGCGCCAGCGTGGCCGGCCACCGCTCGGTGTCGGGCCGGCCGGCTCGCGGGTAGACGGGCTTACTTCGATTCGGAGGCGGGCGCCGGCGTCTGCCGGACCGTGATTTCCATCTGCGGGAACGGGATGCGAATCCCCTCGGCGTCGAACGTCTTCTTGATCCGGCGGCGCAACTCGCGGCCGACCTCCCACTGCTTGAGCGGCAGGGTCTTGATCCGGAAGCGCAGCGTGACCTCGGAGGCGTTGAACGCGTCGACGCCCAGCACCTCGATCGGTGCCAGGATGCTGGTGGCATAGGCCGGCTCCGCCATCATCACGGCCGCCGTCTGGCAAACCGCGGCCACAATTCGATCGGTGTCCTCTTCGTAGTCGACGCCGATGTCGATGATGTAATACGAGAAGTCCTTGGTGCGGTTGGCCAGCGTCCTGATCTCGCCGTTGGCGATGGTGTGGACGATGCCCTCGAGGTCACGCAACACGATCGTGCGCAGGTTGATCTCCTCGACCGCTCCGCCAATCCCGTTGATCGCCGCGACGTCGCCGATGCGGACCTGGTTCTCGGCGATCAGGAAGAACCCGGCGATGATGTCCTTGACCAGCGTTTGCGCGCCAAACCCGACGGCGAGGCCAATGATGCCGGCGCCGGTCAGGACCGGGGTGATGTCCACATCAAGCTCGCGCATCACCATCAGTGTCGCCACCGCCCAGATCAGGATCGACAGCAGCCGCCTGAAAATGCCGCCCAGCGTCTGCACGCGCTTGCGGCGCTCGAAGCCGCGCGGGTCGGCATCCGAGACGATCTCGTGCTCGGCGCGGCGAATCACCGACGCGGCAAACCGATTCGCCGCAAACGCCAGCAGCAGCAGCAGGACGATGCGCACGGCGTTCTGGGTGGCCCAACTCCCCAGGTCTTCGGTCCGCCAGCCGATGTTCAGCGGCACTCCGGCGAGATCGAGTGCCGGAAAAAGCGCCACCAGCAAGGCCAGGAAAAACGTGACGCGCCGCACCGCCCGCACCGTCGGGTCGGCGATCGCCGACGTCTGGATCCGGTCGCCTTCAATGCTCTTCAGGATGCGCCGCGTGATGGCGCCCGCCAGCAGGGCCAGCGCCAGCGCCAGCAACACGACCATGGCGACGGCGAGGGTGATCTCGAGGGCGTTTTCCGGCAGGGACGGAGTGGCGGTGTCGGGCTGCATGCCTATCGGCGCCTGACCGGGCGTTCTTGCTGCGCCTCGACCGGGATGCGCAGCGTCGTGCGCTCACCCTCGCGCAGCACCTCAACCCGCACCGTCGAGCCGATCGCACTGTCGGCGATCAGCCGCACGAATTGCGACGCGTCGGCAATCGCTTGTCCGTTGAGCGACACGATGATGTCGCCCGGCAGCAGGCCGGCCTTGTAGGCGGCCGAGGCGCGGGCCATCTGGTTCACCACGATGCCGTCGGTTCTCGGGGCACGCAGCTCGTCGGCGAGCCGCGAGGTCAGCGGCATGACCTCGACGAAGCCGATCGAGCCGCGGCGAACGCTGCCAAACTTCATCAGGTCGCCGGCGACCCGCCGCACGAGGTTGCTCGGTACGGCGAAGCCAATGCCCTGGTACCCGCCGCTTTGCGAAAAGATCGCGGTGTTGATGCCGACCAGCTCGGCCCGGCTGTTGATCAGCGCGCCGCCCGAGTTGCCGGGGTTGATGGCGGCATCGGTCTGAATGAAGTCCTCGTACTGGGTGAGGCCGACATTGGCGCGGCCGAGCGCGCTCACGATGCCGAGCGTCACGGTCTGGCTGAGCGAGAACGGGCTGCCCACGGCCATCACCCATTCGGCCACCTTCAGCTTCGACGAATCGCCGTAGGGAATCACCGGCAGCCCGGTGACGTCGATCTTGAGCAGGGCCAGGTCGGTCCACGAATCCACGCCGACCACCTTGGCCCGTACGTCGCGGTGTTGGCCTACGGTGACGGTGACCTCCGTGTCGCCGTCGCCGATCACGTGGTTGTTGGTCACGACGTAGCCGTCGGCGGAGATGACGACGCCGGAGCCCAGGCTCGATTGGGCGCGCGGCTGCCCGAACATCTCGCCCTGGTCGCCGAAGAAATACTGGAAGAACGGGTCGTTCGAAAACGGCGAAACCTGTCGGCGGCGGCCGACCTGGATCGACGAGATGTTGGTGACCGCTTTGACCGTTTGCGCCGCGACGCGGGTGAAATCGGGACCGCCGCCCACGCCCGCGGCGGCGGGAACGGGGGCGGTGGCGGGCTGTTCGGCGACGGTCGCCGAGCCTGGCAGGGCCAGCACGGCGTCGCGGTCATCGGTCGTACCCGACAGCACGATGCCCACGACCACCCCAGCCGACAGCACCAACGCCAGTAGCGAGACCCGCTTGATCATGAAACCTGGACGCGCCGCGGCCCGGCGTCGGGCGCCTTCGGCACGGTAATGGTGAGGACACCGTCGCGCATCTCGGCGGCAATGTTCGCCGTATCGACGGCCTGGGGGAGCACCACGCTGCGGCAGAACTCGCCATGCCCACGTTCCACCTGGTGGTATTGCTCGCACGACACGCGGGCGTCACGCCGGCCCTGCAGCGTCAACTTGCCGTCGCGGATGTCGATGCGCACCTGTTCACGGGTCACGCCGGGCAATTCTGCCGTCAACACATAGGCCTCGGCGGTTTCGCACAGGTCCATGGCGGGGGTCCAGCCCTGCGCCCCGGTCGACAGGCGCTCGAGCCGATGCTGGATGGTGAGCAGATCGCGGAATGGGTCCCAGCGTGCAAACGCCACGGTGTCTGGCATCGTAGCACGGTCGGTCGGACTGGCCCGACCCGCGGTCCCTATGCTAAGCTCGCAAGGTTCTACTAACTGAATACAAAGGCTTTATGGCAGACAACCTTCTCGCAACCCAGCTCCGCAAGGGCATGATCGTCAAGATCGACAACAAGCTCTACCGGATTTTCGATCGGCAGCATGTCACGCCCGGCAACCTCCGCGGCTTCGTGCGCGTCAAGATGCGCAACATCCAGACCGGCTCGATGGCCGAAGAGAAGTTGCGCTCGGAAGACATCGTCGAGCGCGTGTCGCTCGAACAGAAAGCGATGCAGTACCTCTACAACGACAACCAGGGGTACCATTTCATGGACACGGTCACCTACGATCAGGTCCAACTGACGGCCGAACTGCTGGGCGATTCAGTGGGCTTCCTGAAGCCCGAGATGAGCATCGAGGTGGAGTTCTACGGCGAGAACCCGATCGGGATCGAATTGCCGCAGACCGTGGACCTGAAGGTCACCCAGACCATGCCCGCGATCAAGGGCGCGACGGCCACCAACCAGACCAAGCCCGCCACGCTCGAGACCGGCGTCGTGATCCAGGTGCCGCCCTTCATTGAAGAAGGCGACGTGATTCGGATCAACACCGAAACGGGCGAGTACCAGACAAGGGCGTAGTTCGGGCGCGGCCCTTCGGGCCGCGTGGGGCTTGCGCCTGCGGCGCTCGTAAGGCTCGCCTTGCTCGTGGGGCCCCACAAGGGCCGAAGGCCCGAGCCCTACGATGGCGGCGCAGCCGCCGTGCCCGACGAAGACCCGGAGGGCCGAGCCCCACCGCGCGCAAAAGCGCCGCGCGGCCCATATAATCAACGAATGGACGTCGTCCGCACCCCTTCCACTGGCTGGATCGAAGTCGTCGTCGGCAGCATGTTCAGCGGCAAAAGCGAAGAGCTCATCCGGCGGCTGCGCCGCGCCGAAATTGCCAAGCAGCGGGTGCAAATTTTCAAGCCTGCTGTCGACACCCGGTACTCCGACGACCATATCGTCTCGCACAGCGAGCTGCGCATTCCGTCCGAGAACGCGCGCAACTCGGCGGACTTGCTGTCGCAGATCAAGCCCGACACCGAAGTCGTCGGGATCGACGAGGGGCAGTTCTTCGACGCGGGCCTGCCGGCGGTGGCCATCGAGCTGGCGTCGCGCGGCATTCGCGTGGTGATTGCCGGGCTCGACCAGGACTACCTGGGCAAGCCCTTCGAGCCCATGCCGCAACTGCTGGCTATTGCCGAATTCATCACGAAGACGCGCGCGATTTGCATGGTGTGCGGCAACCCCGCCAACCACACGCAGCGCCTGATCCACAGCGAAGACCGCGTGCTGCTCGGAGCGCAGAACATTTACGAAGCGCGGTGCCGCCAGTGTTTCGACCCGACCCTCTCGCGGGCGGACGAGGCGAAAGCCCGGGCCGGGGAGCCTGCTGGCACCAAGGCCGAGGCGCGATGAGCGCCGAGGAGCTTGCCGGCACGTTGCGGCAGGTCCTCCTCGCCCTTGGTGTGCTGTTCGTCATCGTCAATGCTCGAGTCGGCTGGGAACTGTGGTCGTGGTGGCGCCTTCGCGGCGAGGCCGTGCTGGTGTGGTCCGCACCCAAGCCTCCGTTCTTTGCCATCAACCTGGCCATCGGGGTCATGCTCGGCGTGATCCTGCTGATCACGGCGTATCGCATGCCGCGCGGCTTCGCGTCGCTGTTTGGCCTGACGATGATGTTCACGTACTACGGCTACCTGCTGCCGTTGTCGGCACGGATCCGGCGTGGGCTCTTTCGCGACGGCATCTGGACCGACAGCGGCTACATGGCGTACCGCGAGATTGGCGGGCTGACCTGGAAAGGGCAGGACACGCTGGTGCTGGCGTCCCGGCAGAAGACCCTGGCTCGGCGGTTGACGGTCCCCGGAGCTCATCTGGGAGAGGTGCGGCACCTGCTGCGCGAAGCGATTGGCCGCCATGCCATCGAGTTTGACGAGGGTCCGGGGCTCCACCTCGGTACTCGCGACACGCGCGAATCCGCGTAGTTCTGTGCAAGAGCTGCGCCTTGGCGACGTGGCAGTCTCCGCCTGAAGGCGGAGGCTACACGAACGCCGCATCAGGCCGATAAAAGGGAGACACCAATGGCCGCACGCCCCACCTGGAAGGGTTACATCAAGGTCAGCCTCGTGACGATCCCCGTGCGGGTCTATCCAGCCACCGAGTCGAGCGCGACCATTTCGTTCAACCAGCTTCATGCGGAATGCCAGACCAAGATTCAGCAGAAGAAGTGGTGCCCGAAATGCGAGCGCGAGATTTCGCAGGCGGAGCTGGTGAAGGGCTACGAGTTCGAGAAGGGCCGCTGGGTGGTGATGGACGAAGTGGACATCGCCAAGGTGAAGACCGAGTCGAGCAAGATCATCAACCTGATGCAGTTCACCGACGCGGACGCGATCGATCCGATGTACGTGGACAAGGCGTACTACCTCGCGCCTGAAGGGCCGATGGCTGCCGACGCCTACTCGGTGATGCGCGAAGGCATGCAGGGCAAGGCCGGCATCGGCAAGGTCGCCATTCATGGCCGCGAGTACCTGGTGGCGGTGAAGCCGCACAAGCAGGGCATGGTGATGTACACGCTGCATCACGCCGCCGAGATTCGGACGATCGACGCCATCGACGAACTGCGCGAGGTGCGCGGCAAGGTCAACCCCGCCGAAATGAAGCTGGCACGGCAGGTGATCGAGAGCATCGAAGGCGACCTCAACCTGTCGGACTACAAGGACGAGTACCAGGAAGGCCTGCGCGCGATCATCGACGCCAAGATCGCGGGCGAGGAATTCGTCGCGCCTGAAGAGAGTGCACCGCCGAAGGTGGTGGACCTGATGGAGGCCCTGCGCAAGAGCCTCGACCAGGTGAGCAGCGGCAAGAAGAAGACTGCCAAGGCCGATCCGGCCGCGGTGAAGAAGGTCACGAACATCAAGTCGGCGGCCAAGAGCGCCGCCAAGAAGCGCAAGGCATCCTAGGAGGATTGATGGCCCGTAAAGCAGTGTGGGGCAGTTACAAGCCCACGAAGAAGTCGAAGGGGAAGGCCGCCTAAGGGCGGCCTTTTTCCGTATGGCATCTCGCGAGTTCACCATTCGCAGGCTGCTCGCCGTGGACGACGCGCACCTCGAGGCGCTGGTGGAGGTGCTGATCGACTGCGTCGAGGGCGGTGCGTCGGTCAGCTTCATGCTGCCGTTGTCGCGCGAGCGTGCGATGGCGTTCTGGCGCGGCGTGGCCGGCGGTGTCGCGGCCGGCCACCGGGCCCTGCTCGTGGCCGAAGACGCCGGGGGGATCTGCGGCACCGTGCAGTTGATCTTCGACCTGCCCGAGAACCAGCCGCATCGCGGCGACCTGGCGAAGATGCTCGTGTCGCGCCGGGCCCGCAAGCAGGGGCTGGGAGCGGCGCTCGTGAGGGCCGCCGAAGCCACCGCGCGTGAGTTGGGCAAGTCGCTGCTCGTGCTCGACACCGTCACCGGCAGCGATGCCGAACGGCTGTACGCGAAGCTGGGATGGGAGCGGGTCGGCGAGATCCCGCGCTATGCGTTATGGCCGCGGGGCGGGTTCTGCAGCACCACGGTGTTCTACCGGGACCTGCAGGATGCCAGAAGGGCGGCACTTTAGTGCCGCCGGCTAATTAAGCAGGTATCCCAGCAACCCCATGCCGCTGGCCGTCGGGTCCCTGATCCAGTCGGGCGGCACCAGCCACACGAAGGCCAGAATCACCACCACCCAGATGTCGTACGGGAGGGTCGCCCGATCGTCGCGCCAGAAGAAGAAGCGCGCGAACATGCCGGCGGGCATCGGCTTCTTGTTGAGCGCCAGGTAGGTATAGTGAATCCGGTTGCTGACCGTGATGATCGAGAGTACCAGGATCACCCACAGCACGCCGGCCATCCGGTCGGTGAAGGCGCCGATCATGAACAGGACAATGCGCTCGGGCCGCTCCATGAAGCCGACCTTGCACTTGTCGATCAGCGATTCGGCGCGAGCTCGGGCGTAGCTGGTCATGATCGAGAAAATCAACGCCAGGGTTGCGATGAGCACGTAGCCGTTGCGGCCATGCTCGGCATACAGCCAGATCAGGCCGGTGAACAACGCCAGGTCTGAAAAGCGATCGAGCGTCGAGTCCCAGAAGGCGCCGAACTCCGACTGCTTGCCGGTGATGTGGGCGACCTTGCCGTCGATGAAGTCGAAGATGTTGGCGACAATCATGATCACCCCGGCCAGCACGAACTGGTCGACGGCGAGCGCCCAGGCCGCCACGATGTTGATCAGCACGCCGATCAGGGTCAGAACGTTGGGGTGGATGCCGAGGGCCACGGACGCCGCGATGATGGCCCGCAGGGGAAACATGCAAACGGCGCCGATCGCGCCTGTGAAGGTCATAATGGAAGGTGGGTTAAGCGTACCCGATGCCTATCCACGATCTCAAGGAACAGATTAGCCGCCTCCCGGAGCAGCCGGGCGTCTACCTGTACTACAACGCCCAGGGCGAGACCATCTACGTCGGCAAGGCGCGGGCCCTGCGGGACCGGACCCGCTCGTACCTCGGCGCCTACGGCAGCAATCCCAAGACCAACGCCCTGCTGGACGAGGTGGCCGGCCTGGAGGTGATCGTCACCGACTCGGTGGTCGAGGCGCTGGCGCTCGAGAACAACCTGATCAAGCAGCGGTCGCCCAAGTTCAACATCCTGCTGCGCGATGACAAGAACTACCCCTACCTGCAGCTGACCACCACCGAGGCGTTCCCGCGGGTGCTGGTGGCGCGTTCGGTCGAGCGCGACGGCAACGTCTATGCCGGGCCGTTCCTGCCGGCCAAGTTCGCCCGCCGGACCATGTCGTTGACGCACAAGATCTTCGGCATCCGCTCGTGCAACGAGGTCATTACCGGCCAGCGGCACCGGCCGTGCCTCGAGTACGACATCAAGCGCTGCCTCGCGCCGTGTGTGGAGGCGATTTGCTCCCCCGAGCAATACACCGTGGCGGTCGCCGACACGCGGCTGTTTCTCGAGGGCCGCAACGACGAGTTGGCCGAGCAACTGCGCGCCCGCATGACCGAGGCGGCGGCTGGCGAGCGGTACGAAGAGGCCGCTCACCTCCGGGATGCCATGCGCACCGTCCAGACGCTGCAGGAGCGCCAGCAGAAGATGGCGTCGGCGGAGCTCGGAGACCGTGACGTGTTCGGCGTGAAGCTCGGTTCGAAGGGCGCCGTGGTCCAGGTGTTCCTGGTGCGCGGCGGCCGCGTGATCGAACGGGTCGAGTTCGTGACCGATGCGGAGGAAGGCGGCGAGACCGAGAGCGCCGTGATCGAGGCCGCGATCCAGCAGTTCTATAGCGATCAGGCGCCGCCGCCAGAGATTCACACGCCGGTGCCGGTGGCCGAGCAGGACGTGCTCGAAGACTGGTTGGCCCAGCAGGCCGGCCGCAAGGTGCGGATCGTCATGCCCCAGCGCGGCGACAAGAAGGGTCTGATGGAACTGGCCATGCGCAATGCGGCGTTGGCCTATCGCACGCGATTCGACGGCAACGCCACGGCCAACTACGAGGCACTGGAGGTGCTGCAGGCCGCGCTGCGCCTGCCGAAGCTGCCGCGGCGCATCGACTGCTTCGACATCTCCACGATCCAGGGCAGCGACACCGTCGCCTCGATGGTGGTGTGCGAAGAAGGACGGATGAAGCCGGGGGAGTACCGCAAGTTCAAGATCGGGACGTCGGAACGGTTCCTGGACGACTTCGCGGCGATGGAGCAGGTCGTCAGGCGGCGCTACGCGCGGGTGCTGGAGAATGGCGGACCGTTCCCGGACCTGATTGTGATTGACGGCGGCAAGGGCCAGCTGAATGCCGCCTATGCCGCGCTCGAAACGGTGGGGCTCTCGAACCTCGTGGCTATTGGCCTGGCGAAGAAGGAAGAGTTGGTGTTCACGCGCGACAGCGTGGAGCCACTGGCCCTGGACACCCACGGTTCGGCGTTGCGGCTGTTGCAGCGTATCCGCGATGAAGCGCACCGCTTCGCGATCACCTTCCACCGCCAGTCGCGGACGAAGCGGAACTTGCGATCGGAACTGGATGGGATTCCCGGCATTGGCGTGCGGCGACGCAAGACGCTGCTGACCACGTTTGGCAGCCTGGCCGGCGTGCGCCGGGCCACCCGTGAAGAACTGGCAAGTGTCGTTGACACCAAGACGGCCGAGGCGGTGATTGCCTACTTCGCCGCCAACCCGTAGTCGAGAGGCTACTTTGCGAGCAGGTTCTCGAGCACCCACATCTCTGACTTCTTGAATCCGCTATTGAACGCGACCCGGCGCCCGTCCGGGTTGATGGAGACATCGCGCAACGCTTCCATGTTGATCCCGGTCGAGACCGGGTCACCCCCGCCCACAGGCACACGCCAGAGCGTGCCGGGGCGGGATGGGGCAGACGAATCCGGCGGCGACTGCCTCCATCGCGTCACCAGCACATGCAGCCCGTCCGGTGTCCAGCCCGCCAGGACCAGCCGCTCCAGTCCGCGCACCCGAATCAACTCGCGCGGGTCTCCCGCTCCCGACGAAACCCTGAGAGAGACCCAATCACCGATGGCATCCTTACCGAACCCGATATAAGCCACGGCCGGCAGATGCGGCGCCATGGCATGCCAGCCCAATCGCGTTAGCCCTGGGTCGTGCCACTCCCGCGTGGCGCCAGAGACGATCTCGCGCAGGGTCGCGCGACCATTCTTCCACAACGCCATCGCGGTTCGACCGTCGAGCCCGAGGTCGAATGCCGCGATGGCGGGATCGCTCAAGTCGACGCTGCCGAGGCGACGGCCCGTGGTGGGATCCTGCAGGACTACGCCCTTCCCGTCGATGGACACGATCCCTTCGGGCAGCCATTGGCCGCGCCTGCCAGAAGCTGCCAACAGCTGCGTGCCGCTTGTGGCGCGATCGACCACGAACAAGCGGCCGTCGTTCTGACCGGCGGCCAGCACGCGCCGGCCATCTGGTGACCAGCCAAACGGCCGCCCCAGTTTCTGGTTCGCGGGGATCCGGGCTTCCTGGCGGGTCTCCGTATCGTAGACCCAGAGTTCGCGCGGGCCATCGGCGCGGCGTTCGGAGGTGTAGGCAATGAAGCGGCCGTCAGGCGACCAGACGGGATAGAAATTCGACAGCGCCTGCCGCGGCGACATCGCCTCTGGTGCAGTCGGTGGCTGGCCGTCGATGAGGGCCGTATAGACTTCGGCGAACCCGCTCCACAGTTGGTAATGCAGGGCGCCCTCTCGCGTGAAGCCGCGCGGCCGGACCCGGCCGATGTCGTCCTTGACGAGACGCGGTTCGCCGTCGGCACGGCCGTTGGTCATGGGTACCATCCACACCGAGAGGGCGCGGCTGCGATCGCTGACGAACACGATCGCCCGTCCGTCGGGCGACCAGAGCGGCGCGCTGTCGTGGCCGGGGGTCGCATCGAGGGGCCACTGCGCGCCGGTCAGCGTGTCCAGAATCAAAATGTCCCGGTCGGGCGAGTCCGGCGCCTGGGGGTAATCGTAGGCGACGTAGCGCGCATCCGGCGACAAGGACATGAGTTCAGGGAACCCGGTACCGATCGCCCGGATCGGGCGGACAGCGCCATCGTTGGCGGCGACCAGCGAGATGGTGTTCGTGCCGTCTGGCGCGGTCACCGCTACCAGAATCAGCGAGCCGTCTCGCGACCACTGATAGACGCCGACATCGGCCGCCGAGTCGATCAGGACGCGGTGATCGCTGCCATCCGACCGCACGACGTGCAGCGCGCCCTTGTCGGCGTCGTGCCAATCGACGGCCACCGCCGTCCCATCCGGGGCGCCGTGGTGCCGTTCGCCGACGGCAACCCACGTCAGTGCGTCAACGTGCTACAGCCCATGCACGCGTATCCAACCGGCGATCTCCCGATCGCCAGCCTTCGCTATGGTCAGTCGGTGGCCAAGCTGACGCGATTCGCGTGGGATGACGGCGGCTATCGATACCGGATTGGCTACGGCACCGACATGGACATGAATGGCGTCATGGACTCGCCGTCCGTGCGCGTGACGTGTATTGCGCCGGCACTGTCGACCGCGCCGTGCGCGACCTGGGTCCTGACGCCGTCGACCGATGGCACCGCGGCATTGTTCCGATTCAAGCTCTCGACCAAGCGCGGCACTGTCCAAGAGGGGAGTCCTGAGTTCGTCGGCACGTTCGTCCTGCCGTTCGCACAAACGTTCGCGAGGAAGTAGCCCCCTGGGACGAGCGTCGGCGGGATCTTGAAGCCGTTCCAATTCACCGAAATCTTCCACTCATCGCGCTGGAAGAACACGCCCGGCAAGGTCACCGGTGGTGGCCATCAGACTCCGGCCTAGGGCAGCGCGGTCACCTTCGGCTTCAACGCGCAGAGCACAGACAATGGGATAAAAGGCACCGGCCTCGTCATCGATCGCAACGTGGGCGTCCGGATCAAGATCCTGACTGTCGAGGCGTTCGCGCAGACTGAGACATGGGCGGCCTTCACGGGCCAGGCAGAAGTGAACGGAATCCTCGAAGCCTACCGGATTGACGTCGAGGATCTGGCAGAGCCGGGCACCGGGTCTGACACCTTCCAGATCACGACCGACAGTTACGCCTCGAGAGGGGTCCTGACCGACGGTAACATCCAGATTCACAAGTAATCGGCACAGAGCAAGGAGAAGTTATGCAGGCATGATAGTGATATCATGCCTGCATGCCTCGCCAACTCACCATTAGAAACGTCCCGGATGATGTCGCGCGCCGGCTCGAGCGGATGAGCCGCGAACGCGACGAGAGCCTGAACTCGACCGTCGTCCATATCCTCACGGAGTCGGTTGGGGTCGACGCCCGCCGCGCTCGCCTCGAGCGTTATGCGACGTGGACTGCGGAAGACATCGCGGCTTTCGACGAGGCCCTGGGCGCCCAACGAGTAATCGATGCCGATCTCTGGCGTTGATCGGCTCGTCCTCGATACGTCGGCTTACTCACACTTTCGCGGCGGACAGGCGCAGGTGCTGGACGCGCTGGCCCGCGCTGAGCGCGTGCTGATCCCGGTGACGGTGCTCGGGGAACTGGAAGCGGCGTTCGAGTGGGGCAGTCGCGCACGCGAAAACCGCCGCGCGCTCGAAGATTTCCTCGAGGAGCCGTTCGTCGCCCTACTGCCGGTGACGGCCTCCGTCGCCCGGCAGTACGGTCGGGTCTTCGCCGGGCTTCGCCGTGCCGGCACGCCGATCCCGGTGAACGACATCTGGATTGCCGCCGCCGTGATTGACTGTGGCGGGACCCTGCTGACGTTCGATCGGGATTTCGATCGCATTGCCGGACTGGACCACGTGACGCTCGGCGCCACGCCATAATGGGCGGGTGACGACGCCGGAGCCTCCAGCCTATCCCTCGATCGACCTGAGCGCGGCCGAGCGTGAGGCGCTGGGCCGCGCCGCGCTGGCCTGGGCGCTCGACTACTTCGACACTACCGCCGCCGCGCCCATTTATCCGCCCGTCACCGCGCGCGGACTGCTGGCGCTGGCCGACGAGCCCCTGCCCGAGACCGGTCAGCCCATCAGCGAGGCGATGGATCACTTCGCCGCGCTCGCGGCCCTCGGCCGCAAGAACGGTCACCCGCGGATGTTTGGCTATGTCCAGTCTTCGGGCAGCTTTGCCGGTGTGGCCGCCGATTTCCTGGCATCGGCCCTCAACCAGAACGTCACGTCATGGCGCTCCGCGCCGTCGGCGACGACCGTTGAACACCTCGTCATTGACTGGCTCAAGGCGCTGGTGGGCTTCGATCCCGCCGGCAGTGGGTTGCTGCTGAGCGGCGGGTCCTTTGCCAACTTCGCCGGCCTCGCCGTGGCCCTGCGCGCCAGCACCGGCATCGACATCAACCAGCAGGGCGTGGCGGCGCTCCCCGGGCCGCCGCGCATCTACACCTCGTCCATGACGCACATGTCGACGCCCAAGGCGGCCGCGATGCTCGGTCTCGGCCGTGACGCGATTGTGCCGATCCCCGTGGACACCGGGTTTCGCATGGATGCGGCAGCCCTCGAGTCACAAATCCTCGCCGATCGTGCCGCCGGCTGCCACATTATCTGCGTCGTCGCCAATGCCGGCGACGTGAATACCGGCGCGATCGATCCGCTGGACGCCATTGCCGACGTGTGCGCGCGCACCGGCGTGTGGCTGCATGTCGACGGGTCGTACGGCGGCCTGGCGGCCGGCGCGCCTCGCGTTGGCGCCGCTCTGGCGGCGCTCGGCCGCGCCGACTCGTTGTCGCTCGATCCGCACAAGTGGCTCTACGCGCCGCTCGACGTCGGCTGCCTGTTGGTGAGGAACGGCCAGCGCCTGCGGCAGGCCTTCGCACAAGGCGCCGCGTACATCGACGTGATTGCCGACGCCGACATGTCGGAGTTTGCGTTCTGGGACCACGGCCCGGAACTGACGCGCCGGTTTCGTGCCCTGAAGATCTGGTTCATCCTGAAGATCCACGGCTCCCACGCCATTCGCGCGGCGATCGACGACAACATCGCGGTGGCCCAGCACCTGGCGGATTTGATCGACGCGAGCGACGACTTCGAGCGCCTCGCGCCGGTCCCACTGAGCATTGTGTGCTTTCGCTACGTGCCCTTGTCCTTGCGGGGTGATGGCGACCATACGGGAGCCCTCAACACCGTGAACCGCGCCCTGATGGTCGAGGTCCAGCGCGACGGCGATTCGTACTTGTCGAACGCCCAAATTGGCGACGCGTTCGCCCTCCGCGCCTGTATCGTCAATTACCGGACCCGGGCCGCGGACGCGGCGCATTTGCTCGAGACAATCAGGCGTCTGGCTACCCGGCCGAGCGCGTCCCTGTGATAACCTTTTGAGTTCTGGCCGGCATCGATTTCACCCAAGTCCTCATCCAACTCGCTGTGCTGATTGCCTCGCTGTCGGTGCACGAGGCGGCGCACGCCTGGGCCGCGTTTCGGCTGGGCGACCGCACCGCCGAGCAGCTTGGCCGGCTGTCGTTGAACCCGGCGGTTCACGTCGACCCGATCGGGACGCTGCTGTTCCCGGCCATTGCCATCTTTACGGGCCTGCCGTTGATCGGCTGGGCCAAGCCGGTGCCGGTTGATACGCGGTTCCTCCGCAATCCCAAGCGCGACTTCGCGCTGATCGCGGCCGCCGGGCCGGCCAGCAATATCCTGATGGCGATTGGCGGCGCCGTGCTGCTGGCGATTATTCCCGGTGCCGCCCCGGGCGACATCGCCGGCCGCGCCGTGATGACGCCGCTGTTGATGCTCCTGGAGTGGTTCGTGATCATCAACGTGCTGCTGGCCTTGTTCAACATGGTGCCGGTGCCGCCCCTCGACGGAGGCAATGTCCTGATGGGGGTGTTGCCCCACGCGGGCGCCCGCATCATCGAGCAGATGCGGCCGTACGGCTTCATCATTTTGTATGCTTTGATGCTGACCGGCGCCCTGGGCACCCTGCTCGGGCCGGTCGCGTATTTCGTCTTGACCCTGCTAGGAGTACGGTGACGAAGCAACGCGTGTTGTCGGGGATGCGCCCGACCGGAAAACTCCACCTCGGCCACCTCGTGGGCGCGCTCCAGAACTGGGTCGAGCTGCAGGCCAAGTACGACTCGTACCATTGCATCGTTGACTGGCATGCCTTGACGACAAACTACGCCGACACGTCGGAGATTGTCGCCAACGGCCTCGACAACGCCGCCGACTGGATCGGGTCGGGCCTCGACCCCGAGAAGAGCACGTTCTTCGTCCAGTCGCTGGTGCCCGAACACGCCGAGCTCTACCTCCTGTTCCAGATGGTCACCCCGATCTCGTGGCTCGAGCGGGTGCCCACCTACAAGGAACAGATGGAGCAGTTGAGTGAGCGCGACCTGTCGAGCATTGGCTTTCTCGGCTATCCGCTGCTGCAGGCCGCCGACATCGTGGTCTACGACGCGCACTGGGTGCCGGTCGGCGAGGACCAGGTGCCGCACATCGAGCTGACCCGCGAGGTGGTCCGCCGCTTCAACAACTTCTATCCCTCGTCTGCGCTGGTCGAGCCGCAGGCGCTGCTGACGCCCACGCCGCGGTTGCCCGGTCTCGACAACCGGAAAATGAGCAAGAGCTACAACAACACCATTGATCTGTCGGACGATGCCAAGACCGTGCAGGCCAAGGTGCGGCAGATGTACACCGACCCGAAGCGGGTGCGCGCCGATATCCCCGGCACCGTCGAGGGCAACCCGGTGTTCATGTACCACGACGCGTTCAACCCGAACGTGGACGAGGTCAATGACCTGAAAGAACGCTACCGCGCCGGCAAGGTCGGCGACGTCGAGGTCAAGACCAAGCTGGCGACGGCCATCAACACCATGCTCGATCCGATCCGTGAGCGCCGCGCGCAGGCGCTGGCGCGGCCGGGCTACCTCCGCGACGTGCTGATGGGCGGCTCGAAGAAGGCCCGGGTCGTCGCGCAGGCCACCATGGACCGCGTGCGCGACGCCGTGAAGTTGAAGTACTAATGGCCGACGAACCCGAGATTCCGCCCGTTCCGCCGGCCGATCCGGCCACCGCTCCGTCGGCCGAAGAGGCCTTTGAGTCGCAGCTCGACTCGATCCAAATCAAGCTGCAGTCGTTCGAGGGCCCGCTCGACCTGCTCGTGCATCTGATCAAGAAGAATCAGATGAACGTATATGACATCCAGATCTCGGTCGTCACGAAGCAGTACCTCGAGTACCTCAACCTGCTGCAGGAGCTGAACCTGGATGTCGCGAGCGACTTCCTGGTGATGGCGGCCACGCTGATCCACATCAAGAGCAAGATGCTGCTGCCACGCCCCGAGACCGCGGCCGGCGATCCGGGCGAGGAAGAGGATCCGCGCGACCTGCTGGTGCGGCGCCTGCTCGAGCACCAGAAGTTCAAGGCCGCGGCCGAACTGCTGCACGACAAGGAAACGCTGCGCAACGCGCAGTGGGGCCGGCCCGATTCGCGCATCGAAGAGATGGCCGGCGACGACTACGAGCCCGAGTTCGAGGTCGACCTGTTCACGCTGCTCTCGGCGTTTAAGCAGGTGCTCGAGCGCGCCCGCGAACGGCCGCCGGTGGTGCTGCCGGGCGAAGAGATTCCGATCGAGAAGCGTATCGATCAGCTGTTGGAACGGCTGTCCGAGACCGAGGCCTGCGGGTTCGAAGACCTGTTCGACGATGTGGCGACCCGCGGTGACATGATCGTGACGTTCCTCGCCATGCTCGAGATGATCCGGTTGAAGCTGATCCGGGTGTTCCAGGCGGGCGGCGTCGGCGCCATTCGCATCTACAAGCGCGCGCGCCCGGCCGATGCGCCGCACCCAAGTCACGATCCGGAAGACGAGTACAACTTTCACCATCCGCCACCGACGCCGAAGGACGACAAGGAATGAGCGACCAGAACCCGAACGAGCTTCCGGCAGACGAGGCCGCGCCAGCCGAGGAGACGCCGCTCGAGGCCACCGCCGTGGATGAGGCGCCGGCCGAGGAACCCAAGCCGCGCATGGAGCTGTCGCAGCTGAAGGCGGTGATCGAGGCGCTGGTCTTCGCATCGCCCGACCCGCTGACCCCGCGCATGCTGAACCGGCTGCTGAACGACGAGCCCAAGGAAGACGTGCAGGCGGCGCTCAAGGCGGTGCAGGCCGACTACGTCGAGCGCGGCGGCCTGCACATGGCCGAAGTGGCCGGCGGCTTCCAGATCACGACGCGACCCGAGTATCACGAATGGGTCCGTCGCCTGTTCCACGAGCGCTCGTCGAACAAGCTGTCGGCGGCCTCGCTCGAGACGCTGTCGGTCATTGCCTACAAACAGCCGGTGACGGCGGCGGAGATTGGCGAGATTCGCAGCGTCAACACCTCGGGCGTGTTGTCCACGTTGCTTGAACGCCACCTGATCAAGATCGTCGGCCGCAAGAACGTGATCGGCCGGCCGTTCCTCTATGGCACCACCAAGGAGTTCCTGATCCGTTTCGGCCTGAACGACTTGAACGACCTGCCAAAGATCGAGGACATGGCGCAGCAGCTGGGCTTCGACGCGCCGGCGGTGTTGATGGAACGTCCGGTGCCGGAAGAGATGTTGCCGCTCGAAGAGGGTGACGTGCCCGACGACCAGCCCGAATAGGGGTCTGACCCCGAGCGAGAAGTGCCGAGGGGTCTGACCCCTCCGCTACAACAACAGCGCGTCCACCCGATGCGCGTGCACGAACTGCTCGCGCGGTGACCACTTGAAGATCGTGAAGCGGCCGTCCTGGGACGCCACGAGCGCGGTGGCGTCGCGCTGATCGTTCACGAACTGCGCCGCCGACAGGTGGCGCGTCCCTCCCAATTGCGCCGGCGTGGTCCGAATCGGCGAGCTGCCCTCGACCGGTTCGGTGACGTTGACGTGTTCGACCTGGGCGCTGCCCTTGCGCCGGGTGATTTTCGCGCCAAAGGCCAGGACTTCGTAGCGATCGGTGATGAGCGTGGCGCCGTCGACGGCGGTGAGACCGGCAATGGCGTCGACCGCCCGCTTCAGGTCGTCGGGGTCTGGCGACGTGACCCGCATCAACCCGGCCAGTTCCGAGAACGGCGGGTCGAGCAGGTAGGGGAGCGGCGTGACCACTGATTCAAGCCACGCGCCTGAGTCGGCCGGCACCACCAGCAGCGCGCCGCCGCGACCGTGCTGCCGCATCGAGGCGGCCAGTTGCACGAGCACCGCCGTCACCCCGGCTGCGACCGGCCGGTCAATGGCGCCGATCAGTGTCGTGAGCAGCGGTGGGCAGTCGGGCACGATCTTGCCGCCGCGCTCGTCGACAATCTTGATCTGATCGCCCTCGAGCACCGCGACGTTCGCGAACTTGCCGAACGGCTCACTGCGGTGCTTGACCACCAACAATCCCGAGGCGACAACCTCGACGACCAGGCAGAACGCCGGGACGTCGCGGGTCGTGCCCCACACGTGAAAGCCGTTGGGCGAACGCCACACGCCGAGGTGAATGCCGGGCCGCTCGACTGCCGGCGCGACCTTGGCCAGCATGGCCGGCCCGAGCGGCAAGTGTGACTGGAACACGAGGGGATGACGCGCCTGATCGGTCGGCAGCAGCGCCAGCGAGATGCGCGGCGTCTGGCCTTCCTCACGCCGCAGGCTGGCCCAGAACGCGGCGTCGATCAGCGCCTCGATCGCATCCTGTCCCGGCACCTCGGCCAGGGCCACGCCCTGCAGGGCGCTGGCGGCGGCAATGTGACGCGTGAAGTGCGCGTTGACCGCCGCGGCGACGGCGTGTGCGGCGGGGTAGGTGGGCGGCGCCATTACCGGTAATTCTAAAGCGGATACGTGAGCGTGAGGCCCAGCAGCGTGACCAGCATCACCACCACCGGCGTCAGCGCCAGGAAGACGACGAAGGTATAGCCCATCACGTCCCGTGCCCGCAGGCCGAGCATGCCGAGAATGGGCAGCATCCAGAACGGCTGCAACAGATTGGCGAGCGCCTCGCCGAGGTCGTAGGCGACCACGACCCAACCCAGGTGCACTTTCAGTTCGTGCGCCGCGGCCATCACGTACGGGGCCTCGATGATCCACTTGGACCCGCCAGAGGGCACGAACACGCCCAGCACCGCCGAATACATGGCGACGACCGCCGGAAACGTGGTGGCGTTTGAAATGCCGACGAACAGCGCCGCCAGCTGCTGGCTCAGGTGCGTGCCGGTGATGACGCCGGCAATGCCGGCATAGAAGGGAAACTGCAGCAGCACCCCCCAGACGGCGGGCGTGGCCGCCTGCACGGCATGCATCAACCTGGCCGGCGTGCGGTGCAGCAGGATGCCGAGCAGCAGGAACGTCAGATTGACGACATCGATGGTGATCGCGTTGATGGCATCGGGCGCCCGCATGAAGTAGCGGACCAGGTACGTGCCACCGAGCGCGACGACGAAGATCGGCAGGATCGCGGAATGCTCGAGCCACGCGCCGGGCGTCACGCCCCGAGGATCGGGCGCCGGTGGCTCGCGGTCGGTGAGGTCAATGCCGAGGTCGCTCGCGGTGCGGGCGCGGTTGGCCGGTGGGGTTGCCAGCCACATGACCAGCGTCACGATCACGATCTCGACTAGCACCGACACCAGGCTTTGCCACAGGAAGATAGTGTGGGTGAACGGAATGAGCCCGCCGGGCAGGATGCCGCCGTCGACGATGTCGCGAATCTGCGGTTGCAGCGCGCCGGGCGTCGCCATCTGCAGCGCAGCCGACCCGCTCAGTCCCTGTGCCCAGATGCTGCCGAGTCCCAGGAAGCTGGCCGCTGCCAGCGCGCGATAGTCGACGCGCGGCACCCGCCGGGCCACTTCGCGGGCCAGCACGGCGCTGAAGATCAACGAGAAGCCCCAGTTGAACCACGAACTGGCCATCGCGAAGAAGGTGACCAGCGCCACCGCACCTCGCGGCGTGGCGGGCCAGGCGGCGATCGCGCGAATCACCGCGCCGACCGGCGCCGACGTGGCCAGCACGTGCCCGGTGATGATGATCAGCGCCATCTGCATGGTGAACGGGATGAGGGACCAGAACCCCGTGCCCCAGGCATCGACGACCTGTGCCGCCGTGGCGGGCGTCCACGCGAGCGCCGCGACGACGACGATCACGGTCGCAACGAGGGCAAAGATGAAGGCGTCCGGAATCCATCGTTCGGTCCAGGCGGTCAGGGCGAGCGCAGCCCGGCCTACGGCGCCAGGCTGCTCGGGCGTGGCCTCGGCCCGCGGAGGCGATAAGGGCATGTTGGGGGGAACCTTAACACTGGTCAGCGGTCCGGCAAATTCCGGGCAGCGGCTCGAGTCGCGAACCAGTTCTGCAACCGCATCGACGGTTTTGTCGGTTTGTCGAGACCGTGGCCACCGCAATCGTCCGAATCTGCTCAAGGTTGCCTTGGCAGCGAACCTGCAGGCTCCCCCCAAAGACATGGGGACTACCGCTGCCAAGTATGCTCGCTATGGCGCCATCGTCGGGTGGATTGTTGCCGGCGGCTGGATGGTCAACGCCACGGCCGGCGAGCTGCGCGCGCTGTGGATGGTCCTGCCGATGCCGCCAGAGATCGCCCAGGACTTCACGGTGCGCAATGCCACCGACGATGAGGGCCGCCGCACGTCATTCCGCATCCTCCTGTTCAGCGACGAGTTCCGTTGGCGCATGAACTCGTTCGATGCCGTGGAGCACGGCTCGGCGCGCCCGCATTTTACCGACGAGATGAAGGCGGTGCTCAACAGCGCCCGGGAGATCATCTGCATTGGCGCCAGTTCCGAGGAGATCCCGGCCGGCGCATCCTTTGCGGCCGGCCGGAAGCTGGAGGAGCGGCGGGCGGCGCTGCGCGCCGAGAAGATCGCCGTGTGGGTCCGCCAGGTTCTGCGGAATCCGATTCCGGTCCGCAAGCTGAACGTGGGCCATCACTCACCGACCGGCGGTGAGGACACCTCCGATCAGCGGCGCCTGGTCATCATCCTGGTCCTCGATCAGGACGAAGGCGCCGACATCGACCAGGCGCTGCGCACCGCCATGGCTGGCGAGAGCGTGCGTGCCCCGATCTTCGAGTCGCTGTTAACCAAGTACTCCCTGGGCTCAAAATCCTCCTTCACCTGGGTGCCCTGACCATGAGCAAACTCCTCGACATGATGCGTGATGTTCCGCCGGAACTCGCTGCGGCGTGGGGCGGGTGGATGGCGATTGGGTTGCTGTTGGTGCTGTGGCACCTGAGGGCACGGGTGGGGGAGCAGGAGTACGCCCTGCAGCGCGCCGTGGCGCAGCAGCGTCCCAAGTCGGGCGTGCGCCCGCCGTCGGGCGTCCGCACGGCGCGACCCGCCAAGCCGGCACCGGACGATGCGTTTGGAGAGTTGGAAGCCCTGCTCGAACCGGGTCCGGGGTCGGGCAACATCAGCCGCCGTCCCGGCGATTAAATCGCCGTCCTCATCGTGCGCTTAGACGATCGACTTTAGCCGCCTGATCTCGTCTGGTGTCAGGTCGCGCCACTGCCCCGGTTTGAGCCGGCCAAGGCCGATCGGCCCCATCTGCACGCGCCGCAAGTCGCGCACCGGCAGGCCCACCGCGCGGCACATCTTCCGGATCTGTCGATTGCGGCCCTCACGCAACGTGATGGTGAGCAGCGTGGTGGGCTTGTGGCCTTTCACCGTTGTGCCGGCGCGGACATCGGCCGGCGAGGTGCGCCGCCCGTCAATGAAGACCCCCTTGCGGAGTTTCTCCATAGCTTTCGGGTCGGGCACGCCCAGAACGATCACTTCATAAACCTTGTCGACTTCATGACGGGGGTGGGTGAGCCGCGCCGCCAGGTCGCCGTCGGTCATCATCAGCAGCAGGCCTTCGGAGTCGTAGTCGAGGCGCCCGACAGGGTAGATGTAGGCGCCTTCGCCAATCAGGTCCATCACGGTCTGGCGGCCCTCCGGGTCGCTCCGCGTGGTCACGTATCCTTTGGGCTTGTAGAGGACGATGTAGCGGTCTTTGACGTCGAGCTTGATGCGGCGGCCATCGACCTTGATCGCGTCCTTCGCCGGATCGGCCTTGGTGCCGAGCGCGCGCACGGTGTCGCCGTTCACCGTGACCCGGCCCTCGAGAATCATCTGCTCCGACGCGCGGCGCGACGCGACGCCCGCGGTGGAGAGGATCTTTTGCAGGCGGACGCCGGGACCGGTGTCTTTACTCACCGGTTCATTATCTCTCGCCAGAAACGCATGAGCCGCCAAACTTCGGTCAGGGTGGGTGTGCGGTTCACCTCGGCATGCGTGATCAGGCCGCTCAACAAGCCGGTGACCTCGACCTTGCCTTTCAAGTGCTCGGCCAGCAGCACGGTTTCCATTGACGGAATGACGTTGTCGTCGACACCGTGCAGCAGCAGCACCGGCGCCAGCGGCGGCGCCGCGCGCTCGGCCGACAACGCCGGCATGGCCGGGTGGTCCTTGAGCGCATCGGCCACGGGCAGCAGAATCGGCCCCAACTTGTCGACGGCGCGGTTGTTCACGTGCGTCATCAAGGTCCGCGACGGTTCAGGCAGGGTCTCGGCGTACGCCGTCATCTCGTCGAAGACCTTGAGCGCCGCGGCCTGGTCGGTCATGGCCAGCGACGACGCCAGCAGGAAGCCATCGATGCCGCGGCTGAGCGCGGAAACCTGATCGGCCGGCACCACGCGATCAGCGAGGCTGAGCAGCACGACCGCGACGCCGTAATCGTGTGGCGGATGCACGCCGACATGCGCAGCGCCGCCGACCGCCGAACTCTGCTTGGCGCGTTCGAGATCGCCCAGCACTTCGCCCGAGCAGAGATAGTGCATCACGCGCGCGAGGTCACCGTGGCCGCCGAACGACAACACGAAGGCGACGCGCTCGCGAATGGAATCGCGGCCCGCGGCCACGATCGACAGGCCGCCAGAGAAGCTGATGCCGAGCAGGCCGACCTTGCCATCGGGCGCATACTGCGGTTGCGCGCTGGCCCACTTGACCGCGTCCTCAATGACATCGGTGACCTGCGGCGTGATCTTGAATTCCTGGAGATCGGGGGCGGCAATGGTCAGCACGCCAAATCCCGTTGCCGCGAGGTCTTCGGCCAGGCCGATCAACCGCGCCTCGTCGATGCCGTCGCGATGCACCCCCGGAATCAGCAGCACCGTGCGGCGTGCCCCGCCGGCGGGCCGATAGAAACGAGCCGGCACCTCGCCGGTGCGCGTCGGCACCGCGAAGACTGCGTCACGCGTGACGGCCGCGGCCCGCCACGCGGCGACCGTGGCCGGCGCGCCGGGCAGGTCGGCCGCGCGAACAATGAAGCTGATCGCGTCGAGATAAGGGAGCGCCAGCCAGCCGCCGACGGCCAGCACCGCAATGACAATCGCCGCCTTGCTGCGGCGCGAGAGGGGCACGGCGGAATGGTACACCGGACAGCCGAAGGTTCGCACGAAGGTTCAATCACGAAGGTTCAATCACGAAGGTTCAACCGTTGATGCCACGGCGTGCCACCATGCGGGCACGAGCCTTGCGCTCGTGGGCGGGGTGGCGCGTGTCTCATCCACCTATCAACCGCGCCGACCCGAGCAGGGCGCACTGCACCAGTTGGTGCGCGGTCACTTCAAGACCTTCCGGGCGCAGGTGGCGGACTTGCGCGACGGCCAGGGACTGCCGCGCTTCGTTGAACGGAGTTTCGCGACTTCCTGACGTGCAGGTGCCTGGCGGCGGGGTTCGCGCGGTTTCGGTGTTCGGATTGCCGGCTCGAGCGCCTCGTGCCGTTCTCGTGCAAGGGGCGAGGTTTCTGTCCGAGCTGCGGCGGTCGCCGCATGACCGATCGAGCGGTCCACTTGGTCGATCACGTGTTTCCCGGAGTACCCATCGGTCCGAGCAACGCGCTATACCCCGCAACCGAGTTCCGCAACTCATTCGGCTACGTCCCGAACGACTACGTGGCAGGCGGACGCGCGAGGACGACAGCAGCTGCGCGGCGATCCTGGACGTCAACTCGCTGGCGTACGGAATGGATTTGGCCGCCGGCAAAGCGACGGTCGGTTCTCGGGCATTCTGGCAGGATCAGTTTCCGGTTGTCGGTGTGGTGGACGGAAATCCTGTGAGCAGCGCCACGGCCCTCATGGTCGACGGCCATCGCTACGTCGCGCTCGTCGCCACCGATCCGGGCCAGCAGCGTCGCGGGTTTGCCGACGCGGCGATGCGGCGGGCGTTGGAGAATGCGGCCAGCGCCCACGGGGAAATGCCAACCGTTCTCCATGCCACCGATGCCGGCCGGCCGGTCTACGAGCGCATGAGGTATGCGAGCATTTCGACGCACACGCTTTTCATGGACAAGCGGTTCCTGGAAGAACACTGAGATCGCCGCCAACCCTTTCACGCCTCGCAATTCCGTCCGATAGCTGCCGAACTCCGCCCACACGTGAACTCAGCAGCGAACTTTACATAAGCCTTCGGTTAGTGGCACGGGTCGTCGACCTGGAGTAGACTCCCTCGCGGAGGACGCATATGAGGACTTCCCAGATCGCGTGCATTTCTCTGGTCATGACGTGCATGACAGTGCTGCCAATCCAGGCACAAACGTCGATCTCCCTGGTGAACTCCGGTTTCGAAGCGGGTCTGTCGGGATGGACGGTGTTCACGACCGCGAACGGCACACTGGGCCCAGCGCCACTACCGACGACCGTCACTCCATGGATCAATGGCGAACCTGTGTCCAAGACGGCGTTCTTCGTTGCAGGCCAGCAGTCGGCAACGCCCGGAGTCGAGGAGGGAGGCGGCGTGTATCAGTGGTTTCGCGCGCCCGCTGGCACCGTTACGGTGACGGCCTACGTGGCGGGGCTGTTCTACAGTCTCCGCGACAGTACCCTGCTCGACTCGGCGCGGTTTTGGCTGGTCGTCGACGGGCAGATTGTCTCGCGGCTCGATCTGGGACCGATACCGACGCGGCCGTACATGTGCACCGGGCCCTATGGGCCACAAGTTTGTGGGTGGCTGCCCGGCACCGCCTCGGCAATCATCAGCGGCAGCGCGCGTGTCGGCGCCGGGCCGCATGCCGTCATGATTGCGATCACACGCGTGTATCCGGCGGTGGGCCCCGATCCGGCGGAGAGCCCCTTTTTCTATCAGTTCCTCGACAACGTCACGGTGACGTGGACTGCGGGCGACAGTCGATAATTGCCGCGGCGGGCCATCCTTCGCGGTAACCGATTGTCCGCTGGACCAGGCGATTCACGGCTGACCGTGAATCGCTTTCATCACGGCGCGGTGATCATCACGATCGCGTGTAACGTCTACTCACGCCAGTAGCGCCTTCCCAAGCTGGCGCCATAGGGCGTCATCACTGATGCGCGTATCGACTACTCACGCGTAGGTTCTGCGCATCAAACCGGGAACAGATTCAGGCGTGTTTTCAAGCGCGAGATGCGGCATCGACTCTGATTTGGCTGGCGGGAGTAACGATGCCGCGCATCACGCCGGCCTCGCCCCCCAATACCCTGGAGGTTCATATGCACCAGCCATCTCGCCGCCGATTCGTTGCCGCCTCGCTCGCCGGTCTGCCCACCCTGGCAGGCGGAACCACGAGCCTGTTCGGATCGTCATTCACGCTGGGAGGCAGCCTGGTCGGCTTCGGCTCTGAGAACGGGCGTTGTGTTAGCAGAAAAGGCCGCTAATACGGTCTATCGTTCGTGTGTGGTCGTGATGTATTTCAACTACCTGGGGTACCCCTCGGTGTGGGTCGAGGTCGCCATCTGGACGTCGTTCGTCATCACCATCGCGTCGTGGGTTGATTACGTTTGGCGCCTCGCGCGGATCATTAACAAGTAGACAGGTGGGGCAGGTCGGGGTCGGCCTTCGGCCTCCTGGGCCTCGGGCCTGCAGGCCCTCGTGGGGTTCGCGGCTGCGCCGCTTGTGGGCTCGACGCTGCGCGCCTCGTAGGGCGTTACGCTGATGACAGGAGTCTCCCAATCCGATCTAACATGCGTCCTCGCTCTTAGGGTTCTGGAAGCTGGCAACTTTTGTCCGTGCTTCACCCGCCTGACGGCCGGCCAGACGGGGAGGCGTCGAAGGAGATCTCATGGCGTTCTTCCGTCGCAGTCGCATCGGTTCGCTGGCGATCGCGTTCGGGTTGCTGTTGCACCTGAGCCTGGCGCCCCTTTCCGCGCAATCTCCACAACGGGCGACCTCGGCCACCTGGCTTTACGAACTGGTCCAGTTCGACGTGCCCGACGTGCGGTCGACGAGGCTGGGCGGCATCAACAACAGGAATGAGGTGGTCGGGTCCACCTTTGACGGTGTTCGAATACGCCCGTTCCTGGTTTCCGGAGGCGTGTTGAGTTATCCGGATCTGCCCGACGGCGCTTACCCGGAGGACATCAACGACGCCGGACAGATCGTCGGCGAGTTTTATGGCCTGCCCGGGTATGGTTATGGGCCGTTCGGATTCGTGTACTTGTCCGGAACATGGCAATTCGCTGGGCCCCATCCTGTCCTCGGGATCAGCTACGCGCTTGGGATCAACAACTACGGCCACGTTGTCGGGTCCCTTCAAGGGACGTGCCACTTCACTTGCGGTACTGTCTCTGGCTATTTCAACGACCTCACCGACGAGAGTGGTTTCTACTTTGACGAGGGTGTCCCGTACTCAGGAATCAACGATGCCGGGGAAATCCTCGGTCGTGGTGACACGCCCATCTCGATACCGGGGGCGGTCGGCACAATAGCCAACGACATCAACAACGTGAACACGATTGTGGGGGCTTACTGGGGCAGCGATGAGAGTTATCCAACGACGCACGGGTTCGTCCTGAGCAATGGTCGATATGTGAGCATTGACGTCCCGGGGGCCAGCTCGACGACCGTCGAAGGCGTCAACGACGCTGGAGTGATCGTCGGCACTTACACGGAGGGTCGTGAGAGTCATGGCTTCGTGGGCATCCCGCGCTCGCCGGTCGACGTGACGATCAACGGGGCAGATGGCCCGGTCACGATCGATGCCGGTCAGCCGCTTCAGGTGCACCTGCAGTTCACCGCTCCTCCCGACGGCGCGCTGAATCCGGCCGAGGTGTACATCGGCGTGGTATCGCCGCTCGGGGTGCTGTGGTTAGACCCCGCGACCGGCACCTTCGGGCCGACACCAACCCGTACCTTCACCGGTGAGTTACCTTCGTTCGGACCCGTGCCGCTCGTGGATTTGCCGAATGGCGCGGTGCTGCCGTCCGGGACGTGGTGGTGGTTCATGATCGTCGACGACGATGCAAACGGGCCGATCGAGGGGGCTTTCTTTGATGTGGCACAGATGATCGTGCCTTGAGAAGACCCACGGCGACACCTTACTGCTAATCGGGAAGATTTATGACCATTCGCCCTCGCCGTCTCTCGCGTTTGGCTTTTACGCTTTCGGTCGGGCTGCTGTTGGGTGGCCCTGTCGAAAGCAGCGCGCAGTCCTTCGAGATCGTGCACGCGTTCGCGCCGCTGCCGCGAGAGCCCAGCGGTAAACTGCTGCAGCTCGCTGACGGCTACTTCCTTGGTACCTCACGCCGAGGTGGCGTCTTCGACAAAGGCACCATCTACCTGCTCTATCGCCAGGCGAACGCGACGTGGAACACGTTTGCGATTCACTCGTTCTTCGGCCCGGAGGGCCGAGAGCCATTCGCTGGCGTCATGAGAGCCAGCGACGGGAACTTCTACGGGACCACGCGGCGCGGCGGCGCGCAGGATAAAGGGGTCGTGTTCCGGATGACGCCCGCGGGTCGCGTCTCGCTACTGCACTCCTTCTCGGGTCCCGACGGCGGCGGGGCCGAGGAGCCGCTCATCGAGGCGCCCGATGGGATCGCTGTGGAGCACCGCGCAGCATGGTGGGCCCGGGTATCCCGATGTTTATGGCCACGGCACCATATTTAGGATCACGAAGGCCGGTTCGTTCACGACCATGCACGCGTTCAACGGCACCGATGGGTCGTACCCCAACGCGCTGGTCGCGGGTCCCGACGGTTTCTTTTACGGCAGCACCCAGTCGGCCGGGCCGAATCCCACAGCGGTCTTCCAAAGCGGCACCATCTTCCGGATTGCCACGACCGGAGCGCTGACCACCGTGGCCGCTTTCGAGCATGAGTTCCTGTCCAGCGACCTGACCGTGGGTGCCGATGGAGATCTGTACGGCACGAGCGAGCGCGGTTGGGTGGAGGGATCCAACCTGCCACCAGGCGGCAACACCTTCGGGCTCGCCTTTCGCGTCACCCGCACCGGCGTCGTCACGGCGCTGCACTACTTTGTTCCAGAGGACGAGTTCGTGTTGCCAATCGGCGGCCTTGTTCAGGGTCGTGACGGCTTCTTCTACGGTGGCACGTCCTCGGGCTTCGTCAACGGCGCCCCCGATTACAGGGGTGCGGCCATGTTCCGGCTCTCACCCGACGGACAGGTGCACAAGGTCGCGGGCCTTGGTGGTTCACTGGGCTCGCAGCCGTCGGGGCTGATGCTGGCCCAGGACGGGCGACTATACGGCACCACAGGCAT
>JBBQSP010000048.1:0-38142 GCA_038213735.1 Vicinamibacterales bacterium | reverse complement strand
GGAGCGTCCGGAAGAGTTCTTGGACGTCCGGACCATTGCCGCCGAGGGGGTGGACGTGGCTGCCCAGGACTTCGTGGCAGGCATGACCGACCGCTTCGCCGTGACCCTCTTCGAGCGCCTCTTCATCCCCAAGCCCTGGGTGGGTCCCAGCGTGGTATACTGAAAAGTCTTGTACGCCGGAGAAATTCCCGGAAGTACATGCAGGTCCACCATTTAGGGGTGTGCCAGAAGGGCGGCACCTTAGGGCCGCCTGTCAGGTTTTTTGAAGATGCGCCTCGAACTATCCCAAATCCGTCTGCCCGAGACCGAAATTGCCAAGGTCTTCGATCCGGCCGACCTGCCGGGAGAGGGCGAGGAGTACCGGGTTATCGCCCCGGTGGACCTGCGGTTCACGATCCACAAGGATCACGACCGGTTCCGCCTGGTGGGCACCGTCAAGACCCAGCTCGGGCTGGAGTGCAGCCGGTGCGTCGAGCCGTTTGTGTTGCCGGTCGATCGCGAATTCGACTTGCGGTTCCTGCCCTCAACGGCAGTTGATGCCGCGAAGGACGAAGACGACGAGACCGAAGTCGAGGTCGAAGAAGACGACGTCTCGATTACGTACTATCGGGACGAGCAGATCGACCTGATCGAGTTGTTGCGGGAGCAGTTCTACCTGGCCTTGCCGATGAAGCCACTGTGCACGCCGGCATGCAAGGGGATCTGCCCGCAATGTGGGACCAACCGTAATCTCGCTGCCTGCGATTGCAAACCGCAGATAGAAGATACGCGGATGGATGTTTTGAAGACGTTGATCACGAAGCGAAAGCACGACGATGCCTAATCCAAAACGCAGACACTCCAAGACTCGCGGCCGTAAGCGCCGCACTCACGACGCGCTCAAGGCCACCACGCCCGGCCTGTGCCCGCAGTGCAGCGAACCCAAGGCCGCTCACCGCGTGTGCGCGTATTGCGGTTTCTACCGCGCGCGCCAGGTCCGCCCCGTCAACAACGATTAATGCGGTGTCCGGCCGCTCCCGATGGTCGCGGCCGCTGGACTCGCTAGCGAGCTGATTCACATGCGCATCGCGGTTGACGCGATGGGCGGTGATCACGCACCCGGGCGTCCGGTCGAGGGCGCCTTGGCCGCTGCGCGGTACCTAGGCCTGGGCATCGACCTGGTCGGCCGCGCCGGCGAGATCCGCGCCGAGCTCCAACGCCATCCCGACGCCGAGACCCTGGATGTGCGCGTCGTTGACGCGCCAGACGTGGTCGACATGGCCGAATCGCCGGTTCACGCCTTGCGCCGAAAGCCGAGGGCCTCGGTCCGCGTGGCCGCCGAACTGGTGGCCTCGGGGGAGGCCGCAGCACTGTTTAGCGCCGGCCACACCGGGGCGTGCGTGGTCGCGGCGCACGGCGCGTTTGGCATGCTGCCGGGCGTCGATCGGCCGGCTTTGGCGCCCACCGTCCCGACCAGGCAGGGCTCGGCGGTGCTGCTCGATGTCGGGGCGACGGTGGCGTGCCGCCCGGCCCACCTGTTGCAATTTGCCCACATGGGCGCGGTCTACGCGAAGACCGGACTGGGCCTGACGCGACCTCGCATCGGGCTGCTGTCGATCGGCGAGGAAGAGACGAAGGGCAACGAGCTGACGCGCGAGGCGCACCAGTTGATCAAGGCCTCGGCGCTGGAGTTCATCGGCAACGTCGAGGCGCGCGCAATTTTTTCGGGCGATGCCGACGTGATTGTGTGCGACGGGTTCACCGGGAACGTCGCGCTGAAGTTGAGCGAAGGCCTGGTCGAGATGGTCGAAGAGCTGCTTGGCGAGGAGTTGCAGAGCACGTTCTCGAGCCAGATGGGGTACCTGCTCTCGCGGCGCGCGTTCCGGCGGTTTCGCAAGCGCGTGGACTACTCGGAGTTCGGCGGTGCGCCGCTGCTCGGCGTCGCCGGCGTGTGCATCGTCGGGCACGGCCGGTCGTCAGTGAAGGCGGTTCGTAACGCCGTGGCGATGGCATCGCGCATGGCAGAGCATCAAATGGTGGAGCGGCTTCGACACGAGATGGCTACTTTTGCGGTGACTCAGTCGTGATTGCCTGCTTGTTTCCCGGGCAGGGCTCGCAGGCGGTCGGCATGGGCAAGGCGCTGGCCGATCAATTCCCCATTTGCGCAGACACGTTTGCCGAGGCCGACGCGGCACTTGGCGAGTCCCTCAGCGGGCTGATCTTCAACGGCCCCGCGGAACAATTGCAGCTGACGGCCAACACGCAGCCGGCTATCCTGACCATGAGCGTGGCCGTGTGGCGTTTGCTGGCCGAACGCGGCCTGGCGCCGGCCTTTGTTGCCGGGCACAGCCTGGGCGAGTACTCGGCGCACGTCGCGGCCGGGACTCTCGCGTTTGCCGACGCCGTGCGCCTGGTGCGTAACCGTGGCACCTACATGCAGCAGGCCGTGCCGGTGGGGCAGGGCGCCATGGCCGCCATTCTCGGCCTCGACGAGGCGGGCGTGAACCAGGCGTGCCTCGAAGCGGCCCAGGGCGAGGTCGTGAGTGCAGCGAACCTGAACAGTCCTGGCCAGATCGTCATTGCCGGTTCGGCCGCGGCGGTCGCCCGCGCCAGCGAGTATGCGAAGCAACTCGGCGCCAAGCGTGCTATTCAGCTGCCGGTCAGCGCCCCGTTCCACTGCGCGCTGATGAAGCCGGCGGAAGAACGGCTCGCGCCTGAACTGCGCGCCGCCTCGTCGCACGACCCGCGCATACCGGTCGTGGCCAACGTGGACGCGGAGCCGAAACGCACTGCGGCCGACGCGATTGAGGCGCTGATCCGGCAGGTGTCGTCGCCGGTACGATGGGAAAACGTCGTCCAGCGCCTTGCGTCGGAAGGCGTCACCCGATATGTTGAAGTAGGTCCGGGGAAAGTGTTGAGCGGTCTCGTGAAAAAGGTCGTCCCGGGCGCCACCATTCTGAACGTCGAGGGTCCCGAAGACCTGGCGGCGATCGAGGGATTACTCTGAGACAGTTCGACGGCAAGATCGCGATCGTGACGGGTGCGTCGCGCGGCATCGGCCGGGCGATCGCCCTGCGGCTGGCCACCGGCGGCGCCACCGTGCTGTGCGTGGCGCGCGGTGCCAACGCCGACGCCACCGCGGCTGAGATTACGGCGGCCGGCGGCACGGCGTTCGCGCACGGCCTCGATGTCACCGACGCGGCCGCCGTCGAGGCGTTGATCAAGGGCGCGGTCGAGCGGCACGGGCGGCTCGACATCCTCGTGAGCAACGCCGGCATTACGCGCGACCAGCTGATGCTGCGCATGAAGCGCGCCGATTGGGACGACGTGCTGGCGACCAATCTGACGGCCGCGTTTACGCTCTGCCAGGCGGCGCTCAAGCCGATGATCAAACAGCGCGGCGGCCGGATCGTCGCGATCAGCTCGGTCGTCGGCCAGATGGGCAACGCCGGTCAGGCCAACTACGCGGCGTCAAAAGCGGGATTGATTGGGTTTTGCAAGGCCCTGGCGCGTGAAGTCGCGTCGCGCCAGGTGACGGTGAATGTGGTGGCGCCAGGGTTGGTCGAGACCGACATGACGCGCGCGATCACCGAGGCGGCCAAGGCCGACTGGTCGTCGCAGATTCCGTTGGGCCGGCTCGGCTCACCGGATGACATTGCGGCGGCGGTTGGCTTCCTGGCATCCGACGATGCAGCGTATATTACTGGTCAGGTTCTCGCCGTCAACGGCGGGATGTACATGTAGGAGGGACTCGTGGCCGTTGCCGACAAGGTGAAGAGCATTATCGTGGAGCAGTTGGGTGTGGACGAGGAAGAAGTCACCCCGGATGCTTCGTTCGTGGACGACCTGGGCGCCGACTCGCTCGATACTGTCGAGCTCGTGATGGCGTTCGAGGAAGAATTCGGCATCGAGATCCCTGACGAGGAAGCGGAGAAGATCACGCGCGTCAAGGAAGCGGTCGACTACATCGAGTCGCACGCCAAGAAGAAGTAAGCGGGCACGCGACCAGCAAAGGCACCCCGTGATGGGGTGCCGTTTCGTTCGGAGGTCAAGTGAGCAGGCGAGTCGTAGTGACCGGCGTGGGCCTGGTGTCGCCGGTCGGCATGGGCGCCCAGGCGAACTGGGACGCACTGTGTGCAGGCACCAGCGGCATTGGCCCGATCACGCGCTTCGACGCCACCGCGTTCTCGACGCGGTTCGCGGGCGAAGTGAAGAATTTCGATCCGCTGCAGTACATCGAGAAGAAAGAACTGAAGAAGATGGACATCTTCATTCAGTTCGCCGTGGCGGCGTCGCAGTACGCCATGGACGATGCGCGGCTGGTGATTACGCCCGAGGTCGCCGACCGCGTCGGCGTGTTCATCGGCTCGGGTATCGGCGGGTTTACCACCATCGAGCGGGAGCATGCGGCCTACCTCGCCGGCGGTCCGCGCAAGATTTCCCCGTTCTTCATCCCCTCATCGATCATCAACCTGGCCTCGGGCCAGGTGTCGATTCGTTACGGCGCCAAGGGCCCCAACCTTGCGACCTGCACGGCCTGCACGGCGTCGGCGCACGCGATTGGCGACTCCTACGAGATCATCAAGCGTGGCGCGGCCGACGCCATGATTGCCGGCGGCGCGGAGGCGGCGGTGTGCCCGATGGGCGTCGGCGGCTTTGCCGCGCTGCGCGCACTGTCGACCCGCAACGATGACCCGTCGAAGGCCAGCCGCCCGTTCGATAAGGATCGCGATGGCTTCGTCCTGGGCGAGGGCGCCGGCATCGTCATTCTCGAAGAGCTCGAGTTTGCCAAGCGCCGCGGCGCAACGATCTATGCCGAGATGGTCGGCTATGGCATGTCAGGCGACGCGTACCACATGACCGCGCCGTCCGAAGACGGCGATGGCGCCTTCCGCGTGATGAACGCGGCGATTGCCTCGGCCGGGATTCGTCCCGACCAGGTCAACTACGTCAACGCCCACGGCACCTCGACCCCGCACAACGATCGCATCGAGACGACGGCGATCAAGCGCGTGTTCGGCGAGCACGCCCGGCGGCTGGCGATTTCATCGACCAAGTCGATGACCGGTCACCTGCTGGGCGCGGCCGGCGGCCTCGAGGCCGGCATCACCGCGCTGTCGGTGCGCCACCAGACTGCCGCGCCGACGATTAACCTGGATCAGGCGGATGAGGGCTGCGACCTCGATTACGTGCCGCACACGGCGCGGCCCATAAAGATCGACTACGCCCTGTCGAACTCGTTCGGATTTGGCGGGACCAACGGCGCGTTGTTGATGAAGAGATACGAGGAATAGTTGAAAATTGCCGTCTGTATCAAGCAAGTGCCGACCCGCGAGTGGCAGCCGCGTCTAAACGACGACAAGACGTGGGTCCGCGAGCAGGACGTCAGCTACGAAATGAACGAGCCCGACGCCTATGCGCTCGAAGAGAGCCTGCGCCTGCGCGAGAAGCACGGCGGCGAGGTGGTGGTGTGCTCGGCCGGTCCAAGCCGCGTGCAGCAGGTGATTCGCGAGGCGCTGGCGCGCGGGGCCGACCGCGCGTTGCACGTCGAAGACGACTCGCTGGGTGCGGCCGATGCCTTTACGGCCGCCTCGGCGCTGGCGCCGGCCATGGCCGAGCAGCAGTTTGATCTGATCCTGACCGGGCTGCAGTCCGACGATCAGGGGCACGCGCAGTTCGGCCCGGTGCTGGCCGAGAAGCTCGGCATGCCGCACTCCACCATCATCATGGAAGTGCTGGTGGATGGGACGAACCTGAAGGTGAAGCGCGAACTGGAAGGCGGCTGGTTTCAGCACGTCGCCATGCCGTTGCCGGCGCTCCTGACCATCCAGAGCGGCATCAACCAGTTGCGGTACGCCACCCTCAAGGGGATCATGGCGGCGAAGAAGAAGGAGATCGCGAAGGTCGCGGCGCCCGCGGGGTTGTCGCCGCGCCTCAAGGTGGTGGCGCTGAGCGCGCCGCAGAAATCCAAGCAGACCGTGATGATTGGCGGCTCGCCGGCGGAAGCCGCGAAAGAGCTCGTCAAGCGGCTGCGCGAAGAAGCGAGGGTCCTGTGATTCTCGTCATTGCGGAACAACAGCAGGGCAAACTGAACCGCGCCAGTTGGGAGGCCATTGCGGCCGCCCAGCAGTTGGCTGGCGGTGCGATGCCGATCAAGGTGGCGGTCGCCGGGCAGAGCGTGGCCGCCGTGGCCGCCGAGCTGGCGCAGGCCGCCGTGGCCGAGGTGTTGACCATCGAGAGCCCCGCGCTGGCGACCTACACGCCAGATGGGTTCGTCCAGGCGCTGCAGCAAGTGATTGCGCAGGTGTCGCCGACGTACGTGTTCTTCTCGCACACCTACCAGACGCGCGACTTCTCGCCCACGCTGGCCACGCGCATGGACCGTGCGCTGGTGACCGACGTGGTGGCGATCAAGACCGCCGGCGGCACCACCGCGTTTTCGCGGCCGATGTTCCAAGGCAAGCTCGTGGCCGATGTCGTGCCGCAGGGCGACGGCCCGTTCCTGATCAGCATCCAGATTGGCGCGTTTCGCGCCGACGCGGCCGCGAAGGGCAGCGCCCCGGCGCCGGTGGTCGTCGCCAGTGTGGCCATCGACGAGTCGAAGATTCGCCAGAAGCCAGAAGCGCCGTTCCAGGAGGCCAAGCAGGCCGTGGACCTGTCGCAGGCCGAGCGCATTGTCTCAGTGGGACGCGGCATCAAGGCGGTCGAGAACATTGCCATCGCGGAACAGCTGGCGAAGGCCTTTGGCGCGGAGCTGGCGGCCTCGCGGCCCATCTGCGACAACGGCTGGCTGCCGATGGAACGGCAGATTGGCAGTTCGGGTCAGACCGTGGCGCCCAAGCTCTATGTGGCGCTCGGTATCTCCGGCGCCATTCAGCATCTCGTCGGCATGAAGGGCTCGCGCGTGATCGTCGCCATCAACAAGGACGCCGAGGCGCCGATCTTCGAAGTAGCCGACTACGGCATCCAGGGGGACCTGTTTGAATTGGCGCCGGCGATCATCGCGGAACTCCAGAAGGGCTGATGGCTGAACGCGAGACGCTGGAAGTTGACGTCCTGATCGTCGGCGGCGGGCCGGGGGGCTTGTCGGCGGCGTTGCGACTCGCCCAGCTCCAGAAGCAGAAGGGCGGTGAGCCTCTTGCCATTGCGGTAATCGAGAAAGCCGCCAACGCCGGCCAGCACCAGTTGTCTGGCGCCTTGCTGGATCCGTCCACCCTGCGCGACCTGATCCCGGACTTCCAGGCGAAGGGCGCGCCCCTGGCGCAGGAAGTGCACCAGGACAACATCTACTTCCTGACGCCGGAAAAGAAATTCCGGCTGCCGATCACGCCGCCGCCGTTCCAGAATCACGGCAACTACATCATCTCGCTCAACCAGTTCGCGAAGTGGCTCGCGAGCCAGGTCGAGGCCGAGGGTATCGACCTGTTCATGGGCTTCCCGGGGCAGACGGTGCTGTTCGACGGCGATCGCGTCATCGGCGTCCGCACCGGCGACCGCGGGCTGGGCAAGGACGGCCAGCCGAAGGGCGCCTTCGAGCCGGGTGCTGACATCCACGCCAAGGTCACGATTTTTGCCGACGGTGTGCGCGGACACCTGACCAAGCAGTTGCTGCAGACGCTGCACCTCTCCGAGGACGCCGAGCCGGCGCAGTTTGCGATTGGCATCAAGGAATTGTGGGACATCCCCAAGGATCGGCTGGCGCCCGGCACGGTGATCCACACGCTGGGCTACCCGCTACGCGACGAGGAGTTCGGCGGCAGCTGGCTGTATGTACTGCCAGACGGCCGCATCTCGATCGGCTTTGTCGTCGGGCTGGATTACAAGGATCCGCTGTTCGATCCTCACGCGGCGTTTCAGCACTTCAAGCGGCACCCGTTCATCAGTGGCATTCTCGAGGGCGGCACCATTGTGCGCTACGGCGCCAAGGCGCTGCCCGAAGGCGGCTGGAAGACCCAGCCGCGCCTTCACTTCGACGGCGGCGTCATCGTCGGCGATGCCGCCAACTTCGTGAACTCGACGCGCCTCAAGGGCATCCACCTGGCGATGCGCAGCGGCATGCTGGCGGCCGAAGCGGCGTTTGAGGCGGTGCGCTCCGGCGACACGAGCTCTACGTCACTGGCGCGCTACAAAGCGCTGGTGGACGCAAGCGTCATCAAGACCGAGCTCTACCCGGTTCGCAACGTGCACCAGGCGTTTGGTCACGGAACGATGGCCGGCGGCGCCTATGCCGGCATTGCCATGTTCACCAACGGCAAGGGTCTGCCTGAACTGTCGGGGCATGCCGGCCACCAGGCGATGCAGAAGATCGAGGACTACTACGGCATGACCAAGCGGGACATCCTGGTCCCGTCGAATGCCGCCCCGAATGATCGCCGCATCACGTTCGACAAGGTCACTGGCGCGCACTATTCCGGCACGCACCATGACGAGGATCAGCCGGTCCATCTGCTGGTGCAGACCGACGTGTGCCACAGCATCTGCGGGCCCGAGTACGGCCACCCGTGCGTGCGCTTCTGTCCGGCCAACGTCTACGAGATGGTCGACAACGGCACCGGCGGGTTGAAGCTGCAGATTAACGCCTCGAACTGCGTGCACTGCAAGACGTGCGACATCATGGACCCGTACGGCGTCATCACCTGGGTCGCTCCTGAAGGCGGGGAAGGCCCCTCCTACGACGGAATGTGACCGACACCCCTGACTGGCGGCAGTCCCCGGGCAAGCGCGCGGAAGTGGCTGCGATTGCCACGCTGGGGTATCCCGTCGTTCGGGCGCTGACCTCGACCTGGACCTGGAAGGTCAGTGGCGCTGAACACGTCGACGTCATTACCCGCGCCGGGCAACACCCCATCCTCGCCCTGTGGCACGGCCGCATCCTGGCCGCCACCCCCTACTTTGCCAACCGCGGCATCGTCGCCATGGCGAGCGAGAACTTCGATGGCGAGTGGATCGCCAGGCTGCTCGGCAAGTTCGGCTACGGCGCCGCCCGGGGATCCACCTCCCGGGGCGGTCCTGCGGCCCTCAGGCAGCTTCTGAGGGACGTCAAGGCGCATGGGGTGGCCTTCACCGTGGACGGCCCTCGCGGCCCCGCAGGAGTCGCCCAGCTCGGTGCGGTATGGCTAGCCAAGGCCACCGGCCAGCCACTGCTGCCGTTCCACTCGGAGGCGGCATCCAGCTGGACGCTGAAGAGCTGGGACCGGACTCAGATTCCGAAGCCGTTCACGACCGTGGCCATGGCCATCCAGCAGCCGATCTACGTGCCACGAGAGGCCGACGCCGATGCACTCGAGAAGTGCCGGCGTGAATTGGAAGCCTCGCTCAAAGCTGCGCAGTCTGATTGCCAGAGGCTGTTGGCCTAGCGGCCGCCCCGTCGGAGCTTTGACGGGCCACAGATTCCGCAGATTCACACAGATACCCGAGGCGGCCCGACGCGGAGCTTCGCTCAGCGGACCGAGCAGGCAAAACTCAGAAACGAGAGTGGCGGTGGTTATGAGCACTCTCGTTTCAGAGTTCTACCTGCTCGGTCAGGCCGGTTGGGAGACACCAACCGGCCTGCGTCGGGCCGCCGCACCTTGTGTCACTGCGGCGGTCGCCTGGTTTCTGCAATCGGTGATTAATCTGTGCCTAATCCGTGGCCGTCTTGACTAGGCTATGGAAATGCCGCTCGTTCTCGTCAGCTCGCCCCGGTTTGTTGATCACGTCACGCCGGCCGGACATCCCGAACGGCCGGAGCGCGCGGAGACACTGGAAGCCGTGGCCGTCCGCTGCCGTGAGGGCGGCGGCACTGTGCTCGATCCGCGGCCGGCGACCGACGACGACCTGGCGCGCGTCCACACTCGTGAGCACATCGCCGGCATCGTCGCCGTCCGTGGCCGCGCCACCATGATCGACGAGGACACGTTCACGTCGCCTGACTCCGACGACATCGCCCGCCTGGCGGCCGGCGCTGTCCTGACGGCTGTGGACCATGTGCTGGATGGCCCTGCCGGGTCCCGCGCGCTCGCGTTGGTGCGGCCCCCTGGCCACCACGCCGAGGCCGGCAGGGCGATGGGGTTCTGCCTCTACAACAACATCGCCGTCGGCGCTGCCTACGCGCGCTCCCGTGGCCTGTCTCGCGTGGCGATCGTTGACTACGACGTGCACCATGGCAACGGCACCCAGGCGATGTTCTACGAGGATCCAAGCGTGCTGTTCGTGTCGTCGCACCAGTACCCGTTCTGGCCAGGCACAGGGGGCCAGGCCGAGACCGGCCGGGGAGCGGGGGAGGGATTCACGCTCAACGTGCCCCTGACCATGGGCGACAGGGACGATGTGGTCGAGCGGAAGTATGCGGAGTTGGTGCTGCCGCGTCTGCGTGAGTTCAAGCCCGAGCTGCTGATGATCTCGGCCGGCTTCGACGCGCACGAGATGGACCCATTGGGCCAGTTGCGCATGACCACCGAGGGCTTTGCCCGCCTGACCCAGGCGCTGCTGGGCGTGGCAGACGAGGTCTGCGAAGGCCGAGTGGTCCTCGTGACCGAGGGCGGCTACGACCTCATGGCATTATCCAACTGCCTCGAAGCAGTTGTCGTGGCCTGCCAAAAATAGACCAAACACGAAGTTCACGAAGGTCACGAAGGCCATTTGCTTGGAGCTTCTGCTTCGTGGTCTTCGTGGCCTTCGTGTTCGCGTTTCCTGCTGTAAACTTGATAGATAACCGTGGCTGAATATCATCCCCAAGATCTCGACAAGAAATGGCAGCAGCACTGGGCCGACACCCAGGCGTTTGAAGTCACCGAAGACCCCTCGAAGCCGAAGTTCTACTGCCTCGAGATGTTCGCGTATCCCTCGGGACATGCGCACGTCGGTCACGTCCGCAACTACATCATCGGCGACGTCGTCTCGCGCCTGAAGCGGCTGCAGGGCTTCAACGTGCTGCACCCGTTCGGGTGGGATGCCTTCGGCCTGCCGGCCGAAAACGCCGCGATCAAGAACGGCATTCATCCAGAGACCTCCACGCTGGGCAATATCGCCCACATGAAGGGGCAATTGCAGCGCCTGGGGATCAGTTACGCCTGGGGCCGCGAGCTGGCCACGTGCCTGCCGAACTACTACCGCTGGAACCAGTGGCTGTTCACGCGCATGTTCGAGAAGGGCCTGGCCTATCGCCGGCGCTCGACCGTGAACTGGTGCCCGGTTGATGCGACCGTGTTGGCCAACGAGCAGGTGGTTGACGGCGCCTGCTGGCGCTGCGGCACCGCGGTGGTGCAGAAGGACCTGGAGCAGTGGTTCTTCAAGATCACCCACTACGCGGACGACCTGTTGCACGCCGCCGAGGGCCTGTCGAAGTGGCCTGAGAAGGTGCTGACGATGCAGCGGAACTGGATTGGGCGTTCGGAAGGCGCCAAGGTCCGGTTCCCGATCCAGGGCGACGATGCCTCGATTGAAGTGTTCACGACGCGCATCGACACGATCTACGGCGCCACGTTCATGATGCTGGCGCCCGAGCACGGGCTGGTCAACTCGTTCGCCAAGGAATCGGCCGACGAGAAGGCCTTCCTGGAGAAGGCGCAGCGGTTCCGGTCGCAGGATCGGTCCGACCGCCTGACTGGTGAAGTGGAGAAAGAGGGCTTCTTCACCGGCCGCTTTGTCATCAACCCGTTTACGAACAAGCCCATTCCGATATGGGTCGCCAACTACGTGCTGGCCGAGTACGGCACTGGCGCCGTGATGGGCGTGCCGGCGCACGACGATCGCGATCGCGAGTTCGCGACGAAGTACGGCCTGCCGATTGTCCCGGTCGTGAACGACGAGGACGTGCTGATCGACTCGGGCAAGTACAGCGGGATGCCCGCGCCTGAGGCCATGAAGGCCCTCACCACAGAAGCCGAAGAGCGGGGCATTGGTGAAGGCACCGTGCAGTTCCGTCTGAAGGACTGGGGTATCTCACGGCAGCGTTACTGGGGCACTCCCATTCCGATGATTCACTGCCCCGTCGATGGGGTGGTGCCGGTTCCAGATGATCAACTGCCGGTGACGCTGCCCAACATCACCGAGTTCACCGGCCGCGGCGACTCGCCGCTGGCGAGCGTGCCGGAGTTCGTGAACGTCGCGTGCCCGAAGTGTGGCGGCCCGGCGCGGCGCGAGACCGACACCATGGACACGTTCGTCGATTCGTCCTGGTACTTCTACCGGTTCGCCGACGCCCACAACGACCAGATGCCGTTCGACCCGAAGAAGGTCGCCTACTGGTGCCCGGTTGACTTCTACAGCGGCGGCGTCGAGCACGCCATCCTGCACCTGATCTACTCGCGCTTCTTCGCGCGCGTCTTCCACGATCTGGGCATGACCGAACACACCGAGCCGTTCACGCACCTGCTGACGCAGGGCATGGTGTTGAAAGACGGCGCGGTGATGTCCAAGTCGAAGGGCAACGTCGTCGATCCGGATTCGATGATCCAGAAGTACGGCTCCGATGCGCTGCGCCTATACGTCATGTTCGTTGCGCCTCCAGAAAAAGAAGTCGAGTGGTCCGACTCGGGCCTGGAGGGCAGCTTCCGCTTCCTGGCCCGCGTGTGGCGCGCCGCCGATCAGTGGCGCGAGCAAGTGGTGGCCGGCGGCGGTGGCGCCATCGACCAGGCCACCCTGACCGCCGCCGAGCGCGGCATGCGGCGCAAGACGCACGACACCATTCGCCGCGTGACGCAGGACATCGACGTCCGCCAGCAGATGAACACCGCCGTGTCGGCCATGATGGAGCTGGTCAACGAGCTCTACGCCTTCACCGACAAGGGCGAACGGTCGGCGCAGGCGCCGAAGGTGGCCCGCGAGGCCATTGAAGCGCTGATCGTAATGCTGTCGCCGTTCTCGCCGCACACGATGGAAGAACTGTGGCAGATGTACGGCCACCAGGACGGCCTGGCCGGAGCGTCGTGGCCGGCGTTTGATGCCGCCGTGGCCAAGGCCGAGGAGTTGGAGATCCCCGTACAGGTCAACGGCAAGCTGCGCGGCCGGGTGGTCGTGGCCGCAGACATAGACGATCAGGCACTGGAGGCGCTGGCGCTTGCGGATCCGAACGTCCAGGCGCACATCGCCGGCAAGACCATCAAGAAGGTCGTGATCGCCAAGGGTCGCCTTGTCTCGGTGGTTGTGGCCTAATAGCCGAAGATGATTGTCACCAGACGACAGGCGTTGCGAGCGCTCCCGGTGATGGCGACCGGCGTCGGGGCCGCGTCTTGCGGCTACGCGCTGGCGGGCCGGGGCTCGTTCCTGCCGGAATACATCAAGACGCTGGGCATCCCGATGTTCGGCAACACCACGGCCTATCCGACCATCGAGCAGGTCCTGACGCAGAAAGTGCGTGAAGAGTTCCAGGCCAGCGGGCGGTACGAAGTGATCCCATCCGACGGCGGCGCCGACGGCATCGTCCGCGGCGAGATCACGTCGGTGTCGACCCAGCCGGTCGGCTTGAACGACGCACAACTGGCGTCGCGCTATCGCTTCACCATGGTCGCCAAGGTTGCGTTCGAGGACGTGAAGCAGCAGAAGACGCTGTGGGAGAACGCCGCGCTGTCGTTCTCCGAAGAATACGACCTCGGCTCGCCGACCAGCACCGTGCAGGATTTCTCGGCCATTGTCGGCGGCAACCGCGCGGCGTTCGATCGCATCGCGACCGACTTCGCCAAGTCGGTGGTCAGCGCCATTCTCGAGGCCTTCTAGTCCCTGATGTCGACCGTCCTCGAAGTTCGCAAGCAGATTAAATCTGGCAAGACGGCGCCGCTCTACCTGCTCGAGGGCGACGACTTGCAGTCGCGCCACGACCTGGCGCTGGAGTTCGCCGCCGTGGTGGACGAGGGGCTGCATGCGTTCAATGTCGAGAGCCTCTACGCCAACGAGGCGAGCAACGCCCCCGGCCGAGATGGACTGATCGGCAACATTCTCTCCACCGCCCGGACCCTGCCGATGATGTCGCCGCGGCGCGTGATCATCGTCCATGAAGCCGAGACCTTACTGTCGCCCAAGCGGGGTGCCAAGGACGAGGACGAGCTGCCGGGCCTTGGCGACGCGAAGAAGGGGAAGCGCGGCACGACGCCGGTGGAGGAGCTCGAAGCCTATTTCGAGAAGCCTGAGCCGATGACGACGCTGGTGTTTGTCGCGGGTGGCCTGGACGGCAATCGTCGCCTGGTGAAGTTGCTGCGGAAGAAGGCCGACTGCGTCGACTGCGGTTCGCTCGACTCACCCCGCGACGCGGCGCTGTGGATTCAGAAGCGCCTCGAGAAGGACGAGCTGACGATCGAGCCCAAGGCGTTATCGCTGCTGCTCGACACGACCGGCCTCAGCCTGGGGCGCATTCGCGCCGAGATCGAGAAGCTGGTGCTGTATGCGGCGGGGGAGTCGGTGCTGACCGCCACTCACATCCGCGACCTGGTGATGCCGCAGAACGAGCCGGGCGAGGACTTTGCGCTTGGGAAGGCGATCTGGAACGCCGATGCCGCCGGCGCGCTGCGCGAGATTGCCGCGCAGATTGACGCCGGGGCGCAGCCGCCGATGATCCTGGGCCAAATCCGCGCAGCGGCCATTCGCCTGCGCCCAGATACCCGCGTCAAGAACAGCCTCGACGCCGTGTTCCGCACCGACCTGGCAATCAAGTCGTCGGTCGGCGCGCCAAGATTTCTCCTGGAGCGCCTGGTCGTCGAGATTTGCGGGAGGTAGCTATTTAGAGGCTTTGGCGGCCAGGCGCGACTTCAAGCGCGACGCGGTGTTCTTGTGGATGATGCCCTTGGTGGCCATCTTGTCCACGAGCGACTGCAGCGTCTTCAGGGCAGCCTTGGCGCCTTCGACATTCTTGTCGTCGAGTGATTTCCGGACAGCCTTCAGGCCGGTGCGGAGCTTGGAGCGCAACTCACGGTTATGTTCGCGCCGCTTCACGTTCTGCCGATTGGCCTTCAAGGCCGACTTGTTTCTCTTCGCCACGTCACGGACCTCAATCTCAAAGGGATGCTAAACACGTAATCATATCACGCCTAGGGGGCTTGCCGCGCCGTAGCCCTGCAGGGGCGAAGGCGGGCTAACGGCGGGAACTGACGACTTCGTAGGCACCCGTGGCCGGGGGCTTGTTCGAATAGCGGGAGACCGGCTTGCCGTTTACCAATTCCATCCATTTGTAGATGGCGCTGGGCGGGGCGGAGGGGGCCGCGCCGGTGATTTTCTTCACGTAGTTCTGGGTTTCCTTGAACGGCGGCACGTCCCCGTATTTCTCGACGTTCCCCATGCCGGCGTTGTACGCGGCCAGGGCCAGTTCGACGTTGTCGTTGTAGCGGGTGAGCAAGCGCTTCAGGTAGGTCACCCCGCCCCGGATGTTCTGGTCGGGCTCGAATGGGTTGGCGACGCCCAATTCCCGGGCGGTGGCCGGCATCAACTGCATCAGCCCCATTGCCCCCTTGGTGGAGACCGCCGAAGGGTTGAAGGCCGATTCCACCTGGATGACGGCGCGAACCAGGTCCGCCGACACGCCCATTCGCTGCGAGTGCTCGTTGATCGATGTCTCGTACGGCGCGCTTTTCGTGACGGCGAGTGGCTTGGTCGCGCGCATCGTGGCCGCGCCGGGAACGGCATAAGTGCTCATGCCGCCGCGATCCTCCTCGCGCGGTCGATCCGACAACACCAGCTTGCCGTCGGCGTCGCGCCAGGAATAGATCTGGGCGAATGCCGGCGAAGCCAGGCCGAGGATCAACGCGAGAAGTAGGAGACTGCTTTTCACGAACCTTAAGTCTACCTTATCGGCGACTTTGGTCCGGAAGCACAGGCCTTGTCCGCGTCAGGCGCCCAGCAACTTCTCCGTCAGCAGTCGAGCTTCCCTGAGCAATTCTGGTATCTTCGCCGGCTCTTTGCCGCCGGCTTCGGCGAAGTCGGCCCGGCCCCCGCCTCCCCCGCCGACGATCGGGGCCAGCTGTTTCACCAATTGCCCGGCCGGAGCCTTCTTGGCCAGGTCGGGAGTCACCGTCGCGATGAGCGCCACCTTGCCGTCGGGCATGGCCGCGGCCAGCACGACGATGCCGCTCTTGAGGCGCGACTTCAGGGTGTCGGCCAGGGCGCGGAGCGATTCTTTGTCCACGTCCTTGACCTCGCGCGCGATGAACGTGGCACCGGCTATCTCCAGCTGGTCGATATCCTTGGCGCCACCACCGCCGCCCAGCACCAGCTTGGTCTTGAGCTGCTGGTTCTCCTTCTGAAGGCGGGTCACCAGCTTGCCCTGCGCGTCGAGCCAGTGCTCGAGTGGGCCCGGAGGCGCATACTCGCGCGCCATATTCAGATCGCGAATCGCGCTTCGCGCGAAATCGAGTGCGCCGAGGCCGGTGAGGGCCTCGACGCGCCGCACGCCGGCGGCGACGCCAGACTCCGCAGTGATCAGCAACGAGCCGATGTCGCCCGTCGCGCGCACGTGCGTGCCGCCGCACAGCTCGGTGCTGAACGACCCGTCGCCGACGGCCACCACGCGGACCTTGTCGCCATACTTCTCGCCGAACAGCGCCATGGCGCCCGACGCGATGGCCTCCTGCGTATTGCGCACGGCGGTGTTGACGGTCTCGTTCTTCAGGATTGCTGCGTTGACGATGCGTTCCACCTCAGCGAGCTGCTCGGGCGTGATCGCCGAAAAATGCTGGAAGTCGAAACGCAGGCGGTCGGGAGACACGAGGGATCCGGCCTGCTTGACGTGGGGGCCGAGCACCTTGCGCAGCGCCGCGTGCAGCAGGTGCGTGCCCGTGTGATTGCGCTGCGTGGCATCGCGCAGGCCGGTATCGACGTGCGTCGACACCAGGTCGCGCAGCGCGAGCCGGCCCTCGATGTTCTCGACCCGGTGCAGGCGGGGCAGCCCGGGACCGAGGCGCGAGACGCCCGTGACGCGCGAGCGCTGGCCCGAGGCGGGCTCCATCCAGCCCTGGTCCGAGACCTGGCCGCCGGCCTCCAGGTAGAACGGCGTCTTGCCAAGCGCCACGTAGCCGTTCTCGCCGGCCTCGAGGGACGACACTGACGTCTTCTGATCGTTGAACAGCGCCAGCACGGGCACGCCTTTCAGCGCGGTGTCGGTGTAGCCGTCGAAGTGATCGCCGACGGCGCGGAGCTCTTCGCGTTCCTCGTCCGACATGAAGGTGAAGTCGTCGCCCTTTTTGCTGTCGAACGAACCACCGGCGCGCGCCTTGACGCGCTGGCCCTCCATCGCCGCGTCGAACCCTTCGGCGTCGAACCGCAGGCCCTGGTTGCCCGCGAGGTCTTCGATGAAGTCGCGGGGCAGGCCGAACGTGTCATACAGCTTGAAGGCTTCGTCGCCCGGCACGACCTGGGTGGTCTTGGCGGCGCGCTCGAGCACCTCTTCGAGGCGGGGGAGCCCGTCGGTCAGCACGGCGTCGAAGCGCTCTTCTTCGTTCTTGATCACCAGCACGACCGCGTCGCGTCCGGCCTTGAGTTCCGGGTAGGCGCCGCCCATCTCGCGCACCACGACGTCGGCCAGCGAGAACAGGAAGGGCTCGTGCATGCCGAGCTTGCGGCCATGGCGCATGGCGCGGCGCATGATCTTGCGCAGCACGTAGCCCCGCCACTCGTTGGAGGGCACCACGCCGTCGGCAATCAGGAAGGCGGCGGCGCGCACGTGATCGGCGACGACCCGCATCGAGACATCGGTGGCCGACATCGATTTGCCGTACTGGTGCCCCGACTGCTCGCCGATTCCGGCCAGCAGCGGCATGAACAGTGGCGTGTCGTAGTTCGACATGGTCCCCTGCATGACCGCCGAGATCCGCTCGAGGCCCATGCCGGTGTCGATCGAGGGCGCCGGCAGGGGCGTCAGCGTCCCCTGGTCGTTGCGTTCGAACTCCATGAACACGTTGTTCCAGATTTCGACGAACCGCTCGCTGCCCGACTCGACGTCAACGACGAAGATGCCGGTGCCGGGGACCCGGGCGCCGCGGTCGACGTAGATCTCCGAGCAGCGGCCGCAGGGTCCGGTGTCGCCCATCGCCCAGAAGTTGTCGGCCATGCCCAGCTCGCCGATGTGGTCGGCGGGCACGAAGTCGAGCCAGCGCTTGTAGGCTTCCTCGTCACGCGGAATGCCGGGCGCTCCCTTGAAAACCGTCACGTACAACGTCGCCGGATCCAGCTTCCATTCCTTGGTCAGCAGGTTCCACGCCAGCTCGATGGCGTCGTGCTTGAAGTAATCGCCGAACGAGAAGTTGCCGAGCATCTCGAAGAAGGTGTGGTGGCGCAGCGATGGCCCGACGTTGTCGAGGTCGTTGTGCTTGCCGCTGACGCGCATGCACTTCTGCGACGTGGTCGCCCGCTGGTAGTCGCGCTTCTCGCGGCCGAGGAACACGTCCTTGAACTGGTTCATGCCGGCGTTGGTGAACAGCAGCGTGGGGTCGTCGCCGGGCAGCAGGGGGCTGCTGGGGACCACGCGGTGGCCGTGTTTCTCGAAGTATTTCAGGAAAGAACTGCGAATCTCCGCCGGATGCATCCCTCTATTGTAAGCCTCTTGCCGGGCGGAGCCGTTTCATGATGGCGTCGAAGGTAAACCCCTGGGCGGCAAGGCCGCGGACGATGCGGGCGCGGCCTTTGTCGTCGAGGTCCTTGGGGTCCTGGCCGCGCAGGCGCCGCTCCAGGGCGCGATCAAGCAGGGCCCCCTCGTCGACCTCCTCGAACACTTCGTTGACGGCCGATTCGGCGATGTCGCCGTCGATGCCGAGCGAACGCAGTTTCTGGATGACGCGGGATCGCCCGCGGTGGCGGACGCTGCTTTCCAGCCGGGCCGCGGCCAGCGCCACCCGGCGATCGTTCAAGGTGCCGTCCTGCCGCAGCCGTTCGACGGCCGCCTCGATATCGTCGTCTTCGAACTCGCGGCGGGCGAGGCGCGCCCGGATCTGCGCCTCGGACAGCTCCCGGCGCGAGAGCATGGTCAGCGCGGTGAGGTAGGCGTCAGCCACTTACGCGTTCCGTAAAAGGGGAGCAGGTCCCTGATTACTGTCCGAAGCGGGTAATCTCGGGCGGCTTGGGCGCCGGCTTAGCCGCGGCCGGCTTCGCGCTGGGCTTGGCCGGGCTGGCGAGGATGGTGCCGGCCATCTGGTCGCGCGAAATGTCGGCGGTGTTGGAAATGCCCTGCACCCGCAGCTTGAACTCGTCAACGTTCGAGGCCCAGCGCAGCGCCTCGTCGTAGCTGATCAACTCGCCCTGGAACAGGCTGAAGATTGACTGATCGAACGTCTGCATGCCGTACTGCGACGTGCCCTGCGCGATGGCGCCGGCGATCATGTGGGTCTTGTCCTTGTCGACGACGCAGTCCTTGATGAAGGGGGTCGCGACCAGCACCTCTACCGCCGGGGCGCGGCCCATGCCGTCCTGGCGGGGGATCAGGCGCTGGGCAATGGCCGCTCGGAGCACCGACGCCAGCTGCAGGCGGATCTGCTTCTGCTGGTGGGGCGGGAACACCGAGATGATGCGGTTGATGGTCTCGGTCGCATCGAGCGTATGCAGCGTCGAGAAGACGAGGTGGCCGGTTTGCGCGGCATGCATCGCGGTCTCGATGGTTTCCATGTCGCGCATTTCGCCGAGCAGGATCACGTCCGGGTCCTGGCGCAAGGCGCTGCGCAGCGCGTAGGCGAACGACCGCGTGTCGACGCCAATCTCGCGCTGGTTGATGATGCACTGGTTGTCGCGGTGCAGGTACTCAATCGGGTCTTCGATCGTGATGACGTGCGAGGTGCGGGTCTTGTTGATGTAGTCGATCATCCCGGCCAGCGTCGTGCTCTTGCCGCTGCCGGTCGTGCCGGTCACCAGCACCAGGCCGCGTTCTTCGTCGGCAATCTTCTTCAGCACGGGCGGCAGGCCGAGCTCGTCGAGGCTCTTGACGGTCACCGGGATGACACGCAGCACGCAGCCGATGGTGCCGCGCTGCTGGAACACGTTGCAGCGGAAGCGCCCGAGGCCCGGGATGCTGTACGCCAGGTCCATCTCCTGCGAGTCCTTGAACTTCTGGCGCTGTGACGTCGACATGATCGACGCCGCCATCTCCACCAGGTCTTCGTGATTGAGCTGTTTTTCGTCCGACACCGCGACCAGGTGGCCGTGAATGCGGGCCATGGGATAGCTGCCGACCTTCAGGTGAAGGTCGGAGGCGCCCTTTTCGACAGCGAGTTTCAGCAGGTCATTGACGTGCATCGGTCCCCCAAGTCAGCGGACTGCCGTAGGAACTCCTACAGGCGTCAACCAGTTGTGCGTGTCGGGCAGCTCGCCGCGGAGGATGCCGAAGAACCGCTGTTGCAGGGCTTCGGTAATCGGTCCGCGCTTGCCGTTGCCGACGGTGATCTTGTCGATCGAGCGAATGGGGGTGATCTCGACCGCCGTGCCGCAGAAGAACGCTTCGTCCGCGAGGTAGACAAACTCGCGCGGGACGGACGTTTCCCGCACGGTAAAACCCAGGTCGTTGGCGAGCGTGATGACCGTCTCGCGCGTGATGCCTTGCAGCACGGATGAGCCAAGCGAGGGGGTGTAGATCACGTTGTCGCGCACCAGGAACAGGTTCTGCCCGCTGCCTTCGCTAAGCAACCCGCTCTCGTCGAGCGCGATCGCGTCGGCGTAGCCGTCGAGCACCGCCTGCATCTTGATCAAAGCGGAGTTGGCGTAGTTAGCCGTGCCCTTGGCCAGCGCCGGCAGCGTGTTGGGCGCCAGCCGCGTCCACGAACTGACGCCGACGTCGATGCCTTTCTCCAAAGCCTCGGCGCCCATCATCAGGCCCCATTCCCAGACGACGACCGAGGCGTCAACCGGGCACGGCCGCGGATCGAGCGTCAGCGAGTCGTAGCCGCGGTAGACCAGCGGCCGGATGTAACAGCTCTTGAAACCGTTGACGCGGACCGTGTCGAGCACTGCTTGCGAGAGTTCGGCCTGGGACCAGCGCGGCTCCATGCGATACACGCGGCACGAGTCCATCAGCCGGCGCATGTGCGGTTCGAGGCGGAAGACGTTGGTGCCGGTCTTCGAGTCGTAAGCGCGAATGCCTTCGAAGACGCCGGTGCCGTAGTGCAGCGCGTGTGAGGCGACGTGGATCGTGGCGTCCTTCCAGTCCACCAACGACCCGTTCATCCAGATCTTGCCGGTTCCCGCAAATGCCATAGCGCGAATTATACCGGTGGAGGCAACCCTCGGGTTGCCGATCCACTACTGGCGTTCGGAGCAGAAGGGACAGGCATCGGCTCGGGCCGCCAGGGCTTTGCCGCACTTCCAGCAGAACTTGGCCTGCACGGTTTCGCGCGCCTTTAGGCGGGCCTGGATGTCCTGGACTTCATCCGACGCGGTGCTGGCCGCGCCTGGGGCCGGCCGCCAGGGACGCCGGCCGGCCGGGGTTGGGGCCGGCTGACGGGCGGCGAGCACCGCATCCAGCAAGTCTGAGGCGCGCTGGTAGCGGGACGGGATGTCGGCGGCGATCGCCTTCATCACGATGTCGCTGATCGCCTTGGGCAGCTTCGGGTTCTTGAGCTTCGGCGGCGACGCCAGTTCGCCGCGCATCAACTTGTCGAGGTCGGCCGGCATCGGCGTGTCGTAGGGGAGCACGCCGGTGAACATCTGGTACATGGTTACGCCGAGCGAGTAGATATCCGAGGCAAACACCGCCTTGCCCTGGAACTGTTCGGGAGCCATGTAGGGCGGGCTGCCGATCACCGTCGTGCCATGCGCCGCAATCTCGAGGAAGCGCGAAGTGCCGAAGTCGGCGACCTTGATGAGGCCCTGGTCGGTCACCAGCACGTTGCCCGGCCGCAGGTCGCGATGGATGACGCCGTGCTTGTGCGCGTGGTCCATCGCGTTGCAGATCTGGCAGGTGTAGTCGAGCGCGCGGGCGAGGTCGAGCGTGCCATCGCGATCGATCACGGCCTCTAGCGTGTCGCCCGGCACGTACTCCATCACGATGAAGAACACATCGTCTTGCTTCTCGGCCGTGAGCACCGTGACGATGTTCGGATGGCTGAGCGTGGCCAGCAGGCGGGGTTCGCGGAGCAGTTCGCCGAAGTCCAGGTTCTGGCGATGTGGAACCTTGATCGCGACCTTCTTGTCGATCCAGGTGTCTTCCGCGAGGTAGACGCTGCCAAAGCCGCCGCTTCCAAGAGGCGAGAGGATGCGGTACTTCCCGACCGTTTGTCCGCGAAAGAACATCTGTGCGGATGAGTATACTCTCCGCGTGCGCCCGCGTTTCTACGTGCCCGACCTTGATCCCGCCGCTGCGAGCGCGCCGGTGCCGGACGATGAGGCGGAGCATCTGGTGCGCGTGTTGAGGCTGGGGATCGGGGCCGAGGTCGAGGTCTTTGACGGCCGTGGCGGGTTGTGGCGGGCTGAAGTCGTCGAAGCCGGCAAGCGGTCGGCGTCGGTGCGCGCGATTGAACCGGTGACGCCGGCGCCGGAGATCGGCCTGCCGATCGACGTGGTCATCAGCGTGCTCAAGGCCGACAAGATGGACGACGTCGTTCGCGATGCCGTGATGCTGGGCGTCACCGGCATTTGTCCCGTGGTGAGCGACCGCAGCGAAATATCCCTGTCTACCGTCGAGAAGAGCCAACGGGTGGCCCGGTGGCAGCGGATTGCGGTGTCGGCGGCGAAACAGTGCGGACGAGCGGTCGTGCCGATCGTGGCGCCCGCGCAGACGCTGGCCAGCTACCTCGCGAGGCCGGTGAATGCCGTGCGGCTCATCTGCGTCGAGCCCGAAACGGGGCTCATGATAGGGGCCCCCCTAATGGGGTGCCGCGTATCGCCCGTGCAAATGGTCCCGAAACCGGAATCAGCCCATGTGATAGTTGGCCCGGAGGGCGGCTGGGCGCCCGCCGAACTGGCCGCAGCCTTGTCCAGCGGGGCGGTTCCGATATCGCTTGGCGGCCGCACGTTACGTGCTGACGCGGCGCCTTTGGTGGCATTAACGGCCTTGTTAACGACCTGGAGTGAACTGTGATGAAGCGAAGCGTGCCTCTGCTCGTGATGTTGCTGGCGTTTGCCAGCCTGTCGGCGCAATCGACTGACTTGCCGCCAACCGTCGCCACTTTCTCGATTCTCGGCTTCGATCCGGACACCGGCGAGGTTGGTGGCGCAGTACAGTCGCGCGTGTTCTCACTGACAGGTGTGCTGACCGCCGATGCCGACGCCGGCGTCGTCGCCACGCAGGCGATTGTCGATGTCAGCTACGGGCCGAAAGGCATTGCGCTGCTCAAGGCCGGGATGAAACCCGACGCCATCATCAGGGCCATCTGGGAGAGCGACCCCGACCCGCAGCCCGAACGCTGGACCAAGCAGGGCCGCCAGTTTGCGGTGATCGATCTTCAGGGGAACACGGCCGTGTTCACCGGGCCCAAAGCCAGCACGTGGGCGGGCCACAAGCAGGGCAAGTTCAGCACCGCCCAGGGCAACATCCTCGCCGGGCCGGCGGTGGTCGAGGGGATGATCAAGGCGTTCGAGGAGACGAAGGGGCATCTGTCGATGCGGTTGATGGCGGCGCTTGATGCCGGCCAGGCCGCTGGTGGTGACACGCGCGGCATGCAGGCCGCGTCGATGGTGATCGTCAAGAAGGGCGGCGGGGTGTGGTTGAACAACGACACCGTGCTGCGCCTCCAGGTGGACGACAGCCCAAACCCATTCAAAGAGTTGCGCCGCGTCGTCGAAAGCTGGAATGCCGCGCGCGAGAAGGGCGGTCAGCGAGCGGTCAAATAACAGGAGGTCACTAGACCAAGAGATCACAATTCAAAACCATTGATCTCCTGATCTAATCTCCTGTAAGAGTCAGCGGCGAAGGTGCAGCGCGATCCAGTTGTCTTCGGTCAGGCGCTGCACTTCGCTGAATGCGGGGAACGAGGCCAGCACCGCGTCGACTTCCGTGTGATCGAAGCCGCTCAGGATCATCTGTCCGCCCGACTTCACCAACGCCGCGATCTGCGGCCCGCTGGACGTCAGCATCCCGCCGGTGAGGTTCGCGAGCACCAGGTCGGCGGGGGCGGGTGGCGACGTACGGAAGTCTGAGACCTCGAACGTGATGGTGTCGGGCAGCGTGTTCATGCGCGCGCTCGACTCGGCCGATTGAATCGCGTCCACGTCCACGTCGATCCCGACCGCGCGACGGGCGCCGCTGAGCGCGGCGGCCATAGTCAGCACGCCGGAGCCGGTGCCGAGATCCAGCACCGTGAGGTCCGACACATCCAGGTCCGACAACAGCCGCAGACACATACGGGTGGTGGCGTGATGGCCCGTGCCGAATCCCATCGACGGTTCGATCACGATCACGGTCGCATCGACCTCGCCGGCCGGCAGATCCCACGGCGGCGCGATGATGAAGCGCCCGGCGTGGATCATGGTCAGCGTGGCCTGCGATCGGGCGGCCCAGTCATCGTCGGGCAGATTGACCGACTCGATGGCGAGATCGGGCCGCGCCTCGCGAATGGCCGCGGCGGCCAAGTCGCGCTCGGCCGGGTTGTTGAAGCACACGTTCCAGTGCAGCGGCGTCGGTGGCGGATCGGGAATCGGCGGGTAGGTGGGGTCCCACAGCCCACCCGGCGGCAGCGGCCGCTCGGCGAGATCGTGGATGGCCACCGGTGAGAAGTCGGTGAGGACGGCGGAAACCATGTCCTCCGAGTCGTCCACGATGCTGGCGCGCAGAACCAGCGCCGGCCAGGTGCGGCTATCCAAAAATATCCTTCACCTTGCCGAAGATGCCGCGGTCGTCATCTTCGCGGGCGTCGGGCTTGACCTTCTGCTCGGGCAGCGTCTCGGCGAGTTGCTCGAGCAGCTTCTTCTGTTCCTTCGACAACTTCTTTGGCGTGACGGCGGTGACGGTCACGAGAATGTCGCCGCGGCCGCGGCCCGAGACGTCGGGCATGCCCTTCCCGCGCAGGCGGAAGGTGGTGCCGGTCTGGGTGCTCTCGGGGATCTTGACGGTCTCTTCGCCGTCGAGGCCCGGCACGGTGATCTCGCCGCCGAGCGCGAGGGTCGTGAACGCGAGCGGCACCGCGCAGTGCAGGTCGTTGCCGTCACGCTGGAAGAACTCGTGCTCCTGCACGAAGATCACGACGTAGAGGTCGCCGGTCGGTCCGCCCTGCGTGCCCGATTCGCCTTCGCCGGTCAGGCGCAGCCGCTGCCCGGTGGCAATGCCGGCCGGGATCTTCACGGTCAGCTTACGGGTCTGTTCGGTCGTGCCCGCGCCGCGGCAGGTCTGGCACGGCTTGGTAATTACCTTGCCGGCGCCCCGGCACTGGCTGCAGGTGCGCGCCATGGTGAAGAAGCCCTGTTGAAAGCGGACCTGGCCGGCGCCGCGGCAGCCGGGGCAGGTCGTGGGCGAGGTGCCCGGCGCCGCGCCCGACCCCTTGCAGGTGTCGCAGGCTTCCTGGCGGGGAATCTGAATGTGGGTTTCGACGCCCTTGGCGGCCTGCTCGAATTTGATCTCGAGGTCGTAGCGCAGGTCCGAGCCGCGCTGTGGCCCGCCCCGGCGTGAGCCGCCAAACCCGAAGATGTCGCCAAGGCCGCCGAAGATGTCTTCGAAGCCGCTGAACTGCGAGGGGTCGAACCCCTGCGGACCGCCGCCGACGCCGGCGTGGCCGAACCGGTCGTATCGGGCGCGCTTCTCGCCGTCACTCAGGATGGCGTAGGCCTCGGCCGCTTCCTTGAACTGCTCCTCGGCGCGCTTGTCGCCGGGGTTGCGGTCGGGATGGAACTTGAGCGCCAGGCGCCGGTAGGAGCTCTTGATCTCCTGGTCGGTGGACGTTTTCGAGACTTCGAGGATCTCGTAGTAGTCGCGCTTGCTCACGATGCTTTCGCGACCTTCACAATGGCGGGGCGCAACAAGCGCTCGCCGAGCTTATAGCCCTTGGCCAGCACGCCAACCACTTCACCGTCACGAGCGCCGTCAACTTCCTCGTAGGCCACGGCCTGGTGGAAGTGGGGATCGAAGTCGGCGCCGAGCGCCTCGATCACCGTCACGCCGCGCTTCTTGAGCAGGTCGGCGAGCTGCCGCTGGATCAGTTCCAGGCCGGCCTTGTATTGCTGCGCCTCGGGCGGCGCGTCGGCGGCCAGCGCGCGGTCGAAGTCGTCGGCAATCGCCAGCACGTCGTTCAAGACGTCGGCGGCCGCCCACTCGATCATGTCCTTGCGGTCGCGATCGACGCGCTTGCGGAAGTTGTCGAACTCCGCGGTCTTGCGCAGCAGGCGATCGTACAAGTCATCGCGCTCGCGCTTGATCGCCTCGGCCGGCGTCCCCGCATCGCGTGGGTCCAGCGGCCCGGCTTCGGTCGCAGGGCTGTCAGGAAATTGTGGATCGTTGATTTCGTCGCTCATGATTCCGTGCAGGATTATTGGGCACCCTTCAGGGGAGCCGCCGTCTGGTCAATTCACGTCGCGCAAGACTCGCGCGACGGCGAGTGCGGCAATATCGACCACGCTAATGGCCTTCGAGTAGCGCATGCGCGTCGGGCCAATGATCCCGACCGTGCCGGTGCTGCGGCCGTCGAAGTAGGTGGCCGCAATCAAGCTGAACGGCCGCAACTCGGGGTCGCTGTGTTCCGCGCCGATCACCACCGTGAGGCCGGGGCCGTCGATGTATTCGGTCAGGATGCCGACCAGCCGTTGTTTTTCTTCGACCATGCGTAACAGTCCGCGCAGTGTCGCCGCCGAAATGCCGCTGGCCTGGACCACTTCCTCCAGCAAGCTCGACGCACCGTCAATGTAGACGGCCGTGGGCCGCTCGAGGTTCGCGAACGAACTGCTGGCCAGGCGCAGTGCGAGGCCGAGCAACTGGTCGTACAACGACCGCTCCTGCTTCAGCCGGTCGACGACGCCGTCGCGCACTTGCTGCAGGGGGCGGCCGGCAAACTCGGAGTTCAGGAAGTTGGCGGCCTGGGTCAGCTCCGACGCCGTGACCGACTCGCCGATGTCGACGGTCTTCTGCGAGACCTGGTTGCCGCTCGCCACCACCACTACGAGAATGCGATTGCCGCTGAGCGGCACGAACTCAATGCGCTGGAACAGCGCGTCAGCATTGGGAGGGGCAATGGCGAAACCGACGCTCTTGCTCGCTTCCGACAGCACGTGCGAGGTGGACGACAGCAGGTCATCCATCAGCGGGGCGTCGCCGGCCTCTTGCCGCAAGCGCGCCTCCACGGCCGAGACGTCCTTGGTGGCGCGCCGGCCTTCGATCAACATGTCCACGTAGCAGCGGTAGCCGGTGTCGGTGGGCACGCGGCCCGCCGAGGTGTGGGGCTGCCACACGTAACCCATTTCCTCGAGTTGGGCGAGCACGTTGCGCACCGTCGCCGACGACAGGTTCAAGCCGGCTTTCTGGGCGAGCGCCGCCGAGGCCACCGGTTCGCCCGTCTCGATATAGGAGCGAACCAGGGTTGCCAGAATGCGCCGCGTGCGGTCCGAAAGGGCAGGGCTACTCATTAGCAGTCGTATACGTGGACTGCTAGGAATTGTAACACGCCCAGGTCTAGTCGGCCCTCAGCGCCTCAGCCGGGTTCGCTGTAAGTGCCCGCCGCGCCGGAAGATAGGTCGCGACCGAGCAAACCATGAGCAGCGTGATCCCGACGGCCGTCAAGGTCCACGGGTCGCGCGCCTGCACCTCGTACAGGACCGACTCGAGCGCGGTGGCCGTCGCCGCCGCGGCCATCACACCGGCGACGACCCCGAGCGTCGCGGCCACCATGCTCTGGCCAACGACCAGGCGCAACAAGCCGGGCCGGTCGGCGCCAATCGCGATCCGGATCGCCAGCTCGTGTTTTCGCGCGGCGGTCGTCGCGGCCGTCACCCCGTAAACACCAATGGTCGAGATCAGCAGGGCCACAACCGCGGCCAGCGCCAGCAGGGCGCTCAGGGCGCGCCGCGCTTGCGTCGAGTCGCTCACCAGTTCTCCCAGCATGCGCATGTCTTCCATTGGCCGCTCGGGATCCACGGCGCGGACGGCGCCGGCCAGGCCGGCCAACACCGAACGCGGATCACCGGCCGTGCGCACGAAGAAGCTCATGAAGTTCCATGGCCGCTGCAGATGCGGAACGTACATCTGCGCACTCGCAGCCTCCGCCATGCCGTACTGGCGCACGTCGGAGACGACCCCGATGATCTCGGGCATGGGCGGCGGGGGCAGGCCGGGCCGGCCGTTGTAGTAGCGCAGCCTCTTTCCGACGGCGCGCTCCCCGGCAAAATGCTGGCTGGCGAATGACTCGCTGATCACGACCACCGGAGGCGCACCGGCGCGATCGCGGGCTTCGATCCAGCGGCCCTCGATCACCCGCAGGCCCATGAGGGCGGCGTAGCCGGGGCCGGCCGGCAGGTCGATGGCCAGCGGCTCGGACCCAGGGGCAGGCAGCGGCCTGCCGTCGACGGCGAAACGACGCGTGGCTCGCATGGGCGTCATGGGCGGGTAAGCGGCGGACGACGCCTGGGCCACACCAGGGACGGCTGCCAGTTCCTCGACCACGGCGTCGAGGAAACGTCCGCGGGCGGCCAGATCCGGATAGCGGGCCGTGGGCAGGCCCACCTGGAACGTGACCACGTTTTCGGTGCGAAAGCCGGGGTCCTCGGTGACCAGCCGGGCCGCGCTCTGGATGAGCAACGCCGCCGCCGCGAGCAGTACGACCGCGGCGCCGACCTCGATGCCGACCAGCACGTGTCGAAGGCGGACGATCTGGCGAGTGGCCGATTGCGATCGTTGACCGGTGCCGATTTGCGCGGCACTCATGACACGGCGGGACACCACCCATCCGAGCGTCGCCGCGGTGAGTGCCATCAACCCAAACAGGAACAACAGGACCGGTGCGTCCAGCCGGGCGCGCTCCAGTTGGTACACCGGCACCAGCCGGCTGAGCGCAAGCAGGCGGAGCAATCCCCATGCGACCCCGGTTCCCGCGACGGCGGCGAGGCCGGCCAACAGCAGGTGCTCCGTCAGCAGTTGCCGAGACAGCCGGGAGCGGCTGGCGCCGAGGGCGGCTCGCACCGACAGCTCCGCCTGGCGGCCCGCGGTACGGACCACCACGAGGCTGGCGATGTTCGTGGCGGCCAGCAGGAAAATCGCCACCGCCGCCAGCCCGAGCACCGAGACAATGCGCCGGGCCGCGCGCGTCAATTGCAGGGCCGCGGGCACCGTCGCCACGCGGTAACCGGAGTTCGTCGCCGGATGCTCTCGTTCCAGATCCATTGCGACCTGGCTCATGTGCGCGGCCACGGATTCCGCCGTTGCGACCGGCTCGAGCCGCCCAATCATCGATAGGTAGTTGGAGCCGCGCGAGCTGGTGGCGCGATCGATGGTGAGCGGCTGCCAGAACTCGCCATCGGCGGCGGGGAAGCGGACGCCCTCGGGCAGCACGGCGATCACCGTGGTCGGCTCACTGTCGATCACCAGCGACTGGCCGGTGGCTTCGAGCGAGCCGAAGCGTGCCTGGGCGAGCTTGTGACTGAGCACGACGACCGGTGGTGCACCGGGTAACATGTCGGCCGGTTCGAAGCGGCGGCCGCGAGCCGGGGCGATGCCGAGGACGTCGAAGATCTCTGCTGACACCCACGCGCCGGTCAGCTGTTGTGGCGTCTCGCCGCCGAAGGTGGCGCGCGTGCCGGTAAACGCGGCCAGCGCCGAGAGTCCGCGCTTGCGTTCATGGTGATCAAGGAAGTTCAGCTCGGACCACGGGAACTCGGTGAGGTTGCGTTGCGGTTGGTGGCCCACACATACACCACGCGCTGGACGTCGGCGCCCGGCAGCGGATCGAACACCACGCTGCGCAGCACGCTGAAGACGGCGGTGGCGGGCCCGATGGCCAGCGCCAGGGTGGCCACGGCAGTGATCGTGAAGGTCTTCTGGCGGGCGAGCCCGCGCGCCGCGTGTTTCGCATCGAGCACCGCCTGGTCGAGGCGCAGCCTGACCGACAGTGCCAGGACCGCCGCGATGGTGCTGAGCCACAGGCCGGATCGGCTGGCACCGCCGGTGCGGCGCAACTGCTCCTCGAAGACCTCGGTCATCTCGCCGGCGAACTCGTCGCGGAACGAACGGGGCAGAATTCGGAGCACGGCGCGATAGAGGGCGGCGGGTTTCGGCATTCGTCTCTCCAGGCGGGTCTGAAGACCCGCCTCTACGTGGTTCGAGGCTTCGCCAGCAAATTGGCGCCTCGGGCCGCTCGCACCAACCGCTCGAGGCGGTTGGCCTCAGCTTCGGCGACCTCGCGGCCCAGGGCGGATAGCTTGTAAGTTCGCCGCCGCTCATCGTCTCGGGCGGCCGGCCGCATCTCCAGGATCAGCTCGTCGTCCAGGAAGCGCTTGATCAGGCCGTAGAGCGTGCCGGTACTCAGCACGACCTCGCCGTCGGTGCGTTCCTCGACGTCTTTCAGGATCTGGTAGCCGTGCCGGGGCCCGTCGGCGAGCGTCAGCAGGACATGGAATGCCGCGGGGGTCAGCGGCAGGAACGGGGTCGGATCTCGTTTGATCATGCCAGTTCAAATGTGGTGTGCGGCTTTAGTCGGGCCACTGTGGCGGCGCACGATATGTCGCGTCACGCCATAGTAGACGAGAGCCGTGCTCAAAAGGTTGCCGGTTAGAAGCCGGCGCGGGAGGCGAGGGCGGCGGCTTCGGTCCGCGCGGTCCGCGAAATCTCAACCGGATCCCATCGGGTGGGACGAAACGCATCGACCAGGACTTCGCCGTCAACGACCGTGGTGCGAACGTCGCTGCCACGGGTTGAGTAGACGAGCGCGGAATAGGGGTCCTGGCTGGTCATGAACTGCGGGCGGTCGCGATCCACCAGCAGGAAATCGGCGCGCTTGCCCGCCTCAATGCTGCCGAGCTCGCGGTCGAGCCCGAGCGCGCGGGCGCCTTCGCGGGTGGCCATCCACAACGCATCGCGGGCGGTCAGCGCCCCCGGGCCCTGGCGGACGGACTGCAGCACCGCCGCCAGCCGCATCTCTTCGAACATGTCGAGGTGGTTGTTGCAGGCCGCGCCGTCGGCGCCGAGCGACACGGAAATGCCCTTCGCCCGCATCTCGACAACTGGCGCGAGGCCCGAGCCGAGCTTCAGGTTCGAGCCGGGGCAGTGCAGGACCTTGACGTCATGTTCAGCCATCACCGACTGCTCGTGGTCGTCCACCCACACGCAGTGGGCCAGGCACAGGCGCGGCGACGCCAGTCCGGTGTGCGCCAGGTAGTCGATGTTCGAGCGGCCGGTCCGTTCGCGGATCAGCGCGACTTCGTCGCGGTTCTCAGATGCGTGGGTGTGCACCACGAGTCCGTGTTCCTGCGACAGCGACGCCACTGCCTCGAGCAGGGCCTGCGAACACGATACGGCGAAGCGCGGCGCGAAGGCGGCTCGCAGCCGGCCGTTGGCACGGCCATGCCAGCGCTTGGCAATCGCCACGCTTTCGTCGAGCGACTGCGCCGTCTTCTCCAGCAGGCGTGCCGGCACCGCATCGTCCGCATCCATCATGCACTTGCCGACGACGGCGCGCAGGCCCATGGGCTCGAGCGCGGCGAACACAGCATCCGTGTCGTGCACCGTCTCCATGGTCAACACCGTTGTTGTGCCACTCAACAGCAACTCGGAAGCCGCCTGCCGGGCCGCGGCGCCGAGCGATGCCGGCGTGTGCGCGGCCTCCATCGGCCACACGCGCTGCTTCAGCCAGTCGAGCAGCGCCAGGTCGTCGGCGTAACCGCGAAACAGTGTCTGGCACAAGTGGATGTGCGTCTGGATGAAGCCGGGCAGCAGGAAGGCCCCGTTCGCACCGATCACGCGATCGACGCGTTCGCTGGCGGGGACATGGCCGACCGAGACGAAGCGCCCGTCGCGCACCAGTACGTCGCCCTCGACCACGTCGAAGGCATCGTTCATGGTGACGATGCGCGCGCCGTTAACTCTGAGGCCAGCCACGCGCGGCTGCCGCGCGTGGGGCCCGGTTAGCGAAGCGCCTTGAGGTTGGGGAACCATTGCAGCGAGGCGGCCTTCAGCGCCTCGGCCTTGCCGCGCCGCACCGCAATCAACTCGGCCGTGATGCTGACGGCAATTTCCTGGGGCGTTACCGCGCCGAGGTCGAGGCCGATGGGCGCGTGGATGCGCGCGAGCCGGTCGGGGTCCACGCCCCCTTCGGTCATCAGCTGCTCGTAGAGGCGGGCGACCTTGGCGCGGCTGCCGATCAGGCCCATGTAGCGCAACTCGCGCGGGGCGAGCGCGCGCAGGGCGTCGAGGTCGTTGCGATGACCGCGCGTGACGATGACGGCATAGGCGGTGGGGGGCAGGGGCGTCCGCGCCAGCCACGCGGGAATGTCGTCGACGACGACCGACGCGGCAAATGGGAAGCGTTCGCTGTTCGCAAAGGCGGCCCGGTCATCGATCACGTGCACGCCGAACCCGGCCTCGTGCGCCATCTTCGCCAGGTAGTAGCCGACATGGCCGGCGCCGAAAATGTACACCGCTGGTGACGCTTCGATCGGCTCGATGAACACTTCCATCTGCCCGCCGCACACCAGGCCCGTCTCCTCGGCGAAGTCGTCGTTCAAGTCGTACTTGACGGTGGCGGGCTTGCGGGTCTGCAACACCTGGCGCGCCTTGCCGATGGCGTCGTGCTCGTAACAGCCGCCGCCGACGGTGCCCACAATGCGGCCGTCGCCGAACACCAGCATCTTGGCGCCAACGCGCTGCGGCGTGGAGCCGTTGGACGAGACGATCGTGACCAGGGCGGCCTCTTCGCCACGCGAGAGCGCATCTCCGAGCGCAGCGAAGACTTCGTGATTCATCAGGAGGATTGTAGCCGGGAACCGGGAGTCGGGAGTCGGGAGTCTAGTGGAAGCGGTGTAGCTCGCAGGCCGCGAGCGGCTCGGTGCCCGAGAGGAAGGCCTCGTTCGTGACGCGGGGGCAGGTGGGCGTGGCAATCTTGCCGGTGTCGCGGTCCACCTCGACGAAGCTCACCCCTCCCGGCGCCTCGAAGCCGGCATTGGCGCGGCCGGCCAGGGCCTTCATCATAAAGGAGGTCCAGATCGGCAGCGCCGCCTGGGAGCCGCTGAGGCCGAGCGGCTGGTTGTCGTCGAGGCCGACCCACACCACCGTGAGCAACTCGGGCGTGAAGCCGACGAACCAGGCGTCGCGCAGGTCGTTGGTGGTGCCCGACTTGCCGGCAGCATCGTAGGTGAAGCCGGCGCCACGTGCGCTGGCCCCGGTCCCTTCGTTCAGCACGCTGCGCATCATGTGCGTGACCAGGAAGGCGGCCGAGGGCCGTGCCACGCTGGGCCCGGGCACGACCTGGGGCCTGGCATCCTGCTCGCCGCTCACCACATTGATAATCGGTCGCAGCTTCTTCACCGTGCCGCGGTTTGGAAACACCGTGTAGGCCTCGGCCACCTCGAGCGGGGTCAGCTCGATTACCCCGAGGGCGACCGACGGGTATGGCTTCACCTGGTCCTGGGTGCCAATCTTCGTCTTGCGCCACAGGGCGACCACCTGGTCGTACCCGGTCTGTTCGGCCACCTTCACGGTGGCGACGTTGCGCGACATGGCGAGCGCGCGTCGCAACGTGATGGCGCCGTCGTACTCGCCGTCGTAATTGCGTGGCGTCCACTCCTGGTTGTCGAAATTCCACGTCGTCGGCTCGTCGTGCACGATCGTCGCCGGGGTGATGTCGCCGGTGCCCTCGTCGGCCGCCTTCTCGAAGGCCGCGAGAAAGACGAACGGCTTGAAGGTGGAGCCCACCTGGCGCCGGGCGTTGGCGGCGCGGTTGAACTGCGACTGGTTGTAGGAGCGTCCGCCGATGAAGGACAGGATCTCGCCCGTGCGTGGATCGATCGCGACGAGCGCCGCCTGCGCCACGCGCCGGGGGCCGCGCTTGCGGCGCGCCAGTGCCGCGTCCACCCGGGCAATGCCTTCGCGGACGGCCTCCTGGGCGTGGCGCTGCAGGTTGAGATCCAGCGTGGTGTAGATGTCGAGCGCCCCCGGCTTGGTGGCGACGCCCGGGAACGACTGATCGAGCGCCTCGCCGAGGAAATCGACGAAGTAGGGCGCCTCGTTGTCGACGGCGCGGGCGACCACCGCGATCGGTTCCTTGGTGGCGCGTTCGGCGGCGTCCGGCGTGATGTAGTCGCCGTCGGCCATCGAGCGGAGCACCACGTTGCGGCGCTCGCGCGCGCGCTCGGGATTGTTGAACGGCGAGTGGATCTGCGGCGACTGGATCACGCCGGCAATCAGCGCCGCCTCGCTGAGCGTCAGGTTGCGAACGTCCTTGCCGAAGAAGATCTTCGAGGCTTCGGCGACGCCGTGCAACGCAAACGACCCGCGATGTCCCAAGTAGACGTCGTTGAGGTACAGCTCGAGAATCTCGTCCTTGGTCGCCTTGGTCTCGAGAATGATGGCCATGAACTGCTCACGGACCTTGCGCAGCGGCGAGCGCTGCCCGGTCTGCTGCTCGATGGCCATTTCATCGGTGAGGAAAAAGTTGCGGGCCAGCTGCTGCGTGATGGTGCTGGCGCCCGAGAGATAGGGCTTGTCGCCGAACACGTTGGTGACTAGCGCGCCGACGATCCGAATCGGGTCGATGCCCGGGTGGTAGTAGAAGCGGCGGTCTTCGATGGCCAGCACTGCCTCCTGCATGCGCGCGGGAATGGTGTCGAGGGCGACGCGGCGCCGCTTTTCGCGCGTGCCGGTCATGAGCCCGGTCAGCAGCGGCGCGTCGAGCGTGACCCGGTCCACCGCCCGGGCCGCCACCTGCAGGCGGGCAATGCGTTGCGCCACTGGTGGTGGCGTGGCCGACTTCTTTTTGAGGACCGGCGGTTCGGGGAACGACACGGTCAGCGGCTTACCGGCCTGGTCGCCGCCGCGGGAGATCAGCACGACGGTGTGGCGGTCGATCGCAAACTCGCCCGGCTGCTCGACCCGCGAGCGCTGCGCGTAGCCGACGTCGTTGAGGCGGGCGATCAACTCGCTTTGGGTGATGTTCTGGCCGGCCTGCAGCGTCAGCGGGCGGCCGAACACACGCGGCACGGCGCGATCCCGCTCGCCGTGCAGGCGATCATCGATGATCCGGCCGTACGAGACATAGAGGTAGGCGAGTGAGCCCAGCAGGACCAGTACGGTCGCGCCAAGGCCCATCAGGATATGACGGCGGTACGGGGCCAGCCATTTCGGCCAGCGGAGCCGGGACAGCCGCAGGCGCAAGCCCGATTTCTTCGATCGTTTCTTCAAATCGTCAGGACCCAGTGGTGGCCCATCTCGAGCGGCAGCTCGTCGATCAGCCGGTCCACCAGGGCGGGGCCGTAGCGGTTCAGGAACCACACGAACCCGACTTCACGTTCCTGCGGGTGGCCCTGGGGGAAGGTAAGGGCCTGCGCGCGCTGGAACTGGCGGCGGAGCGTCTCGTCTTTCCGCTTGGCCGCCTGAATCACCTTGTTGTGCAGCGAATGCACTTCATGCTCGAGCTTGCCGAGCGTGGACTTGACCGTGCCTTCGAGGGTCGGGTCGATCAGCGGCACCGCCGCCGCCACCGCCGCCATGCGTTCCACGATCGCGGCCGAGGCCGCCGTGAGCGAGTGCTCAACTGTCGGCGGCAGCTGGCTTTCGAGCAACTGGTTCAACGCCGCCTCATCTTGCGCGCGCAGCGCCGTGAGCGGCAGGTCGTACTTCTTCAGGAAGCGGACGGTCGCCGAATCGGCGAGCGTGGCCGTCGCGCGCTGATACATCAGTGGCATGGGCACGCCGAAGTGCGCGTAGACGTCCTTCAGCTGGCCCAGGTACGCCAGTTCGTTGGGACCCGCGACGTAGCAGATCGTCGGGAACACCGTGTCCTGCACGAGGGGCCGCAACAGAACGTTCGGGCTGAAGTGCTCGGGATGCCCGGTGGCCTCAGCCACCAATTGCGGGAGGGTGAGCTCGCGTTCGCCGATGAACGCCTGCTCGCCATCGACGCGCACCGCGGCGCGTTCGGGGTTCAGGTGAAACAGCGACACGGTGCCGTCGGCCAGCGTCGCTTGGGCGTGATAGCCCTTGGCGACCAGCGCCTCGCCGGCGCGGGCGGCGATGCGGGCCGTGTTGCCCGGCTCGCTCACTTCCTTCACGAACACGTCGCGGGCCAGCACCTTGGCGGCCGGGTCGGACGAGTCGTAAACCACCAGCCCATGCGGCCCGAGGACCTCTTCGATCCACGTGCCGAACGCGGTCGCCATGTCGACGCCAGGTGCATAGGCTTTGCGCAGCGAGTCGATGATGCCAGCCTTGAATTCCGAGTCGGGGAGGGCGGCGTCGAGTGCGTCAACCGCGGCCGTGCTGTCGGGCTTGAGAGTCAACCTGGCGATGGGGAGCTCGCCGGCGCCATCGAGGTCGGCGAGGCGGATCGTGGACGGGGTCAGCTCGGTGTCGAGCACCGTACATCCGCTGACCTCGGGCCAATCGTGATCCTCGGCGTCAATCCAGAACACGGGAACGACCGGCACTTTGTGCTCGCGTTCCACCTTGGCCGCCAGCTTCATGGCGGTCAGGGCCTTTAGCAGCGTGAAGAGGGGACCGCCGAACAAACCGGCCTGCTGACCGGTGATGACGACGCGGGCGGCCGGGTCGGCCAGCCGCGCGGCCGACGCGCGCGCCGCCGCCGGGGCGCCGCGTGATTGCTGCTGAGCCGCCAGAATGCGCGCAATCTCGGCCGGTTGACGGACCAGGCCCTGTGACCGCTTGATGGTATCGGCCCACGCCGCGGCGGTGGCGGGATCGCCGGCGAAGAACGGGGCCACGTTCGCGTACGCGAACGCGTAGTCGGACGCCAGCCGCCGAATCCACGGGAAAGTACGAATGTCTACGGCCGTTGAGGCAGAGACGGGCGAGACGTCGGAAGGCACCGCCCCGTACTGTCTCAAACGGTCACCAACACTGTCAACCGTTGGTGATAACATTGCGAGTCGAGAAATGGACGAAAAGGCTCACCGAGGTTCGATGAGCAGACTCGGTCCTTGGTTACAGACGTAGTGGACGGCGACTCCCTCGAAGCGGCCTTGCGCGACTATGGTCCCGCGGCGATTGAAGACCTATTGCCGCGCCTTCGGGCGATCGCGGAGATCCTCGACGCCGCCCACGCTTCCGGCCAGGTTCACGGCAGCCTCCATCCCCAAAATATTTTCGTCTCGGCCGACCAGACGCAGGTGCATGGCCTGGACGAGACGATGGCCGAGGGGGGGCAACCGGCGCGTCCGCCCTATTCAGCTCCCGAACTGGCTGCCGGCGGACCAGCGCAGCCGGCCGCCGACCAGTTCTCGCTGGCCGCCATCGCGTTCGAGTGGATGTTCGGCCGAAGGATTACCGGGCCCGCTGTGCGGCCGATCGAGGTGCGGGCGCTGCCCGGGGTCGATCGCGACGCGTTGGCCCGGGCGTTCACGCGGGCGCTGGCGCCGCAGCCGGCGGATCGATTCGCGTCGTGCGCGGCCTTTTGCCAGGCGCTCGAAGCGGCCGTCATCCCCGTGCTGCCCCTCAGCGGCCCGGTGGACGAGGACGTGCTTGAAGACGAAGACGTGCTTGAAACCGGGTTCTTGCCGGAACCGACGCCCAGCTCGCCGATCGATCTCGACGAGATCGAGCCGGTAACCGCCGCGGCTCAGGTCCCGGCGAAGAAACTGGAGAGGACAGAGGACAGGCCGCTGGAGTCGTTCGAGCCCCGGCTGGCGCCACCCGTTGAGCCGGTGACGTCGTGGCAGCCGAGCGCCGCCTACACGCCGGCCAAGCCGGCCGACGGGTTCAGCGGCGCCATGTTGATCGCGGCCTGCCTGGTCGGCATGGTGGTGGGTTTCGCCGCCGGCTACATGGCGCGCCCGCGTGCGCTGCAAACGGGTCCGATTCAGACAATGACGCCGCCGTCGAACGGCACCGAGGCCGCGGTGACTGCGCCGGTCGCCCCAGCGCCGGTCGAAGTGCCGCCGCCCGCCGATGCCAGGAAACAGTCGCTGCCACCCGCTGAGGTGAGTAGCGGGCGCTTGCTGATTCGTTCGACCCCAAGCGGCGCCAGTGTCGAGGTGGACGGTGTCGCCCGCGGTGTGACGCCGCTGGCGCTGCGCGATCTCGAGTTGGGCTCGCGCACGATTGCCATCACCCGTCGTGGCTATATCGCTGAAGAGCAACGCGTCGTGCTGACGCGGGCCCGTCCCTCGCGGACGCTCGAAGTGCAACTGACGCCGTCGGCCTCCGCGGCC
>JBBQSP010000047.1:0-39789 GCA_038213735.1 Vicinamibacterales bacterium | reverse complement strand
GTGAGGAGCCGCCGCTTCAATTTTCAACAGCTACTGGGACATCCCCCAGCCTGGCACGGTGGACGACTGACGGGGGGCGCGCTAAGGTTGAGCTCGCTCCGGTCGGCCGCGAGAAATGCCTGCTCGTCGATGGCCAGGTTGTCGCGCATGCGCTCGAGGATGCGGTGCCGCAGGCCAGCCGCCTCGGCCGGGTCGCACCACGGGTCGGGCCCGGCACCACCGGCCAGCGAGGCGACCATCGCCACCTGCGGGAGCGTCAGCTGGTCGGCGGGCCGCCCGAAGTAGCCCAGCGCGGCCGCCTCCAGGCCGCGGAAGCCCAGGCCAAACTCCCCGCGCTCGGCAAGCGTGGCGAGCAGCTCGGCCTTCGTCCACGACCGCGCCAGCCAGATTGTGGTCACGAATCGAGCGTGACCCTCTCGGAAGCCGGGTTCCGCGAAGCCTGCGGCACGCAGGTGTTGCTCGGAGACGTAGACCACGGCGCCAAACCCCGGCATGTGCCGCGTCCGGCATGCCGCCTGCGCGTCGGCCTGCAGGTCCCGATCGTCCGCCATCTCCGCCTGGGCGAGGCAGGCGACCAGCTGCGCCATGTTGAGAGGGCGGAAGGGATTGAGATCGGTGGAGGAGCCACCCTCGGCGCGGGCCCACAGGGCCTCTTCGGCCAGCGGGGCGGCGGTGCCGCTCGGGGCCGGCGACGGCCACGGTGGCGCGAACCAGAGCCCGAGGGAGAGGTAGCTGGCGATCAGCAGCGGCACCCCGACCACGCCGGCAACGCCCAGGACGATCAGGGTGCGTCGGGCGGTCGGAGTCACGTTCTCTTTATATCACAAAGTTATTTGCGTGCTCTGACGGGACCGGGTGAGACGCTCCGCGCCCGGCCGGTCGGCGCAAGGCGCTGCCGTGTCAACTCGGTCTCCACCGACCTCAGGCCCTTGCGATAGGGGACCTTCTCGATCCGGATCTTGCGGTCGAGCACTTCCTCGAGGGCCTTGGCCTGCTTGTGCGCGGCCCACACTTCGAGCTCCGCGTCGCCGACCGCCTGCACCTTGATGCGCAACTGGCCGAGCCGCTCGCGGATTTCGAGACCGCGAATCACGCCGTGACGGCTGCGGTCCAGCGTTTCGGCCAACCGCAGGAACGCCGACAACACCTCGACCGCGCGGCGCTGGCTCTTGTTCAGGTCCTGCTGGCCGATGTGGTGGTCCTTGGGTGTGGCGCGGCGGTGATAGCGCGTCACCAGGGCGATGATGTCGATCTCGTCCGGCTCGAAGCCCCGCAGGTCGCCGTTCTTGATCAGGTAGTAAGAGTGGCGATGGTGCTTCTCGTAGCTGATGTGGTTGCCGATGTCGTGCAGGAAGCCGGAGTACTCCAGCCACTCCCGCTCGCGATCGCCCAGCCCGTGAATGCGCTTGGTCAGGTCGAACATGGTCAGCGCCAGCGCCGCCACCTGGCGCGAGTGTTCGCCTTCCCAGCTGCAGCGTTCCGCCAGCTCGATCACCGACCGGCGCCGCACATCCGGATACCGGTCGATCCGGGCGATGTGCTTGCGGTGGCCGTGGATGTAGTCGAGCAGCACGCCTTCGCGCAGCGCGAGGTCGCAGAGGGTGATTTCCTCGGCGCCGAGCCGTCGCAAGAGGGTATCGAGCAGGATCGCCCCGGCCACCATCAAGTCCGCGCGCCGCGGGTCGAGGCCGGGCAGGTGCATCCGCTCTTCCAGGTCCAGGTCGATGGCGGACTTGCGCAACTTGCGCAGGCTCTTGGCGGGTACGCGCAGGTTGCGAATCTCGGTCGGCACGGCGCCGCGATCGATCGCGGTCGCCACGGTGCCGAGCGAGAGGATGGTGCCCGAAGTGCCGATGACGCGGTCGAATCCAGCTTCGACGATGGTCTCGAGATAGCGGTCGGCCTGCTCGCTGATGAACTCGACCATCTTGCGTTCGTCGCGGCTGGAGATCGGGTCGGAGTCCACGTAGCGTTCCGTCAGCCGGATCACGCCCATCTTGAAGCTGCGCGCGAACTCGATCTCGCGGCCGGTGCCGCGCGTGATCTCCACGCTGCCGCCGCCGATGTCGATCACCACCGCCGGCTTCGGCGTGTCCACCCCGTAAACCGCGGCCAGGTGGATCAGCCGGGCCTCTTCCGTGCCCGTAATTAGGCGCGCGCGGATGCCGGTCTTGCGCTCAATGGCCTTGAGGAACGCGCCGCCGTTCTCAGCCTCGCGGGTGGCGCTGGTCGCCACGGCGAGAATCTCGTCCACCTGGTGGGAGGTGGCCAGCCGCTGGAACTTCGATAACGCCTGGAGCGCGGCGTTCATCGATTCCGGCGTCATCTTCTTGCCGTCGAGGCCGCCGGCGCCCAGCCGGACCATCTCTTTCTCGCGGTCGACGACCTCGAACGAGAAATCCGGCCGTACGCGGACCACGATCATGTGGACCGAGTTGGTACCGATATCGATGGCGGCTAATCGCATAGAGGGACCGGGCCTGCCCTGAGCGAGGCGTCACGCCGCGGATGCGGCGTGGCGCCGAGTCGAAGGGTATAATCGCGGCTGATCCTAGCATGGAGCCTTCAGCCCTCTCGGTCGCGATTCTCCGCCAGCGCCTGATCTCGCTGCTGACAGCGATGCCCGCCGCGCAGTCGGGCGACGAAACTTCGGTGCACCAGGCGCGCGTGGCGTCCCGCCGGTTGCGCGGGGCCCTGCCGATGTTGAACGCGAGCGCCGATGCCGGGGCCCTCGACCGCGTCGAGCGCCGCGTGCGCCGGATTACCCGGGCGTTGGGGCCGGTGCGCGAGTTGGACGTGTCGCTCCAGTTACTGGCTGAACTCGAAGGCCGCGGCGCGGCGCCGGCCACGGCGATTGGCCGCGTGCGTGAGGCGGTCACCGCCGAACGCCTGAAGCGCCGCCGCGACATGCTCGACGAGATCACGCCGTCGCGCCTCGACAAGCTGCGCAAGCGCCTGGTCGATGTCGCGGCGCCGGAAACGCGATCAGGCATGCCGGGCGACGCGGTTACTGAAGCAGCTGCCCAGGCGGGCAAGCGCGCCCGCCGCCTGCGCGCCGCCATCATCCGCGCCGGCGGCATTTACCTCGCCGAACGCCTGCACCGGGTCCGCATCGAGGCGAAGAAGCTGCGTTACGCGCTCGAGATCCAGCGTGAGCTGACGCGATCGCGATCGCGGCTGCATCTCAGCCGCTTGAAAACCCAGCAGGATTTGTTGGGCCGCATGCACGACCTCGAAATCTTGATCGACAGCACGCGCAGTGTGCAGGCGTCGCTGCCGGCGCGCAACCGCCGCGGCATGGCCGACCTGGATGCGCTGATCCGCGTGCTCGAGGACGAGTGCCGCGAGGGGCACGCCGCCTACATGCACGCCAGGCCGGCGCTGTTGAAGCTCTGCGAATCGGTGATCGACTCCGCCGGGCAATCCCGCTCGACCGCGGCCTGAAACCGGAACAGACATGGCCGCCACCATCGAGCTGTACCTCGTGCGCCACGGCCTGGCCGCCGAGCGCGGACCGAAGTACCCGGACGACACCCTCCGGCCACTGACCCCGGAGGGGGTCAAGAAGTTCGCGTCATCCGTAAGGGGCCTGCTGGAGTTGGATGTCGTGATCGATTTCGTGCTGACCAGCCCGCTGGTGCGCGCGCGCGACACCGCCACCTTGCTGGCCGCGGGATTGAAGCCGAAGCCGGCCATTGCCGAAGTGGCGGCGCTGGCTCCTGGCGGGCGGCACCAGGCGATTGTCGAGGCCATCAAGACCCACGCGGCGAAGCGGCATCGCCGCCTGGCCCTGGTCGGGCACGAGCCGGATCTCGGCGAACTGGCGGCCCGCCTCCTCGGCGCCCGTGGCATCGTCCAGTTCAAGAAGGGCGCAGTGTGCGCCATTGACCTGGACGGGGCGACGCCAGGGGGGCCAGGCACCTTGCGCTGGCACCTCACGCCGCGGACTCTCCGCGCCCTCGCTGAGTAATGAAAGCGACCGTCGTCATCAACCCTATCGCGGGACCCGGCCGGTCGCGCACGCTGGATGCCTGCTCCGCCCTCGCCCGCGAGTCGCTCGGTCGCGCGGGATTCGCTGTCGATGTCCACATCACCACCGGCCCGGACGATGCGCAGCGGTTTGCCGCGGCAGCGGTCAGCGCCGGCCACGACCTCGTGGCAGCGTGGGGTGGCGACGGCACGGTCAATGGCGTCGGTGCCGCGCTGGCCGGCTCGCCGGTCGCGATGGCGATCATCCCCGGTGGATCGGGCAACGGACTGGCGCGAGACCTCGGCGTGCCACTCGACGCGGCTTCGGCCTTCGAGGTGGCGGCCACGGGCACCACGCGCGTGATCGATGCGGGCGAGCTGGACGGCTCGCTGTTCTTCAACGTCGCCGGCATTGGGCTGGATGCCAGCATTGCCAATCGCATGGCCCTGCCTGGAGCTCGCCGAGGCCTGGCGGGGTATGTGATCGCCACGCTGAGCGAACTGCCGGCGTACCGGGCGCGCGACTACGCGATCACGTTCCCAGAGAGCGAGGCCGCGCCTATTGCGTCGCCGGCGCTGTTCGTGGCGCTGGCCAACTCGCGGCAGTACGGCAACGGCGCGCAGATCGCTCCGCACGCGCTGCTCGACGACGGTCAGATCGACATCGTCCTGGTGAGGCCGCTGTCACTGATGGGTGTGGCGTTGCGCATCCCCGCGTTCTTCAACGGCACCTTGAAGGCCGACGAGAGCGTGTTGATGCGCACGGCTGCCCAGGCGGCCATTTCATCCGACCGCGATATCTGGTTTCACGTGGACGGAGAACCACGCCGCGGCTCGAAAACTATCCTGTTGCGCACACGTCAGCGAACGCTGGTGGTTCGCGTGAAGTCCTGATGGATCAGTGAGTTACCGCATTTGACCGAGTATTTGTCGCCAAGAATTTACATCAAAAAGGCGTCCGTTCGGGGCACCATCGGGACGCGATGGACGCCTTCACCAAGAAACTGCAGTTCCTCGATCACACGCGCCACTACTCGATTTCGGTGACAGACGAGGGCTGGGTCGTGAAAGAGGAACGCGACAGCGAGGTGGTGCGCCAGGCGCACTATCAGGATTGGCATCGCGTCGAACGCGCCCGACGTTCGATCGCGATCGAGCTCGACGACCTGCGCACCCAGGGCTGGGTTGAGGTCGCTACTTCTCAGTCTCAATAAACCGATAGCCGAGTCCGACGACGGTTTCGATCTGCTTGCCGGCGGCGCCGAGCTTGCCGCGCAGGCGGCCGACGTGCACGTCTACCGACCGCGTTTCGATCATGCGGTCGTAACCCCACACCCGTTCCAGCAAGCGGTCTCGCGAGAGCACCCGATTGCGGTTCTCGACCAGGTGGCGCAACAGCTCGAACTCGCGCCGCGTGAGCCGAATTGACACGCCGTCGACGGCAATGGACACGGCGTCGAAGTCGGCCACCAGGTGCTCGCCGCGGTAAATGGGCGGGGGACCGGCTTCTTCGGGACGGCCGCGGCGTAACACGGCGCGCACGCGGGCCGATAGTTCGCGGGGGCTGAAGGGCTTGGTGACGTAGTCGTCGGCGCCGGCATCGAGGCCGACCACGCGGTCGCTCTCGCTGCTGCGCGCGGTCAGCATGATGATCGGCGTCTTGGCAGTGCCGGGCCGCGTCCGGAGAAGGCGGCACACTTCGAGGCCGCCCAGCACCGGCAGGTTGAGGTCCAGGATGATCAGGTCGACTTGCTGCTCGCTGGCCAGCTTGAGCGCCTGGTCGCCGCTGGCGGCGATTTCGACGATCGTGTCTCCGCTGCGCTCGAGGGTGTGCTTGATCAGTCCCGAGATGTCCTTCTCGTCTTCCACCACCAGCACGCGCGTCTTGTCCTTGGCCCCGGTGACTCCCGAGACTCTCGGGCGTGGCGACGGTGAGGGCTGATCGGTTCGAATCAAGCTGTTCTGTTGCATCCGGCGTTCCTTTGCCTGCATTAGGGGCACCCCCACGGTAGTGACTGCAGGTTTCCGACCGGTGACGGGGGCGTTAATTCTGGGTAAAGGCTTTGGGCGCCGGTATTCACCAAAGCGTTACCGGGGCGTGATCGAGCCGTCACGGCGGTCCCGTAACCTGTGCTTCCAGAGTGACCATCAGCGTCATCGTCTGCGCCTATAACGAAGAGCACTACCTCGCGCCGTGCCTGCACTCACTGTTGTCGCAGAGCCGGCCCCCCGACGAAATCATCGTGATCGACAACGCGAGCTCCGATCGCACGGGCGCCGTCGCCCGCGCCATGGCCGGCGTGCGCGTGGTTGACGAACCCCGCAAGGGCCTGGTGATGGCGCGCGCGCGCGGCCGGCAGGAGGCCACCAGCGATGTGCTGGTCTATGTCGATGCCGATTGCCTGGCGCCGCGCACGTGGCTGGAGCGCATCGAGCGGCGATTCCGCGGCGACGCCAGCCTGATCGCGCTGTCAGGAAACTATCGGTTCTACGATTGGGACTGGTGGGGCCGCACGTTGCTCCGAGCCTACGACTTCACGTTGGGACCGGCGACGCACATCCTCGTCAAGTACGTGCTGCGGATTGGCGTGGTGTTCTACGGCGGCAACTTCGCGGTGCGCCGCGAGGCGCTCGAGCTCATCGGTGGCTTCGACACCACCATCGAGTTCCACGGCGAAGACACCAACCTGGGCCGCCGCTTGTCGCGCGTCGGCCGCGTGGAACTGCGCTACGACTGCTTCCTCTACACGTCGGCCAGACGCTACAACGCGATGGGGAAGGGCGCGGTGTTTCGCCTGTATGTGCGCAACTTCGTGTCAGAACTTCTTCATCACCGCCCCAAGGATACGGTGCACTTGGATGTGCGCCCCTAGATGTTGCGTATTAGTGATGTGATCGCCACGGTTCTGTCATTTGCCCTTGCGACACTACGTGAAGCAATCGGAGGTGAGCGGTGAAGCTTGATACCCACGTCCACACATTTCACTCAGGCGGCGCCACGGTGTTCCCCTTCAACTACTTCATGCGCGAGTGCTACAACACGCCCCAGGGCGTGTATGACACCGCCAAACGGCGCGGCATGGACCTAATCACGGTCACCGACCACGACCAGATCAGCGGCGCCCTCGACATTGCTCACCAGCCGGATGTGCTGGTGGGCTGTGAGGTCACCGCAGAGTTCACGGATGTGGACCTGTGCGTGCACCTCAACGTTCTCGATATCACGCCGGCCCAGCACGACGAGATCCAGCGTCTGCGGCGCGACGTGCGCCAGTTGATGCCGTACCTCGGTCGCGAGGGCATCTACACCTCACTGAACCACGTCGCCTCCGGCATCAACGGACCGCTCACCGCCGCCCACCTCGCGGCCGTCCTGCCGTGGGTGGATGGTCTCGAGGTAATCAACGGCACGCGCTTGCCGTCGCAGAATCGCACCGCGATGTGCCTGGCTCGAGCCACCGGCAAGCATCTGCTCGGTGGCGGCGACGCGCACACCAGCCGCGGCATTGGCCTGACCTGGACCGAAGTGCCGGGAGCCCGGACGCGCGACGAGTTCATGGCGGGCTTGCGCGCGGGTCGCGCGGTTGCCGGTGGCAACCACGGCGGCCACCGCACCATGCTGTCCGACATGTGGCGATTCGCCGGCAACTTCGTGTCCGAGGCGGTGACGACGACCGCCAAGCACCCGACCGACTGGCGCGGCTACGCTGGCGTGTTTGGCGGCGTGCTCGGGCTGCCGATCATGCCGGTCGTGATGACCGGCGCGTTCGTGCACTTCATTCACGAACAGCGCTTTAATCGGGATCTGTTGTATGACTTGCTCGCCGAGCCCGCCGAAGCTGCGCGAGTGGCGGGTGTGCTCGCCGCGTAGTGTGGGCGGGGGCCGCGCCCTTCGGGCGCGGTGGGGCTCGGTGCTCCGCGCCTTGTCGGGGTCGCTCGCTACGCTCGCATCCTGGGGCTCGCTTCGCTCGTAGGGAAACCCCCACGAGCGCCGAAGGCGCGAGCCCTACAAGGCGCGGAGCGCCGAGCCCGACGAGCGACGAAGTCGCGAGCCCTACGCGCGCCGAAGGCGCGCGCCTACCAGAATCCCAACCACTTCCACCACGCCGCGCCCGCCGTCAGCCAGATCACGATGTTGGCGACCGACGTGAAGAACCCCACCTTCCACCAATCGCCGCGCGACACGTAGCCCAACCCAAACAGGATCGGGCCCGTCGTCGTGCCGTAGTGGGTGAGGCCGGCGGTGAGGTTGGCCGTGCACAGCAGGCTGTAGACCGCCAGTTGCGGCGGGACCCCGATGCCGATCATCACCGCGACAAACGGCGGGAACATGGCCAGCAGGTGGGCCGTGATGCTGGCGAAGAAGTAGTGCGCGTAGAAGTAGATGATCAGGATCCCGATGAACACGACCACCCACGGGATCCCCGCGAACAGGCTCGCGACGTTCTCGGCCAGCACGCGCGTCGAGCCGGTGCGGTTCAGCAGGTCGCCCATCTGCAGCATGCCGCCGTACCAGACGAACACGTCCCAGGCGGCGCGCTCGCTCGCGGCCGTTTGCCACGTGAGCGTGCCCGACGCCAGCAGCACGCCAATGCCCACCATGGCCACGAACGTGACGTCCAGCCGATGCCACGCCGAGGTGATCCACATCAGGCCGACGCCCACGAACACGAGCAGCGTGACCCACTCGTCGCGGCTGAGGGGGCCCATCTTCTTGAGCTCGCCGGCGGCAAAGATTGGCGCTTCCGGCGTCGTGGTGACTTCAGGCTTGAGCAGCCGATAGGCAATCCACGGCACGACCGCGCACGACAGCAGGCCGGGCACGATCGCGGCCACGAACCAGCTGACCCATGTGACTTCGACGTTGGCGAGCTTCAGCGCCAGGTCGGCGCCGAGCAGGTTGCTGGCCTGCCCCGTGAGGAACATCGCGCACGCCACCGCGGAACCCTGGTACATCGCGGCGATCAGGAAGCCGCCCAGGCGCTTACCGGTGGGGCCGGGACGCGAATCAAACAGCTCGGCGATGCTGCGGGCGATCGGCAGGATCATGCCGGCGCTGCGCGCCGTGATCGACGGCACGCCCGAGGCGAGCGTGACGTCGGTCATCTGCAGCGCGTAGGCCACACCGAGCGAGGTGCGGCCGACCGCGCGCACGAACAACAGGGCAATGCGACGGGCGAGGCCGCAGTCGAGCATCACCTTGGCAATCAGCATGGCGATGATCACCAGCCACACCGACGGCTGCGCAAACCCGCCGAGCACGTCGCGCATGGGGATGCCGTTGGCCGCCATGGCGGTCAGCCCCATCAACACGAGGGCCGACGCCGGCAGCGGCTCGGTGACCATGCCGGCGATCACTGTGATGAAGATCGCGGTTTGCCGCCAGCCTTGCGGCGTGATGGTTTCCGGCGGAGGAATGAGGTGGCCGAGAACGAAGTAGAGGAGGACCAGCGCGGCCAGACCGCGAGTGCGCGACATTTGCGCTGAATTCTACTCGGACTCGCGGCGCTTGTGGGGCTTGCGGCTACGCCGCTCGTGGGGCTCGCCGCTTCGCGCCTTCGTAGGGGTCGCTCGCTCGGCTCACTCCTGGGGCAAAGGCATTCCCCCACGAGGCGCGTAGCGCCGAGCCCCACGAGCGCCGAAGGCGCGAGCCCGACAAGGCGCGGAGCGCCGAGCCCCACGCGGGCCCGAAGGGCCCGCGCCTACAGAATGCCGCGCTCCCAGGGGCCCGTGATGGCGAGCGTGAGGCCCGGCGTCTGAATGTTCAGGAAGAGCCAGCGGCCGTCGGGACTGAACGTGGCCCCGGCAAACTCGCGGTTGCGGAAGTCGCCGGCGAAGCCATTGCGCTCGCCCTTCAACACCATGTTGTTGCGGGCGAACCGCACGATCTTTCCATCACGGGTCAGCCCATGCACGCACGGGTTGGCGGTGCCGTCCTCGCACAGCACCAGTCCGCCGCGCGGGCTGACAACCAGGTTGTCGGGCATGTTCAGGACCTCGGCGCCCGGCGACTCGTAGATCAGGCGGATGGCCTGGTTGCGAACGTCCAGCTCCCACACCTGGCCCATCTTCGCGTTGCCGCCGTCGGTGCTGGTGACGAACACGCGGCCATCGCTGAACCACGCGCCCTCGAGCCGGCCGAAAATGGCGCCGCCCTTCTCGAAGCCCTGGGCGAACACGCCCCCGCCGTTGCGGGCGGCCGGGTCGGCGTGCGCCTTCTCGGGCTGTTCGATGTCCACCCAGTGAACGCCGAGGCTGACCCCGGCCCGCTGGTTCAGGCGCAGGTCGGCGCGCGGGCGGCCATCGACGGCCAGCATTTGCAACCGCCCGCCGTCGGCAAGGCGCCTGGGCGACCGTGGCGTGAACCGATAGAGTCCCGATCGGCGCTGATCCTCCGTCTCGTAGATGATGCCCGACTCGGGATCAACGGCGACGGCCTCGTGCACGAAGCGTCCCATCGCGACCAGCGGCTCGAGCGACGGCTTTCCGTCAACCGGCACGTCGAACACGTAGCCATGCGGCCGTGCCAGCGCGGGATTGTCCTCCGGCCCGAGCATCGTCTCTTCGCACGTCAGCCAGCTGTTCCACGGCGTGACGCCACCCGCGCAGTTGCGAAGCGTGCCGGCGAGGCTGGTGCGCGCGCTCGTCACGAGTTCCGTGGCGGGGTCGAACGTGATGCTGGTGGTGCCGCCGCCTGCCTGGGCGTCGTAGGCGATGGCCGCGTCGAACGCGATCCCCGGTGACAACTCGTGGTTGCGGATCAAGACGACCGTGCCGTTGGCGCCGGGGAAGGCCGCCATCCCGTCGTGACCGCCGGGCGTCCGCACGCCGGAATCCAGGGGATCTCCCGTCCAGCCAAACGATCGATAGCGAAAGCCCTCGGGCAGCTGCAGGATCGGCGCACCGGTCGTTTCGTCCTGGACCGGCCGCAGGGGACCGTAGCCTGGGTCGTCGGCCACCAACCGGCCGACGCCGGACTGCTGCACGAGCGCCTCGAGCGGCGCGGTGACGGCGGCGCCGCCGAAAAGCGCGGCTTTGTACAGGAACTCCCGACGAGGCGTGGTCATGGCCTGTTCAGCTTAGCGGTGTTGCGTTGCAAAGTCGTGACGCGATCAGCGACGGCCGGGCAAAAGCGCGGCAAACTCCTCGTACTGATCGGTGGCGAGGAAGTCGACGCCGGCCGCGATCGCGGCCTGCCAACGCGGGCGTACCGCCGCAGTCGAGCCGAAATTGTAGCTGTTCGTCCAACCCTTGTTGGCGGTCGCATCGTGGCCGTTGAGCGTGTAGAACCGAACCCACAGGCCCAATTCGTGAGCGCGCCCAACGATGGCGGCCAGCCGCGCGGTATCCTCCGCCGTCCACGGTCCGGCGCCGGCCTGGCCGCCGCGCTCGACGACGTTCCAGGCGAAGTTGGTCCAGCGACGGTAGTTGGTGGCGGGCCACGGCACGAGCGAGGCGGCGGGAACGGTGGCCAGAAGCTCGGCGCGGGCGCCGGGATCATCCGGCAGAGCCAGCCCATGACCCGGCGTGGTACCGAAGATCAGCAGCCGCTCGCCGGCCGGCACGCCCGTCGAGAACGCCGCTTCCTGGCCGTCGCCGTTTTCGGTCAGCACGAGCAGGGGACCGGGCGTCAGTGGCATGACGCGGCTCCCGTCGGCCACCCGTTCCGTTGTCGTCAACCACGCGCGATGGCGCGAGAGCAAATGCCACACGGCCTGGTGAAGTTCAGGTTCGTTCGACTTGAAATCGAGGTGCAGGATCACCAGCGGCCATCGGTCGCGCTGATTGTCGGCGAGCGCGCGCTCCATCACCGGCCGCAGGCGCGCGAAGAAGTGCTGCTCCAGGGACGGCTCGGAGCCGGAGAGGTCGGTGTCATGTGACACGACCGGCTGCCCTGGGCGGCCGCCGGCCGCGGGCGCCCAGGTGAGGTCCTGTTCAATCGCCACCGGCGAGGCGCCGGTCGCGAGCGCGCGGTCGAGGCGATCCTGCCACTGGCCTTCTTCCGGATAACAGTTGTGTGCATGCAGCAGGGTGCGGCCTCCGAAGGCCAGGCCGGCCGGCGGTGGCTGCCCGCCGGCGCCCAAGAGTGCCGAAATCGCGACGGCGCACGCCATATGCCTGATGAGCAGAATCGCCATGACCTGGTCTTGTACCACTAGTAGGTAACCGCGGGCCCCTTGTGGGGCTCGGCGCTGAGCGGCTTCGTCCGGCTTGCGGCTTCGCCGCTCGTCGGGGTCGCGCGCTCACGCGCGCTCCTGGGGGAAACTCTTACGCACGAGGGCCTTAGGCCCGAGCCCCACGAGAGCCGAAGGCGCGAGCCCTACCAGTGGCCCCTACTGCCAGCTGTTGGCCTGGACCAGCGCCCGCACTCTCCGGTCGATGTCGTTGGCGATGTCGCGCACGACGGCAGGGGGCTGGCCCTTGGGATCGGCGAGCGGCCAATCCTCGCGCTGCGTCCCCGGAACCATCGGGCATTCGTCACCACAGCCCATCGTGATGAGCCACTGCGCCTTGTTGGTGAGCGTGTCGGTGAGCTTTTGCGGATGCTGGTCCGACAGGTCAATGTCCATCTCGCGCATCAGCGTCACCACTTCGGGATGCACGCGATCGGCCGGTTGTGTGCCGGCGGAAATCGCCCGCGCCTTCTTAGGATCGGCATTGCGGTTGAACAGGGCGGCGGCAATCTGCGACCGGCCGGCGTTGTGCACGCAGGCAAACAAGACGGTGATCACGACGCCTTTCGCGCCACCTGGAGGCGCCGCTCGTCAGTCACGCTGGCGGCGGTATGCGACAAGGCATGCAGCGCTGCATCAACCACCGCAGCCACGACCGGGTTGTCGATCGGCGTCAGGCGATAGTGCATCCAGGTGCCTTCACGCCTGGCGTCGACCAGGCCGGCCTTGCGAAGGTAGGCAAGGTGGCGCGACGCGGTGGGCTGCGGCACGTCCAGGCTGGCGTGAATGTCGCAGACGCAGACTTCGCCGTCGCGCAACAGCGCGAGAATGCGCAGCCGCGTCGAATCTGCCAGCGCCGCATACACGCCGGTCAGGGCCTCGAGGTCTTTCACCTTGGGCGCCGGTTTGGCCGAGCAGCAGGGTGATGACATATTCGTGTTGACAAATATATCATGGGCTTATACATTCGCTTACGCGAATATGACGGGAGCGAGTTTCTTGTCGGGAGGGCACTCCTTGCCGGGAGGGAACCTCGTGTCGGGATTGGCACCTGAGTTGTCCCGACGAGAGGCTCCCTCCCGAGCCGGAGTGCCCTCCCGACCAGGAGTGCCCTCCCGTCCGATACGAAAGCGAGCGAAGAGATGAACGCGAGCACACAACTACCAGTCGCCATCGTCGGCGCAGGCCCCGTGGGCCTCACCGCGGCGGCGCACCTCCTGTCCCGGCACCAGCCCTTCATCGTGCTTGAAGCCGGTGGGGAAGTGGGCGCCGCCATTCGGGAGTGGGGCCACGTGGCGATGTTCTCGCCATGGCGCTACACCGCCGACCGGGAGGCGCGCCGCCTCTTGGAAGCCACCGGGTGGCAGGCGCCGCCAGACGAGGCGCTGCCGACCGGCAATGACCTCGTCGACCAGTATGTTGCGCCGCTCGGACGTCATCCGGCGATTGCGCCGCACGTGCGGCTGAACGCGCGGGTCACGGCCATTGGCCGGAAAGACTTCGACAAGGTCCGCACCAAGGGCCGCGACGAGCAACCGTTCGAGGTGCATCTCGAATCGGGCGAAGTGATCGAAGCCCGCGCTGTGATCGACGCCAGCGGGACGTGGCGCCATCCCAATCCGGCCGGATCGAGCGGCCTGGCGGTGCCCGGTGAGCGCGAGAACGCCGAGCGCATTGCCTACGGAATTCCCGAGGTCGCCGGCGCGGCGCGTGCCCGCTATGCCGGCAAGAGAGTGATGGTGGTCGGCAGCGGCCACTCAGCGTTCAACGTCGTGCTCGACTTGCTCACACTGGCTGCGCAGGCGCCGGGAACCGACGTCACCTGGGTGATGCGGCGCGAGAATCTGGAAACGGTGTGGGGCGGGGGGGCGGCCGACGCGCTCGAGGCGCGCGGTGCGCTGGGCGCGCGCGCGAAACGCGCCGTCGAAGCCGGGCAGCTGACGGTGCTCAGTCCGTATCGCATTCGTGCCATTGCCGGCACCGGCAACGGCCTGGCGATCACGGGTGCGCGGCGCGGCGTCGAGTCCACGGTCAACGCCGACGAGATGATCGTGTGCACGGGCTTCCGGCCGGACCTCGCCATGTTGAGCGAAGTTCGCATCGGCATGGATCCCTGGCTCGAGTGCACGTCGGCGCTGGGGCCGCTGATCGATCCGAACGAGCACAGCTGCGGCAGCGTTCGCCCGCACGGCGCGAAGGAGTTGGCGCATCCCGAGAAGGATTTCTTCGTCATCGGGATGAAGAGCTACGGCCGCGCGCCGACGTTTCTGCTGGCGACCGGCTTCGAGCAGGCGCGATCGGTCGTCGCCCAGCTCTCTGGCGATTTCGCGGCGGCCGCTCGCGTCGAACTCGAGCTGCCGGAGACCGGCGTGTGCAACACCACGGTTGCGGATGGCGCGGCGGGCTGCTGCGGTGGACCGGCGCCGGCCGAAGTGGACGCCTGCTGCGTGAAGGATGCCGACGCGAAGGCGGCCGGCGAGAGCGGATGCGGCTGTGGCCCGCAGCCCGCGGTTACGGCTTGGCCTCGAGGCGGTGCGGTCAACCCGACAACGACAATCGGGAAGTGATCCCGACCCGGATCACCTCCCGACCCAAATTGCCCTCCCGACAAGAGTTGCCCTCCCGTCAAGGGGCGCCCTCCCGGCGCGTTACTTGACGATGGGACCGCACGCGATGCGGTCGCCGGCGGCGCCGCCCGGATCCGACTTCATGTCGTCAGCCGCGGCGTGAATCATCAGCGCCGTGCCGCCGTTGGCATAAATCGAGTTGGCGCCATCGGCCATCGTCACGTTCTTGTTGGTGATGGTGGCCTTCGACGTGCCGTTCGCCGCGACGGTGAAGTTCATCATGTCGCCGGCGTGCGGGCCATCAGGGCTCTCCATGCCGTGCTTCTTGCCGGCGGGATTGAAGTGCGGTCCCGCGCTCAGGAAGGCCGGGCCCTCGCACTTGGGGATCTGGTGGATGTGAATGGCGTGCTCGCCGGGCGTCAGGCCCGTCACGTCAAGGGCGATAGAAATGCCGCCGTCCTTGGCGGCCGAGATCATGGCCATGCCGACCGACGCGCCCTTGGCGTCCTTGATGTCGACGTGCTTCATGCCTTGCGCCGACAGGCCCAACGTCATGAGTGATGCGATCGCGAGTGCTGAAAGTGTGCGGGTCATTAGTGATCCTCGAAAAACGTGTTCGCCGTAGTCGCGAGCGCCGGCACCAGGCCGGTCACGCGTCCGTCCATAATCGCACAATCGCCCCCAGGCCAGCCCGGCAGGAGCGGGTTGTGCCCCCGGCGGGCCGATCGTTAACCCGTATGTAACAGACCCGTCATCCGTGATTCATGCCCCCTGTCTAACCTGAGCGGGTTGCTTCCAGGCCCACCGACGGGCCTGTGAGGCGAGTCTTCCCGAGTCCATGTTGAGGGGTGTATGAATCGAAATGTAAGCGCGGCGGCCCTAATCTGCCTGTTGCTGGCCAACTCGGCCGCTCTTGCGGCTGCCGAACAGGCGTCACAGGCCACGACGGCCCGTAAAGTTCGCGTGACGGGTATCGTCAAGGACGAGTCCAACAACATCACGTTGCCGGGCATCCCGGTTGAAGTGGCCGGCGCCGCGACGGTCTATACCGACGTGGATGGCCGCTTCCTGTTTGAGCTCGCCCCTGGTACCCACGAGATCAAGGTCGCCATGGAGGGTTACGAGACCCAGGTGATCAAGGTCGAGGTGCCGGCCGGCGCGCGCGTGATCGACGCCAACGTCGGCCTGCAGATGAGCCGGTTCGCCGAGACCGTGACAGTCACGGCCGACGCGTTTCTCGGTGCCGTCACCTCGTCGGCCGAGGCGCAGATGGTCGAGCGCAAGGCGGCGCCGGTCATCACCGACAACCTCGGCTCGCAGGAAATGAAGAAGAACGGCGACTCGGACGCCGCGGCGGCGATGTCGCGCGTGACCGGCTTGTCGGTCGTCGACAACCAGTATGTGTTCGTGCGCGGCCTGGGCGAGCGTTACAGCAACACCACGCTTTCGGGTTCGACCCTGCCGACCACCGAGCCGGACAAGAAGGTCGTCCCGCTCGACCTGTTCCCGGCCGGCCTGCTCGACAGCGTGCAGGTCAGTAAGTCGTACTCGCCGGATCGTTCGGCCGAGTTCGCCGGCGGCCTGGTGCAGATCAACCCGATCAAGTTCCCGAGCCGCGCGGTGATGTCGTTCTCGTACGGCCTCAGTGGCTACTCGACGGCGACCGGCAAGTCGATTCCGCTCAGCCCCCTCAACGGGCAAGACTTTTTCGGCTTCGACGATGGGCTGCGGGCGCTGCCGACCGGCATTCCCAACAACAAGATCGTGCGTCGCGGCATCTACACGCCCGACGTCGGCTACACGCCGGAACAGATTACGGAGTTCGGCCGGCAGCTGGGGAACTCGTGGAGCCCGGCGGCGGCGGATGGCGCACCCGGCCAGAACTGGGGCGCGGTGTTCGGCAACCGCTTCGGCAAGTTCGGTGTCGTCGCCAGCTATACGCAGTCGTACAAGGAACAGTACGTCGAGGAACAGCGCGCGTTCTACCGCATTGGTGAGGACAACGATCTCGAGGCGGTCAGCGACTACGACCTGAAGTACGGCACCCAGCGCGCGCAGATTGGCGCGGTGGCCAACTTTGCCTACCAAATGAACTCCAACAACCGGATCTCGTTGGAAAATTTCTACAGCCACAGCGGCAAGGACGAGGGCCGCACCTTCGAGGGGCCCAACACCGAGAACGTCTTCTACTACCGCAACAGCCGGCTGTCGTTCGTCGAAGAGGGCCTGTTGTCGACGGCGCTCACGGGCGATCACTTCTTTCCGGGCGCGGCCAATAGCCGCATCGATTGGCGGGTGAACCTGGCGCGCGCCAATCGCGACGAGCCGGACCTGCGCGAGACGCTGTACCAGCAGCCGTTCCTGGCCGGGACGTTGCGGCCCAACCCGGCGGTGCGGCCGATCCTCGCCGACGAATCGCAGAGCGGCTTCCGCCTGTTCCAGGAACTGGACGACGAGACGCTCGATCTGGCGGCCAACTACGCGGCGTTCAAGACGACCGGTGCGCGGCCGACCCAGTTCAAGTTCGGCGTGAACTACGTCGAGCGCACCCGCGACTTCTCGTCCCGCCGCTTCCGCTTCATTCCGATCGTGGCCACCAAGGACGGCGCGTCGCCGGTTGACCTGACCCAGACACCGGAGCAGCTCTACACCTCGAGCAACATCGGCGCCGCGTTTCGTTTCAACGAGGAAACCCGCCCGGTCGATGCCTACGACGGCGAGCAGACCACGATTGCGGGTTACGGCATGATGGACATGACGCTGTCGGCCCGTAGCCGCCTGATTGCCGGTGCGCGAGTCGAGAACTTCGAACAGGTCGTTAATACCTTCGACCCGTTCGGCTTGTTTGAGCGCACGGTCAGCGCCGAGAACAAGAACACCGACATCTTCCCGTCGGTCAACTTCGTGCAGTCGGTGGGCGCCAAGCAGAACATCCGGCTCGGCTACAGCACGACCGTCAACCGGCCGGAATTCCGCGAATTGGCCGCCTTCGAGTTCACCGATGTCGTCGGTAGCCGCGCCACGCGCGGCAACCCCGACCTACAGCGCGCGCTGATTCAGAATATCGACGCCCGCTGGGAACTGTTCCCGGGCGGCCGCAGCATCGTCTCGGCGAGCACCTTCTTCAAGTACTTCGATCAGCCGATCGAACGCATCGTGATCGCCTCGGCCAACCCGATCACCACCTTCCAGAACGCCGACAAGGCGCGCAACTTCGGCATCGAGTTCGAGACCGCCTTCGAGCTCGGGGGCGGCTTCTTCGTCAACGCCAACTACACCTGGGTCGACTCGAAGATTACCCTGCTGGCGGAACAACAGTCGGTGCAGACATCCCAGGAACGCGCGCTCGCCGGCCAGTCGAAGAACCTCTACAACGTCACCGGCGAGTGGGCCCGCGGCGGATTCTCAGGACGCCTCCTGTTGAACTACGTCGGCGATCGCATCTCGGACGTCGGTGCCAACCAGGCCCCCGACATCGTCGAGCAGGGCCGCCAGACCGTCGACCTGGTGTTCGTGCAGCGTTTCGGATCGCGCTACAACCTGCGCTTCAGCGTCGAGAACCTGACCGACGCCGAATACCTCTTCAACCAGGGCGACTCGCGGCAGCGCTCATACAAGCTGGGACAGACCTACGGGTTCTCGTTCGGCGTGGATGTGTTCTAGGCCATGGCAAACGCACAGCGGAGAAGCATGATCATGAAGCAGACGTCTTACAGGCTGGCCGGACTCGCCCTAGTGGTGGCGATGTTGACCGGTGGCGTGGCGCCGGTCTCGACGCAGACCAACGTCCCCGGCATCGACAAGCCGGTCGTCGTCGTGACCGGTGAGATCACCGGCACGGTGAACTGGACCAGCAACAACTACTACGTCCTGCGCGGCGCGGTGTTCGTCAACGAGGGCGGGACGCTGAACATCGCCGCCGGCACCCGCGTGATCGGCGAGGCGGGCAGCGTCGGTACGCTGGTGGTGTTGCGCGGCGGACGGCTCAACGCCATCGGCACCCGGACGGCGCCGATTGTGTTCACGAGCGACCAGGCCATTGGCAACCGCGCCCGTGGCGACTGGGGCGGCATCATCCTGAACGGCCGCGCGCCGGTCAACCTCGAAGGCGGCGAGGGCGCCGGCGAAGGCGATACCGGGGTCTACGGTGGCAACAACCCGAACGACAGCAGCGGGACCATGCGCTATGTGCGGGTCGAGTACGGCGGCACCGAGTTCAGCCCCGACAACGAGCTGAACGGCATTGCCTTCCAGGGCGTCGGTCGCGGCGGCTCCTACGAGTACATCCAGGTGCACATGGCTCGCGATGATGGCTTCGAATGGTTCGGTGGCACCGCCGACATCAAGTATGCCGTCGCCTCGAATGCGGCCGACGACAGCTTCGACTGGACCTTCGGCTGGTCCGGTCGCGCCCAGTTCGTCGCCATCACTCAGCGCGGCGACGATGCCGACAACGGCATTGAGGCCGACAACAACGAGTTCAACAACAACCTGTTGCCGCGCTCGAACCCGACCATTTACAACATGACGCTGTGCGGCGACCCCGACCGCGTCGAGGGTGGCGAGGGCCCGCGCGGTGCGAACTTCCGTCGTGGCACCGCGTTCACGTTGCGTAACTTCCTGGTCACCGGATTCAAGAACGTTGGCTTCCAACTGTCCGATGCTTCGACCATCGCACAAGTGAGCAACGGCACCAGCCAGATGGGCTCGGGCGTTGCGTGGGGCATGCCGACCAACATGCACTCGAGCGTCGTGCCCTTCATCACCAGCGGCCAGTTCCCGAACGTCCGGGTTGGGGCGACCGATGCGGAAGTCGGCATCTCGACGACCGCCTGCTCGAACCACGAGAACCCCGGCTTCCAGCCGTCCGGCGTCGCGACGCTGGCCGGCGGCCAGATTGCACCGATTCAACCGCCAAACGATGGCTTCTTCGAAGCGGTGACCTATATCGGCGCCGTGCCGCCGGCGCCGGCCGACAACTGGATGAGCGGTTGGACGGAATTCGCGCAGCGGTAAAATAGGTTTCGTGAAGGCATTTCTCGGGCTGGGTGTTGTGGTCATCGCGATAGCGATGGCCGGCTGCACCCAGCCCACCTCTCCCTCCAGCAAAGTCCCTCTCTCCAATACTTTCGAGACTCCTGAGGCGCTGGCGCAGGCCGTGCTGGCTCGCCTGATGAGCAAGGACATCGACGGCCTGAAGGCCTTGGCTTTGTCCGAGCAGGAATTCAGGGAGCACGTGTGGCCTGAGCTCGATACCAGCCGGCCGGAGCGTAACGTGCCGTTCGAGTACGCCTGGGGGCAGTTGAAGCAGCGCAGCGACGGCTATCTCGACACCACGGTCAGCCGTTACGCTGGGCAGAAGCTCAGGTTTGTCAGCACGAAGTACACAGGCGAAACGACGAACTACGAAACGTTCTCGGTGATGCGAGAAAGCGAGATCGTGGCGGCCGACAGTACCGGCCGTGAACTGGTGTTGCGCCTCTTCGGATCCGCGATGGTCAAGGACGCCCGCTACAAACTGTTCTCGTTCGTGGTTGACGACTAGCCGGGTCACGCGAACAGATCGACCAGCCGGTCTGGTTCCACCGGCGCGGCGGCAGGTCGCCCCAGTAGGTAGCCCTGCGCGAAGTCGCAGCCCTCGCGCTTGAGAAACTCCCACTGCGCCCGCGATTCCACGCCTTCGCCGACGATGGTCATGCCCAGGGCATGGCCCATGGCGATGATGGCGCGGGCGATCACGCCGTTGGCGCCGGCGTCTTCGAGAAAGCTCTTGTCGATCTTCATCGCATCGATCGGCAGGCGCTCGAGCCGGCTGAGCGCCGAATAGCCGGTCCCGAAGTCATCGAGCGTCAGCGTGATGCCGCGCGAGCGCAACGCGTCGAGCGACGACACCGCGCTCGGCGAAGCGCGCATCGCCGCGCGCTCGGTCAGCTCGAAGTCGAGCCGCCGCGGGTCGAACCGGCACTCCTCCAGCAGGCGGTCGGCCATCGCGACCAGGCCGCCCTCGGCCACCTGCATGGCCGAGATGTTGACCGACAGCCGCAGATTGGCGCGGCCGGTGGCGGCGTCCCAGGTTCGCATCTGGTGGAGCGCGGTCCGCAGCACGAACTCGGTCAGCGGCACGATCAACCCGGACTGTTCCGCGAGGTTGACGATGTCGGCGGCGGGCACGGGCTGGCCGTCGTGGGTCCAGCGCACCAGTGCCTCGACGCTGCCGATGTGGCCGCTGTCGATCGCGACGATCGGCTGGTAGTGCACCTCGAGCCGTCCGAATTCGAGCGCCTGCCGCAGCGCGCTGAGGCCCGGGGTGGTGGTTCGCCACTCCTGCATCTCCGGGTGGTAGCGCTGCCAGCTGTTGCGGACCTCCTTGGCGTGGTACTGCGCCGTGTCGGCCGCGCGCAGCAGGGCTTCCTGCGTCTGGCCGTGCTGTGGATAGACGGCCACCCCGATGCTGCACGAGACGACGACCTCCCGCCCGTCGACCTCCATGGGCGCGCCGCAACTGCCGAGCAGCACCCGCGCGATCGCGTCGGCATCCTCGGTTTGCTGGAGGTCCGGAATCACCACCGCGAACTCGTCGCCGCTGAGACGGGCGACCAGGTCGGATCGTCGCACGGCCCCGCGCATGCGCTGGCTGACGCCGCACAAGACCAGGTCGCCGAAGCGATGGCCGTGGTTGTCGTTGATCTCCCTGAAGCGATCCAGGTCGATGAACAGCACGGCCACTGAGTCGCCTGCGCCGGCGGCGCCGAGAGCGGCGGCCAGGCGTTGCTCGAAGAGCGCGCGATTCGGCAAGCCGGTGAGCATGTCGTGCAGCGCCATTTGCTGCAGCTCGGCATGGCGGCGCTCGGTCAGGGCCCGGATCAGGTCGAGGCCGGTGCCCAGGCCGGCGTACAGCCCATCGCGCGTGACGATGAAACCATCGAAGACGTAGCGGGTCTGCTCGGCCAGCAAGCGGGTCCCGAGCTCGTCGATCGGCGTGCCCTCATCGAGTACGAGGGGATCGGCGTCCTTGAACGAGCTGACCGGCTTCTTCATTGCCAACTCGCGCCCGAGCCGGCTGGCGAGCCGTTCGAGAAACCTAAACCGATTGATCAGTCCAATCGGCCGGGATCCGCCATCGACAATCGCGACCGCAAACAAGTTGAGGTCGGCGTCGAAGGCATCGCGCGCTCGCTCGCACGGGGCATCGGCGAGGAGCGGCGCGACCCGCTTGGCGAGGTCTCCCGCCCGCATGGGCGGGCCGGGCTCGCGGAGGTCGTGATCGATCATGTGCGGAGGAACCGGGGGGCCGCGTGATAATTCACCCCTGAAGTATCGTCCGTAAGCCGCGTTGTCACCAGAAATTTACCTCGACGGCAGCGGCCGGCCACGGGGTTGTCACGGGATCGACGTGACGCGGACACGCCGGGCCGGTAGCCTCGCTGGAATGCAGCCAATCCCCGTGACTCGAAAATTTTCCCTCAAGTGCGAGCGATGTGGGACCACCGGCGCACCGGTCCGCGTCGAGTCGCAAACGCCGTCGGCGATCGCCCTGTCGCTTCGCTGCGGCGCCTGCCGGCACGAATGGCGGGCCGAAGGTGATTTGCCGACGTTCTTGGCCTGGGTGAAGCCCGATCGGCGCAAGACCGCACGCTAGTGGCGCCCGCCGCGTCGGCATCGACCATTGCCAGAACACTCACGAACAAAACCTCCCGTACCGCACGGCGTCCACGTTAATGTGGCCCGGAGCGCCCTCCATCAGGACCGCCACCGACTGGCGATCAACTCTCGCAATTGCGTAGCGGAATCGACTACTTTCGCGAGTAGACAAACGTCGCCCAGTGGACATCCCACTGAGCGTCGGCGCCGGCCGGCGTTGGGATGACGTGAATCGTACGGACGTTCCACAAACCGGCACCGGCCGGCACGGCAATGATGCCGCCGTTGGACGTGGTGAGCGTGACCTCGTTGCTGGGCTTCCCGTCGGGGGATGCCATCCCGGCATGCACGCGAGCGCCGTCGAGCGGCTTTCCCTGGAACATGAGGCGCATCCGCAACTGGCCGGCGGCGGCAGGATCGGCCAGCGGAGTGAACTCGAGCGGATGGCCAGCGACGCGATCAAAGGCGCGCGGGCCGTTCCCAACTTCGACGACGGTCTTGCCATACTTCGCATACCGGCGGACGATGTCAGACTTCGGCAACTGCCCCAGGCGATCGTAGCGCGCGAGCGCGTCCTCGGCGCCCTCCCCGACCAGGTACTTGCGGAAACTTTCGGCCGTCTCCTTGACGTGTCGCCACCCGACCTCCACCGCCACGATCTTCTGGCCAGGCGTCTTGGGCCGATGCCTCAAGACGAGGGAGTTGTCGTGCGTCGACAACGCGGTGATTCGCTCGTCGCCCTCGGCACCGATGACACGCGCCGAGGTGACGCGGTCGGGTGTCACCGCGGACAGCGTCGTCGGAAAGGCGCTGCTGGTTTGACCTTTGACGACGATCTCTCCTGACGCCGGCACAGCGAACGCGTCAGGCACGAGCCAGAAATCGTGAGCGCTTACACCGGCTGCCACCAAGCACACGGCAGCGGACAGAGCCAGGATATTGCGACGACGGTAGATCATGGATCTGTCCTCATGAAGTGTGGATCGTGGCCGATCGGTTTGTCGAGAGCAGTAGTGCGACGCCTGCCGCCGCGACTGCGAGCGAGGCGACCTGCGCCACTGTCAGCGGTCCAAGAACTTGCTCGTTCACTCGCACGAACTCAATCAGGAAGCGTGTCACTCCCGCGAGGGCGAAGTACGCGCCCAAGACGACTCGATGGTTGCGCTTGCGGCGTCGCCAAGCCAACAGCAGCGCTCCAATGATGAGCAGCGATCCTGCCTCGTAGATCTGGGTTGGATGAACCCGGTCGAGCGTTGGCGGCAAGCCTTCCGGAAAGGCGACAGCCCACGGAAGTTCGCTATCCTTCCCGTAGTCGTCGCCGACCAGGAAACAGCCGATTCGCCCAATCGCGTGGCCCACCGCCAATGCCGGGGTGGCAGCCGCAAGGGTAGGGAGAAGCGGCAGACGCTTAATCCGAATCACGGCCAGGCCCGCCGCGATGCCTCCCGCAAATCCACCGAACCAACTCAATCCACCACGTGAAAGAAGTAGCGAAAAAAATGGTGCACTGCCGGAAAATTCGACGGCCCACCACAGCTTCGCCCCAAACAGGCCGCCGAAGATCCCAGCGAGTGCCGCGTCGGACGCGTCCTGCGGCAGACCGGCTCGGTTCAACTCGCGCCGAAATAGCCACAATCCCGCGAGCGCACCAAACGCCACGAGAACACCAAAGCTGGTGATCTCGAAGCTCCCGATGCGAAAGAGGACGGGATAGATAGCTGCCTCCTATTGAGCCGGGCGTCTCGCACGACCTGAGGTGTGCGAATGGCGAATCTTCCAACCCTCAGGCGTCTTGATCAGCAGCAGCGTCTCGAGTCCCTCGTTGTCGAGCATGCGTTCGCCCATCTTCGCCTTGATGGTGTACCGAGAGACCGCATAGGCAGATTCGCCACCCGGCAACACTGTCACCGTTGTTCCGCTGTGAGCGAATTCGAGGTTCTCGAACGCCTTCAGTTCCGGACCGAGGTGACGATCGCGATAGTCGACCCAGCCGTTATTGATGCCAGCGCCCTCGTAAATCGTGACGTCGGGGTGATAGAAGGCCGCAATCTTGCTCAGATCCTTCGAGAGAAACGCGGCGTCGTATCCCTTCAACCACGTCTCAATCGCCGCCGCCTCATTTCCCGGCGCCTGGGCAGCTGCGAACGAAGGAACTGCGAGTGCGAGCAGTAGTGCAGCAAATGTTCGTCTCATTGCGACCATCTCCCTGATCGGTGTGTACGTTGTTGCCAACTTGCCATCGTTACTACCTTAAACGCAAACACTGAACCATGTTCGTGCGCCGGCCACCAAACGCCACCCACCGCAACGGGAGCCCGGTTTCCGCCGCACTGAGTCCCGCGCCGAGACCTCGTTCAGGAATCGATTTACCGTAGAACGTCAGCTCGACCAGCGGCTGCAACACCAGCAGTGGATGCGCGCATCGCGTCGGCATGGTTGGCGCATCCGCGGCGGTTCATGGTTGAGTCGTCGGCCGACTTTCTCGACCAGGTGGCACGCGCGCTTGAGATTCTGCGCCAGGAGTTGCCCGCGTGTTTGCCGCCATCATGTCGTGCCGGCTCTGCAGAATCGTCCCGTTAGGCAGTCGCACGGGCACATGTATTCTGGAGGCGATGCCGACTGACTCTACGACAACTGGTGAGATCTCTGTCCTGCTGGAGAATCACCGCGCGTTTCTGCGGTTCCTTCAACGTCGCGTCGGTGACAGGGACGCCGCGGAGGATATTCTTCAGGACGCGTTCGCCAGGGTGCTGTCACGGCCCGAGGTTGCGCCTGACGGGGAAGCGGTGGTGCCTTGGTTCTACCGTCTTCTACGCAATGCCGTTATCGACCGATACCGACGCGGCGGAACGGCAGCGAAGGCTCTCGAGCTGTTCGCCCGAGAGCTGGAGCATCAGGAATCCGCACCGCCCGATGTCGAGTCGGAAATTTGTGCCTGTGTGGCGAGGTTGGCTGCGACGCTGAAGCCCGAGTACGCCGACGCGATTCAGCAGATCGATGTCGAAGGCGTCACTGTGAAGGCCTTCGCGGAGCGGAACAAGCTGTCGCCCAGCAACGCGGGTGTGCGCGTGTTCCGCGCCCGCGACGCCCTCAAGAAGCGCGTCACCGAATCGTGCGGCGTTTGCGCTGAGCACGGTTGCAGCAACTGCACATGCAGAAGAACGCCTTAGCAGCGTGAGTGTAATGGCAAGGCGGACTCGCCGTTATCAAGGCAGGAGGAACTCTTATGGAAAAAGATGTTGTCTGCGGCATGCAAATCGATCCGGCCACGGCGGCCGGGACCAGCGACTATCAGGGAAAGACCTATTACTTCTGCTCGAAAGGCTGCAAAACCAAGTTCGACGCCAATCCCGCTCAATTCGCGAAGTGAGGCTGAGGGGCGCCGGGCGGCAGCCCGGCGCCCCTCCAGCGCTGTAATGAACCGTCTGCCGTCGCGTTAACCAGCTGGAGGCCGCAATGGCAACGCATCAACATCACACCCCCGACTCGAACGAAGTCCTGGACCCGGTTTGCGGGATGACTATCTCGCCCGCCGACGCGGTAGGGACATTGGAACATGCTGGGCGGACCTATCATTTCTGCAGCGACACCTGCCTCCAGAAGTTTCGCCAGAACCCCGCCGAATTTGTGGGCGAGAAACGCAGCGCGAGTGTCGCGCCTGCCGATGCGGACGCCGAATACACCTGCCCCATGCATCCGGAGATTCGACAGCAGGGGCCAGGCTCCTGTCCGATATGCGGCATGGCGCTGGAGCCTGTAACAGTCACGCTCGAAGAGGGACCGAACGAAGAGTTACAGGACATGACACGGCGGTTCTGGTGGTCGCTCGCGATCACGGCGCCGATCCTGGCCTTCATGGTGGCTGAGTTTCTACCCGGCCATCTGCTTCACCGATTGCCTGCCGGCTGGTTGAACTGGATCGAACTCGCTCTCGCGACACCGGTGGTGTTGTGGGGCGGCTGGCCGTTCTTCCAGCGCGGCTGGGCATCGGTGCTCTCAATGCACCTCAACATGTTTACCCTGATCGCGCTCGGCGTCGGCGCGGCCTATGGATACAGCGTCGTCGCGACGCTGGCCCCTGGCCTCTTTCCCGAGTCATTCCGGATGGGCGATCAAGTGGCGGTGTATTTCGAGCCGGCAGCTGCGATCGTTGTCCTGGTCTTGCTCGGCCAGGTGCTTGAACTGCGAGCACGCGCCGGCACTGGTGCGGCAATTCGCAACCTGCTGGGGCTTGCACCGAAGGTCGCGCACAAGCTGGCCGGGTCCGGCAACGAGGAAGATATTCCCGTCGAACACGTGCTGGTGGGCGATCGGCTCAGAGTCCGCCCCGGCGAGCGGATTCCGGTTGACGGCGTCGTCGCCGAAGGGGTGACGACGATCGACGAGTCAATGGTGACGGGCGAACCGATCCCGGTGGAGAAGGCCGTCGAGTCGAAGGTCACTGGAGGGACAGTTAACGGCACTGGATCTTTCGTCATGACCGCGGAGCGGGTTGGTGCTGACACGCTGCTGGCCCAGATCGTGCGGATGGTCAGTGAAGCGCAACGGTCCCGAGCGCCGATTCAGCGACTCGCCGATACGGTGTCAGGCTGGTTTGTTCCCATCGTCATCCTGGTCGCGATCATCACGTTCGGCATCTGGTCAATCTACGGGCCTGAACCGCGCTTTGCTCACGCGATCGTGAACGCCGTCGCGGTGCTCATCATCGCCTGCCCATGCGCGCTTGGCCTGGCAACGCCGATGTCCATCATGGTGGGCACCGGTCGCGGTGCGGAACTTGGGATCCTGCTCAAGAATGCCGAGGCGCTCGAGTTACTCGAGAAAGTGAACACCATCGTGGTCGACAAGACCGGCACACTGACAGAAGGTAAGCCCAGGCTCACGCTCGTCGAGCCAAGTGCCGGCTTCACTGAGGATGTCGTTCTCAAGCTGACGGCCAGTCTCGAAAACGTCAGCGAACATCCGCTCGCACGCGCCATTGTCGATGGTGCACGCGAGCGAGGGACGACTTTCGCTCCGGTATCTGACTTCGCGTCGGCCACTGGCAAAGGCGTCAGTGGCGTCGTCGAAGGCCGCGCGGTGACGATCGGGAACCTCCGGCAGATGGAGGATCTCGGCGTCGATCTTTCGAACCTGCGGTCACGTGCAGATGAGCTTCGCGCAAAAGGCCAGACAGTGATGCTCGTCGCGATCGACGCGAAGGCTGCGGGGCTGATCGCGGTCGCGGATCCAATCAAGGAATCAGCTCGAGAGGCAATCAGGGATCTGAAGGCACAGGGCATTGATGTCGTCATGCTTACGGGCGATAACAAGACCACTGCAATGGCGGTCGCGCAGTCGCTGGGCATCGAGCACGTCGAAGCAGACGTCCTGCCTGATCAGAAGGCCGCAGTCGTCCAGCGACTCCAGAAGGAAGGAAAGATCGTTGCAATGGCCGGCGATGGCATCAACGATGCGCCCGCATTGGCCCAGGCGAACGTCGGCATCGCCATGGGAACGGGTACCGATGTCGCGATGGAGAGCGCCGGAGTCACTCTCGTCAAAGGCGATCTGCGAGGCATCGTTAGAGGGCGGGCCTTGAGTTCAGCGACAATGAAGAACATTCGCCAGAATCTGTTCTTCGCGTTTCTCTACAACGCCCTGGGCGTGCCGGTGGCGGCAGGGCTGCTTTATCCTTGGTTCGGAATTCTTCTCAGCCCGATGATTGCGAGCGCAGCGATGACTTTTAGTTCAGTTTCAGTCATCGGTAATGCTCTCAGGCTGAGACGCGCGACTTTCTAACGAGTGACGCGGCCATCAACCAAGGCATTGCTCGGCCGACGTTGACGCCGCTCGTGCTCATTCATGGAGCGCCGGACGCATGGTGCGGCGCGTTGCGAGGCACCACGTTACTAATAGGCGTTGGCAAGGCTGGTGTGACACGGGTCAAGGCGACGCGCTAGCCCAGGGCGACATCGAGCGTCATCATCACCGCGAAGCCCACCATCGCGCCGAGCGTGGCCAGGTCGCTGTTGCCGCCGCGCTGCGACTCGGGAATGACCTCTTCGACGACGACGAAGATCATCGCGCCGGCGGCGAAGGCCAGTGCATAGGGCAGGAGCGGCCGCATCGACACCACGGCCAGCGCGCCGATGACGGCGGCGACCGGCTCGACCGCGGCCGAGAGCTGTCCGTACCACCAAGCCTTCAAGCGCGACAGCCCCTCGCGCCGGAGCGGCACCGCCACTGCCGTGCCTTCCGGGAAGTTCTGGATGCCGATGCCGATGGTAAGGGCCACAGCGGCCGTAAAACTGGCGGAATCGAAACCGGCCGCGACCGCGCCGAAGGCCACCCCGATGGCAAGCCCTTCCGGGATGTTGTGCAGCGTAATGGCCAGGACCAGCAACGTGGTCTTGCGCCATCTCGTCTTGACGCCCTCGGCTTCCTCCATCTGACCGAACAGATGGACATGGGGGAGCAGGTAGTCGACGAGGCGCATGGCGAAGGCGCCGGCCAGAAAGCCGACGAGCGGCGGCACCCACTTGACTATGCCCATTTCTTCGGCGAGCGCGATGGCAGGATTAAGCAACGACCAGAAGCTCGCCGCGATCATGACCCCGGCGGTGAACCCAAGGGCCGTGTCAAGCGCCTTGGGGCTGACATCCTTGAAGAAGAACACGGCGCCGGCCCCGATAGCGGTCAGGCCCCATGTGAACATCGTGGCCGCCAACGCCTGCCATACCGGCGGCCAGGTGGAGAACGCCTCTAGCATGCACACATCCTACGCCAACACCTGCATCGTCTCTACGGGGGGCTGTTCTGGATGTCAGAGGTTGACAGTCACACTCTTCGCCTTGCTGCCTACTGTGGGCATGCAAGCGAAGGCGCCGGTCCGATCGCCAGGAACCGGGGAGCCGTTCGTGTGCCTTCCCGGCCACGTGCCGATGCGACGGCTCGGTGCTCTGTGTGGAAGCTGGTGTTCGCGTCCTGCTTTACCAGGGCGCACACTTCCACGCCAAATCCGTCTGCGTCGATTCCACCATCTGCTCCATCGGCTCGGCAAACATGGATCCCGGAGCTTCTCGATCAATTACGAAACGAATCTGGTCGTCTACGACCAGACGGTCACTCGCGAGCTCGAAGCGGACTTCCGGGCAGACTTGCAGAACTGCGTTGACTTCTCGGTAGCCGAGTATGACGAGCAACCGGCGATGACGCGACTGGTGGATTCGATGATGCGACTGTGCTCGCCGTTGCTTTGATCGGAGGTCGCTGAGCCTGAAACTAGGGTTCGACGGCAGGATTAGTGACCTGGGAGCCCTTCACCCGTGCCCACGCGGTCAACACGTGAGGGCGGGCGCGAATGCCGCTGGAGATTTCGCGCGTCTCGACCCCCCTGGCCAGCAGCGCGTCCGCAATCAGCGAGCGATGGCAGCGCCACGGCACGGCTTCGGCGCACATCAGCGCGACGCGCTCCAGCGTGGCGAGTTCAAGGCAACGGTCCAAACTCTTGGCGAATACGCGAGCGGCAGTTCATCCACGATGTGGCTGCACGCATGCGCTCCCTTGCGCGACAGTATCCGCAGGATCTGCAAGCGAACCGGGTGGGCGGCCGCCTTCGCAAACGCGACCAGGTCGGCGTCGGCCAGTGGGCCTTCGAGGGGTCCAACGGATGCATTGGCGGTCTCAGTCGAGCAACAGTCGGCAGAGGCAGGTGTCTTTTTCATCGTTAATCGTCGATTAACGATGTCATGGCATGGCGTCCCGCCGAGGTTTTCAGCCTATCGATCCGACCAGCGGGCATACGCCTGGCGAACGTAGCGCAGCCGCTGGGCTCCCGTGGGATAGCGCCGGCGGAACCACCTCGCCAGCTCAAGGATCTGCTCGCGCTCGAACTCGGACATCGGCGCGTCGAGGTAGGCGCGCATCTCGGCGACCGAGACAGTGCGATTCGCCTCGTCGTGAATCGCGATCAGGGCGGGATCGGTGGCGGTCATGCTTCGTCCCTTCGTGCCAGGACTTGGAGCAGACGGATATCCTCCAGGTCCTTCGGCCGGGCCGCGAACTGCTTGGTGAGGATCAGGTCGGCAATCGAGGGCAGCGCAACGCTGTCCGTATCAGACAGTGCTACCGACTGTCGCCGCGCCCATACGTCCTCGAATGGGACGATGACGCCACCAACGGTCGGTACGGACCTGGCGACCAGCACGTCAATGTGTTCGCCGTTCTCGAGCACATACCGGCCACGCTGCCGGGCCTCCTCCGGCGAATGCGTAGCCGCCAGGTCGAAGGGGAGGGCAGCCGCGTTGAAGCGTTCCACATCATCGATGTGAAGCCAGAAGTCATAGTCGGCCGTGAGGACGGGCAAGCCCAGCAGCACCAGGGCTCGACGCCCGATCAGCAGCGCCCGCGCCCCGCTGCCGGTGATGGCCCTGAAGAACGCGACTTCGTCGAAGTTGGTGTCTTTCATGCCCAGACCGCGATTATAGGGTGCGCCGGGTAGAGGTGACACATCCTGGCCGATGGGTCATCGGAAGGGCAGGTTAATGGTGAAGAGGGCGCCGCCGGTGGGCTGGTTCTCGACGAACACTTCCCCTTCCAGCACCTGGACGAGGTGTTTGACAATCGACAGCCCCAGTCCGGTGCCACCGGGCCGCGCGCGTGATTTGTCGACGCGGTAAAACCGCTCGAACACGCGCCCCAGGTCGTCGGGCGCAATGCCGTGGCCGGTGTCGGCCACGGTCAGCTGGAAGCGCCCGTCTGCGACCTTCGCGCCGATGTCGATCGCGCCAGAGTCGGGCGTGTAGTTCACAGCGTTCTCAACCAGGTTGCGGATGATGTCGTGCAGCTTCGCGGCATCGGTCTGCAGAATCGCCGCGTCTGGGGGCACCGACACCGCCATGGTCTGGTTCTTCTTGGTGGCCATCGGCTCGAAGTCGGCCACGATGCCCCGCACGAGCGCCGCGATGTCGCACGGCGCCACTTCCACGGTTTCCTGGCCGGCCTCGAGGCGCGCCAGCCGCAGCAGGTCCTTGACCAGCCGCTCCATGCGTTCGGCCTGGCGATGGATGATCTCGACGAACCGTTCGCGGGCCTCCGGGTCTTCGGGATCGTCGAGCAACGCCTCGGCGTAGCCCTTGATGGCGGTGAGCGGCGTGCGCAGCTCGTGTGACACGTTGGCGACGAAGTCGCGACGAATCAGATCGGCCTTCCGTAGCTCGCTGATGTCGTGCATCACCAGCACGGCGCCGCGCCCGGCGGTCACGACCGGGGCGACCTGGGCCACCAGGGTCCGCGTCGTATCGCGGGTCACCGACAACTCCAGCGCGCCGGTCTCGCCGCCGGCCAGCGCACGGCCCAGGTGTTCGACGATCCCGGGATGGCGGATGGCCTCGACGTAGGAATGATTGATGGCGCCCAGTTCGAGCTTCAGGATGCGGCGCGCCGCCTCGTTCACCAACTGCAGCCGTCCCTCTTCATCCACGACCAGCACGCCCTCGATCATGCTGGCCAGGATGGCTTCCATGCGCGCGCGATCGCGGGCGAGGCTCTCGACGCGGCGGCCCAGTTCCTGCACCGCCTGGTCCATGCTGCGCGCAACACTGCCCAGGTCATCGTCTCCGTAGTCGGGCGCCGGCCGGCTCAGGTCGCCCAGGGCGTAGCGCCGGGCGACCGCCTGGATCGCGCTGACGCGCTGGTTCACGCCGGCGGCGCGCGACGAGCGAAACAGCGCCAGCGCCGCGAAGGCCAGAGCGACGCCGGCCACGACGCCGAGTAACAGGAGGGTAGTGGGCGAGAGGGGCATCAGGCGGGCGCCGGGTCGAGCAACTTATAACCGAACTGCTTGATCGTCACAATCGTGTCGGCCAGCATCGGCACCTTTTCGCGCAGGCGCCGCACGTGCACGTCAACGGTGCGGGTGCCGCCGGTATAGGAGTAGCCCCACACGTCCGATAGCAGCAGGTCGCGCGACAGCACGCGGCCGCGGTGCAGCATCAAGTACTGCAGCAGCAGGAACTCTTTCGCTGTCAGCTTCACCTCGTCGCCGTCGAAGCGGACGACGTGGCGTTCGACATCAACGGTGAGTCCGCCGTAGGTCAGCCGGCTGTTGGTCGGCGCGGCGCGGTGGGCGCGCCGCAGCAGCGCCCGCACGCGCGCCACGACTTCGTTGGGGCTGAACGGCTTGGTGATGTAATCGTCCGCGCCCAGCTCGAGGCCGACAATGCGATCCGATTCCTCGGCCTTGGCCGTCAGCATGATGATCGGGATGGTCGCGGTATTGGCATCGGCGCGGATCGCGCGGCACACCTGCAGGCCGTCCAGGCCCGGCAGCATCAGGTCCAGCACCACCAGGTCGGGCGCCTCGCGCTTGATCTGCGGCATGACGTCGCGGCCCGACGTCACGATGGTCGCCATGAAGCCCGCCTTGCGCAGGTAATGCTCGAGCAGGCTGCCAATGTCGGGGTCGTCTTCCGCGACCAGAATCCGGGTGGGGGGCCTCGCCGACATGGTTTCCGCCGATCTTAGCAGTTGCGGTATCGTTTAGGACGTCGCGTGGAGTTGGAACTCTTATGAAACGCATCCGTTTGGTGGTGTTCTGCGCTATCTGCGTCATCGGTGGCCCCGGCGTGTTTGGCCAGTCGTCGCCGTTCGGCCAGTCGGCGTCGGGCCAGGTGCGCAATGACACCATGCACCTGACGGTGTTGACGTCGATCAGCGACACCGAGGTCGCGCCCGGCCAGCGCGTGTCGCTGGCGTTCGCGGTCACGCCGAAGAAGCTGATGCATGTCTACGCGCCCGGCAAGCACGATTACCAGGTGATTGCCGTGAAACTCGATCCGCAGCCGTGGTTTCGCGTGCAACCGACCACCTATCCGCCGTCGGAGATGTACCACTTCGAAGTGCTGGACGAGAAGGTCGAGACCTATGGCAAGCCCTTCAACCTGGTGCAGGACGTGACCATTCTCGCGACGCCCGAGGCCAAGAAACTGCTGGCGGCCTCACCCACGGTCAGGCTGTCTGGCCGCCTCGAATATCAAGCCTGCGACGACCGGGTCTGCTACGCTCCCACGCGGGTGCCGGTGAGCTTTACCCTTGATGTGAAGCCCGACCGCAAGTAGCACGACCACCTGCCCCCCGGCGTGGGTATAATCGCCGCGTCGTGGCTCGTCCCAGCAGAACGGCGCTGATCCTTCCCGCCCTGGTATTGTTCGCGGCGACGACCGTGGCGCGCCAGCCGGCAACCGGGCCGGACCTCGCCGCGGTCCTGCAACGGGTGGGCGAGCGCGTCGAGCAGTACTTCACGCGCGCCCAAAGCATTGTCTGCCTCGAGATCGTCGGACTGTTGCCGTTTGATTCCGGCGGCAGTTCGCGCAGCCGCACGGTGGAATCGGAGCTGCGGCTGTCGTGGGAACCGACGGACGAGAACCCAGTCCCCATCGAAGCGCGCACGTTGCGCCAGGTGATCAAGGTCAACGGCCACGCCCCGCGCAAGAACGATCGCGACAACTGCACGGGGCCGGAGCAGAACTCTTCAGAGATTCAGCCCCTGTCGCTCTTGTTGCCACAACAGCGCCACGAGTACTCGTTCAAGCTGGCGGGCGCCGGCAAGGTCGATAACCGCGCTGCGATCCTTGTGGACTACCGCATGGTGCAGAAGCCGTCGGTCACGGTGGAACTGGTCAACGGCAACGAAGACTGCCTCAGCTACACGCTCGACGGCGGCCTGCGTGGGCGTCTCTGGATCGATGCCGAAACCTACGACGTGCTGCGCATGGATCAGGGGCTGATCGGGATGGTGGATATCCCGCTGCCGCGAAAGGTCGCCCACCGCAACTCGTGGCCGTCGTGGACGATGGAGCGGTGGGATACGTCGATTCGGTTCAAGCCGGTGACGTTCGAGGATCCACCCGAAACGCTAATACTGCCGGCATCGGCCACCTCGTTCCGCATTACCCGCGGCTCCGGGATGCCGCGCCTCCGCACCAGCACTCAATATTCCGGGTATCGCCGCTTCATCACCGGCGGCCGGGTCCTTCCACCTCAGTAATTGGCCTAAAAGCCCCTTGACAGCCTTGTGCGGCTGGTATATTTTGATAATTCAAAATATATGTTTTTATCGACAAAGACAATAATTTCTAGCACTCAATATCGAGTCGCCATTTGCTTGATCCTCTGGCTCGTGCTCCCACCGCTTGCCACCGCGCAGGGCACCGCCACCATCACCGGGGTCGTGCGCGACGAGCAGGATGGCGCCATCCCAGGCGCGCTGGTGACCGTGCGCCACGCCGCCAGCGGTCTCGAACGCCACACCACCACCGAAGCGTCGGGCAGATTCGAGATCGCGAACCTGCCCCTCGGCACGCATCACCTGACGATTGCGATGCCCGGGTTCAATCCCTTTCAGCAGCGCGTCGACGCGCTTGATGCCAATCCCCGTCACGTCGAGGCCCGGGTCACCGTGGCGACGTTCACTGACACCGTGCAGGTTGTGCCTGAGCAGCCGGCCCTGGACACCACGTCCGCCGGCACCCGTCACGCCGTCAGCGTGACGCGGTTCGAGCGCATGCCGGTCGCCGTCTCCAGCCGCGGCATCGAGGCCGTGCTCGTCGCCTTCCCCGGCTTCGCGCAGAACGCCAATGGCGCCATTCACCCCCGCGGCGCGCACAACCAGATGACGTTCCTGATCGATGGGCTGCCGATTAGCGACCAGTTGACGGGCGCGTTCGCCAACTCCCTCGACGTGGCGGTGATCCAGACGGCGGAGCTGCTGACCGGGAATATTCCTGCCGAGTTTGGCAGCAAGGTCTCCGGCGTGGCGATTCTGAACAGCCGGAGCGGTCGTGGCACAGGACGAGGGGTGACCGGATCGGTCTCACTCGCCGGCGGTGGGGCGGGCACGGGACAAGCGTCGCTGCAACTGGGCGGCGAGCGCGGGCGCTTCGGCTACTTTGGCTCACTGACGGCCCTGGCCACCGATCGCTTCCTCGACCAGGTGTCGCTCGACAACCTGCACAACGCGGGCGGGTTTGCGCGTTCGTTCGGCCGCGTCGACATGGCCCTCAACCCTCGCACGCATCTGCGTGGCCACATCATGGCCGGGGGCTCGCGTTTCGAGTTGGCCAACCAGCGTTCGCAGCACGCAGCCGGCCAGGATCAACGGCAGGAACTGGACGATGTGTCGGTGTGGACGACGCTGGTCAGGACCCTGGATGCCGGCTCTTCGTTCGAGGGAACGGCGGGGTACCGGACCACGACCGCAACGCTTTTGCCGAGCGCCGGCGACACGCCGGTCACCGCTGCCCAGGAGCGGCGGCTGTCCACGTGGACCGTGAGCGGTCGATACAATCGCGGCTCCGGCCGCCATCGGTTCCGCGCGGGCGCCGACTGGCAACGGTTCCCGGTCGCCGAACACTTCACCATGGGGCTGACGTCGGCGGGGTTCAACGAGCCCGGCTCGTCCGGCTACAACGATGCGTTATTGCCCTACGACCTGACGCGCGGCGGCTCGCCATTCGTGTTCACCGATGCCCAGGTAGGCACGCAGGTGAGCGCGTTTGCCCAGTCGACCGTGACCTTCGCGCGCGTTACGCTGACGGCAGGTGTGCGGCACGACGAGTACCGTTTCCTGGTCAGCGGCGGCCAGTTGCAGCCGCGGCTCGGCGTCTCGTATTTCGCGCTCGGTGACACCCTGGTGCTGCGAGCGTCGTACAACCGCAACTACCAGACCCCGCCCAACGAGAACCTGCTGCTATCGAACTCCGAAGAGGCGAGCCTACTCGCGCCGGCGAGCGTGCGCGAGGCGCTTGGGAGCACGTATCGCCCAATTCAACCCGAACGGCAGCACGTGCTTGAAGTCGGGGCGCAGGTCGCCATCGGGCGGGCCCTGACGCTCGACAGCGCGATCTACCGCAAGACGTCGCGCGACCAGCAGGACAACAACAACTTCTTCGACACCGGCATCATCTTTCCAACGAGCCTCAGCGGAATCGAGGTGACGGGCGCGGAGGTGCGGCTCACCGCGTTGCCGCGCCGCGGGATTTCCGGCTCGCTCAGCGCCACGACCGGCCGCGCCATTTCGTCGCCGCCGTTTACCGGCGGCCTGTTCCTCGGCCAGGAGGCCATCGACCTGTTGTCCCAGGGCCCGTTCTTCATTGACCACGATCAACGGCTCGGCCTGCAGGGTCTGGTGACGGTCGATCCCGACGGCTTCTGGTGGGTGAGCGGTTCGGTGCGTCACGACAGCGGCCTGGTGGCCAATCCGTCCGATCCCGTCGAGGTGGCCGCCGATCCGGACTTCCGCGACTTGCTCCCGTACGTCAACCTCGACGCCGAGGTGCCGCGCGTTCGCCCGCGGACGATTATCGATTTGGCCGCCGGCGTCGAGCTCGAGGACGCGCGCGGCCGGCGGACCTGGAGCGCGCAGGTGCAGGTGAGCAACCTGTCGAACCGGGCCGCGCTGTACAACTTCCAGTCGGTGTTCGTCGGCACCCGCGTGGTCGCCCCGCGCACGGTGTCGATTCGCGTGGCGAGAAATTTCTAGGCTTCGCAATCAGACCCTGGCGAGCCGGCTGCACTAGCATGAACCTATGGCCGACCCTGCACACCCGAGCCGCTCCGATTTTACGGTGCTCCGCGCCATCCCCACCCGGTGGATGGACAACGACCACTACGGCCACGTAAACAACGTGGCGTACTACTCCTTCTTCGACACCGCCGTGAACGGCTTCCTGATGGACGCCACCGGCACCGACATTCGCAACCTGCCTGCCATTGGCATCGTCGCCGAATCGGGGTGCCAGTTCCTGGACGCGTTGAGCTTTCCGGAGACGATTCACGCCGGAATCGGCCTGGAACGCCTGGGCACGACGAGCGTGGTCTACCGCATTGCGCTGTTCAGGGAAGGGCAGGACCAGCCCTGCGCCGTGGGGCGGTTTGTGCACGTTTACGTGGACCGGACCACGCGCCGGCCCGTCGCCATTCCGGCCCTCATCAAGGCCGTGTTGGACGGACTAAAACAGCGCTAGACTTCAAGGCGTCCGGAGGACACCCATGAGCGGTCGTGCCACGCAGTCGATCGGCGCCGTCGTTGTTTTCGTGCTCGGTTGTTTCCTTGCTCCCGTCGCGCCCGTCATGGGCCAGGCCCCCGCGCCGAAAGCGCCGGCGCCGGCAGCGAAACCGACCGCGGTCAAGGGCAAGCCCTGGGTCGTGCCGCGCACGGCCGACGGCAAGCCCGACCTGCAGGGCAACTGGACCAACGAGACCCAGACGCCGCTCGAGCGCATGGGCGCCGGCGGCACGACGCTGACCGACCAGCAGGCCGCGGCGATCGAGGATCGCGCGCAACTGGTCGAAGAGATCCGCGACAAGCCCAGCGACCCCAATCGCGGCGCGCCGCCCAAGGGCGGTGGCAGCGGCGGGTTCTCGGCGCCAGGCCAGCAATCGTTCATCGAGATCATCTCCGAAGCCGCCGGCGGCGCGGTGGGAGGCTACAACGGCTTCTGGTTGGATCCGGGCCTGAACGTGATCCGCATCGACGGCGTCGCGCGCAGCTCGATCATCATCGACCCGCCGAATGGCCGGCTGCCGGCGCTGACGGATGCCGGCAAGAAGCGCCTGGCCGAGATCGGCGCGCGCGCCAAGAAGTTCGGCGAGTTCGATCATCCCGAGATGCGGCCGCTGGCGGATCGCTGCCTGGTGTCGTTCGGCTCGAACGCCGGCCCGCCCATGCTGCCGAACTACTTCTACAACAACAACTACACCATCGTGCAGACCAAGGATCACGTGATGATTCTCACGGAGATGAATCACGACGCGCGCATCATCCGCCTGAATGCGAAAGATCGTCTGCCGGACGCGATTCGTCCGTGGTTCGGCGATTCGGTCGGCCGGTGGGAAGGCGACACGCTGGTCGTGGAGACTACCCAGATCAACCCGATGCAGTTGGGCCAGACCAGCATCCTGTGGGCGTATCGCGGCGCATCGCAGAACCTGAAGGTTACCGAGCGTTTCACGCGCACCGGTCCCGAAACCATCGTCTACCGCTTCACGATGGCCGATCCCGACACGTTCACCGCGCCGTTCACCGGCGAGTTGCCGTTCAACCGCATCGACGAGATGGTCTACGAATACGCGTGCCACGAGGGCAACCACGCGATGGAGAACATCTTGTCGGGCGAGCGGTCGAAGGAGCGCAACGCGGCGGAGAAGAAACCGCAGTAGCGCGCTTCGCGCTGCCGGGAGGGCACTGCGGGACGGGGGCACTGCTTGACGGGAGGAGCCGCTGGCCGGGAGGGCGTGGCTTCAACAAATCGACGGGCTTCGGCGTGCAGCCTGACCCCTTGCTGGCCCTCCGGGAAACCCCTACAGTAGGCCCCATGGGCCCTCTTCAAGCCCGCGTCGAGAACGGCCGGCTCGTGCTCGACGAGCCGACAACACTACCCGAGGGAACCGTTGTCGAGTTGGTTGCGGACGACGAGGGCGACGACCTCACGGACGAGGAGCGTCGCGCGCTGCACGAGGCTCTCTCGGCGTCTTGGAAGTCTGCGGAGTCGGGTCGTCTTCGACCGGCCTCCGCGATTCTCGACGACCTGCGCCGCAGCCGGTGAATATGGGTGATTGGACACGACGACGAATCACCGTGCCGATCGCGCTCGATAAGGTGCGGACCACCATCGTGCCGTTGTCGATGGATCAAGTTCTGTTGGCGTCCCCGACCCATTTAACCCGGATAGGTGGGCGCGCTGCGTCGACCAGCTCACAGGCCTTCTCGACGACCAGGCCGCGCTCACATTCGAATGGCGCGGCTGGCCGATCTCACTGGATTCACACAACGTGCAGATAACATCCCACAACAGCTGGCTGCATCTCAGCCTGACCGCGGCGGGCGTGGTGGTCCTCACCATGACGTCAGCCGCGTTGTATTTCGGCCTGAGACAGGACATCCCGATCCCAACCGGCATGGTGATCTTCCTGATGCCTTTCTTGTTGATGGCGGCCGCATTGACCTTCTTCGGAGTTCGCGGCCTGCTCCGCACTGCGCGATACGGGCACTGGACCCTGGAGATGCCCGACGGCGCAGGCGCGTCCGGCACTACGTTTGCCGCAACCTTGCGGCCGCGGCAAACGGTCACGCCGGATGGCGAGCTCACCTGTAATTTGCGATGCATCGCGACGACGGTTTCGGTGCAGCGCGCGACTGGATTCAATCAGGAGAGGGACCGGGCGGTGGACCTTGTCGAAAACGTGACGCTATGGGACAAGACCTGGAGCGAGCGTCCGCAGCCAATCGACGCCGTCAGGGGCATACCGATTTCCATCGTGATTCCACCAAACGCCGGCGCGACCGCAGTCAACAAACGTGACGGTTCGGGCGTGCGCTGGCATTTCACCGTATTAATACCTGCGGGAGGGATGTCGCATCAGCCGGTGTTCGAGATTCCTGTTCGCCCTGCGTAGCA